>JBOFUV010000158.1:0-5756 GCA_051652765.1 Microcoleaceae cyanobacterium | reverse complement strand
TTTGAGACCAGAGACGTTTAAGTCAGAGGTTGCAATTCTTGTTGGAGACCTTGTTTCACTCGTTCCCACTCAATTTGTGTATGTTGAAGGCAGGTTGCAACGGTTCCATCTATGAAGAAGTCTGCAATTGGGTCTTGAGCCTCTGCCCCCGCTCGACCCATCTGTTCTAATTCCTTGCAGAACTCTGAGAACTGGATTGCGCCGAGTTGGGCACTACTGGATTTGAGGGTATGGGCCGCCTCTCTCAACGCCTTGGCACTTTGAGCTGCAATTGCCCTCTCAATTGCGGCCAGATGTTTGGGAGCCTCATTCAGATACGTTTCAATCAAAATATTGACAAAGGGTTCATCCTCATCATCATATTCCCGGAGGCTGTGCAACACTTGAGTATCAATCGCAGGAACTTCGGGCACGGAGCAGTCCTCGTCGATCAGTTCTATTTCTGATCTTAAATTGTCATTGCCTGATTGGTTGGCTGCTGGATGAAACTCCTGGGAGCCATCTCCTGCCGCTAGCGTTGATGCAGGCTTCCTCGATTCAACCCGATCAGACTCAATCAATCCAATTGGCTGAAGCCGATCTAAAGCTCGAGCCAGTTCTTCACGACGGATTGGCTTGGTAATGTAGTCGTCCATGCCCGCCGCCAAACACATCTCGCGATCGCCTCGCATGGCGTTGGCTGTCATGGCAATAATCCAAGGTTTTTTAGGATGATCAGGGGTTTCCTGCCCATACTTCTGACAGATGCGCCGTGTGGTTTCCAAACCATCCATGTGGGGCATTTGCACATCCATTAGCACGATATCATAGGGTTGCCGTTTGAGGGCATCCAGCACTTCCAATCCATTCCCAGCAATGTCAGCCCGATAGCCTAGACGTTGTAGGAGTTTGGTCGCAACTTTTTGGTTCGTGACGTTATCTTCTGCCAGCAAAATTCGCAACCGGCACTGATTTTGGGCTTCAGCAGTAGGACTTGAAGCAGTGATTAACTTACTCTTAAAATATTGATCTAGGGTTTTGTGATCTGCAAAAATTTGGATGAGAGTATTGTAAATCTGAGATTGTTTGAGGGGTTTGGTAATAAATCCGGCACAGTTAACTTCAGCTTTTTCTAACTGCTTTGCTAGGCTAGTATTGCTGGCATAGTTAAACATCACCATCTGAATTGGCTTCCTCAGTTTTTCTCGACGATTAGATTCATTTTCTAACAAGCGAATTTTTCGAGCCAGATCAATTTCATCAATATCAACTAAGTTGATGCCAATGATTACCAAGTCCAAATCGGGGTTGGCTTTAATCATTTTGAGTCCATCAATTCCTGTCCTAACGACAATAGGAATCATGCCCCAAGCCTGAATTTGTTCTGTTAGAACAGATTGATTAATTCCATGGCTTTCAATAATTAAAACCTGTTTATCCGCCAAAAAATCTCCATTGAATTCTTCAATTTCTTCTGCAGGATCTCCCTGAACTTTAATGGTGAAGTAGAAGGATGAACCGGTTCGTTCCAGAGACGGCGGGCTAAATCCTGCTGGAGGATCTCCGGCAGTACTGGTCTGAAATGCTTGCACTGTCCTTGTTTTTTGTTCTGGTGGCATCCAACTCGTGACCCACATTTGACCCCCCATCATCTGGCTTAAACTTTGGCTGATTGCTAGTCCTAAACCCGTTCCTCCATATTGCCGAGTGGTCGAAGAATCAATCTGAGAAAAAGCCTTGAATAAACGATGCATTCGTTCCTGGGGAATACCAATCCCCGTATCTTGGACAGAAAATAGCAGTTCATAGGGTGCTAGGTTTGTTGAGGGTTCTGGTGGCTGTAATTGATCTAAATTCTCCTCAATGATCTGAGCCTGAACCGTTACAACCACCTCACCCCGAGCCGTAAATTTAATAGCATTGCTCAGCAAATTGACGAGGATTTGGCGTAAACGAGTGACATCACCAACAATTGTTTCTGGCGTTGAAGGGTCAAGAATATAGGCGAGTTCGAGTTGTTTTTCCGAAGCTTTTGTAGAGAGTAAATCGAGGGATTCTTCAATGCAGGTACGGAGTTTAAAGGGTTGGTATTCTAGTTCTAGTTTTCCAGACTCAATCTTCGAAAAGTCCAGAATATCATTGATAATCGTTAGCAAGGCATCCCCACTCGTCCGAATCGTTTCGACGAAATCCTGCTGTTCAGGGGTAAGATCCATATCTAAAAGCAAGCCCGTCATCCCAATCACAGCATTCATTGGCGTGCGGATTTCATGACTCATGGTTGCTAAAAATTCACCCTTGGTATGGCTGGCAACTTCTGCTGCCAGTCGAGCTTCTTCTAGGGCTTTATTTTTCTCTGCAAGTTGTTGACGACTTGCAACTGCTGCTTCTAAAAGTTTGGCTTGAGAAATCGTTAAGCCCACTTGACTTGCGACATCTTCTAAAAATTCAATTTCTTCTTGAGTCCACTGTCGCATCTGATCACATTGGTGCAACATAATCACGCCGTTGGCTTCATCTTGATAGGAGGTTCTCACGGCCAACATGGATTTAATTCCCGCTCGCCGACACATTGGTGTTGAAGATTCTAACAGTGGATCAGCAAAAACATCGGGAGAGGCGATCGCTTTCTCTTCCGTTAACAGCTTTTCAATGTAGGGATTATAGCTGGCAGAAATTTCTAAATTCAACATCGGTTCATAGCCCGCTTCCAAATATTCTGTCACACAGCTTAAGTGAGGGTAGGGAGCAGGAACATAGGTGTAAATTGAGCAACGATTCACCCCAAAAACTCGCCCAATTTGATTGGCTGTTGTTTGAAAGACTTCTTGGGTTTCGAGCTTAGATCGAACTTTTTGGGTGATTTGCTTCATCAATAATAGATACTGATTCTGACGTTGTAGGGCTTGTTGGGTATTTTCACGGGCAATCTCACTGCCAATATAATTGGCCATCAATTTCAACATTTCAATATCAGTTTGCCGAAACGGAGTATGAGGTTTATGACTCATAAAACTGAGGGTTCCATACACTCGTCCATTCACAATCACTTGCGTGCCAATATAAGATTCAAGCCGACGAATAGTGTAAACGGCATGATTTTTCCAGGGGGAATTTTGAATCGATTCTACCCAAAATACATCAGCCGATCGGAGAACTTCACGCTCAAATGTTTGATCGAGAGACAAGGTATCTCCCTTGGTAAATCCAAAGGGAACATCAGAGGATAAGTAGGCCGCAAAGACTTCATACTGTTCGACCGAAACTCGACCTAACAGTCCAATATCCATCCCCAAACGATAGCAACCCATTCGCAAAAGATGATCAATGCGTTCTTCAAAACTGGTATTGGATTCAACGGTAACTTGATAAAGTTGACGAATTGCATCAGCTCGATCCTGTTGTTCAGAAGGTAGTAACTGGCTTTGACTTTTGGGTAGAAGTTCTATGCAAATTCCTACCATGCGAATAGGCTGGTGGGCTGGATTGCGAAAAACTTTTCCCCGATCCAAGATCCATTTGTAGACTCCATCTTGGCAACGAATTCGATACTGGGCGGTATAAAGCTCTGTTTTTCGAGAGAGACTTTGTTTGAGGGCTGCTTTGACAGTCTCTAAATCCTCAGGATGAATCCGATTCAACCATTCTTCTAGGCGATTAGACAGTTCTGAATTTTGATACCCAATGATTTCTTTCCAACGGGAAGAATAAAAAATTTCTTGGGTTTTCAGATTCCATTCCCAAACCCCATTCTGACTTACTTCTAATGCCAAATCTGCCAAATTTTTAGGCGGATTCTGTTGACTAGGGGTTAGAATTTTTGCTGAACTTTGGACAGGGTGAAGGTGAGATTGAAGATGGGCTTGAACCTGTTGAAGTTTTGCTTGCAAGCCTAAGATTGTTGTGTGCATTGATTGGGGTAATAGGGCTTGCACGAGAATATTTCGAGAAGACAGAATCTGCTGGGGAAAGCCTTTTTGATCCAGAACAATTAGGGGAACTTGATTGTAGTAGTTCTGTAGTAATTTCAAGGCTACTCGAAGAGAAGCAGGCGATCGCACCACAACTGCAGGAGTATTACAAATGTCTTCAGCCCGAATTTGATCCAGATCAACGCCGAGGGCTTGAAGTTGTAAAAGATCCCGACTAGTGACACTTCCGAGCAACTGATTGGTGAAGAGTTTTTGGGCTGGGGAGTCTGGGGGAGCCGCCAAACTGGAGTAAGTCGGCTGGGAAATCACCACACAGTTCACCCTATGGGCGAACAACAACTCTGTCAAATCTCGGGCTGAGACGGAGCTAGACGCTTGAATCACCGGAGAAGTCTGTAAGGGTAGCAGTTGATCCAGTTGGATCAGGTCATCGGGCAAAACCAGGGAGGACGAAGAGACTTGCAGGTCTGAGTTTAAGGTCTGTTGGGCTTGAGCCTGTTGCAGGAGACCCAGGGGAGTGACTAAGCCAATGAGTCCAGCAAATTCATTGACGACGGGCAAATGGCTAATCTGATGTTTGGCAAGTAGGGAGGCCAAAGTAAACGGATCGGAGAGTTCAGACTCTTGAACGGTGATCAGGGAACGGATCATAATCCGAGAAATCGGAAATCCCCTCAGGCGATCGCCAATCGAACAGAGTTGGATGACATCAGCTTCAGTAAAGATGCCTACCAAAATTTGGCCCATTTCTGGGGTTTCCGGTTCCTCCACCACCAAAACTGCGCTGGCTCCAGTTTGACTCATGAGCACAACGACTTGTTCCACCGGGGTTTCCGGCTGCACTGTAATCGGATTACGGTTCAGGGCCTGGTTGATCGCAGGAATGAACATCGGTTGATTAGAGATAAAGAACTGGAACGCTGGAGGTCTGAACTCGACTAAACGTTAAGCTGGAAGCAGAAGTTGTGGCCTCTGAAGTCTCTCTTATTTTGACTTCTTTCCCCTAAGTCCCTAAAATTCTGATCAAACCTTCTAATAAACTATTTGATGAAAATTGTTCTCTGACTTGAATGGATTGGTGAATTTGAGTTTGCGAGACTATCATCCAGTGAAACTAGTGAAACCTGAGGGAGTTCGGGAAGCCTAGAGGCAGGAATCCCTCGGCCAGAACTATAGAAAAACCATAAAAAGGTTTTCACTCTGTTATTCTTATTGTTCCCTGTTGCCGCGTTGAGTCACAATCCGATTGTATGAAAATTTTAGATTCTAAAGGTCGTCTATTTGGCAAACTCAGCATTTTAGACTTGGGCGCTGCCTTGGTCATGCTGTTGGTACTGGTGGGTATCTTTTTTTACCCAGGAACGTCTGGATCGGTGGCACAGGTTGGGGTCACAACGAAGCCTATTGAGGTTGATGTGATTGCCCTGGGATTTAAGGGTCGTAATCCGGAAGCCTGGGTCAAGCAAGGCGAAAAGACTGACTTGATTATTCGTAACCAACCCTATGGTCAGGTTGATATCAAATCGGTGGAGATCCTCCCTCGGATTATTCCTGTTGCTCAGCCCGACGGGACAGTGAAAGCCCAACCTGACCCCACGGCAGACGTTACCCTGAGTAATAACCTGCTGTTAACCCTGGTCGGCAAGGGGCAGCTTACCGATACCGGGCCAGTGCTAGGGAATATCAAGATTAAAAATGGAACGACCGTTGAGCTAGAAGGGGATGCCTATAACTTTAATGCAACAGTGGTTGATATCAGAGTTCAGTAGGGTTTCAGGATGATGAACCCTATGTCTGAAGCCTGGATTGTTTACAAAAACGAGGTCAATCTGTTGATGAAATCCT
>JBOFUV010000157.1:0-9603 GCA_051652765.1 Microcoleaceae cyanobacterium | reverse complement strand
AGCCAGGTAGAAGCCACCGGGTCAAATATCCGACTGAATCTCTCTCAAGTTCTACGGGGCAAGCCTTTACAGCTCATGGAGCGATTTCCAGTTGATTGTGCTCTGGTGCTTTCTCCCGATGACCTCAGGGCCTCCCTTAGATCCCCTATTTTTGCTCAGGGCCTAACAGAGGTATTGTTGTCCCTGTTCCAAGTTCTGAGGGAAGAGCAAGACACAACCCATTGGTCAGGGCGGCAACCGTTTGAAAAGTTTGAATTGCAAGGAACCCAAGTTGAACTCGGAAATAGTCAACTGATCCTCAAGACCCAGATACTCTCCCCCTCAGGAAAATTAATGCCTCTGTCCCTAGAAGCGCACCTTGAAGCTGCCAGTCCTTGTGAACTGTTGCTGACAGCACTTAAAGTTCAAGCCCCTCCCTTAATTTCAGAGGCGACCGTAAAGCATCTCCGGATTGATTTAGGGCCAGATGTAGACATTCAGCAACTTTGCATCAGTCCAGAAGGACTTTTGCTCCAAGGACAAATTTGGGTGAATCCCTGATATCTGCCGTTTTGAATCAATACACAAGCCCTGTGTGCCCTAGTTTGTCCTAGTGCGAGAAAGGTTACGGGCAGGGAGATTGTATCCCTTCCTATCTTTTTTTAAAAACACCTTTAGCCTAAATGCTTCTCAATCAGGGAAGGAACTGTATTTGGGCTAACGTTGCTATAGTTCGCCTTGTCGGGCATGAAAACCAAATTAGGGCCAGCCTTGCACCGTTTCAAGCATCCCGTTCCCTGCAATGCCACCTGATCTTGTAGTCCTCGTGCGCTCAATGCTTCTTCTAGCACTGAATAGAGGACATTTCCTCCGCGCTTCCGACAGTCCGACTTTTGACAGATGAGAATCTTTGATTTTTTGGCACAACTTGAACCTGCTGAACTCGAGGCTGAACCTGATTCAGTTGGGGAAGGTTGAGGTTGGATCAGATCAACATCTGTACTCACGTCTGTGGTTGAGGCCAAGGCCACAAATTCAGCTTTGAGCTTGATTTTTCCAGTCTTGAGATCGACTTTCCGCCAACCTGAGACCTGAACCTGTTGACCGGGAGTTAACAATTGCTCACTCACGGCTCGACACTCTTTGGAGAGCTTGATCAGATGAATTCCATTTGAAGTCATAAGCTGCAAATATTTGGGCTTATATCCTTCAAAAAATAAGTGAACCACTTGACCATCCAGACTAAACTCTGTAACTTGTTTTTCAAATTTTGACATCGTTCTTACAAAAGCCGAATAGGACTGCTAACGATTAATCGACTGATCGTATGCTGGCAGCACTGAGTCTAATCCAGCATTCAGTTTAATGGTGATGCTGCTGCCAGCATTGTTCTAGATTCTGAATCAGTTCACAACGAGACGCTGTGTGCTGTCTGACGACACTAGAGAGCTGAACGGCCTCCTTCGGTGTGCGAATCTTGACTCGCAGAGGTTGTCCAACTTCGCACCAACAAGGGATTTCCAAGTCTTGTAAACGATTATAGATGAGCCAGCGATCAGTCCAGCCAATCGCCACGACTTCGCTATCTTCAGGTTGGAGATGGGATGAATTCATTAACTTAAAAGAATTGCAATTAGTTGTACAGATATTGAAGCTCTAAAGCAGATCCAAATGACCTTATGAAATTCGGAGCGTTAGCCTCTTGCTGACTTGCCATCTACATTCCTCGGAATTCCTCGGATGGAGAGGGCCAAGTGCTTTCACTACAATTTCACAATTCAAATCGGACTGCCACGGAGCAGTTGAAAAGAGCCAAATCTTTTCAACAAAGGCTTCGTCTTTCAACCATAACTCAACTGCAAACATTTCTCAATAGATGCAGCAAAAAGACTCCCCTATCAAAAATGCCTTCTGACAGGCCCTGAATCAGGACTTGAGCACGGTTGACACCTTTGTTAAAAATTACTTACAATGTATTCAGTTGCAATAAGCAACACTAATTGCAAAGGTGAATTCTATGAGCGAAGTTCAAAGTCCAGTGCGTGCATTTGGAGTGATCAGCGATAACCCTATCCTGTTGGATCACTCGGTTACCGGGCCAATTTGTGAAGGGATGAACGCCTTGCTAGCGAGTTTCCAGGCGCTCTACTTGCAATATCAAAAGCATCATTTTGTGGTTGAGGGCGCTGAATTCTACTCCCTCCATGAATTTTTCCAAGAAAACTATGACCAGGTTCAAGGTCACGTTCATGATTTAGGAGAGCGCTTGAATGGTCTCGGTGGGATTCCAGCAGCAAGCTTTAGCAAACTCGCTGAGCTATGCTGTTTTGAGCCTGAGATGGACGGCTACTATCTCTGTCGTTCTATGCTTGAACATGATCTTGCGGCTGAACAGTCCGTGATTCAGTTGCTGCGTCGTCAAGCAGGACAGGCAGAAAGCTTAGGCGATCGCGCCACTCGATATCTGTATGAACAGATTCTCCTGAAAACAGAAGAGCGGGCTTATCACATTTCCCACTTCTTGGCAGACGATACCTTGGTTCAATTGCGTTAGACATTGTGAATTGACTGATCTCTGATTTTGACTTTTGTGCCTAAATCTTGCATGAGGAGACAGTGCTTTACACCATGCTTTGTCAGACAACTAACGTAATCTTATTGGTAGGGGCCAGTAGGGGCGAGATGATCTCGCCCCAGTTCAATTCTTGTGAAAGCTCAATTCTTGTGAAAGTTTAGACAATCCAGATTCTCCTTAACATTCAGCTTGGTAGCTTGTAGCCCTGAACGATGCAGAGTAAACTATAGCGATCTGATTTGAAGTGCAAACCTAGGCGTTGCTGAACTGAGGCATGAATCTGTCGAACCCTGTAATACTACACTGCCCCCTAAATCCCCCAAGGTTGGGGGACTTTGATGGTCGGTTCCTCCAGAATTGGGGGGCAGAGGGGGGCGATCATACCGTTATTAAGCAACGCCCAAACCTAGGGCGGGCATCTTGCCTACACGGGCTAGAAGCTTGTACCACAGACATTTCATCAATGATTACGGATTGCTCTTCGGCATTCCAACTCTGTTCGGGTTCTAGTTTTTAATGACTGCAAACGCTTCTGTTGAGCTTTGGCTTGGTGTTTTTTCTGCTTTCTGCTTGCTTTTACAACTTCCAGCAACAGCAATTTTGCTGTCTCGTTTGTTCACTGGGTTAACTCGTCGCCCTGCCCTTGTGCTTCAGTCTCCCGCTCCCGATTTAGTGGGAGCCATCAGCATTGTTGTGCCCACCCTGAACGAGGCACAGCGGATCGCACCCTGTTTACAGGGACTCACTCGACAAAGCTACGAAGTGCGAGAAGTGATCGTTGTAGACAGTCATTCTGAGGATGGGACTCCGGAGATGGTAAAAGCCATGTCTGAACGAGATCCTCGATTTCGGCTGATGACGGATGCACCTCTGCCCCCTGGCTGGGTGGGCCGTCCTTGGGCGTTGCATACGGGCTTTCTCAAGAGTTCTCCTGGAAGTGATTGGATATTAGGGATTGATGCGGATACTCAACCCCATCCTCAACTAGCTGCAACGCTGGTCAAAGCGGCAGTGGATGAAAGATACGATCTGATTTCTCTCTCCTGTCAGTTTATTTTGAAGTATCCAGGGGAACTCTGGCTGCAACCTGCCTTACTGATGACGTTGATTTACCGCTTTGGGCCTCCTAACCTTCGACCCGGAAATCCTGAACGAGTCATGGCCAATGGTCAATGTTTTCTCTGCCGCCGTTCGGTTTTAGAAGCTTTAGATGGATACACGAGTGCCCGGAGTTCTTTTTGTGATGATGTCACCTTGGCTCGCAACGCTGCCACCCAAGGATTTAAGGTGGGTTTTCTAGACGGAGCAAACGTCCTGAAAGTGCGGATGTATGATGGCTTCTGGGATACCTGGAACGGTTGGGGGCGATCGCTGGATTTAAAAGACGCGACCTCTCCCGCTCAGCTTGGCTGCGATCTTTGGGTATTGTCAGCCGTGCAGGGACTTCCTGTGCCCATCTTACTTGCGGCCCTTCTGCTTACGGTTTGGTTCACTCCGACTAACGGGTTGTTTGGGTTGCTGGTGGGACTCAACGGTTTTTTGTTTGCCATTCGGTTAGCCATGAATGGGGCGATTCTGCCGTCTTATGATTTCTCCCAATCCAAAGCAACATGGGCATTTTGGCTCTCTCCGCTCGCCGACCCTTTAGCGGTGATTCGGCTGCTTCAGTCCGCTAGCCAGCGTTCAATCCAGTGGCGAGGGCGAACCTACGACAAGACCCATGTCGTTCTCACTAAACCTTAACCGCCTGTTTCCAAGCTGTAGCTGCTGAATCCTACCGTTGTCAAGCTTTGCGGCATCTGGTTGATTCCCATCTGTTCAGGGGGGGCAATATCAGCTCCAAGGACGATATCAGTTGCAGATCGTAAACCCGGCGTGTTTTTCGATTCCAATTCTCGGCCTGAGCGTTCAGAAGTCTCTGGGGCAAGATCAGGTAGATCCGGTGGTAAAGAATTCTCAGGGACGGATTGTTGAGCCAGCCAAGCTACTCCGCCCAATGATCCAGCCAATACCGCTGCATAGCCCAAGTAGAGATGCATTGAGTTAAGCTGAACTCCCGCCTCTGGTTCAAGTTTTGACCAGGATGGCTGCAAGGGAGGTTCAGGTAGGATTGCTGCCATTGCTGCTCCATCTAGCCCCAGGGTATTGCCAATCCGACGAATAAAGCCTCGAACATAAATGTCCCCTGGAAGTTGATCTAATTGGCCCATTTCTAAGGCTTGCAGATGGGAGAGAGGAATTAGGGTTCTTTGGTGGAGTTGTAGCAGAGAGAGAGAGAGGGTCTGTCGGGCTTGTTGTAACTCTTGCCCGATTTGACGGAGGCAGTTGGCCCGGTGTTTTAGGGATTGGGCTGCAATATCTGCTTTTGTTAATTTCCGCTGCTTGGGCTTGGGTTGGAAAATCGCGGGAATAACCGCTTCAGGAGTAACGGCTTCAGAAGTATCGGCTTTAAAGGCGACCGTTTCAGCAGCAGACGTAACAGCCTCAGGAGTAACCGTTTCAAGCACAACAGCTTCAATAGGGTCTTGGGCAGTGATAGCTGTCTCAGTCGAGATCAATGTTGCAGCTTGAGCCATTGGTTCACTCTGGTTCAGTCGCGCTGTGTCCTGCACGATGAGATTAAGGGATGCATCATGTTCTGAATCAAGAGTGATCTCAGGTGCAGTCGTGATCAACGGGGCTTCAGAGAGAGTGTGTTGATGGTCAAAGCTATTCTGAGTCAACTCAATTTGAGGAGCGACAGTTGCTGGGCAAGACTCCGTCAGGATTAATTGCGGTGTGACAATCTCTTCCCCGTTGAGAAATTCTGGGGGGCTCAGAGGAGGAACATCAACTGAAATATCGATGATGCTGACACTAGATTTCGCCTCATAGAATTGATTGACCAGAGCAGTTTGGGTTGCCAACCGACTTTGCTGAACGAGAGTCTTAACCGCAAGTTGAATGGCCTCTCGACCAATCGCACGAATTAAAATATCTCCCTTATTGGCAGAATCTCCTAGTTTTTTGCGGAGATGAGCTTGGGCAATTCGATAGACTTTGCTGCGATAAAGCTCGACTTCGATCTGACGTAAAACTGCCTGTAATTGTTCCTGAGAAATCCCAAATGCAGGAGTAGAATCACAATTAACTGTAGTGCTAAAAGTCATTGTTAGGAATTAATCTGTATTCAAATTTATCTATCTACATGATTTTTCAATCGATCCTGTTAGATTCCGGATTTATCTTTCGAAACCCTAGGAAAGTTACGTGAAATAACAAGGAGCACAGGGTAGGATGCCCCTTCAAACTCTCTAAGTATCTATTGATCAAGACAAACCGCCAGAACGTGGCTAGAATGCGGCAAAGATTAGTGGTAACAAGCCAGGATTAATCCTTGTAAAGCTGTTCGATTAACCATACTGTGCTCACAATCCCAACAAAATGAGCAACGGTCATGTGAATATTGGCAAGAACAATAAAAATATCCAGAGGCTGAACAAAGTTTCGTAGGTTAATTGCTGGATTGTAGAAGTTTGTAGGTTGAGCTAAAATCTTCCCGACCAAAATACCGCCAATCATTTCTAGTGCAACTAAAGTTAGGCCCATTCCAGCTAGATTGGCAATCAGGGTAGTTCGCATCCGCTTTTGAGTATCGGCCCGACTCGGATAGGAACTTGCCTCCGATTTTAGCTTTCGGCTCAGGCGAGTGTGAGAAAATGCGCGAAAAATGCTGAATCCCAATACCAACAGCCCGCTAACAGAAACCAGCAAACCCCCGCCAATTCCTGCATTGCTAGTATTGACCGCAGTTTGTTGGCCCACAACCAAGATTGCAAACAGTAAGATAAAGCTGGAAACCACAGCCAATACAAGCTGAGTCCAGAAACAGCCCCAACCCACTCGCCTCAAGGCAGAAGCAAATCGAGTTCTTCGAACAGAAGATGCCACAGATGACTCAGGCTGACTTGACATAATCTTTGAGAAAATCTTTGAGCAACAAATCTTTAACCAACAAAAAACCAGGCTGACAGGATAAACTATAGCAGTTCAACTCGAATTTGCAGCAATTTCATCAATATCTTCTTAGTGTTGCTAGTTAGTGCTTCTAGATGGTAACAACTGATAGGAGTCATATTAAATCTCTTTAGATCTTTCACAGTCACTTTCACAGTCAATTGATGACAAGCTCTCAAGCCCAGTCATGACTGTTTTTTTAGAGGTACAGAGATTTGTGAAGGGATTTTTTGAGCGATTAAGTTACAATTCTTAATATTAGATTTGTTACGCATGAAACAGATATGAACACTGCGTTAATTACCGGGGCTTCTTCTGGAATCGGGGCAACCTTTGCGAGGGAGTTGGCCTCTCAGAACATTAATTTAGTTCTAGTGGCTCGTTCCCAAGACAAACTCGAACAACTGGCTCAACAATTGCGGGAACAGCACCCCATCCAAGCCGAAGTCATTGTTCAAGATTTAACCGCTTTTAATGCCTGTCAAACCCTGTTTGAAACAGTTACTCAGAAAGGCTTGCAGATTGATCTGTTAGTGAATAATGCCGGGTTTGGAGATTATGGCCCGTTTACGGAGCGTCCTTTGGAGAAGCAAGTTAATATGATTCAGTTGAATATCTCTGCGCTTGTAGAACTGACTCATTTGTTTCTACCCAGTATGAAACAACGCGGATCTGGTGGGATTATCAACATCGCGTCTATTGCAGCATTTCAGCCCTTGCCCTATCTCTCGATCTACGCTGCAACGAAAGCGTTTGTTTTGAGCTTTACGGAAGCAATTTGGGCAGAAAACAAAAACTCTGGGGTTCACATCTTAGCCCTATGTCCAGGGCCAACAGAATCTCAGTTCTTTGAGGTCGCTGAATTTCCCAAAGCCTTTAACGGAAAAACCACAACTTACACTCCCGCCGAAGTTGTGGTTAGAGATGCGTTGAAAGCTTTGGAAAAAAACCAATCGAACCTGGTCACAGGGGGATTTGGCAATCAAATCGTTGTCAATTTATCTCGCTTTTTCCCTCGGGAAACTATTGTTAGCGTGGTTGAGAAGCAATTTAGAGGCTAACCTATTCCTCTGGCTGAGGCGCTGATTTTCTTTTGATCTCACTAGGAACGAGTTGTACCAGCGGAGCCGCAGGATCATAGAGATTAATATAATCTACCTGGTTAATGTCAATTTCTTCTGGCAACGTTCTCAGGCGATCAATCGTTCGAAGTTGCTCTGAAAATTTAGGGGTGTACGGGCCAAGATGGAATGATCCCACATCCGTAGTCAGGATAATATTAGCTGGATTTTGCCAATCTACTTCGTAGACCTCAACTGGACTGCGATGGAGCGCGTCGTAAACCTTTGACCAATAGGGGCTGTAGTGTTCGTAGTCACCCACAACTTTCAAAGTTGGCAATTGATGCGATCGCTCTAGCTTGGCATAGCTTTCCAAGGGAATCCATCCCCCCGCCGCATCTAACCACCCAACTTTTTGAGTATCCCCTTTGTTCAGGAACGCTTTACTGGCTTGAGCAATGGCAACCGGGCGACGCTCTTCAATCTGAATTGTCAGGCTCGGGGGAACCATTTGCCGAATCACCTGGGCTTCGGCAATCTGCCCCTGGGACTCCAGGGTTTTGACCAGGGCCTGAGGTCGGATCTGCCAAATGGATTGGGGATAAGACAGGGACAATAGCGATCGCACCCGCTGTTCAGAGAGCAACAGATTGCCTTGAACTTGAATCTGTTCAGGTCGGCGAATTGACCAAATTGGCAAATGAATCACCCAGACCACACTCGCCAACAGACCACTGACCGCTAAAGCTTGCCAGAGGAGTTGCACAGACTTCCATCGACGCTGACGACGAAGGTGTTGGCGTCGATTTCCTAGATCTTTAGAGGAAACAAAATTAATTTGAGCCATGGGTGCTTTGCCGTAATCCTGCGTTCAAGTGAGTTCGTTAGATCAATCACATCTCAGTAAGTTTTATTCAATCAGGTCAAGAAGGTTACTGTTAAGAGAGACCTGACTCAGTACAGCCTGACTTTAACCCTCAGTGGGTTAGACCCATCTTGAATCATACCCTTTACCGTCATCCCTGGGTGTCAACCTATACTCGGCTAGGGGTAGTCGTTAAAAAGGGGGAATAATGCCAAGGTTAGACCTAGGTCGATTCTACAAGGCTTGCAACCCAAGCAAGACCATTGACATGGCAAATTCTGAGGATCGGCAGTATTATATCGATTTTTCATCGGTTCGGGGAAGTGATATTGTGCGGGAGTTGAGTCGCACGATTACACTGCTCTCCAGTGACGAACCGTCTTGTCAGCTATTCTCTGGGCATATTGGCTGCGGCAAGTCTACAGAATTGTTCCGGCTGAAAGATACCTTAGAACAACAGGGGTATCATGTTGTCTATTTTGAGTCCTCCCAGGATCTAGACATGGCGGATGTGGATATCAGCGATATTTTTCTAGCGATCGCCCGTCAAGTCAGTGAGAACTTAGAACACTCTCAAATTCGGGTCAAGCCGGGATACTTTACCCATCTCTTTAGCGAAGTTGCAGACTTTCTGCAAACTCCGATTGAGCTGTCTGGAGAGGCAGAGCTGTCCGTGGGAATTGCCCGGATCACTGCAAAAACCAAAGATTCTCCAAAACTCCGTTCACAACTGCGGCAGTATTTGGAGCCTCGCACGAATAGTATTCTAGAGTCCATCAATGTTGAGTTGTTGGAGCAAGCCAATCAAGGCTTAAAAGCCCAGAGTTCTCAGGGATTGGTTGTGATTGTCGATAATCTCGATCGAGTAGACAACTCTCCTAAACCCTGGGGACGAACTCAGCCTGAATACCTGTTTGTGGATCGGGGAGAACAGTTGCGACGGTTGAATTGCCACGTAGTCTATACCATTCCCCTGACCCTAATGTTCTCCAATGACTACGGTCGGTTATCAAGTCGGTTTGGGGTAAAGCCCAAGGTTCTGCCCATGATTCCAGTGCGGTTTCGTCACGGAGAAGACAATCCCGCCGGTGTAGCTCTCATGAAGCAGATGTTAATGGCGAGAGCCT
>JBOFUV010000156.1:0-15573 GCA_051652765.1 Microcoleaceae cyanobacterium | reverse complement strand
GCCTATATCTTTGAGCGGAGCAACCCTTTCTGGGACTAACGAACGCCGGATTTATACATGGGAAAACAGCAGTCGTCGATATCAAGTTGCTTGGCGACCCAGTGATTCAGAGGTCATTCGCTTACAAATTTTCACCTCTGGTGGTCAGGAGATCGAGAATCGTCTCATTCATGTTCCTGATTAAAGAGAAACAAATTTAGAGGTATTGCTTTAACAGCAACTGTTTGGAAGATTCTTGATATGAAAATCACTCTTGAGATTCCCGATCACATTGCTAATCAACTGGCAGATAGTCCCGAAATTCTCAGCCGACGATTCCTTGAGGCTCTTGCTGTCGAAGCTTATCGTAAAGGCTTAATTGGCTCAGGTGAGGTTGGACAAATGTTGGGCTTCACCTCTCGTTGGGACACCTACGCCTTCCTTGAGCACGAACAAGCTGAACCAGCCTACACTGAAGTCGATTTAGAGGGCGATCGCGCCACACTAAAAAAACTGTTGCCCTGATATATGCTGGTTGTTTCCAACACCTCGCCCATCTCTTATCTGGTTGTTATTGAGCAAATAGATCTTCTACCTCGTCTTTTTGAAGGCATCCTCATTCCTGAAACTGTTCGGGATGAGCTTGCTTCACCCAAAGCTCCACTCGTCGTGCAGCAATGGATTGCATCGCCGCCTACATGGCTTACTATTCAATCAACTTCAACTCAACCTGATTCAGACTTGCTCAAGTTAGACGCGGGAGAATGCGCCGCCATTTTGCTTGCGGAAAGCTTGAAAGCTGATCTTATCCTACTTGATGATCTTGCAGCCCGTCGCCTAGCGGCTAGTCGTGGGCTTGGCCTCACTGGCGTTTTGGGTATTTTGGATCGAGCTGCTAGTGAAAACTTGATTGACTTTGCTGTAGCAATTGAACGACTTCAGCAAACTAACTTTCGTACTTCCACGGCGATCGTGCAGGAGCTTATGCAAAAATATGCTAAGAAAACTAATTTCTAGGACAGGTGGATATTGGCTGACCTCTGTGCTCCTAAGAGATCCTGAGCAGACCGCCAGCTAACAAGTCGTTGCAACGGAATTTTGAGAGAGGGTTTGCATCATCTGCGCTGGTCGTTTTGCTGAGTTAAGAAACAGTCAGCTCGCCCAAGTCAAGCTAACCAATCACTGCACCCGACCTGCAATAGTACTATTGGGGATTAGTCCCAAAGCTATCAGCAGCGGGTGAGCTTGGTTGTTAGCAGTTTTGGGGTCTGTGAAGAAACTTGCCTTAACACTCGGTTTTTAACCCGGCGAATGGAAAAACGTTGTGAATAGCATCTAACTTTTGATAGATTTCCAGTATGTTTTCTTTAATTTGAGGCTTATTATGGCAGTTTCGGTTCAAGGTACTCCCATTGACATCGTTTGGCCCAGTTTGCCCCTAGCAGACTGGCAAGATACCTATACAACTGTCCATCTATGGACACAAATCATCGGTAAAATTCGGTTGGCATTGGCTCCTAAACTCAATCACTGGTGGCAGTCTACTCTCTATGTCACACCACGTGGACTGACAACCGCTTCCATCCCTTACGAAACTCGTAACTTTCAAATTAGCTTTGATTTTCTCGATCATCAACTACAAATCGACACTAGCGACGGCATTACTAAAAGAATTGCCCTGACTCCTCGCTCTGTTGCAGATTTTTACCAAACGGTGCTGACTACATTGAGCAGTATCGGTATCGAAGTCCGAATCTGGACGATGCCGCAAGAAGTGTCAGAACCAATCCCGTTTGATCAGGACTATCAACACGCAGCTTACGATCCGGAATACGCACAACGGTTCTGGCGAATTCTCGTGCAAGTTGATCGAGTCATGACCTTATTCCGTTCACAGTTTATTGGTAAATCCAGCCCTGTGCATTTCTTTTGGGGCAGCTTCGATCTTGCTGTGACTCGTTTCTCCGGTCGTCTTGCGCCAGAACATCCAGGGGGAGTTCCGAATATGGCAGATTGGGTCACACGAGAAGCCTATTCACATGAAGTCAGTAGTTGCGGCTTTTGGCCAGGGGGTGGGTCAGTTGTGGAGCCTATTTTTTACGCTTATGCTTACCCTGCGCCGGAAGGGTTCCGTGATTATCCTGTTCAGCCTAAGGGGGCATTCTATAGCTCGGAGTTGCAAGAGTTTATCCTACCCTATGAGGTCGTAAGACAAGCTAGCGAACCAGATGCAGTAATCCTTGCTTTTCTCCAAAGCACTTATGAAGCAGCAGCAAATTTAGGACATTGGGATCGAGCAACTCTGGAGCGTGCCCCAACCGTGTAAAGCTAACAAATTGCTGAAGCGGATGGATGATCGACCTTGATCCAACGTTTGAGGTGATCTGCTGCTACTTAGCTATACTGATGGATAGTGGATAACCGAACAACCATTTTTGCAAACGGCGGTTAGACAACGCGGTAAGCAGACAAGGAGCGCACCTGAAAATGGTTAAAGGCAGGTTAGAAGCATTCAGTGATGGGGTAATTGCTATTATTATCACCATTATGGTATTGGAGTTGAAAATACCTCATGAGTCAGATCTAGCTGCGCTACTTCCGCTGATTCCAACCTTCCTAAGCTACGTGTTGAGTTTCGTGTATGTTGGTATCTACTGGAACAATCACCATCACCTGTTTCAGGTAGTCCAACAAGTGAATGGTTCAACTTTGTGGGCAAACTTACATTTGTTGTTCTGGTTATCATTATTTCCCTTTGCCACCGCATGGATGGGTGAAAATCACTTTGCGGCGTTGCCTGTTGCGCTTTATGGTGCGGTTCTATTGTTGGCTGCGATCGCCTATTTCACTCTAACCCGCACACTTATTTTTCACCACGGCCAAGATTCCACACTTGCAAACGCTCTCGGTCGGGATCTTAAAGGAAAGTTTCGGTATTGATTTATGCAGTTGCAATTCCACTTGCTTTTGCAACCTCTTGGCTTGCATGTGCATTGTATGTTCTGGTTGCAGTCATGTGGCTCGTTCCTGATCGCCGCATTGAAAAGACATTGAATTCATAAAGTTTCATGTTCTGATGCGACAAAAAATAGCTAACAAGCCCACTGCACCAGAACGAATCTAAATTGTCAGTGGTATACATAGTTCTTTTGCGTCTGGTGAACCGCACCGTTATGCAGCTTCGATTACAGCTAGGGCGCAATTAGAGTATTACTTGTGGGACGTGATTAAAACAGTAAGCTAAAATTTTCTCTGAATTCTCAAAACCTTATTATTTTGCTTATGACGATTGAAGAATTACAAGCCGCGTTGGCAGACATTAACAATTTAGTTGTTACGTTTCAAACATCGGTAGCCTTGGAAAAATACTATTCTGAGGATACTGTGATGATTGAAGGCGACGGTACGGTCACCACAGGGAAAGAAGCCTGCCGCCAAGGAAGAGCTGTCTTTTTCGACGAAATGTTGGTCGAGTTTAGAGAGTCTAGATTGATTAGTCAAGATATTGCAGTCTCAGCCGATCACAGTTATGACTTTGTTGTAGTTTCCAATTGGTACAACGATTTCACCATTAGATATGCTGAACAGATCATTGATAATAAAAGCAATCAACTTTCGATCGGTTATTGGAAAGATGGTTTAGTCGTTAAGGAAAGTTATAATTACCCAGTAATTTCAATGACCTAGCGATCGCCGCATAACAACCGCGCTGCACCGGTGCGAAGCATGGCTATTGTAGAAGACCAAATGATTTGATCTTTGATGATGGTGAAATGCAGGAATCGAGGTTGATAGAATGTAAGAAAGCCGAGATGCGAAAAGATATGGAAAGTAAATGGATTAACCATAATGAGGTTCGTCTTTTTTCCGAATCTTTCGGTAATCCAAGCGATCAACCAATTTTATTGATTATGGGAGCGATGTCTTCAGCCGTGTGGTGGGCGGAAGATTTCTGCTGTCAGTTGGCTGCTCTAGGACGCTATGTGATTCGCTATGATCACCGAGACACGGGGCGCTCAACCAGTTACGAGCTAGGTCACACTCACTATTCCGTTGAAGATCTAGCGGATGATGCTTTTTGTGTTCTTGATAGCTATGGTCTTCAGAGCGCTCATTTAGTAGGGATGTCGCTGGGAGGATTCTTAGCTCAACTCATGGCGCTCAAGTATCCTCAGCGAGTTAAAAGTCTAACGTTAATTGCCTCAGAACCTTTGGCTGAAGGCGATCCAACAATACCAGGGATCGATTCATCTGTCCTTGAGTATCATGCGAAAGCTAGTGAACTGGATTGGGCAAACCGTGAGGCAGTGATTGACTATCAGATTGGTGCATGGCGATTGATGTCTGGTTCAGCCCATCTGTTTGATGAATCAGCGATCCGCGAATTAGCTGGGGCTGACTTTGATCGAACGCCCAATTTCATGACGACCTTTAATCATGCCTCGCTTCAAGGTGGAGAACAATGGTTCAACCACCTCCACGAAATCGCCGTTCCAACTCTGATTATTCATGGCACAGAGGATCGTGTTTTACCCTATGCCCATAGCTTGGTATTGAAAGCGAAAATCCAGGAGTCTATATTACTATCATTGCCTGGAACAGGACACGAATTGCATCGCGGCGACTGGTCTGTTATTTTTGAAGCGATAGAGAAGCAAACTGTATCACCGTGAGAAACAGCCTAACAACCCGATTGGAGCGGATGGAACAGAAGTTATCGGCGAGAGTTCAAGGTTATCTACCGCCGCTAAACAGGAACGTTATACTTCAGCCGAGTGTCTTGGTTCGTCAAGAGCTTCTTTGTCTTCAAGCTATGTCAGGCAATTTTTTGTAAAATCAAGTTAAGGTTAGCTAATTACCACCACTTGAATGTTGTGGAAAAGTTGCTAGGGTTATTTTTACTTCAGAAAACTGGATTAGCGGGTAAGCTATATGGAACCTGACAAAGCAATAAAGCTAGAAGACAGAAGAACTGAATACGTTGCCCTAAGAGCAGAAATCCTTCAGGCTGATAATACTTGCCTGATCATGATGGGTTACCTGATTACAGCAGTCGGGCTTTTATACTCAGTGTCTTTAGAGTGGCTCGTCAGCTTCTTATCTTTTATCAGCCTATGCTATTTCACAGAGAAACGGTTCAGTATTCGCAAGATTGCTTCCTTAAATATAATCGCGCTTAGAGAATAGGAGAGATCGCCATGATTACTCAAACAATGGTACAACCTTCATCGTGGATTGAAGAAGGTATTAAAATCCAAAAGATGCGCGGTCTTAATCTTTTTAAGTTTAACGATCAACTCCAACTGCGCCTTGAAATTCTGATTGAGCGCCAAAAAGTCAACCTTCTCACTTCAGAAGAAACCGCTGAGTTGGCTGGTATTACTGAACTTGACCGCATCTTTACTTTGATGAATGCCCGCATTATTGCCGAGTCATGACCATCAGCATTGCCAGCCGTCAATGCATTCGTCAACGCGCTAATTTCTTGTGCGAGTATTGTCATTCCTCGGAAGAAGCCAGTGCATCTCTTTTCACCTTTGACCACCTGATACCTCAGTCCCTAGGTGGTACAGATGCCGAAGATAACCTTGCCCTTGCCTGCCATCGCTGCAATGGTCACCGCTACAACTTTACAGATGGCATCGATCCTGATACCCAGGAGAATTTTCCGCTTTTCAACCCCAGACAAAATCAATGGTCAGAGCATTTTATCTGGTCTGCCGATGGACAAAGAATTATAGGTATCGCTCCGATCGGACGTGCCACGATTCAACGCTTAGATATGAATGACGATTGGCATGATGATGGCTCTATTCAGCGTGCCCGTCGTCTCTGGATTCGCGGTGGTTGGCATCCGCCTACTAATGATCCACACATTAACCGGTTGATCTGGCAGCATAACAACCCTGGTGCAGCGGACGGCATCAAAACTTTAGTAAGGCTGCTCATCCTATTGCTAGTTGGTAGAAGCCGATGAATCAAAGGTTTCGCTTTGTCATTATCTTTTTCGTTGCGCTGTGTTGCAGTGCCACTGCCCTGGTTCAGACCGTGCAATCAGTCGCAACAATGCCAAATTCGCCGATTGAATCCGCGACTCGTGTAGAGGTTGCACAGAACATCGATTTTGCGCCGCACTTTCGAGAACTAGGGATTGAGGGTTCCATTCTAATTTACGACTCGAACAGCGATCGCGTTTTTCAACATAATCCATCTCGAAACACAACTGCTTTTTTACCTGCTTCTACCTTCAAAATTCTGAATTCTCTCATTGCACTGGAAACGGGAGTCATTTCAGATGAAATTGCGGTTCTAACGTGGGACGGCATTCAAAGAAAGCTGCCTGCATGGAATCGAGATCTGAACATGAGAGAAGCAATCAAGCTCTCTGCCTATTGGTTTTATCAGGTTTTAGCTCGTCGAGTAGGGCACAACCGGATGCAAAAATGGGTGACGCAAGTTGGATATGGCAACCAAAAAATTGGGAGTCAAGCAGATATTGACAAATTCTGGTTACGAGGAGAGTTGCGAATCACGCCTGAACAGCAAATTCAGTTTCTCCGCCGTTTTTACAAGAATGATTTACCCTTTCAAGCGCGATCTCTCTCGATTGTAAAAGACATCATGGTTCTAGAGAAAACTCCAGACTATACCATACGAGGGAAAACAGGCTGGGTTGGATTTGACGATGGCGTAAAACCCCAAATTGGATGGTTAGTTGGGTACTTAGAGAAAGGAAAAGATGTTTACTTTTTCGCCACCAATATCGAGATTCTTAACGAGAAAGATGCTTCTGCTCGAATGGAGGTCACACGCCGTTGTTTGAAGGATCTGAGATTGTTATAAGTCATATACTGTAGGATGCAGCACAACAATCTCGTTGCACACCGACCGCATCTAGTTGGTTGGTTCAGTCCGAGAGGTTTCTGGCGGCGGGTGAATGGCGGTATTAGCTGGCTGAGTGAGCAACACGTCTTGATGGACTCTGCACCATGTTTGCTATGTCTGAAGTTGAAGGAGCTAAAGAATGGGACTATCAATAAGGTAAATGATGACTGTTGCTGAGGGAGTGTTCTTTGCTATCTCAATCTTGTGTCTAATTTTTGGAGGTTTTGCGATCGCAGAGAAGAATAAATTTGAAAAAGAACTGGAAAGTAGAGATCCTATTACAAGAGAGTTAAGTCAAAGCTTATTACGCTGGGACGACTTCATAGATAAGCCAAAATTAGAATCTTTACAAAGTTCAATTTCAGGTTCTTTTATAGCGGCTGGAGTCACGGGATCTATTGCCATTAGTCTTGCCATTGCAGGAAAAAGCAAGCAGCAAGGGGAGGACAAACTTAAGTCTTAGCGGTACCATTGGGAATGCACATTTAGACTGTTGCGTTTCTACAATTTTTATGAGTAGCCTGCAAGAAATTGAAAGTGCTATCAGTAAGCTGTCTGCCAATGAGCTTGCTGCTTTCCGAGTCTGGTTTGCGGAATTCGATGCTGAGATATGGGATCGGCAGTTTGAGGAAGATGTTGCAGCGGGTCGGCTTGATAAGTTGGCAGAGCTGGCACTGCAACATTTATGCAACGCCGGAAGCCTTACTTGGCGGAACGATTAGAAAATAAACCAAGCAGCGGCCCTAGAATAACGCCGAAAACAAACCCGCCTGCATGGGCCCAGTAGGCAACTCCTCCTTCTGAACCTGTTGTTGTTGGAACACTAAAGCTACTAATCCCACTGGCAAATTGCATGACGAACCAGAACCCCAGAAAAAAGAAGGCAGGAATCCGAATTGGAATCGGAAAAGGCAAGGGTAACATCGTAATCCTAGCTCGGGGAAAGCGAATGATGTAAGCACCTAAAACTCCAGCGATCGCCCCGCTCGCCCCTAAAGTTGGAATGGCAGCGTCGGGGGCAAAGAATCCTTGGGTTAGAGCCGCCAAAACACCGCAGGCAATATAAAAGACAAAAAATTTGAAGTGTCCCAGGCAGTCTTCTACATTGTTGCCAAAAATCGCCAGGTAAATCATATTCCCAGCAATGTGCCCGAAGCCGCCATGCAAGAACTGAGACGTGATCAAAGTAACCCACTCTGGAAAAGGAGATGCTGGAAGCTGAGTTGTACAATCGCCAACAAGCTGACAGGGAACAAATGCCCAGTTGTAGAGAAAAGATTCAAGTTGATCTGAGCCCAAACTTAGCTCAAAAATAAAGACTAAGATGTTGGCTAGAATCAATCCCCGTGTCACCCAGGGGGTAATCGTGACTGGATTTTCATCGCGAATTGGAACCAAGGAACGTGCCCCTCAAATCAGGATTTTGAGCTTACAATACTCTATTCCTTGGGGGGTTACAAGTACATACTGTCTAGTTGGAAACCATAACTTCCAACGTCTCTTGCAACTGTTGAGTGAAATCAGCAACGGCTTGACGGCGATTATTCTTGTAATCTGGCCAACGTTGGGAGATCGACAAAGGCTCAGCCACGGTCATTTTTACCCGTTGTCTGCCTAAATTAGGGCGGCGAACCGTTTCAGTACCCTTTAACCAACCCAAGGTTTTCCACAGAATCAAACTGGTTTCGGCAAATCGATCAAAGGTCGGATTTTCCTGAACATAGCGACCACTGACGGCAACAAAACTCTCCACCAGTCTCATATGCCACATTCGCAGACTGGCTTCCTCTGCAATCCGATTCGCCAGTCCCCTTTCAACAGCGGGAAGGGCATCTACATCTTTGATATCCTCTCGATAGATACAATCCCAGCCTGCTTGTTCTAGGCGACGACACCGATCAGTTAAGCTGCCCTTGGCTTGAACTGCGAAAAAGTCCTCAGCAACTTTTAACGCAACATTCAGCAATTCCTGCAACCGCATGAATAAATCAGCCGTTTCATCCCCTGTAATATTCTGATGATAGAACTGACGGTAAAAATTTTCCATTAGGCCCAAGAGATAAGTACCTAAATTAACTAACCGAGGATAGAGTGCCTCAAAGGTTGCAGGAGTTGTAGATAGATGGGGCGGTAAACCACAGTCCGCTTCCATTTGGGATAACAGTTGGGCGATCGCGTCCCAATTTTCTTGAATATAGGAATACTGTAGCCCCAGAGGCACAATTAAAACTTCTTCTGTCCGTCCCGCCTTTTGCAAATCTTCAGCACACCAAAATCCCAACTGAGCAATTCCAGGCTCTAAGGGACTCACCCGCTGGTTATGGCCATTGGTTGATCCTTCAGGGGCGGCGGCTAGGGGAAAGCGACCATTCGCTAACAGGTCTCGGGCTGACCGCAATCCCTGGCGATCCAGTTTTCCCCGAATAATTGAAGTTCCCCCTAGTTTGGGAAATAACCAGGCAACATAGTCCCCGGCCCAAACGGGAATGCCGCGATCATACATGAAGTGGGCATGAACGAGGTCTTTCAAGGGAATGCCCTGCTCGTGAGCAATTTGAGGAACCTGTTTCCAGATGAGCTGGGTGATGGGATAAGGATCATCCACACAGAGATGACGAAATGCCAGTAGGAAGCGAATTTTTCCCTGTTGAAACTGGGAGTAAAGCTGCGCCAACTGTTCGATCTGATCGGTATGAATCTCGGCAATCGGGGTATTCACCCGAATCCACAGGGGCATTCCGAGTTGACAAAACCGCAACACCCAAGGATTGAAATCAGGGGCCAGAAATTCTAAAGGCGGTTGAACGTTGACGACGGAGTAAGACATTCTGTTCAGCCCGTTTGAAGTCAGCAAATGTTAAGCAACGCCCAAATTGTATAGCAGCCTTTGACGTTAGTGGGGAGATTTTTGCAAAATGACAGCATCCAGTTGAACGGTTCCAATCTCTAGAAATCCCAGCATTCTTAGTGTTTCCGGATCTGAGGTTGAATTTGGTGCGGGTTGGTTCAAACTCTTCAGGCTTTGCCGAATCAAAGGCACTGAACTGAAGACGGTAAACAGTGCCACAGCTAAACCGATAGCACTGTCTGCCCAATGCCAACTGAGCAGCCAAACCATCAGGGCAGCTAGAATCGTCCCAACAGAACTGACTGTATCTGCGACAACATGCAGAAAAACACCTTTAAGGTTTAGGTTCTGCTGGCTTTTTTCATAGAGTAAAATCGCATTAAATCCGTTAATTCCTAAACCAATAATTGCGGTAATTAACATAGGGAAACTCAAAATTTCAGCAGGCGGATGGTGTAAATGACGCAGGGCTTCCCAGGTAATAAACCCCGTCATGCTCAACATCCCCAAACCGTTTGCCAGGGCTGCAATAGCCTCAACTTGAGAGTGACGAGGGACATCACCCTGCACAGCATTACTTTGCCCAGACTGTCGAGTTACCCAGGTTGCCAACAAGGCCACGCCTAAGGCAGCAAAATCTGAAAGCATGTGCCCAGAGTCTGCCTGTAGCGCTAAACTATGGCTCAAACTTCCAACAACAAATTCGACGACTGAGAAGATCCCTACGCTAGCCAGAACAATCCAGAGTGTTTGCAAGTTGTGAGTTGAACTAAAAGAGTTTTGAACCCAACAGTAGCTGCAACGGGCAACAGAAAAGTAATGCTTCATAAACGCTTAAAAAATGCTTTGCGAGGAGAATTGCTCGGGCTTTAGCAACCCTAAGAGAATTGACGAGGACATAAAGACTAAAGTGCCATTCCTTGCACTCTAGTTCATAACTTTTTAATTTACAACTTTTTAATTTACAACTTTTCAACTTGCAACTTTTCAACCGACAACTTGGCTTACAGTCCTAGTTCAGAGTGCTTATTGCTAGATTGGGCGTGCATCAAATAGCTGCTGATCGCAATAACAAGAATTGAAATGGCTAGATAGAGCATGTCAAGAGATGACTTAACTTCCATCGTCAAAACTTTTTTAAAAAAGCTCACCACTAAGACCATCACAATAACTTGTAAAATCTTATGCTTGAGTTGGTCAAGAGATGAAATCTGAAGAATTTTTACGTCTTGATGGAGGAGTCGAATATCAATTCTAGAGATAAATAACTCATAGATCCCAAAGCTAAAAATCAGCAACACCACGCCAATTAAATAGTTGTCAACTCCTGTAATAATCCGGGAAATGGCTTCATTAGTCCGATCAGTATGGTCGTGGGAAAAATCAAAGTTATAGGTAATCCCTCGAACTACGTCAAAGCTACCAATCACGAAAAAATTCAAGGTACTCAATAGTCCAAAAATAACAGGTAAGATCGTGAATAATCTGAACTTCCACAGGCAAGCTTCGAAGATTTTTTCAATATTCGTTCTGTGTTGCATAAGTCTCACATTAAAACTCTACAAAGAAAAATAAGAGTCACCGAAGCTTGAACAACTTCAACAATTCATTTAGAGCTTACCATTGATCGCTTGAGCTTTTGTTAAAACAAGTCTTAACCTTAGATTGATTGAGTTCACCTCTTGAAGTGTGATCCTCTTGTCTGGAAATCAGATTAAATGACAAAGCTAAACTCTTACAATCCAATTGTAAGGATCGTTACATTTTGCAGTCTTAATCGCTTCTAGCTTCTCAAAGACTAAATTGGCGTACTTACGCTCCGAAACCGGAGATAAAACCAGATCTTGCCCCTGATAACTAATAGTTGAAACATGAGCAATCGTAGCAGCAGTGCCCATTCCAAATGCTTCTGTCAAAGTTCCCAACTGATGCGCCTCAGCAACTTCATCAATAGAAACCAATCGTTCTTCAACTTGAATTCCCAGATCGCGAAACAAAGTTAATACACTATCTCGGGTAATTCCTGCTAAGATCGTTCCGGTTAATTTCGGCGTGACAACGACATCATTAATCACAAAGGCTAAATTCATCGTGCCACATTCTTCAATATATTTCCGATGGATGGCATCTAGCCAAATGACGTTATCATACCCTTGAGCTTTTGCGTCTCGGTCAGCCAGTAAACTTGCTGCATAGTTGCCCGCGACTTTGGCTGCTCCTGTCCCCCCTTCACAGGCTCGGATATAAGTTTGGCTAACAATCAGCTTCACCGGCTCTGTGTAGTACAACCCAACTGGGCAAGCGATCATCACAAACTTATAGGTTGCGGACGGCTTTAAACCAATGGCTTCCTCCGTTGCAAAGTAAATGGGTCGAATGTATAGAACAGTCTTGCTGCCATTTGGAATCCAGTCTGCATCCAGTCGGATCAGTTCAGTTAATCCCTGCATAAACATCTCTTCAGGGATGGGTGGCATACACAGTCTTTGGGCAGATTGATTGATGCGTTGATAATTGGCCTGAGGTCGGAACAGTAAAGGTTGACCCACAGCACTTTTGTAGGCTTTCATGCCTTCAAATACGGCTTGGCCATAGTGCAAGACTGAGGCAGAGGGAGCGATTTCCAGTGGGCCATAGGGAACAATTTTGGCTTGCTGCCAGCAACCCTCTCGATAGTCTGCCAAGAACATATGGTCACTGAAAACTTTGCCAAACGGCACATTGTGCAAATCGAGTCCCGGCAAACGAGAGGATTTTGTCTTTTCAATCGAGATCTGGCGGGCCAAAGTTTCCATAAAGCGTTTGAGACTGAAGATCATCTACTCAATAATTCAATCTAGGATAGCGTGTTGTTAGCAGGAAGTGGGAATCAACTAAAATTAGGAGCAACTCTACCTGGAATGTTCTTATTGGGTTTAATGGCTGTTCAAAAACGAGTTGCTCAGATCAGTCTCATTTTATTATTTGCCCTAGGGTTACTCCTTAACCTGGCAACCTATCTGATCACAGAAACCCTGTGGTTCCAAGAGGTTGGCTATCTTTCTGTCTTTCTAAAGCGGTTTGTTACCCAAGTGATCTTGGGCTTGGTGGGCTTCAGTGTTACGGCGGTTTTTTTAGCCCTAAATCTCAGTCTAGCCAATCGGTATCAATATCCCCTACAACCCGATCCTGAGGTCAAGCCGAACACTCCTTATTTCTCTCCATTGCCGTCACTCCCGACCCCAGCTCTCCGGTTTGGTTGGTTTTTGATTTTTGTTTTGGGATTGGCGGTAGTGCTGGGCATGATCTTGATGTCCTGTGGCCAAGTCTTTTTGACCTACTGGCATCCGGATATGAGTCAATCTTTGGTTGTGCCTCTGCTGCCAGATCGGTCAGGAATAGAAGAGTTACAGCAAGGGTTCTACCCTGTTCGAAGTTGGCAACTTGTTACGTTAGGAGGAATAATCTTTTGTTTCTTAACTCAGTCTGAATTGGCCTGTTGGGCGATCGTCCTGTTCCTGAGTTTGGGGTTTAGTCTGGTTTTATCGACACACTGGGGAAATGTGTTGCAATTTTTAAATCCAGTAGCATTTAACCAAACAGAAGATTTATTTAAACTTGATATTGGCTTCTATATTTTCAGCTTGCCCATTGGCTATCTGCTGGAATTTTGGCTACTCAGTTTGACTCTAGTGGGGTTTCTTTGTTGTTGCCTGCGGTACCTCGTCTCAGGCAATAGCTTCAGTCAGGGCAAATTTCCAGGTTTTTCTCAGCTTCAGCAACGCCATTTGCACGGGCTTGGGGGAGGGGTGATGTTAAGCATTGCTCTCGCCCTGTGGATTGATCGCTACAAGTTGTTGTATTCCCCCAGAGGAGTAGTGTTTGGGGCGGGATACACCGATATTATGATTCAGGCTCCTGCCTATCGAGTGCTTTGTTTGATTGCGATCGCGATCGCAATTTTTCTGTTCTGGCAAGCTTTTTTTCAGATTAAAGTCATTCAGCCCTATGTTGATTCAAGCCTGAAAGTCTTTGGACTACAAATTGGACTACATCAGATTGGGCTACGCCAGAAACGTCCTGATGTTCCATCTGCTCCCCGACTGTTTGCCAATAGCTATTCTTTGAGAGTCATCTTAGGATCGTATCTAGCATTATTCTTGATTGCCGTTTGGCTATTGCCCGCATTGGTTCAAGGTCTTGTTGTTCAACCGAACGAACTAGAACGGGAAACGCCTTATATTAAGCAGAATATCAAGTTCACCCGCGCGGCATTTGGTCTGGATCAGATTGAGATTCGAACTTTTGATCCGGAGGCAGAACTGACCTATGCAGATATTCAGAATAATGATTTAACCGTTCGGAACATTCGATTGTGGGATGTGCGCCCGCTGTTGCAGACGAATAAACAATTACAGCAAATTCGCCCCTATTACGCATTTTTTGATGCAGATATTGATCGCTACACCTTGCTCAAATTTCCTCAACAGCAACCCTCCAACAGCAGTACTGAAAGGCAACAGGTATTGATTGCAGCACGGGAGTTGGACTATACTTCAGTTCCCTCAGAAGCTCAAACCTGGATTAATAAACATTTAATTTATACCCATGGTTATGGCTTTACCCTGTCTCCCGTCAACACCGTTGGAGCAGGTGGACTTCCAGAATATTTTATCAGCGAAATTGGGCCTGATCCGAGACTGGACCCTGCTAGCGTTTTACAAGTTTCTCCTAGAGTTCAAGACAGTATTCCCATTGGCAAACCTAGGATCTACTATGGAGAGTTGACGAATACCAATGTGATGACTTCTACGACTGTTCAGGAGCTAGATTATCCCTTTGGAAATGAAAATGTTTATAACGTTTATGACGGTACAGGGGGAATTGTCATTGGTCAAGGATGGAAACGATATCTGTTTGCCAATCGCCTGAGAAATTGGCAAATGATTTTCACTCGTAATTTTTCTCCTGAGACCAAGCTATTATTTCGACGCAATATTGTTGAACGGGTGAAAGCGATCGCCCCATTTTTACATTACGATGGGAACCCTTATTTGGTCTCTGCAAAAGCAAATCTAGCAGGAGATGAATCAGACTCTAGCCAACAGAATACCTATCTTTACTGGATTTTGGATGCGTATACTACGAGCGATCGCTATCCCTATTCCGATCCCGGAAATACAGGGTTAAACTACATTCGTAATTCCGTTAAAGTTGTGGTTGATGCCTACAATGGCTTGGTTAAATTCTATTATTTAGACACCCCTGAAGTCGATCCAATTCTCACCAGTTGGCGTAAAGTTTTCCCAGAGTTGTTCAAGCCGATTCAGGAAATGCCTCCCTCCCTAAAAGCTCATATTCGCTATCCTGTTGATCTGTTGAAGCTACAGTCTGATCGATTGTTGGTTTATCACATGGAAGATCTCAAGGTGTTTTACAACCGGGAGGATCAATGGCGGATTCCACGAGAAATTTATGCTGGAGAACAACAACCTGTTGAGCCCTATTATCTAATCACAGGACTTCCAGGAGAAAAAGAGGAAGAATTTATCATTTTGCAGCCCTTTACTCCAGCGAGTCGGATTAATTTGATTTCCTGGCTAGCCGCCCGTTCTGATGAAGAACAGTATGGAAAACTTCTACTTTATCGCTTTCCTAAACAACGGTTGGTCTTTGGGCCAGAACAAGTTGAAGCTTTGATTAATCAAAACCCCGAAATCTCAGAACAGATCTCCCTTTGGAATCGCCAAGGTTCAAGAGCAGTTCAAGGAAATTTGCTGGTAATTCCGATTGAAAGATCTTTGCTATATGTAGAGCCTATTTATATCGAAGCCTCTGAAAATAGTCTGCCTACTCTTGCCCGTGTGGTTGTCGTCATCGGC
>JBOFUV010000155.1:0-13954 GCA_051652765.1 Microcoleaceae cyanobacterium | reverse complement strand
TTGCAGTGTTTTCGACTTGAGTGGCGATGCCCATTTTGCCATTTGTACCGTAGGCTTCACCTTGATTCATCCGGAAACCGATATTAGCAGCATCAGCAGCGTTAGCAACCCCGAAAGTAGAGAGAGCAGACAAAGCAATTAGGGAGACAATTTGTTGTGTGTTTTTCATTTGTTGTGTGTGGATAACTCGGTTTAACTTCCCGCTTACATTTACAAGAATAGCAACAGATAAAGCCAGCTTGCAAGGGCTTTTGAAAGGTTTTACAGACTCTTTAAAACCTTGATTTTTCTCAAAGATTTCAAGTAAGTATACGGAGAAATAGATAATGAATTGTTCTCAGAGTTTTTACGCAAGCCCAACTAAAAGTGATGTGAAATTTAGGAAAATACGCATAAAATTCATCTCTTCCCCAAACAATGCTCAGTCCTGAAATGGTCTAATCAAGGCTTTGGGATTGGGGATTGGCCTTTTGAGTCAATTCGGATTCTAGATGGTCATCCGTATTTTCTAGTAGGGTCAATTTTTTGTGGTTATGGACAGTTATTTATATTAGCTTTAAAAAACTTTCTTCTCAGTAGAAATCAGCAACTGAAGTGGCAACTATCTTTTGGGTTAATCTCAGTATTTTCACTTAGTTTTACTCAGTTTCATTCAGAGGGTGTTTGGCAAGGGTATCAAATGTCTTAAGCGAACCAGACCCACAACGAAGAAAATATGGCGGCAAAGCTTTGCTGCTCAATTGTTGGATAGCCGATCCGACTTTGACTGGTTTGCGGTGACCTCATTTCTGCAAAATTCTTGAAGTTTATCTGCCTTGAGAAAAAGGTTTAGTATGATCTTCAGCGAGTAGCTTACTTGCAAGTTCTAGGGAGGAACAGTTATGCGTTGGCAAATGGGTCGCAGAAGCCAGAATGTTGAAGATCGACGAACGATGGGAGCGCCTGTTGCAGTCGGTGGCGGGATTGGAGTGGTCTTGATGGCTTTAGTTGCCGCATTTCTAGGCTTTGACCCTACCCCAATCTTAAATCAAGCGTCTCCCTCGAATCCAGGAGCTTATTCTTCTCGCGCAATCTCTCCCGAAGAGGAAGAATTGGCGGATTTTGTAGCTGTTGTTTTAGGAGATACAGAAGATACCTGGAGCACATTGTTTCAACAGCTAGGGGCTGACTACCAAGAGCCAACTCTAGTCTTATTCTCAGGGCAAGTTGAATCTGCCTGTGGCTATGCAACAGCGGCTTCAGGGCCATTTTATTGTCCACGGGATCAAAAGGTTTACATTGATCTGAGCTTCTATAACGATTTGAAAAATCGCCACCAAGCGCCCGGAGATTTTGCCCAAGCTTATGTGATTGCCCACGAAATTGGGCATCATGTCCAGACATTGTTGGGAATTTCTCAGAAAGTGACCAATATGCAGCGTCAAGTCAGTGAATCGGAGGCCAATCAACTGTCTGTCATGCTTGAGCTTCAAGCGGATTGTTTGGCTGGAGTTTGGGCCCACCATGCCGATGAGACTCGCCAGATTTTGGAACAGGGCGATGTTGAGGAAGCCTTGAATGCAGCTAGTCAGATTGGGGATGATCGTCTGCAACGCCAAGCCCAAGGTTACATCGTTCCCGATTCTTTTACCCACGGTTCTTCGGCCCAGCGAGCACGTTGGTTCAAACAGGGTCTTCAGTCTGGAGATTTGAATCAGTGCAATACCTTTGAAGCAAAGACTCTCTGAGACTCAGTTCAGTTCTGGAAATAGTTCTACTGCCAGCCAACCCCTCCCAATTTACTTAAAAAAAATTAGAGCCGACCCCTTTTAGACACTCTCTAGCAGTAAGCAAAGGACATTGTATGTCAAACCCAGTGCAGCAATTTTTTACTTGCCTGTTTAACAATGATCTGAGCGGAGCGTTAGATCTCGTTCATGACGATGCTGTGTTTGAAGCACAGGGGCCAAGCTCGGTGCCGATTTATGGCAGATTTGAGGGCGAAGCAGGCGTGAAGCAGTTTTTGGCAATTCTGACGGAGATGTTTGAGACGGAAGCGTTTGAGATTCGCAAATGGAGTGTCATAGACGAATTCGTTTTTGCCTATGGCTACATGCAGCATCGGGTTCGCAAAACCGGACGCATTTTTAAAAGTGAGTGGGCCTTAGTGTGTCAAGTGCAGGGCGATCGCATCATTTCTTATAAGATGTTTGAAGATACTGCTGCGTTACAAACGGCGTATGTTTAAAGTTCCTCCACAATATCTTTAAAAATCTCTGGGTTCCAACTTGCAGCCAATATGAATTATCAATTTGAATTATCAATTTGAATTATCAATTTGAGTTTCACCCTTACCGTTGTCCATTCAAACACCCCTTAAACACCCATCATGGAATTTGGCGAGAGCGGCAAGGAATTCTTTTACAGTTAACCAATGAAGCTGGGAACACGGGGTGGGGAGAAATTGCACCCTTGAGTTGGTTTGGTTCAGAAACTTTAGAGCAAGCCCTAACAATTTGTCAGAACTTCCCAAAGAAATTTAACCTAGAAAGCATAGAAGTAATTCCTGATACCTTTCCGGCCTGTCAATTTGGGTTTGAGTCTGCTGTAATGGCCTGCAATTCATCTCAGGATCAGCCTCAGTTAAAGCAGCCCTTAAACTACAGTGGACTCTTGCCTGCGGGGGAATTGGCGTTACAAAAATGGCAGGATTTATATCATCAAGGGTATCGCACCTTTAAGTGGAAAATTGGAGTTTATCTACTCGAACTTGAACTCGAAATTTTTCAAACTCTCACCCAAGCGATGATTGAGAATAGCTCCGTTTGTTCCCTTCGACTAGATGCCAATGGAGGATTGACTTGGAAACAGGCAAATCAATGGTTGCAAACTTGCGATACCTTGCAAAATATCTCCCCTCATTTTCAGATTGAATTCCTAGAACAACCCTTGAAGGTCAGTCAATTTGAGGAACTACTGGCGTTAAGTTCTCGCTACGCAACTCCCCTTGCCTTGGATGAATCTGTTGCCACTTTGAATCAGTTAAAGACCTGTTACCAACAAAGATGGCGCGGAATTTTTGTGATTAAACCTGCAATTTCAGGCTCTCCAAAACAGTTAAAACAGTTTTGTCAAGACCATAACATTGATGCTGTTTTTTCATCCGTTTTTGAAACCCATGTAGGTCGGAATGCTATTCTTAACTTGGCAACTGAACTTTCTTCACCTCGGAGAGCCGTTGGTTTTGGCGTTGATCATTGGTTAGAACCTTTGTCAATTCATGATGCTTTAGCCCTAAATTTTTCCTAAACTTCAAGAAATTTATTAAGCTGTTAACTGGGCAGTGATCAATCTTGTTTTGATCCAACCCTGAAGTAATGCAGAGAATGCTCATGGGTTCCTGTTGGTCGGTGCGAAACATGATTCGGTAAAGTTAGCGTAAGATTATGGGTGAGAGAGTGCTTTGAGTGTGGTTAGTGGGCGACCACAGTGACTTGTAATTTACTCCCGTTTTTCCCCAATTTTCCCCCCAATTGTTAAGAATGGCTGTTGCTGCTCCTGTAGATTTTCAAGACGAGTTTGAGGTAGTTGTAGTGGGTGCTGGACACTCTGGGTGCGAGGCTGCGTTGGCTTCGGCTCGGTTAGGTTGCCGCACTTTAATGTTGACCTTGAATTTGGACAGAATTGCATGGCAACCCTGTAATCCTGCGGTTGGTGCCCCTGCTAAATCTCAACTCACCCACGAAGTTGATGCGTTGGGGGGGGAAATTGGCAAGATGGCTGACCGCACTTACCTCCAAAAGCGGGTGTTGAATGCTTCCCGTGGCCCTGCGGTTTGGGCATTGCGAGCCCAAACTGATAAACGGGAATATGCTGCCGTGATGCGACGCATCGTGGAGTATCAGGAGAATTTAGTCATTCGAGAGGGCATGGCTACGGATTTAGTTTTGGGGCCTAATCAGGATGTAATTGGGATTCAGACCTATTTTGGTGCTGCATTCAGATGCAAGGCTGTGATTTTGACGACTGGAACCTTCCTCGGAGGCATCATCTGGGTCGGGAATAAGTCTATGGCCGCAGGGCGAGCCGGAGAGTTTGCGGCGGTGGGCTTAACCGATACCCTGAACCGTTTGGGGTTTGAGACTGGGCGATTGAAAACTGGAACCCCCGCACGGGTGGACAAACGTTCAGTGGATTACAGGAATCTGGAACCTCAACCAGGGGATGCCGAGGTTCGGTGGTTTAGTTTTGATCCAGAAGTCTGGGTTCCACGGGAGCAACTGTGTTGCTACCTGACCCGAACCACTGCAGAAACTCACCGTTTAATCCGGGAAAATTTGCATCTTTCTCCAGTGTATGGAGGTTGGGTAGAGGCAAAGGGCCCCCGGTATTGTCCGAGTATTGAAGACAAAATTGTGCGCTTTGCAGACAAAGACAGCCACCAAATCTTTATCGAACCGGAAGGGCGAGATATTCCTGAACTCTATATTCAAGGCTTTTCTACTGGGTTACCAGAAACGTTACAACTACAGATGTTGCGATCGCTCCCCGGCTTAGAACAGTGTATGATGCTCCGTCCGGCCTATGCAGTGGAATATGACTATTTACCTGCAACCCAATGTTATCCCACGATGATGACAAAAAAAATCGAGGGGCTATTTTGTGCAGGCCAAATTAACGGTACAACGGGGTATGAAGAAGCGGCAGCCCAAGGAATTGTGGCTGGACTGAATGCGGCGCGGTTTGTAAAACATCAACCCATGATTGTGTTCCCCCGTGAAGAAAGTTATATCGGAACATTACTGGATGACCTCTGCACAAAAGATTTGCGGGAACCCTATCGGATGTTGACCAGCCGTTCAGAATATCGCCTACTTTTGCGCTCAGATAATGCCGATCAACGGTTAACACCTATGGGTCGAGAAGTCGGATTAATTGATGATCGGCGGTGGCAACTTTTCCAGCAGAAACAAGCTAATATCATTGCCGAAAAAGAACGGCTCTATTCCACCCGAGTTAAAGAACGGGATCACGTTGGAATTACAATTTTCAATGACACGCAACAAAAAATTAAAGGTTCAATTACCTTGGCAGATTTGTTGCGTCGCCCTGGGTTTCACTACAGTGATTTAGAGCATTACAACTTGGGTAATTCCGCACTTGATGTAGTTGAAAAAGAAGGGGCAGAAATTGAGATCAAATACTCGGGCTACCTCCAGCGTCAACAAAACCAAATTGATCAAATCAGCCGCTATGCCAATCGATCCTTACCAGAAGAGTTAGATTACATGACAATCAAAACCCTCTCAATGGAATCCCGTGAAAAATTAACTAAAGTTCGACCGTTAACGATTGGGCAAGCCTCTAGAATTGGTGGGGTCAATCCTGCAGATATTAACGCCTTGTTAATCTATTTAGAGGCACAAAAAATGAGTAAATCCGTTGTGAATACCTGATAGCCGTGTCCACTCAAGTTTAAGTTTGACCAGTAGCAAAATGAATTATTATCACTAGGATTTCTAGCTGACTTTGATTAAGATTATAGATGCTCCTGGGTTAAATCAATAATAATATCATAGCGAAAATCATTCGCTAATTTGGTCAGTTTTTGAGCTAGCAATTCATGAGAAATTGGAATTTTGGCGATCGCTTCACTGACCAATTTTGAGTTTAATTTTGTTGCTCCTTGATACAATTCTTGTACCCAAGTTTTAGGCATAATTGCCAGAGATTCAGCCGTTAACTCCTTTGGCATTGAGGATGAAGCTGGTGACAAAGCAGGGGTCTTAATTTGAATCTCAGTCTCACTATCTTGAGACCTTTTATCCTCATATAAAAACTGAACTCCTAGATATTTTTCGAGTTTTTCAAATAACAATTCAACTCGAAAAGGTTTACGCACAAAATCGTCACATCCGGCTGATAACACAATCGCTCGATCCTGCTGTAAAGCACTTGCCGTCAGAGCAATGATAACAGTTGCTTGTCCTTTAAGATGTTGTCTGATGGATTGAGTCGCTTCATAGCCGTCCATGATGGGCATTCGCATATCCATAAAAATTAAATGGGGTTTCCATTGCTCCCAACAGGCGATCGCCTCCTGTCCATTTTCTGCTTCTTGAATTTCAAATCCAAGCGGTGCCAAAAGCTTGACAACCAACTGACGATTTGTCCAATTATCATCAACGACCAAAATTCGATAAATTGCTTGATTCGGAGCAAGAGCAATCACTTGTCGAACAGAGTTTTGGGATCGAATTTGCTGCGAGTTTACTGCATTTGCTGTGATGTAAAATTGGAAAACCGTTCCCTGATTCAGTTGACTTTGAACTGTAATTTCCCCTCCCATTAAGTGTACAAACCGCTGAGTGATTGCTAGACCTAATCCTGTCCCTTGTTGAGAACGACGACCGATTTCAGTTTGGACAAACGGCTCAAACAGTCCATCAACTTCCTCTGGAGAAATCCCAAAACCAGTGTCTTTAACTTCAAAGCAAATTGTTACCTGTGTGCTGTCGCTTCTCTTTTGCTCTTGATCGACTGAGGGCCGATGATCGACAACAAATAACTCTGTTGATGCAGAATTAACGACTAATGATACCTTTAGTGTAACTTCACCTTTTTCTGTAAACTTAATTGCATTGCCCAGCAGATTAATCAGAATTTGGCGGAGTTTATTCTCATCGGTTTGAATATATCGAGGAACATCAGCAGCGATTTCAAACTGTAGATTCAATCCCTTCGATTTTGCTTTCAAGATGAGCATTTCTTGAATACAAGTTAACAAACTTGTCAGATCAAAATTGTTAGGATTGAGTGAGATTCGGCCTGCTTCAATCTTTGACATTTCTAGAACATCATTGATCAGACTAAGTAGATGCTCACCACTGCGACTGATGATATCTAAATGTTCTTCATGTTCTTGAAGGGAACTCAACCGATCTTGCTTCAAGTCACGATTCATCAGTTGAGCAAATCCTAAAATTGCGTTCAAGGGAGTTCGCAGTTCATGACTCATTCGGGCTAGAAATTCACTTTTCGCTCGATTGGCGCTTTCTGCTAGTTCTTTTGCTTGTTGTAAGGCAACTTCGGTACGTTTGCGATCGCCGATATCCCGGACGATTGCACAGCCATACTCCCGATTATCATAGTTCAAATAACTCAAGGTGATCTCAACGCTAATCTTCTGTCCTACTTTCGTTCGATGAATGGATTCAAAGGTGAAAGATTGATGATTTCTCAGTTCGTCCCAAGAAATCGGCCAAGCATTTTCTGGTGCTGTTGAATCAATATCATTAACTTGCATTTTGAGCAGTTCATCTTTAGAAAACCCTAAGATTTGAGAGGCTGCTTCATTAGCATAGAAAAACCTGGCATTAATGTCACTAAATAAGATATAGTCTCTTGATTTATCAATTGAGAATTGAGTGAGACGAAGCTTTTCGTCAGTTTCTTTTTGTCCTGTAATATCTTCTAAGACTCCTAGAATTCCTATCACATTGCCACTAGAATCAAGCATTGGAATTCGACTCACATCAAGCCAAACTGTTCTCCCTTCAGCATCTGGTTTTTGTTTAGGAGAAACAACATTAAATTCCGATGTTTTTGATTCTATAACTCGCCAATCTTGAGCTCGATAGAATTCTGCAATATCGTGATCCGCAAATAGATCATAGTCCGTCTTTCCAATGACCGCCTCGGCACTTTCGAGTTGAGCAGACCGAGCCCAATTTTTATTACATCCCTTAAAGACTAATTGAGTATCTTTCCAAAAAACTTGTTGAGGAATATTATCAATAATTAAGCTTAAGTATTCTTTTTGCTGTTGAATATCTTCTTCAATTTTTTTGCGGGTTGTAATATCTTGAATCTGACTAATAACAGAACGAGAATTACCATCTGAATTCAACCTCAAGTAACAATTAACAATCCCATAAACCCAATGTCCTTGTTTATGATGATATCGTTTTTCAAGTTGATAGCGTTTGAAATCTCCTTGAATCAATCTTGCAAAAGAGTCTAAACTTATTTGCCGATCATCGGGATGAGTAATGTCATTAAATCCTAAGCTGATCAGCTCTAGACGGGTATATCCCAAAAAATCACAAAATGAATCATTAACTTCTAGGAAATATCCATCTAGAGACACTTCAATCATACCAATCGGAGCCAGATGAAATAGGTCTCGAAAGCGAATTTCACTCTCTCTCAAGGCCACTTCAAGCTGTTGACGCTGGTGACGTTCTTGCTGTAGTTCCTTAGCCAAGAAACTACCGTTTAAAGACTGATTATCTGAAGAATCGAATTGCATAATTTAGATTATATAGTTAGATTACATAACTAAAAGTGTTAAGTTGTCTGTTGGTTTGGAATTGAAAAATAAAAGCTAGTGCCTACTCCAAATTCAGACTCGATCCAGATTCGACCATTATGGCGCTCAACAATTTTTTTGCAAATTGCCAATCCAATTCCGTTACCAGGATAGTCTTGACTATGATGCAAGCGTTGAAAGATTTGAAAGACTCGTTCAAAGTTTTCAGGTTTAATCCCAATACCATTATCGTGGACTTCGAACACCCACTCTTTCTCCTTTTTTACTGTGGAAATAGTAATTTTTGATAGGACTCCTGGGCGACGATATTTAACACCATTACTAATTAGATTTTGAAATAACTGACTGAGTTGAATGCGATCGCCCCAAACTAATGGCAAGGATTGGGCTGCAACAATTGCTCCACTTTCCTCAATTGCGAGATATAGCTTTTTTAAGGTTTCTGCCACAATCAAATTACAGTCAACTCCTTCAAACTGTCTCCGGCTAGTTTCCAGGCGACTGTAGTTTAACAAACTCTTAATCAGCTCCTGCATCCGGATGCCTTCCTCTAAAATTGGCAGAACATACTCTTCCAGTTCTCCTTGATTTCCCAAAGACAAGTTCAATCCCAAAAGTAATTCTGCGAACCCAGTAATTGTTTGCAAAGGTTGCTGTAAATCATGGGAAACGATGTAAGCAAATTGTTCTAGTTCTTGATTAGAACGAACTAAGTCCTGATTTAAGTGTTGCAGTTTTAAATTTTGATGCTGAAGTTGTCTTTGTAGGTGCTGAATAGTCAGTTGGTTTTTAACCCGTGCTAGAACTTCTTCAACCTGAAAGGGTTTTGTAATGTAATCAGCTCCCCCAACGGTAAATGCTTCAACTTTGTCTTGAACTTCGTCTAAAGCACTTAGAAAAATAACGGGAATTTGAGCAGTTTGTAAGTTTTCTTTCAATTGAGAACAAACCTCATAACCATCCATTTCTGGCATTTTGATATCCAGTAAAATTAGATCCGGAGGAACATTCTGAACAGCCATCAGGGCTAGCTTGCCACTGATTGCACATTGAACTCCATATCCATACTGACTCAAAGTTTCCGACAAAAGACGGAGATTATTTGGAGTGTCATCGACAATTAGAATATTCCATCTCTGTTCCTCAGGGGTGGCAAGCAGCATGGGAAAGTTAACTTTAATTGAGTGCTAAAAATATTTTAGGGCAGACACACCTTATTTTAGCGAACCGCAACTCAATTCCAAGCTCCCTACACTTCAAACTACACTTCAAAGTTGAACTCTTGTACAATCCTCTAGCCTGAAGGCTTTTACATTAAAGCTTTTACATCAAAGCTTTTACAGGATTGTGCTGAGATTCATTGGTTGGGGCTGAGCTAAATAATACCCCTGAGCATAATCTACTCCCACGGTATTAACTTCTGCAAAGATTTCTGGACTTTCTACTCCTTTGGCGATAGTTTGTAGACCCATAATCTGACCTAGATAATTGATGATTTCAACGATGGCTTTATCTGCAATATCCTGTTTCATATTTTTGACAAAGCTTTCATCAATTTTTAGATAATCTACGGGCAAGTATTTGAGATAAGTAAAGGAAGACATTCGACTTCCACAATTGTCAAGGGCAAAACAGTATCCTAGAGTTTGTAATTCAGTAATAAACTCCGAAGCCAGTTTCAAGTTAGATAACGCTACAGTCTCCTGAATTTCAAAACAAATGACTTCTGTTGGGACTCCAAAAGCCATTAGTTTTTGATGCATTTTATCGATGAATTGATAATTTCTGAGATGAAATTCAGATAAGTTAATTGCAAACCGATAATTTTCCCAAATTTCAGGATTTGCATGAACAAGCTGATCCAAGAAGGCATCAAAAATCCATTGCTCTACTTGAGGCATGAGCTGATATCGTTCAGCAATCGGGAGAAAAATAGCGGGCGAAATCAAGTTTCCATCTTCATCTACTAGCCTGAGTAGCACTTCACAATAATGTCTTGAATCTAAAGTTTGAAGGGCAGTTGCCTGCTGAAAATAGAGACGAAATTGATTTTTGGCTAGAGCATTTTTTATGCGTTTAACCCATTGCCAATCACTTAGTACACTGATTCGCTTTTGAGATGCTGAGGTGGAGAACTGAATAATTTTTCCAGGCTCTAAAGTTAAAGAAATCATTTTTGTGCTCCATTTTACTAGTGGCGAGTGAGGGATGATTGAGTTCTATATCATTAGCCTATCGGAGCAGTTTAAGACCCTTATGAAGCTTCAATGAGACTATTCTTAGAGGAATTTTTGGAGTTACAGCAGCCTGCGCGGGCAAGATGCTCGCTCCACATGTATCCACATGTATGATTCAACCAATAAGCCCTACAATCTTAAACGAGAGGAGATCAGGTTCAAATTTGCAAATCACCTTTACCATGACCTCCACCATAAACCTTGACTGAGGGAACTGTCATGACTTCAAGTACCCCTGCCGTCCCAGAAAAAATTAGTTTTGAACAAGCGATTCAGCTCACACAGGATTTGTTAGACCGCCTGGAAGCTGGGACTTTTTCTGATGCTGAGCTAGAGCAAGCGATCGCCAGCCTGGTCAAAACTCAAAATGGAGCGAGAGGGTTCTTTGTCACCTATCTACCAGATTCCCGACCCGTGGTTGATCACCCTTCAACTGCCCTGATCAACGGCCTGAAGACCTCCCCTGACCTTGTGGCAGAACTCATGGTCAAAAATATTGCTATGTCAGCAGCCATGGTCGTCTACCATCAACGGAATCAAGATCCTGAATCTGCTCAGGGATCAGAACAAGTGAGATCCCGCTCAGTTCAGTTGATTCAGGCTTTAAGTTTACCTGTGATTCAGACCAAGGTTCAGCAACTGAGCCAAAGTGCAACAACGGGAACAGGGGACTATGCAGACTTTCTCCAACGTTGGGGTTATGATGCTGAACAAAAACAGGCAATTCTTGCAGCTTTAAAGTCTATCCAATAGATCTTGAATAGAGCTTTATTGAGTAGTTGTATTTAGTTACAGCGATTTTTGCGTGAGTGTAGTAATTTTGATCCTCCTTGAAAGGGGGGATTTAAGTCTTAGAGGTGTCCCACACCCATCTGTAAATTGCTGTATGTCAAGGGCCAAAACGGATCAGATCTTTGATCAGATATTCAGTCCAATTAATGTTAATTCTGGAGCATGTTCGACAACAAACTGATAATACACTTCCTCTCTAGCCTTAGGAGCAAGGATAATTGACCACTCTAGCCCACCCATTTCACCCAGCTCGATTCTGGGTCTAGCCTGGAGCAATTTAACTTTAATTTGTTCGTCTCGACTGACTGGAAGCTGATCTTTAAGGATCATCTGATAGGGGAGATTCTGTAAGTTTGTCATAGAAATTCGGTAGGCATAAACAATCCGTCGCTGCCCACCGATCAGCTTCTTATCAACTTGACGCTCTATGAGTTCTCGCTCGATCTTGACTCCTTCATCAATTCCTAAATTCACCTTAAATCGTTGACCTGGGGCAATGTTCTCTAGCTCTGTATTCCCCATAAAGGTATTTCCTCGAAACAGGTTTGCCTTTCCAGGGAGTAAGGTCACTCCTGTTTCTGGATTCATTACCGCAGCTTGTAAATATGCAAAACTTACGAGTCTAGGAATTGCCAGGTATTCAAAATGACTGAGATAGTCATCTCTAAAAACAGTGACCTGATGGGGATTGCCATCGTTTGGAATGTTGCTGTTGCCGTCGAGGTTGAAGGTGACAACGCTACCATCCTTGATCACTGTTGCGTTGAGGATTTCAGCCGGAACAGATTCAGGCTTATTATTGAGCATTATTGCCGAAGGGGACATTATTGCCGACATTTCACCATCTGCAGAAAATCCGAGTTCACGCCTTTTGAGTGCCAATGGCATGGGTTGAGGACGGGAAATATCGATATACCAGGGATCAAGTTTGGGGGGGAGGGTTCCCAGTCCAGGTTTGGCGGTTGAAAGCGTCAGACTCGCGTTTTGCCAGTCTTCTCCAGTGGTTTGGGTGATTTCTGCAAGATAGGTGAGGTGGAGGCGATCGCCGGTCGGACTTACCCGTAAATCATACAGGGGTTGCCAACTGGCTTGAGTAATAGAGTAGGAAAGTTCCAACTCAAACTCACTCGGAACAGCATTGGCAACAATAACAACGACGCTGACACTTTCTGTGGGTCGAATTTGTTGTAGTTGCTTCAACTGTTTACGCAGAGCCTCTAACTGTTTCTCCAGTTCATGATGTTGAGCCTCAAGTTGAGCCGTTAGTGTGGCGTATTCACCATATCGTTTGCCTAAAAAATTTAGAAATTCTCTCGTTTCTTTGAGTCCTATATTTTGAAGCGCTAGATTTTCCGAAAATGGCATGACTGAATGTTCACTCAGTTGATTAATAAATCCTTGCTGAAGTTTGACTGCATTTAATTGATCTTTCAGGGTGCGTTTTTGTTGATCTAACTGACGAATCAGTTCAACAATTTGAGCGGCTTTTTCATAAACAGGCTGAGTTGCAAAAACTTTTTCTGTTCTCAAACTGACAATATTAACGGCGTGAGTTCCTCTGCCTATAGCCCGTAGGGATTCTGCTTTCAACAGGTTGGGTAGTCCGGGAATGAGGAGTTCAGTGACTGAGCCGTTAAGTTGGACTTGACCCCGACGAGTCACTTTTGCTTGATCGGCGTAGACCGTAACTTCAGTAATTTGGGTCTCTAGAGTACAGCGTTGGATCATCAATAGACCTCAGTAACTTTGCCTTTACGCCAAGATTAGGTGATTCAGTATTTATCAAAGTTGTCCCTAATCTTCACATAAAAGATTAACTATATCAAAGACTCTTAGTACAGGGGTTGAATCTCAGCCAAGTCCAGAATTTTTGGGATCAAATCTTCTCGTTTCACTGCCATCAGATGAACGCCTCGACAGAGTTGACGGGCAATTTGTACCTGTTCGGCGGCGATTTGAACTCCTTCCTCAAGAGGATGTTCCGCTTTGTCTAAACGGTCGATAATCGCGCCAGGAATATTCACTCCTGGAACATATTTGTTGATAAATAGAGCATTCTTAGCAGATTTCAGCAGAAAGATTCCTGCCAAAATTGGCGAATTCACTCCTACTGCAATTTCTGTCATAAATTTCTCTAATCGATCAAAGTCAGTAATTAATTGGCTCTGAAAAAACTGCGCTCCAGCATTTAATTTCCGTTCAAATCGACTTTTCAACCCTGACCAACTGGGGGATTGAGGGTCAACCGCAGCCCCAACAAACAAATCTGTTGCTCCTTGGGGCAAGGGTTTGTCATTCCAGTCGGTGCCCTGATTAAGTTTCTGAATGGCTTGTAGAAGTCGAACGGACTCGAAGTCAAACACAGATTTTGCCTCAGGATGATCCCCCGCTTTAACTGGATCTCCAGTCAGGGCCAGAATATTTTTGATACCGAGAGCGTCAGCGCCCAGGAGGTCTGCTTGGAGTCCAATCCGATTGCGATCGCGACAAGCCACCTGGCAAATAGGTTCAATCCCATAGCTTTTCAGAATCACCGCCGCCGCCAGAGAACTCATGCCTAGAACAGCCCGACTGCCATCCGTAATATTGGCAGCATGAACTCGACCTTTCAAAG
>JBOFUV010000154.1:0-11257 GCA_051652765.1 Microcoleaceae cyanobacterium | reverse complement strand
CTCAGAACAGAAGTCTTACCGGATTTGTCCTGGAAAGTGATTCAGGAAGCTAAAAGTTCAGGACTCACACCTCAAGATCTGCGAACTATGGCTGAACAGGTGTCCGATCCCTATGAAACCTTGGAAATTGCGGCTGGACTCTACGAAAACTATCAACGAATTTTGCAGGAACGCAGCTTAATTGACTATGACGAAATGATTCTCGCTGCCCTGCGAGTGTTGAACCATGAATCGGTACGTCAATACTGGCAAAGTCAAATTTTTGCGGTGTTTGAGGACGAAGCCCAGGATTCAACGCCGCTCCAGAGCCAATTACTCGAAATTCTCGCAACTCCTGCCCCAGATTCCAGTCTGAACTTAGTTCGGGTTGGCGATCCAAATCAGGCGATTAACTCCACCTTCACTCCGGCTGACCCGATTTATTTTCGGCAATTTTGTCAGGACTGCCAACATCTGGGACGGTTAGCCACCATGGATCAGGCGGGGCGCAGTGCTCTGATAATTCTGGATGCGGCGAACTTTATGGTGCAGTGGGTGAATCAGGCCAAGCCCCCTGGCACTGAAGACCCCTTTCAAGCCCAAACCATTCATCCGGTTAGAACCGATGATCCCCAGAATCAGGTCAATCCCCCGGCTGAAGGTCGTGGCCTAGAACTCTACCAACCTCGGGATGTCACCCAAACCGTTGAGTTCATGGCTCAACGCATCCTGACTCTGCTGCAAACCAATCCGACGGGGACGTTTGCGATTCTGGTGCGGGAGAACAAACAGGGAGAGTTCATTTCTAATCTGCTGAGAAACCCTGGGGCTTATGATCTGAACCTCAACCTTAAAGCAGCAGGCTTGAAGCTTTACGATACCTTCCAGAGCGCCCGTCACTCAAAAATCCCAACGGAACTGCTTTCCCTATTGCAGTTTATCGATCGGCCCCACTCACCCGATCATCTCAAGGCGGCTCTGAAAGTGTTGGGCGATCGCGCCTTGATTCCGGCTCAAGATTTCAATGCCCTAGTCACCCAGCCAGAACAGTTACTTTATCCCGGCCCTCTTGATCCGCCTCAGCCGGAAAAGGTGCGTTCCTGTCGGTATTTCTGTTGTAACCTGTTGAAAGCCCGGTTAGAGCTACCGCCGTTTCAATTGATTTCGTTCTTGGCTCTGGCCCTCAAGTATGAGCAAAGTGAGCTCGCTACTGCGGATAAGCTCGCCGAACGGATTGCCCGACAAACTGCTGGAGACAATACCCTGGCCGCGATTGTGAATGCCCTGAGTGAGATTGTCAGTTCGGAGCGGTTTGATCCTGTCGAAGTGGATGAGGACAAGCCAGAGGAAAGTCCCTTTACCCGCTCGGGGCAGTTGACGATTATCACCATGCATAAAGCCAAAGGGCTAGATTGGGATTATGTGTTTTTGCCCTTTCTCCATGAGGCCACGATTCCAGGCAGTTTGCGGGTTTCTCCCCAGAGTCGATTCCTGGGAGAGTTCACCCTGTCAGAAGTTGCCCGCGCTCAGATTCGAGCCTTTCTTCACCAACAACACGTTCACCCACAGAATTCTTCGCAGAACTCTTCGCAGAACTCTTCGCAAAATTCCGTGCCTACTGCAACACAAGCTTGGGAACAGGCGGGCTATTTGAAAACTGCAGAGGAATATCGGTTACTCTATGTGGCCATGACTCGGGCCAAAAAGTTGTTATGGATGTCTGCGGCCCGTCAAGCGCCTTATTTCTGGCCCAAACCGGAGAACCTCCAAGATCAAAAACCCTGCCCGGTTTTTCTTGCCCTGAAACATCGGTTTGCCAGTCACTTTATCCCTACTTAAACCTGGCTTACCGGAATTGCTGGGTTCATACTAAACATTAGCGAATCGAGGGTATTACTCGGTTCAAATACATAGTTTCAATCTCAAGCCACAGAATATAAAGCGGGGTTACTGAATTTTAGGATGAATTCGCCCCCCGGCCCCCAATTCTGGGGGAGCCGGATCTCTCAAAGTTCCCCAAGGTTGGGGGATTTAGGGGGCGATGCAAGATTTTGTGGTTTGACAGATTCATCCCTCAGTTCAGCAACGCCCAGCAGATCAACGGCATTGGGATCCACCGTGTTAGTTGGGATGGGGGCAGGGTAGGGTCTGCCGATGCCATGACCTTGAGCATAATCTACGCTCAGGGTTTTGATCTGCTCCAAGATAGCGCCATTTTCAACGAACTTAGCAATGGTCTTCAGGCCCATCAGATGTCCAATGCGTGCAATCGCTTCCACCATTGCGCGATCAACGGGATCATCCACAATATTTCTCACAAATCCGCTATCAATCTTCAGATAATCTACGGGAAGAGTTTTCAGGTAGTTAAAAGCCATCCCACTGCCAAAATCATCTAGGGTCAAGCGGCAGCCAAGCTCCTGTAGCTTGCGAATCAACTGTCCAGCTTTGGTTAGGTTGGCGATCGCTACTGTCTCAGTAATTTCAAAGCAAATCAGGTGAGGGGAAACGGAGTATTGGGCGAATTGCTCTTGGAGAAAATCAATAAACTGATCATCATTGATGCTGGAACCCGAAAGATTGATCGCATAGATCCAGGGGTTTTTCTGGGGCGTACTTTGCTCCGGGTTCTGGAGTAACGCCCAGTGACGGAAGAGGGTATGAATCACCCACCGATCCACTTTGTGCATTAGATTGTAGCGCTCTGCTGCCGGAATAAACGCCATCGGCAACACCAAACTTCCAGTTTCATCTTGGAGACGCAGCAGAACTTCACAGAGCTGCTCTTGCGACTCGGGAGCAGCGATCGCTTCAATCACTTGGAAATACAGACGGAACCGATTTTCCTCCAACGCCGTTGTAATTTGTTGTGCCCAGTCCCGCTGCTGTTGCAAGACCTGCTGATCATCAGCCCGAAAAACATGCACACAATTACGTCCCTTATTCTTGGCCGCGTAACAGGCTGAATCGGCAGCAGATAAGAGGTCAGTTAAATTTTGTCGCTGCGGCTTGATTTCTACCACTCCAATACTGACTCCAATCGCAAACGTTTTATCTTGCCAGACAAATCGAAAAGCTTGGATCTTTTCCCGGAGAGCATCGGCAATTCTTACCACTTGTTTAAGAGAACATTGATGCAGGAGTAACCCAAACTCGTCTCCCCCCAGCCGTGCCAAGACATCGGTTGTGCGAATCTGCCCTTCTAGCAGGATTGCCACCTGACACAATAGTTCATCTCCTGCGCCATGACCACAGGTATCGTTGACAATCTTGAACTGATCTAAATCCAGATAGCACAACCCATGGAACTGATTGTGGATTCTGGCATTACTAATGGCTTGCTCTAAACGCTGCTCAAATTCTCGGCGATTGATCAATCCCGTCAGCGGATCATGAATCGCTTGCCAGGAGAGTTGACGAGATAAGGTGCGGGTCTGAGTCACGTCATGAAAAACCAGAACAGCTCCCACAACCTGACCGTTGCGATCGCGAATCGGAGCCGCCGAGTCATCAATGGCAATTTCCCGCTCATCCCGCGAGATCAGAACGGTATGGTTCGCTAGCCCTACAACATGACCGTCTCGCAGGGCTTGCTCTACCGGATTTTCTACAACAGCCCGAGTATCCTCGTTGATGATTCTGAAGACTTGGGTGAGAGGGAGACCTTGAGCATCCAGTTGGCTCCAGCCCGTGAGTGATTCGGCAACGGGATTTAAATATTCAATGTTGCCCCGGACATCGGTGGTAATTACGGCATCTCCAATGGAATGTAAAGTGACTTGAGCCAGTTCTTTTTCATGGAATAAGGCTTCCTCCATCCGCCTGCGTTCAGTTACATCAACGGCCACGCCGCCCACATACCGATGTCCATCCCCGTCCTCAAAGGGAAACTTGAACGTCAACCAGTGATAAACAGTGCCATCGGATGTCGGAACAGTTTCTAGATAGTCGGAGCTTTGGTTAGTGGCCAATACAGCGGCATCACGCGCCCGAACTTCAGTTGCGATCTCGGCTGGGAGCCAGTCAAAATCTGTCTTACCCTCTAAAAAATCCAAGGTGATCTTAAAGATACGCTCAAGGGTGCGGTTGACATAGACATAGCGCCCCTGTTCATCTTTCATGAACGCAACAGTTGAACTGTTATTCATAAAGGAATGGAAGCGTTCCTCACTTTTTCGCAGGGCATTCTCCGCCTGCCTGCGCTCAGTTACATCACGATAGCTGAGGACTTTGCCTACGGGGCGATCGCCTAGCCATTGAGGCCGAGAATAGCGCTCAAAAATCCGACCATCCTTCAGTTCAAACACATCAAAGGTCTCCAGTTCCAGTTGGGCGATCATCCGCTGGGTCGCCGCCAGGAATGCAGCGGGGTCTTGTAATTGCTCCAAAATCCAGGGTGGCATTTTTGGAGCATTCTCCAGGGGCAGCCTCTGCAAAACCGAGTCTTGCAATCGCCACATGTTGACAAACTGCTGATTGAAATGGTCTCTCTTGCCCTCAGCATCCAAGACTAAAATGCCATCAGCAGTGGCTTCTAGGGTCGCCTCAAATAGGGAGTTAGACTGTTCAAGGTCACGATTAAGCTCTAACAACAGGGTCGCCTGTTCATGAATCTGCTGATTGAAATACAGCACAGCCATCACCAGTAACGCTGACAACAAACCCCCAAGCAGCACAATATTGGCCGCTGGAATCAGCAGGGTTTGAACTTCTGTCGTTACCAGACTGGGCAATTGACTGATCAGGCTATAGCTCCAACTGAGCAGCGCTTGCCAGAGTAACAGGGTGGCCATCAATACCCCAAACCCAGCACTGAAGGGAAACCATCGGGGTAAACGATCAACGGACTCGATCCTGAGAGGCAGAATTAAAAGCGCAATCCCCAGGATCAATAAATTGAGCGCAGTTGGAGGTGCAACCCCAGTCAAATATCGCCATGTATGAGCTGTACCCAACCGGGCGAGATAGCCCAGCAAAGCAATTAAACCAATTCCGATCGATCCTGCGGCGAGGGTAGCAGCGATCGCGGCGGCCCAGTTCTCCCCAGCAGACCGTCGTAGGGAAATTCGTTGTCTGCTGCCAATGCTACCTAGGCAGAACAGCGCAGTTCCAATAAAGGTAAATCCTAAAGCAGCATTGGGAGAAGCGCGACCGGGAAAAGGGCGCTCAACGGTAACGAAAAATTGTTGGATTGGCTCCGTTATGAGGTGAGGGAAAGGGCGATCCGGCGCATATAAACTATTCGTGATGTAGTCTGACATGAGCAGTTGATCGATGCCAAGGTCAACCCTGAATCCATACTCAGCTAAGGTCAACCCCCCAATCAACATTACCAATCCACCCAATATGACGGTCAGACGGGGTTGATGTTTTAGGAAAGCCAGCAATGCCAAGCCACTCCACAGAAACATCAGCGCTGTATTGTAACGGACGGGGGGAGAATCTGGAATAAGCTGGATTAGTTGGACGGTGCGAGTGTGCCACGCCCCGATCACAACTAACCCCAAGCAGATACTGAATCCTGCGGCAACGATTGCAATTAGTCGATACCAACGATCTGTAGTGACCCTTACTCTTCGAATGAACCGATCCTTCATTAACTTTCACTGAGTCTATCTAAAATTGACTACTCTCTCGAGTATCAGATGCTCTATGGTTTCATTCTAGTCAGTGTACCGATCAGGAGTTCAGGGGAGGAATACCTCAGCAACAAACATTGCCAACCTCCAGCCATCACTGTTCCGTTGGCAATGAAAAGCGTTGTAGGCGGGGAGCGTAATCCTACTGAGGCAATAAAATTTGGTGTAACAAAAAACACAACGATTGACAAAGCAGTTAGAAAACAGGGAATTTTGTTGGGGTTCCCTTGAAATCTCCTTTTAAAATTCCTGTCCCAAAGTCTTTGGGGGGATCTGCTAGGGTATAGCGTTGAGTTTCGATCGCGATCGCCTGTCGCAGATAAGTGGGAATTTGTAATAATCCTAGCAAGGCTGAACCATCCAACATTTGCAGGTTTCCAGTGATCTGCTCACTGAGAAGTTGATCGACCTGAGTTGGATCGGGCTGAGGAATCTCTTGCAAAGCAGCTAAGGCAAACCCCCAAGGTTCACAAAAACTTGGAATCGCAATACCGTAAGGGCGAACAGCGGGAAAGACATCCATTAAAGTTCGAATCAAGCGCACATGAATTTGCATTTGGGCAACTCCAGTTGATCCGGCTTGCACTGATACAAGTCCTTGCGGGTTTAGAACCCCTCGAATTTTCTCAAAGTATTCTTTTGTAAACAGCTTAAACGACGGCCCGTCTTCAACGGGATCAGACAAATCCGAGATCACCACGTCCCACTCGGGTTGAGCCGTCTCTACGTAGGCAAAGGCATCGCCAATAATCAATTCTACTCGAGGATCTTCAAACGTTCCTGCACTCATTTCCGGTAAATATTGACGACAGGCATCCACGACTTCCCCATCAATATCGACCATGACGACCCGTTCCACCGTTCGCCATCGTAACACCTCCCGGAGAACAGCCCCTTCTCCGCCGCCCAGGATTAAAACAGTTCGAGGGGCTCTTTGGTAAATCATCGCCGGATGAACCAAGGCTTCGTGATAGATAAACTCGTCCTTGGTTGTAGACTGACACTTGCCGTCTAGAAGCAAGACTCTATCGTAGCTTCCGGTCTCAACAATGTACATTTCTTGATAGGCCGTTTTTTTGTAAGCCAGGATACGGGTCACGCCATGGAGATAGACATCCCAGGGAGTCAAGTAGTCACTCAACCAAAAATCTGCCTTCACTGGGTTACCAGCCATGAGACCTCCTGTTACACTTGCGCGACTCTAAAACACTTAGATTTTAACTACAATCAGCAATACTTTATGAAATGAATGACTTATGAAATGAATGATTTATTAAGATGAACGATGCATGAAATAAATGACTTATGAAATGTCCACGTTGCAAGCATCCAACCTCAAAGCATCGCCTCATCTCAGCTAGAGGATGAAACCTTCTTGAACTGCGACAACCTCTTATCCTCAGCACAAAGGGCATCAGCAACCAGAAAAGGCAGGAGTCATTATCCTTGCTCAACCTCTAGTACTCATGCCCTCAACTTCTCTAAGCTCAGCTAACCCTAAGGCTAAACCGCCGGGATGTTAGCGAGTCAAGTTTGCCCAGTCTACATCCACATTTTCTAACAACAGAGAAGAATTGTAGATCTGCAGAATAATCACTAAAAACAAGAAGAAAAGCAAAATAAAAACAGCCATCAGTGGAGCCGTACCCCAACCTGGAGCAACTTTTCCATATTCTGCATTCAAGGGACGCAGAACGTCACCTAGCCAAGTTCGTTGTGCCATAAGTCACCTGCCAATCAAGATTAACAACATTTTTTAATGTTTCGTAATATTATAGAGGGGTACGGCTCATAATCAATCAATCCTATGGAACCTGCAATAGCTCTTAACATTTCCATCGCAGCAGTTGTTGTTAGCATCACTGCCTATGCCATCTATACTGCTTTTGGCCCCCCTTCTGCTGAACTGAGCGATCCCTACGAAGATCACGAAGATTAACTCTCAGAAATATTTTGAGTAGTCTGAAGTATCAGCAACTTTTTAACAACTTGAATGACCTGAGCATTGATGAGGACTGCCTGTAAAGCTAGGGGTCTGTTCGCATCAGTTCTATAGGTTGGGTAGAAAAGTGTGAAACTCAACAAGCCTTTGAGAGTGTTGGTCTGAGAATGTTGGTCTGAGAGTGTTGGGTCTCGCAAGCTCAACACTAATTTACATAGTTCAAGAGTCGAGGTTAACAGTACTTCGATTTTGAAGGTTGGCAGAGGAGAGAATGTGTTGATTTCCCCGATTACTGTAGCTTTTTTCTGAAAAGTTGTGCAGCAGCGTAGCAGGTTTGATGGGTGTGATTGGGATCAGTAAATAGGGATTCCAAGGTTTGTTAGAATCAGGAGTCTAAGGGACTTAATACTTTTATGGGCAATACGTTTGGGCATCTATTTAGAATTACAACTTTCGGGGAGTCCCACGGTGGGGGAGTAGGAGTTGTGATTGATGGTTGTCCGCCTTGTATGGCCCTTGATGCGACCGAGATTCAAGCTGAACTAGATCGGCGACGACCCGGTCAGAGTAAAATTACAACCCCTCGCAAGGAAGCTGATGTCTGTGAGATTTTGAGCGGTGTGTTTGAGGGCAAGACCTTAGGGACTCCGATTACAGTTCTAGTCAGAAATCAGGATACCCGCCCTCAGGACTATAGTGAGATGGCAATCAAGTATCGCCCTTCCCACGCCGATGCCACCTACGATGCGAAGTATGGAATTCGGAACTGGCAGGGAGGAGGGCGGTCGTCTGCACGGGAAACGATTGGTCGGGTCGCAGCGGGGGCGATCGCCAAAAAGGTTCTGAGGCAGTTTTGTGGTGTTGAGATTGTCGGCTATGTGAAGCGGATTCAGCATCTTGAAGGAGTTATTGATCCTGACACTGTAACCCTAGAGCAAGTTGAAAGCAATATTGTTCGATGTCCGGATACGGAGCGAGCCGAACAGATGATTGAGTTAATCGAACACGTGCGGGATCAGGGAGACTCGATTGGCGGAGTCGTTGAATGTGTAGCCCGCCATGTTCCAGTTGGATTAGGCTCTCCTGTGTTTGACAAATTAGAAGCGGATTTGGCTAAAGGAGTTTTGTCTCTTCCCGCCAGCAAAGGGTTCGAAATTGGATCTGGGTTTGCGGGCACATTACTCACAGGAAGTGAGCACAATGATGAATTTTTTACAGATGCCCAAGGTCGAATTCGGACGGTGACGAATCGCTCTGGCGGCATCCAAGGCGGAATTTCAAATGGTGAAAACATTATTTTGCGAGTTGCATTTAAGCCGACTGCCACGATTCGGAAAGAACAGCAGACGGTGATGTATACCGGAGAGGCAGCGCAATTGGCCGCGAAGGGGCGACATGATCCCTGCGTGCTTCCGAGAGCGGTGCCAATGGTGGAAGCGATGGTTGCTTTGGTCTTATGTGACCATTTGTTACGTCATCAGGGTCAATGTAGAACTTTGAAACAAGATGAATTATGAAGACTATCCCATCTGTGGAATCAGTGTTAGCAACTTCTCCCTCAGATTCTGTCTCAATCAGTTCTGAAGAGTTTGTGGTTCAGTTTTGGGGAGTTCGAGGCAGTGTTCCAACTCCCGGTATAGAGACTATCCGCTATGGAGGGAATACTTCTTGCATTGAAATGCGGGTGGGGGGTAAGCGATTAATTTTTGATGGGGGGACGGGGCTTCGGGTTCTGGGGGATAGCCTTCTCCAGGAAATGCCCGTTGAAGCCTATATGTTTTTTACTCACTATCACTGGGATCATATTCAGGGATTTCCGTTGTTTATTCCGGCGTTTGTCCCTGGTAATTGTTTTAAAATTTACGGTGCAATTCCCCCAGATGGAACATCGATGAAGCAGCACTTTATCGAGCGGATTCTGCACCCCAATTCTCCTGTACCGCTGAAGGGGATTCGGGCAGATCTGAAGTTCAATGAACTCCAAGTGGGCGATCGCGTTGTTTTAGACGGCATAGAGATTCAAACGGGGCAGTTAAATCATCCCAACACTGCTATGGGGTACCGAGTCACCTGGAATGGCAAAACAGCGGTTTACTGTTCAGACACCGAGCATTTCCCCGATGGGTTAGATGAGAATGTCTTGAGTCTGGCCCAGGGTGCTGATGTGTTGATCTATGACGCGATGTATACGGACGAGGAGTACCATAACGTTAAGTCGCCCAAGAAAGGCTGGGGACATTCTACTTGGCAAGAGGCTGTGAAAATGGCTCAGGCTGCAGGGGTAAAGCAAGTTGTGATTTTCCATCATGATCCGACTCATAGCGATAATTTACTCGACGAAATTGAACAGCAAGTTCGAGCTGTTTCTCCAACAGCGGTGATGGCCAAAGAGGGGCTAGTGTTACCCGTGGGAGTAGTCAAGAGCCTTTGAAAGTTTGGCTGAATATTCATATTCGGGAACGGAAATCCATCCAATCTAGACATTGACTTTAACCCAACGATGCAACCCAGGGCATTTAAGAGTCGGTTGATCATCGGCCCAACTCTTCTCTGAAGCTGCCTAAGGTGGGCTATAGTTTTCTTAGAACGGGTTTAGGATTAGGACTGTGATGGTAATCAGAGCTGAGTTCAGAGTCGCCCTAGCCGGAGTCAGTTTTGCATTACTCGCTCTTGGAAGTGGGATCAAAACTGCTGCAGTTGAATTTGGGCAGAAGGAGGTTGATCAGTCTCGATTTATAGCGATCGCCGTGCCCCGCCGTTATGGGCATTCTCTGGTCATTGTGGAGCAGGTTTCTGATAGCCGACCCTGTTGGCAGGAAAGTGGCAATCGTCCTGTGCAAGTTGATCCCTTGTTACTCAGCTTCGACTTTACTGGGATTTGCGGAAGAGCCACAGACGGCAACGGTTATTCTGTACGCATCGGGGACAAAGATCTAGCCCTCACCCATACGTTGAGTGTTCAAGGTACTGAAAATGACATCGTACTAGTTGCAACGTCAAGGGTTGATGTTTACGCCGCTCCGATTGTAATTGGCAGAACGGATGGTTTTTCCCCTGGGTTTAGCAAGATTATCTTAGAACCAGGTTGGAGATTCACCAAGCGAACTTACAACGATAAAGCCGTTGGCCATATTTATTTTACGATTGATGCCATATCCAACTAGTCGTCTGCTAACTAGTCGTCTATGGCATCAGTTTGGAGGCATTGTTGAACCAGAAACTAAACCCTTGAAGCCAACTGGAAGCTGAGTTAAAGCCAACTTCAAGCTAACGGTAAGTTAATCTGGAGCTAACCGTTCCAACAAACATTCAGCAATGCGGCGAGCGGCTCCGGGCTGCCCCATGCGTTGTCTACCATTTTCTGCAATTTGGTGCAACCGATCAGGATTGTGCAACAGGGATTTGACCACCTCTGGCACTTTTATGGGATCTGCCACTAGGATCAAAGATTCTCCTAGTAACCGACTTTGAGCCTCGGCAAACTGTTCAGTAAACTGAGGCCCACGACCGGGCAGAGCAATAGCCGGTTTCCCCAATCCAACAAACTGTTCAGTAGCGGTTCCAGCCATGGCGATCGCCAAGTCTGCTTGATGTAAAAAGTCATTGAACCGATGCTGGGATAAGGTCAGTGAAGCCGTATTCCAGGTAAAACAGTAGTCTTTAGGGTGACCTTGAATGTGATCTTGAACATTGGCGA
>JBOFUV010000153.1:0-35955 GCA_051652765.1 Microcoleaceae cyanobacterium | reverse complement strand
CAGCGAATGCATCAGATCCCGTGTGCCAACTGCAAATTTTTTACCAAAGATTACCATCTCAAGTGTCCTGTTCAACCTATGATTGCCCTTTCAGAGCAAGCCATTGATTGTCCTGACTATTCCTTTGGCAGCCGAATTCTCTCCTAGGGAGGTTACTGGGTCTACAGAATCTCTTGCTCAACCCCGAAATGCTTCTTTCACTCCCCGCGTGCCCCTACATTTGGCGGGAGTTTGGAGTCTGAGCAGCCTAACCCTGGCGAACTTGGGTAACTCACCTAAAGTAGCAAGCTTAACCCCTTAGAGTTAGAACTTTGGAGTTAGAACTTTGGGATCAAACCTTTGGGATTAGCGCTAACTTCCGGGTTTTAGGTCAGTTCTTTTGGCTTTTATCAGGTACTTGCCAAATCTTGATGGTTTTATCTTCACTGCCGCTGACTAAGGTCTTGCTATCGGAGCTGATGGCTAATGCCGTCACCGGCTCAGCATGTCCCCAAAAGTTCGCTAATTCTTCCGCCGTTCTCAGTCTTTGCGGAGTTGATGTCAGAGTCCATAGATGAATTTGGTTACTCCCAACCGCTAAGATTTTGCCATCTTGACTAACGGCCAGGGATCTAACGGGTTTATTTTCGTTTAACACAATCTCTATGAGTTCACCATTTTCGGCATTCCATAACCGAACCGTACCATCCTCGCTACCACTGGCAATCACTTGACCATCCGATGTATAGGCGATCGCATTCACGACTCCCTTATGGCGGGTTGTCGAATCCTTGCCTAGGGTTAACGTCCGAGTTCCCCTTGCTAAGCTCCAGAGCTTGATCGTACCATCTTGGCCCGCGCTGGCTATGGTTTGACCATCTGGACTAAAAGCAATCCCATAGACTCCCCGACTCTCAGTCCGGATGGTCAGTTGCCGAGTTCCACTCACTAAGTTTTCGATTCGGATGGTATCGTCACTACTGCCACTGGCCAACAGTTGACCATTGGGGCTAAAGGCCACAGCGTTGACGGCTTTGGTATGACCTTCAATGGTTCGTTGTCGGACTCCTTGTTGTAAATCCCACAACCGAATTGTTTTGTCGTCACTCCCGCTGGCCAAAGTCTTGCCATCTGGGCTAATGGCGAGGGCTCTAACCCACTCACTATGGGCGGCGATCGCGGGGGGAGCACCTGGCTTTGGGGGTTTGTAGAGCAGTTGGCCTGACTGCAAATCCCATCCCCGAATTGCGCCAAAGGCACTGCCACTCACTAAAACTCTATTATTGGGATTGATGGCCACAGCATACACCTTACCCAAGGCTTGCTTATGGCCCTCTAGCCAAAAGCTGCCCGGTAGACTTTTCACAATCAGGATGGGATCAGCGGGAATAAGCCCATAGCGCAGGTATCCATCCACTTGGGTATAGACCAATCCTCCCAATACCATGAGGGTTCCCAGGGTGAGAACTGTTTTCAGGGGAAACTGAAACGATTGCCGGGATCGACTTGAAAGGGTTGCTTTTCTAGCTTGAATGACTTCCCGCTGCTTCGGACGCTTAGGTTTAGTATCCTGGGGCTCAGTCGTCGGAGACAGAGGTTCACTCCGACTGAGATCAATCTCTCTGAGACACTGAAGAACTATTTGAGGATTCTGGGGGCGATTTCCTGGGAAAGGAGCCATTAAGTAATCAATAATGTCAGCTACCTGCTTTGAGATGGATGGTAAAGCTCCCTTGCGCCACAATAGTTTCCCTGTTCTCGGGTTCTCTGGATAAGCCGTTGGTGGCTTGCCGGTGAGGAGGTAGACAAATGTCCGCCCAAGGGCAAAAAAATCAGACTGAGGGACAGCTTTGCCGTTGGTCTGTTCTGGAGGGGTATATCCAGGGGACACAATCCCAGTGACGTTTTGACCCTGTTCAACTTTGGCGAGATAAGTGCCAGAAACCTCTCGGGCTGTCCCGAAATCAATCAACACCAGTTGTCCATCTGGTTTCCGCATAATATTTTGCGGCTTAATATCTCGATGGAAATAGTGCAAGCTGTGAACTTTATCTAAGATTTCTGTAAGCTGAATCAGCCATTGCAGGGCTAGGTCTTGGTCAATCGGCTCCTTTTTTCGAGATTTCATCCAATCCTGTAAATTAGCACCTTCAATCTTCTCCATGACCAGGCAATGAATGGGTTCCTTTGATCCCTTGGGCTTGAACGTGAAGTAACCATCCCCGTCAACTTTGGGAACACCCGGATGATTGAGTTCACTCAAAACCTTGGCCTCTTGCTTAAATAGGGCAACCGCTTTGGGATGCTCTTTTAACAGAACCTTTAAGACGCGATAGGTTTTTAGCTTCTCATCAGCAATTTCGAAGGTCTTGCCAAACCCCCCTCCCCCAAGCTGTCTAAGGATTCGGTAGCGCCCTTTTAGCAGCAGCTCCGAACCACATTGAGAACATGCCTGCCGACCTACATTCGACGGATCAGAAGGATTTGGACAGTTTGGATTAAGGCAATAACTCACAAGCGCTAGAACGCAGACAAAGACAGCTTGTCGGATTAACTCCACTATACCCTAGTGACTCTCTTCTTTTGAGATTCAGCTCACCAAATCCTCTATTCTGGGTAGGATCTCTAGACGGGGTGAAAAAAGAAGGCAATGCCCAACACTGTATAAGCTGCCAACAACAGGACTCCTTCTAACCAATCCGATCGACCATCGGCACTAACGGAGTTGGCAATCAGAACAGCCACCCCAACGGCAATCAGCTCAAACGGATTAAAGTTCAAGTCCATGGGTTGGCCCAATATAACCCCGGCCAGAACCAAAGCCGGGGCAACAAACAAGGCAATTTGCAAACTCGAACCCAGGGCCACTGATACAGAAAGATCCATTTTGTTCTTCATCGCCACGGTCACTGCTGTGGTGTGTTCTGCGGCGTTACCAATAATGGGAACCAGGATGACCCCAGTAAATAAAGCCGTCAAACCTAAACGGGAAGTCGCTTCCTCTAGGCTACCGACCAATAATTCGGACTCGAACGCAACCACGAGGGTCGCTGCCAACAGTACCCCTGACCAGAGCAAGAGATTTGGCTTTTCGGGTTCCGAAGACTCCAGCTGAGGATCTTCGGCTGCAAGATCAGTGCTTTCATTGTTCTCTGCCAGTCCAACATCATAGAGGTAGGAGTGGGTTTTCATCGAAAACAGCAGGGTCAAAATGTAGACAATAATTAACACAATGGAAACTAACCCAGACAGCCGTTGCATGGTTGCTTCTTGGATTCCGGATGAGGTGAAATCTACTGCGGTAGGAACCAGAATGGCAATCACTGCTAAGTTCATCGCTGAAGCATTTAGACGAGCGATCACGGGTTGAAAGGTTTGTTCTTTAAACCGTAACCCCCCTAGGAACATTGAAAACCCCATCACCAACAAGAGGTTACTGATAATTGACCCGGTTAAACTGGCTTTGACCACGTCAATCAGCCCCGCTTTGAGGGCCACAATCCCAATGATTAATTCTGTCGCGTTCCCAAAAGTAGCATTCAAGAGCCCCCCCAGATTTGGGCCTAAAACAACTGCGATTTCCTCCGTTGCCACTCCCATCCAGCCCGCTAGTGGGACAATCGCTAGGGCTGAAGTAATAAATATCACTGAAGATCCCCAATCAAGCTGTTGGGAAGCGATCGAAACTGGAATAAAGATCAGTAGAATCGAGAGAATAGTCTGAGCGTTTAACATTAGTTTAAGATTTAACCTTGAGTGATATCTAGAGTCAGAACCAAGGGCTTTAATTGAAAACTGCCTGTTCTAGAGTTCAGTTGGTTAAGCATTATAAAGCGTTTAGGCAAACTCGATACAGAGAAAATTTGCATACGGCCCATTCAGATCAAGTCATTTTAGCAATCAGGAATAACCGATGAGTGTTCGTTGTGTAGGATTTGGCTGGCACTGGCATCTTGTCCGACTGATGTACACTATTAAAATTCTCAAGCGCTGGATTTGATCCTGTTAGCTCGAGATCAACTTCTGCAACTCACCTCAACCTTGACAAACCACGAGGCCACATTTTTATTCTTTCTTTAAAGTTTATTCTTCCTTGAGAGTTTCAACCCTGATAACAAAGATTAAATTTTGCAAGCTTAAACTTGCAGAAAAAAGAAACAACCTATACAATAAAGCGGGTCAAGGCTGAGTTCCGTCTTAGAGAATTAGAGTCCTCACTGCAGATTATTTTGTTGAAGTTCACTGGAGTAGAACGCTTGATCAAAGGGGAGTTTGTGCGGGTTTTCTAAAGTTTAATTATTAGTTTAATTATTTTAAAAAGCACAGGTTTGATCTTATGGTTTTCTCTACGGATACATTTGCTGCTGAGGAGAAAGAATCCCTGCCCGATCTTGCTGTTTCTAGTTCTGAGTTGAATCAAGTTGAACCAAGGCAAGAACTCGTTGATCCCCAGCCAACTACAACCGGGGTTTATGTGACGATTCATGGTCATTTCTATCAGCCTCCTCGGGAAAATCCCTATCTTGAATCTATCGAACGGCAACCTGGAGCTGAACCGTTTTGCAACTGGAACGAACGAATTTATCACGAATGTTATCGCCCCAATGCATTTGCCAGAATCTTGAACGATCAAGCTGAAGTCATCGGGATCGTCAACAACTATGAGTATCTCAGCTTTAATGTGGGCCCAACCTTGATGAGTTGGTTAGAACGCTACGATGCGGAGGTTTACCAAAAGATTCTTGAGGCTGATCGCAACAGTTGCCAGCGCCTCAATGGTCATGGCAACGCGATCGCCCAAGTCTACAACCACATTATTCTTCCCCTCGCCAATGAACGAGACAAGTACACCCAAATTCGTTGGGGAAAAGCGGACTTTCAAAGTCGATTTGGTCGTGATCCGGAAGGGATGTGGCTAGCCGAAACGGCCATTGATTACCCCACAGTCGCAGCCCTTATCCATGAAGGCATCCGGTTTACCATTTTGGCTCCCTCTCAAGCTCACCGTTGTCGCCCTTTGCCGACTGACCCTGACCCTGATCCCCAATGGATTGAGGTGGCAGAGGAGCAAATTGATCCGACTCGTCCCTACCGCTGTTATCTCCAAGGCAGTAACGGTGAGAAAGACCCTGACCACTATCTGGATATCTTTTTCTATGATGGGCCGATATCACGAGATATAGGCTTTAGTGATATCTTGAACCACTCTGGTTATTTTGTAGGTCGCCTCGGTCAGGCCATTCACCAGGATCATCGTCCAACTCAGTTGATTGCAGTGGCAACGGATGGTGAAACCTTTGGGCATCACCGAGATGGGACAGAAAAATGTCTGGCCTATGCGTTTGTGAAAGAATTTCCACAACGGGGCTGGACAGTGACCAATTTTGCTCACTACCTCAGCCTCAATCCTCCCACCTGGGAAGTAGAATTAAAGCCTACAACCTCTTGGAGTTGCAGTCATGGTGTGGATCGGTGGCAAGATGACTGTGGGTGTGGAGGCGGTGGGTCGTGGCATCAACAGTGGCGCAAGCCCCTGAGAAATACGCTAAATTGGCTGAGAGATCAACTGAGTCAGATTTATGCTCGGACGGGCGCTGAGTTTTTTAGTGATCCTTGGACAGCACGGGATCACTATATTCAAGTGATGCGCGATCGCTCCCTCACCGGTGTGAATCAATTTTTGCGCCAGCATCAAACCCACGAGTTGAGTGAGGTTGAGCGGATTGATGCCCTCCGCTTGCTGGAAATGCAGCGCCATGGGCTCCTAATGTTTACCAGTTGCGGCTGGTTCTTTGAGGAGCTATCTCGTCCAGAGGGCACTCAAATTTTACGGTATGCCAGTCGAGCCATTGAACTGGCTGCAGAAGTTACAGGCATCGACCTTGAGGCAGAATTTCTACAACAACTGACCTTGGCCTCCAGTAACGTTGATCTGTTCAGGACTGGGGACGAGATCTACCGCCAGTTGGTGGTTCCTTCCCGCATTCCCCTAGAGCAAGTTGCAGCCCACTATGGCATTAGTTCCCTATTCACGGTCTATCCTCAGGAACACCGCCTTTACTGTTGCAATGCCCAGAAACTTGACTATCAGCAGCGTTGCATTGGATCGTTGACCTTGGGGGTCGGCCAGGTGATGTTAATTTCAGAAATCACCCGCGAGCAAAAACATCTGGTGTTTGCCGTGTTGCATCTGGGAGGATGGGATTTTCACTGTGAGATTCAGGCTTTTGCCGGACGGCGGGCTTATGCCGAGGTCAAGAAACGGTTATTTGAAGCTTTACATCATGCCAGTGCTGCCTATGTGATCAAGGTCATGATTGAATCCTGGGGGGGACGTGCCTTTAATTTGCAGGATTTATTGGTTGAGGAGCGTCAACGAATTATGGAGCTGCTATCCCAGGAAACCTTGACCGGACTAAACCAGCTCTATACTCAGGTTTATCGGGATAACTATGGAATTTTGATGGCCTTTCATCGAGACGGCTTACCTGTTCCTCAGGAACTTCAAGTTGCAGCAGATGTGGCCTTAAGTCATCGGTGTCTGCGGGCGCTGCAAGCGTTGGAGTCCGAAAGTAGAGAGGGTCAACTGAGTCTGAATCATTTGGTGACGCTAGAAACTGTTGCGGCAGAAGCTCAAATTTTGCATTGTCAAGTTAAGCACTGGGAAGTCCAGGAAATTCTGCGGCAACTACTGGTGCGATCGCTCTGCAAAATCCTGCAAGAGACACACCCTGAACCACTGGGGCTGAATGTTCAAAATCTGGAACGTCTGGTTCAAGCCAGTCGCCTGCTGAACCTGGATCTTTCCCTGGAGAAAGCCCAAGAAATTTACTTTTACCACCTCACTACCCAAATTATTCCCCTGGGTTTAGACTTCCTCCACTGTCAAACTTCTGCCGATGAAGCAGTTAAAGCACCTTCAGTCTCCTGGGATGCCTCCAAGACCGAACTTGGACGGAGTCAGTGGGAACGTCCTCAGCTTTATCACTTCCTGCGCCTTGGCCAAACCCTAGGGATTGATGTACAAGAGCCTTTGCGGCAGGTCTCCCTTTCTGAGGAGGGTTGAACGGGGCTCTTGGGTTTTAGAATGCATTAGAATTGAACCTGATAAACCTGGAAAAGCTCTCCAGCACGGCGACTGAGAATCTTGGCCCCGGTGGACTCTATAATGCTTTCCCAAGCTGAAAGCTCTTCTAAATAAACTTCTGCCCCTAGATAGGTCTCTAGGATTGCCCAATCTTCTGCCAGGGGAGTGTTAGGGTTTAGCAGATCAAAAACAAACTTGCCTTCTGGTTTGAGCACGCGCTTAACAGCTATCATCACGGCTTTCCAATAGTCCAAAGGATAGTAACAGCTAAACCCAGTGGCAACCACATAGTCAAACTGATTCGCCTCATAGCTAAGCTGATGGGCAGGCCCTAGCTGAACCCCTTTGAAGAGCTTTGAATTGAGTTGTGGCCCTCGCGAGGCAAGAGCATCTCGAGCAACAGTACTAATGTCTTGTCCGTAAAAGAACGCATTCCACTCCCGCCATGGATAAATCAGAAAACTTACCCCGCAACCCAGATCTAAGCAGACCTCGCCCTTTTGAGGCTTGACCACTTTCCAGAATGGGGAAGTAATACGAGCTTGTAGTGTTCCTGAAACCCGTTCTCGGAAGATCGGCATTGCCTCAACTTCCTCTGGCAAATCAAAGGGCTGCCCTTGATACTCTCGATTGAACCGAAGAGCAACCCCTTCAATCAGGGCTTGCAATTGCTCTGAAGCACTGCCACCAAACCCAGGTAGCATCTGAGGGGAAACAGACTGAGAATGTTGCTTGGCTTTTTTGGACATCTGTCCAGTATAGCCTAACGCCGGGAGCCCTTGAGCGCTTTCGAAAAATTTTGACGATAAGACTTGCTGATTACCAACAGGGCTGGCCACATTAAAGATAGACGGGCCCGATTAGCAAAGTCTTTGACAAAGTTAGTATTTTCAAAGCCAGTCCAGAATTTCCATACCCCACCTAGATAAATGGCACCTAAAGCAAGAATAATTAAAGGTTGCATACCCCACCAGTCATTGAATGATCCTTTGTTTGGCTCTATCTTAACAAGATTCTGATCCAGTTGTTGACGATTCTCTAAGGTTTGTCAATCTTGAGAGGGGGTGCAGGGGTTCGTGTTGAGCGGACGAGACCCAATCCCTCCTCAATTAACCCACTTAGAGGCTTATGGGGTTTCCCAATATCAAGACAAGTGCTGCAAAATTTGTCTAGAAAACCCCTAGGGCTGTTGATTGATGTCTGGCTCCAGCACCTCGAAGTCTGAAGATTGAGTTTCCGGAGCCTGACTAGACGTTTCTAGCTCAGATACCGCACTACTCTCTTCCGGAAAACCAAGGAGATCACCGGTATGTAGGGTGCCAGAATTGGCTTCCGATTCTAGGAGCCGAATCTGAATCTGCTCAATGCGCGGCCCCTCGGCCAAAGCTACCGTGAATTCAATATTTTGATACTTCAAGGTTTCTCCTTGTACTGGAATTTTCTGAAGTTGATAGATTAGGAATCCCCCGAGGGTTTGATATTCTTCAATCAGGGGCAAGTTTAGATCCAGAAGCTCGTTGACTTCTTCCAAGTCCAACTGAGCTTGAACCAGGAACGTTTGTTCGTCAATATATTGCAGGTTAACGTCTTCAGTTTCTCCTCCTTCTGTGTTGTTGCCGATAATTTCAGCGACGAGATTGCTAATAGTGACCAATCCTGCTGTCCCACCAAACTCATCAACGATAATCACCATTTCCAATTGCGATCGCTGCATCAAGGGCAACAATTCACTCAACACCACTTGCTCTGAGATGAATCGCGCCGGACGAATCCAGGGTTCAAGGGGAGTGTCCGCAGTCAGAATCCCTGCTGCCAAAGGTTTGGCTAAATCTCGGAAATCAATGATGCCCAAGATATCATCCAGGGACTCTCCAGTGACCGGATAACGAGAATGGCTGGAGATCACCATTTCATTGAGTAGGGTCTGAAACGTCGCAGTCTGAGGAATCGCAACAATGTTGGTGCGGGGAATCATCACTTCCTCAGCTAACACACCTCCAAACTCAAACACATTGTTCAACAGTTCCCGTTCCTCAGCTTCTAATCCAACGGTCTCCGTGGAGGTGGTAATAATCAGTTGCAACTCCTCTGGGGTAACTCGGGTGTAGGGTTGCCCCGTGTACTCAATGCCACTGAGGCGCAGTAACCAGCGGGTGGACTGGTTGAGGCCCCAGACAAAAGGACTGAAAAACCGCGCGATCGCCAGACTAGAAGGGGCCAGGAACCGAGAGAGTTGCTCTGGATAGATCAGAGCCAGAGACTTAGGGTAGAGTTCTCCCAGAACAATTTGCAGGTAAGCAATCAGAAAAAAGGTGAATAACGGAATTGCCAGAGAATGGGCAATGATCTGCTGAAGATCAGCCGCCAGCGGCAAAGAGGCCACCCCAACTCGGATCGCCAAGGCTAGGGTCGCCTCTCCAATCCACCCCAAAGCCAAGCTAGACAGGGTAATCCCAAACTGAGTGGTAGAGAGCAGGAGATCAATCCGCCGCTGCAAGCTTTGCACTGTGCGGGCGGCCAAATCCCCTTCATCCACAAGCTGGTTAATCCGCGATCGCCGCACTGAAACCATCGAAAACTCAGCCGCAACAAAAAAAGCATTAATCGCAATCAACAGCACAAGGGACAGCAATCGCAACAACAAGTCCTGCCAAGTCAGAGATGGGAGTTGAAAGTTCACGACTGAAGGTCTCTCAGGGCCAAGGGATTCACAAGTGGCAATCTTTTTTTACAGGGTTAATGCTAAAGGACTAATGCTAAAGGATTAACTACTATTGGGTGATGGGAATTCCAGAAACCTGAAGTTGAAGCTGTTGATCGGGATAGTCAGTCAAGCTGAGACTCAGCTCGCTGGCATTTTCCAAAAGTGCAGTGGGAATGCTCACCTCTCCTCGATAGATCTTTCGATCTGGGGGCAATTGTCCAGGTAGGTTTTCTACACTTGCGCTGAGGGCTCGACCCTTGTCGTCCGTCACATTTAGAAAGCTGTAAAGAAATCGAATCGAGCGATCGCTTTCGTTTTTCATGCTGACCTTGAATTGCAAGGAGTTGCTCCGACGACTGACCGAGGTAATTTCTAAAGTTACCCCGCCATCTCGACTCACAATTGGGAGTTTAGCATTGACGATCTCACGACTAGCCTGTTCAGCCTTCTCTTCTGATTTGAGTTCTGGTTTGGCAGCTTGAACAGTATTCTTGACATTCACTTTGTCAGCTTCAGTTGTATCTTCGCCCCCCTCCATCTGCTTCTTTATACTGGTGAGGATATTAGCCTCTTTGAGAAGGTGCAGAGCCTCTTTTCGCATGGGTTTATCTGTCTTGCCTGTTAGGTTACTAGGACGAACGTCTGGCTGAGTAATTTCCTTGAGGGCTTCACGACCTAATCGATACCCCCAAGCCGAACTAAAGATACCTGCCCCAAACATCAGCATTAACAATACGACAGTTAAAACAACGGTTGAATTCAGTCCCATTTCCCAAAATATAATGTCAGTATGAATGCGTACTTGAAGACTGACGAATAAAGATATACTAGCAGCCTCTGGAATAATACCCTAGATGTTGGGATAGTTTCAGTCTCAAGAATAGGACTAATAGGATTTAAGGTGACATATCCCGGCCATCGTAACCCTGCAACAAGCTGAGTGGATGTTCTTCGGGGATGGGGTCATCTTACCCGGCAATGTTCAAGACAATTGCTTGAGATATTCCTCATACTGATTTTGGTTTCTTGTCAATCATCCAAGCTAGACCAACCATTAGAATGATTGTGGCCAAACTTTGAGAGTTATTCAGTGCCCATCCGAGTATTTCTAGTTGAAGATTCACCCGTTGTTCTGATTATTCTGAAACGAATTTTAGGATCGACTCCCGAAACTGAAGTTGTTGGCAGTGCAAGAACGGGGCGAGAGGCTCTGACCTTGATTCCGGTGGCTCAACCCGATGTCATCTGCACAGATTTTCATATGCCTCAGATGAACGGTTTAGAGTTTATTCAGGCAATTATGGCAACTTATCCTAAACCGATCTTGGTGATTAGTTCATCAGTTCAAACGAATGATCATCACAATATCTTTCAACTTTTAAATGCTGGAGCCATTGATATTTTTCCTAAGCCTCAAGGTGCTCAACTTTCGGAGTATGATCAACTGGCTCCAGAGTTAATTCATAAGGTTAAAGTTCTGGCAGGGGTAAAAGTTTTTTCTAGGCAGAAAAGGACTCCGGCTTTGGGTACAGCAACAGGAACAACAGGCCGGAATAGTCCGTTAAACAATCCCCTACCGATGGGAAAATCCACCTCTGCAAGCTTACCAAAACATTCCCCCTTGAACCCACCTCTGCCGCCGCAGCCTTCTCAGTTGATTGGGTCTCCAACTCAACCCCTGGTATCCCCGACTCTATCTAGAACGATCAAAATCCTAGCGGTTGGAGCCTCAACAGGCGGCCCCCAAGCACTTCACACCCTCTTTTCTCAACTGCCCCTCAACTTTCCTATTCCAGTTCTCTGTGTGCAACATATTAGTCATGGGTTTATGCCAGGGTTAGTGAGCTGGCTGAATCACCAATGCCCTTTACAGGTGAAAATCGCCCAAAACGGTGAATCTCCCCATCCCGGCACAATTTACTTTGCGCCAGAGGCTCATCACTTAACCTTAGGCCCCAGCGGTCAACTGGTTTATACTGTGTCTCCACCCTTGGGAGGACACCGGCCTTCAATTACGATTACCTTTGAGTCTATGACCCAGTGTTATGGCAAGAACTGTGCAGCAGTACTCCTCACTGGCATGGGTCGAGATGGGGCAGATGGTCTGTTTGCCGTTGCTCAAACTGGAGGATTCACAATTGCTCAGGATGAGGCAACATCCATTGTCTTTGGAATGCCAAAAGCGGCGATCGCCCTGGGTGCGGCGCAACAGATTCTTCCGCTCACCAAAATTGCTCCAGCCTTGTTAAATCTTCTCGCCAGGGCGAGGTAAACTCGCCCTGATTCGTTAGGGCATCACAATAAAACCAAAACTGTGGCTAACGACTACTGATGACCTGCTTCAGCGGTTTCTAACGGTTCGGACTGATGGGTCTCTGTCAAGTTGACTTTAACAACCCGATTCTTGGTTTCTGAGGCTTTAGGTAATGTGACGGTGAGAATGCCGTTAGCATAGTTGGCCTTAACCTCAGTATTCACAATGGTATCCCGGAGAGACAGTACCTGGCGAAACTGACCTACAGGAAACTCGGAATAGAGATATTTTGCTCCTTCAGGGAGTTCAGTCCGTTGGGTTTTACCGCAGATGGCGATCGCCTGCTTGCTGACTTGAATGTCCAAGCTTTCTGTCTCTAAATTAGGGGCGATTACCCGAATTATAAAAGCGTCTGAGGTTTCTTGAGCTTCAATTTCAGGAGTCCAATCAGGAACTGGAGGGTTAATCATTTCAGTTAACATTTGATCGAATTGGCGTTGAACTTTCTGGATTTCAGCGAAGGGATTGTGAGTGAGTAACATCATTGGATTCTGCTCCTAACAGGTAAATTCAGAAATATTGTTTGATTAGCCGGGTTTACATTTCCAATCATGCCCGAGATAAAAAGAAGTTTAAATGGGAAAAACCGCCCTTAAAAGGGAGAAGTTCCTCACTCTTTTTAATCATCTAATCTTAGAATTGAATTTCAGCCTCACAAGAAATTACGGGAAACCGAATTTACGAGTTGAGGTATCTAGAAAAACCTTGCTTTTAATCAGATTTTAGTCAGGTTTTTTGATAAATTCTATAGTACTTTGTACACCACTTCTGAACTTCCTTGATTCCTCCTTTAGAGAGTTGACAGCAGGCTAGGCTTGCTTTTTAAATTAGGGTTAGTCACAATCAATTGAATAGCAATAAATTGATTAACAATACACGTAATGACAATAAACACAACTGATATGACCTCACCCGTTACTGTGATTCCCATGGATCATGCAAATCAAGAACTGATTGCCAATCTGCATCCCTCTGATTGGCAAAATCCTCAATTTACCGATTGTTACAACCTTGTTATCATCGGAGGAGGAACGGCAGGGTTAGTCACTGCTGCAGGAGCAGGTTTATTTGGGGCAAAGGTGGCCTTGATTGAAAAGCATCTTTTAGGCGGAGACTGTACAAATACAGGCTGTGTTCCTTCTAAAGCTATCATTCGGTCAGGGCGGATAGCTGCTGCAATTGCATCAGCATACCGTTATGGAATTCAGGTTCCCCCTGGGATTGAGATTGATTTTTCTGCCGTGATGGAACGAATGCGACGATTGCGAGCAGAGATTAGTCATCATGATTCTGCCAAACGGTTTCAGCAAGAATTTGGAGTAGATATTTTCTTTGGAGCAGCCTGTTTTTTAGGGCATCATACCTTAGACGTTAATGGGCAAACTCTCAAGTTTAAAAAAGCAGTGATTGCCACAGGTTCGAGTCCCGTTGAACCCTCAATTCCAGGACTAGCTGAAGTCGGATATTTAACGAATGAAACTATTTTTTCTCTCACCCAATGTCCCCAACAACTTACTGTTATTGGTGGGGGATATATCGGTTGTGAATTGGCACAAACATTTCAGCGGTTAGGTTCTCAAGTCACCCTACTTCAACAAGGAGAACAAATTCTCCCCAAGTCAGATCTAGAAGCCTCAAAACTGCTGCAAAATGTTCTAGAACGAGAAGGTGTAAATTTAGTGCTCAACGCCCAGGTACAAGAGGTGACTGCTCAAGCACAAAAGAAAGTAATTCGCTATACAGCCCTTGGGATTGATCAAGAAATCACAGCCGATGAGATTTTAGTTGCAGTCGGTCGTCAACCTAACGTCAAAGGATTAAATTTAGACCATGTTGGCGTGAAGTTTGATGCAAAACAAGGCATTTTAGTCAACGATTTTTTACAAACAGACAATCCCAATATTTATGCGGTAGGAGATGTCTGCATGAACTGGAAATTTACTCACGCTGCCGATGCTGCGGCTCGGATTGTGGTTCAAAATACCCTGTTTTCAATTGGCGGAATTGGACGAAAAAAGCTCAGTAGTTTAGTGATGCCATCCTGCATTTATACCGACCCAGAAATTGCTCACGTTGGGATCACTGAGGCTGAAATTCAACAGACTAAACCTCAACAGGATAAAACTCAACAAACAGAAACTATCCAAACATTTTATGTGCCGTTAAATCAAGTTGATCGAGCCATTTTAGATGAAGACACTGAAGGATTTATTAAAGTTCATGTAAAACGAGGAAGCGATAAAATTCTAGGGGCAACAATCGTTGCTCCTCACGCTGGAGAACTCATTAGTCAGATCACGCTAGCAATGGTTAGCAATGTGGGCTTGGGAACATTAGCAAAAACAGTTTATCCCTATCCAACTCAAGCCGAACTTATTCGAAAAGCAGCCGATCAGTACAACTTGAGTTGGATTACAGGATGGGTCAAAACATTAACCTCAAACTGGTTTAAGTGGCAAAGATAACCTAGAAACCAACGTTTTATTGAAGCTTAAATTGTGATGTTCAGGCAAACTATGAGTCAGCTAAAACTGCCATCCCTTTCTGAACTGCCGGACGCTTTTCTAAAGTTTCTACCCACCGTTTTAAATTGGGATGATGATCTAAAGTTAAGCCCATCATTTCATAGCCAGCAACCCAAGGATAGGTGGCAATGTCAGCAATGGAATAGTCTCCAGCCAGAAACTCATGTTTAGCAAATTGTCCATCCATCACTCCGTACAACCGCAAGGTTTCTTTCTCATAGCGTTCAATTGCATAGGGAATTTTTTCAGGGGCAAAACGGCGAAAATGATTGAATTGACCAAACATTGGCCCCACACTGCCCATTTGAAACATCAGCCATTCAAGCACCTGAATTCGCCCTGTAATATCTGTTGGTAGGAATTGGCCTGTTTTCTCTGCTAAATAAATCAGAATTGCACCCGACTCAAACACAGTAATTCCAGTATCTTGATCAATGATTGCTGGGATTTTACTGTTTGGATTAATCGCAATAAACTCTGGAGAAAATTGATCTCCTTTAGAAATATCAATTTTAATTGGATTGTAAGGAAGGTTGACTTCCTCTAGCATAATTGCAGGCTTGCGTCCGTTTGGTGTGGTAAAGGTATAGAGATCAATCATCATTTCATCTCCAAACTAATGTTTTGTGGTTAATGTTTCGGATTACCCATTTTTGCAACCAGTCAGCTTCAAGCAATGACCTGTCGAATAAGCGGTTTTTCAATCAGTGAGGGATATCTTCCCTTACATCCCCTTCAAAGAGGAATCCAGGGGAGTCGCTCTGTACCCTATCGCATCTAAATAATAACGGCTACATTTGTAGGTGCAAGTCTCCAGTTTAGGTGTGCAAGATTTCAATTCAAGGTTTACACTTCAAATCAGATTACTGTAGCAATCTTAAATCAGTCAAACTCTTTGTACCTTGCTATCCTGAAATGATAAGAATGCGATTGGTTCAGGGAAAAATTCCTGATGTTGAGAAAAATTAGAGTTTTAAACCCCACAGAGTGTAACATTTTTTAGAACGATTAGTGGGTAACTTTGTTAAAACCTATAGCTAACTGAAGATTCAACGTCAAAAATCTGTTATGAAATATACAGAAATCGAGATCAAACTATCGAGAAAACTTGAATTATGAAAAAAATCGAAGCAATGATTCGCCCTGTAAAACTAGATGTTGTCAAAGCCGCTTTGGTTGAAGCAGGAATTGTGGGAATGACAGTTTCTGATATTCGAGGCTATGGGCGGCAGAGGGGGCAAACAGAGGTGTATCGCGGCGTGAAGCATACTGTTGAGTTCCATCCAAAGCTCAAAATTGAACTCGTGGTTGAAGATGAGTTTTGTGATGCTGTGATCGAAGTATTGACGGCCTCTGCTCAAACAGGCCAGATCGGAGATGGTAAAATCTTTGTAACCTCAATTGCGCGGATTCAGCGTATCCGAACCGGTGAGCAGGACTTAGAAGCATTGTAGACTTTAGTGTAAACTTTGCAAGAGAGTTGGCAATTTTTAACTGTTGAATGGGGTTGGGTGTACAAGGGTCAGGCGCTGTAAATGATGAATGAAACGATGGATGACAGAGCGTAGACCCGAAGTTGGAACCCAAGTAAATCTTAGTAAATAGTTGGAGAAGTGACTAATGTTTATAGAGTTTAAAGTTTTACTCCCTGAAGTTTTCTTCCCTAAAGTTTTCTTCCCTGAAGTGTTCTTCCCTAAGGTTTTACTCCCTCAAACTCTGATTCTAACCGCAATCATGCTTGGTGCTTTTGAGGGCAGTGAACTGACTTCCACAATGCTCAGCCCACAAAACTCAACGGTATCTCTTCTTCTAACTCAACCTGCTCAAGCACTAGAAACAACAGCAGGGTTTCCCATTCCTCAGGATGCAGAGAATCTGACCAAGCAGCCAGGAGTCGGGGTTGGTGAGTCCGTGAATTTTCAAACAAAGCTCAGTCTCATAGAAGCCATTGAATTCTATCGTAAGAGTTTGACTGGCCAGGGCCTAAAAGAGCGAGAACTTAATACTGCTATTACTGATGCGACCTTTAGCCTAGTCTTTGAAGGGGCTCCTAATGGGTTGGCAGTTGTAGTTCAGGGTGTTAATTTAGGCAATAAACGGAATGTAAATATTCGTTATGAGAAGTTGAGTTCTAATTGAGTTTTACTTGAGTTCTCACTAACATTTTCAGTCACTTTCTGTCCTGAACAGTAACGCGATCGCGCACTAAAACTTGGGTTTAAGTCGCTAGAATAGTAGTTGTGGATTTTGATGACTGAGAATCTCTGATCGAGTGCTGCTTGAACCTGTTGTGATCTTCACTGTTTTGGTGTTGGGTCTGAGTCCTTCCCTCGTGTATTGGTGGTTGCGCCGCCAAGCCGAATCCCGTCTCCAAAACCCACTCGGTACTCCCCAGATGCCCATTGCTTCCCGTCGTTGGCGGTTCCGGAATTTTCCACCGGACACTCGGTATATTGAGGGTGTTGGCTTTTTGATTGGCGATATTACCTGCAAATACAACGCTCGTTCCTCCCATATGCGATGCGCTGTTAATCCCCAAGGGCCTTGTCAGGGTTGTCCCTATTATGAAATGCAAGAGGATTAGGTCAGTCCAAAGTTACCAAGCTCCCTAATCCCAAACATAAGGCTGCCACTGTTCCTGCTACACAAATCTCTCCCCTAGCCATCAACGATTTGATCTCGGGAATTGGAATCAAGATCACTTCAATGTCTTCAGTCAGATCCAACTGGATATCTTGAAGCCTCCGAACGTTTTCTGCCAAAAACAAATGGACTGAATTTGTATCTTTCACCGGGTTGTCATAAAGCGTTGCAAGTCGAGTCCAATGCTCTGTGACGTATCCGGTTTCTTCAGCCAACTCTCGGCCTGCCGCTTGTTCGGCGTTCTCCTGAGCTGGATTAAAGGCTCCTGCGGGCAACTCTAGCAATATCCGACCGATCCCATGGCGATACTGTCTCACGAAGACAATTTCCTGTTGAGCTGTAATCGGGAGCACCAAAGCAATATCGGGTCGAACATTCACAAAAAAGTCGTCAATCATGGTTCCATTGGGCAGCTCAACCCTGTCCTGCCGAATCTGACACCATTTGTGATTAAAGGCCCAAGCGGATTGAATTAACGTCCAAGGTTGCATTGTCCTAACTTTGACTTCCAACAGTTACCCTTGCATTCTAGGATTGAACATGTTAATAAGGGTTCAGACTCTTAAGTAACCTGATTTAAGATTTCAGATCAATCTTTTAACGTATCCCCTTTCAACCCACCCAACACCCCTTTGACAGAGGAATATCACTAATGCAACGCCTTCAGCAAGCTACTCGGTTAAACGATATGAAAACCATCCTGCAATCTGTGACCTTAGGATTGTCCGGAAGCTTGCTGTTGCGGACGGTCAATTGGGCGGCGATCGCAACCTTAGCCACAGTTCAAGCACTCTCACTTCCAGTACAAGCTGCAATCCTAGAAACTTGGAAGTTTGATCCCAAAACAGGTCAAGTTGAAATCCAATTGCCCGAAGGAGTCACCCCTCGCCTTGTGGTTCTGAGTGACCCTGGGCGTTTAGTGTTGGATTTGCCAGAGACAGAAGTAGGGATTAACGTAACAGAACTTTATGAAACCGGGCTAGTGCGTCAGGTGAGCTTGACTCAATTTGAAGAGAAGACCGCCCGCATTACGATTGAGTTTGCGCCTGGGGTTGTTCTCGATCGGCAAGAGGTCGAGTTAAAGGCCGTTGGAGTCGAGAATGCCTGGATTGTCCGTCCAGCGATTGTGGCGGTTCCAGAGCCTACTCCTGAACTTCCCCTGACCCCCTCTGAAGCACCCCAAACCGCTTCTGCCCCGGCTGTGACTCCCCCCCAAACTCCAGCAAAGAACGATGATCAGCCCGTTGTTGGTTCAGCCGCAGACTTAGAAGGAGCAACGGCTCAGGAAAAGACGACGGCTCCACCGCCTGCAACTGCCTTACCAGCATTTACCCTGCCTCGATCGATTCAGCCCGTCCTTCCCAATCCTCAGCCTGAGCGAGCTGCTGATGTAGAAATTGTCTCAGTGGGTTTGGGGCGTTCTGGCAAAGTCGAGTTTATTGCTGATCCTTTGCTGGAGGGTGAATCGTTTGAAAGTCGGGAACAGGTTGATGCTGCTGATGTTCCAGCCCCTAGCCTGAGCACAGGAGATGAAATTCGGTTTGGGGAGCCTCTGCCAACTGCTCAAGCAAACTCACAGATTGCCACCCGTCCCCGCAGCATCGAACAGCGACCGCCCAACATTGTGCTGTTGAAGGGAACTCAGTTAGTGCTGGTGTATCCCAATCCCAACGATGTGCGCCTACCGACCCAGTTGGAGCGTCAAGATGTGTTGCTTTTACAGGGTGGGATTGTGGATCGAGACGGAAACTATATTGCCCCGCCGGATACGCCTGTTATCGGTCGATTTGAAACTGGATCTGCAGGCAGTCGGTTTATTGCTGAAGCCATCAACCTTGAAGGCCGCAGTATTCCTTTTAAAGCGGAGTCGGACTGGATTGATGGCACCCTAGAAGCTGATACAGGGAATATTTTACTGAATTCTGGAATTGGAGGCTTAGGAGTGTTTTTGCTGAGCGGGTTGTCTGGTATTGGGTTAATCTTGGGGGCGATTGGTGGGGCTGCGGTTGGGTTGGTCACCTCTCCTCAGCCGACAACTTTGCAACCCGGTCAAGTGATCGAAGTCCGCCTCGTTGAAGATCTGCGCCAATCTGAATTTATCTACAAAGATCCCGTTTCCAGGGATGGGCTGTTACCCGATTAATCTGAAGTTCAGAATATGTTCAAAAGTAATCTGTTCAACAGCAACCTTAGCAACCTTGTGATGCAGGCAAGATGCCTGCATCACAGAGTATTAACCTGCTTTAGCCTGATCAACAGCGCCTGATCAAGAGCAATAGAATCCGGCTAGACTGCCCGTTGGGTGAGTTCAGTCAAGACCTGATTGGAGCGCTCAACGAAGGCTTTCATGCCTTCAGCATCAAACCCCTTTTGGGCCATCAACGCCAAATCGTAAACGTGCTGACACACAGATTGGGCCAATGCTGCCGAGGGAGAGTCTCCCGCTCCCTGAATAATTGCCCCTTGGCTCAAGTTTGCCAGGTTTTGAATCAGGGGATGGGCCGTATTAACCAGCAAAACATGGTCTTCCGGGAATTCCTGTTTCCCCTGTCCCAGCATAGCGGTCATATCTTGTAACCGTCGCATGGCTTCAGGCAGCAACACCATGGCTGGAGGAGTATTCTCGGATTTGAGGGATTCTGTGCGAATATTCACTCGAGGTTTGCCCAGGGACTTTTCAAACAGTTCTTTAACCTGTTGACTGCGAGTTTTATTGGTGGTGGGATCAACCAGTTCACCGTCAGCGTTCTTGCTAATCAACTCTTCATTCAGCTCTGAGTCTACCCGTGAAAACTTCACACTGGTATATTCCCGTTCTAGGAAACTAATGAAGTGGGTATCAATGAAAGAATCCAGGAACAACACTTCTAAGCCTTGACTTCTGTGCAACTCCACGTAGGTTGCCTGGGAGGCTTCATCGGTACAGTAGAACACTCGGTTTTCATGGCGTTCCTGATTGCGCTCCAGGTATTCCTTCAAGGTTGTGTAGAAACACCCTTTTTCATCAGTGACCTGGGAGGGATCAGCCGGAATCTCTTGCCAAGCGTCGCTGCCTTCCGCTTGGACTTGAACTTCCGGTGTTGAACTGACGGCTTCTGGCTGATAAGTAGTGCGGAAGATCAGGATATCTTCAACTTGCTTTTGGAATTTATCATCATTCAGGGAGCCAAACTTAATAAAGGTGCCCACGTCCTGCCAGCAGCGAATGTATTCCTTGCGATCATCCCGGTAGACTTCCTTGAGGCGATCGCCGACTTTTTTGGCAATGTAATCGGCAATCTTGCGTACTGTTCGGTTACTTTGCAAGGCACTGCGGGAAATATTCAGGGGAATATCTGTGCTGTCGATCACCCCTCGCAGCGGCATCAAAAACTTCGGAATCACCTCTTCACAGTGATCACTGACAAAGACTTGATTGGAGAACAGTTTAATATTGCCTTGGGTCACATCCACATCGGGGCGGAGTTTCGGGAAAAACAGAATCCCATTCACGATAAACGGATAGTCAGTGTTCAGGTGTACCCACAGCAAGGGATCTTCCTGGAACGGATAGAGATAACGATACAGTTCCAGATAATCTTCGTCGGTCAAATTACTCGCAGATTCCCGCCAAGGCGCTTTTTGACGGTTGATCACTTCTCCATCCATCTTGATCGCGACGGGCATAAAATCGCAGTAGGTTTTGACCAACTGCCGAATCCGAGCCGGTTCTAGATATTCTTCTTCCTCCTCCATCAGGGTCAAGGTGATGGTTGTTCCCCGTTCGGTGCGGGAGGATTCTTCGAGCTTAAACTGGGGAGAACCATCACAAGTCCAATGGACGGCTTGGGCCCCTTCTCGATAGGACAGGGTATCAATTTCTACCTGTTTCGCCACCATGAAAGAGGAGTAGAATCCCAGGCCAAAATGACCGATGATCGCGTCATCGGCATGGGACTTATATTGTTCGATGAATTCCTCGGCACTGGAGAACGCGACCTGGTTAATATATTTCTTCACTTCATCTGCCGTCATCCCAATTCCATTGTCAGTCACGGACAGGGTTTTCTTGTCCTTGTCAATGGCGAGGGTAATTTCTGGCTCTCCCACATCCCCAGCATATTCTCCAGAACGAGCAACCATGCCAAGTTTAGAGATGGCATCAACGGCGTTGGAGACCAGTTCCCGGAAAAAAACTTCGTGATCTGTATAGAGCGACTTTTTGATAATCGGGAAAATATTCTCAGTATGGATCGTAATAGTTCCCTGTTCCAATACACTCATAGGCCCTCCATTATGTACAAACCTTTAAGCTTAAATTCTGAGGGATTTAGGGGCCACAGTTAAGGGCGATCCCCCCAATTTAACATTCGGTTTCCCGTATCTTGGGGAGGCTAAGCTGACTAAAACTCAGCATACCGTTTCAATCCGAAGGGTTCAGCAAATTCCTGCACCTGTTGAATCTGTTCCAGAGATAGAATCTGTCGCCATTTCTCTGCTGCTTGCGTTGCAATTCGTTGGGTAGAGTAAGGGTTTTGACTGTGACCTTGAGTTGAAGCAATGAGCAGCTTTTCGATCAGTGGACTCCAGTTCAAGTTTAACTGTTGAAATAATTGCTGATAGCACCGGATTGGATCTTGGCAAAGCGTTTCATAGCTTACCAGAATCCAGTCCGGATGGTGTTGTAATTGTTGAAGAATGACAAAGTAGGAAGCTCCCCAAAATGCGCCCATCCTTTGCCAAAACGTCTCAGCAGTATTTAACATCTTTTGAAAGGGTTGCAAGTAAGCATTCATTAATGTCGGTTGATTCAACAATCGAGAAAAAGATTTCTCGGTTTTCCACCCCAATCGATCCCAGCTTTCAGCGATCGCACAGGGATGACGAATGATAATCACGGTCATGGGAAAAAAGTGCTGACTGATCCAGTCTAAAGCCAGAAAAGTATGAACATCTTTGATTAAAACTCTCCCAGGTAGCCAAGGAAATTTACGGTAAGTTCCATTCATTTTATTCAAAACTAAAGCCGTTCGTGGCAGTCCAGAAAAAGCGGCTTGACACTCAGTCAAAAACTCTGAGGCGGCATCATTTGCCTGCAAAAATTGATTGCGATAGGGTTCTAATTCTGGATAAATGTCCGCATTAAAGGGTTCATGTAAATGCTTGATCCCAGGAACTTCGCTAAGAATTGAAGCGATCCAAGTGGTGCCACTTCGAGGTAAACCTGCGAGATAAATAGGTGACTTTCGATTAAACATTGCTAATGAACTCATATTTTTTCTAAGAGATTATTTGTCCTAAATCAACCTGAGAAATCTTCTCCAAAACATACGCTTGCTCTGCTGGGGTAAAAACCTCGTAAAACTTTTGGGAATTTCTACTTTTTAGGTCGCGACTCACTTGCCTACCCGTATGATCTAGACTTAACTTCTCTCCTTCTGAACGGTAATTGAGGAGCATCTGATCACTAAATTCAATCCCAATAAACTTACAGAGTTTCTTCAGTACAAGTTCAGGTTCTTGTACAAGCTGTTCGTAGCAAACGCCAATATGATTTGAACCTGGGAGGTACTTTTTACTCGCTGTAATCGCCCTCAACCAGTCCTGAATGCAGACATCAATACTTCGTGCTCCGCCCCAAGGTTTGGGATATTTGTGAGTGACTTCATACAAAGACGCAATCACATCTGCCCCATTGCGAATCAGATGAATAAACCGAGCATTAGGGACAAATTTTTCAATGGATTCAATGTAATAAATATGATCAGGAGTTTTTTCAAGTAAAATACTTTTTCCTTGTTCCTGAGCAAGCCGTTTCAGAACTCCCATAAACTTTCGGGTATAATATCCCAGGAATCCAATTTGAGGTAAATCATTCATTAGTTCAGGACGACCCATTTCATCGTTGAAAAATATTTCAAGCCGAGGTCTGAGACGACCCGAAACCAATCCCAGAGTATATCTACGTCGTTCATACTGAGAGGGCAAAAGATGATGAAAAAATTGAGATTCTGGAAAAGAGGCAATTTCAGGATGAGCAGCGAGTAAACTTTGAAGGAGTGTTGTTCCTGAGCGAGAACAACCTACTAAAAAGATGGGAGAATCTAAACTCGTTTTCATAATTGATCAACGCCTCAGGCTTGAGTAAATAGACTTTAAGCAATAAACTTTAAACAATAAACCTTAAGCAATAGACTACAATAAAATTTCCCATCAAACCTTGAAAAAATTCTGAATAAACTCAAGATATCTTCTCAATTATGATTCCTATTTCCGTTATTGTTCCAGTATACAATGCTGAAAAGACAATTCAAGAAACGGTTGAGTCTGTTCTTAGTCAAGCCTTTGCAGACTTTGAGCTGATTGTGATCAATGATGGCTCAAACGATGCAACATTAGATATTTTAAATCAGATTGCCGACCCTCGTTTAACTGTGTTTTCCTATCCAAATGCTGGATTGGCTACCAGCCGTAATCGTGGCATTGTTCGGTCATCGGGAGAGTTCATTGCTTTTATTGATGCAGATGATTTATGGACATCGGACAAATTGACTACTCAATGGCAAGCGCTAAACCATCATCCTGACTTCACTGTTGCCTATAGTTGGACAGACTATATTGATGAAAAAAGTCAATTTTTGCGACGGGGAGGGCGTTTATCCGTAGAGGGAGATGCCTACCCTTATTTATTGCTAAATAATATTTTAGAAAATGGTTCTAGTCCCCTCATCCGTCGTCAGGCTTTTGAGGAAGTGGGGATGTTCGATGAATCTTTAAAAGCCGCAGAAGATTGGGATATGTGGATTCGACTGGCCGCAAAGTATTCATTTATTACAGTGCCTCAACCTCAGATTTTGTACCGAGTTTCAAATACTTCTATGTCAACTAATGTGGTCAGACAAGAAGTAGAAACCTTAAAAGTTATCCAAAAAGCATTTGCCCAAGCCCCTCCAAAATATCAATATTTAAGAAAAGCAAGTCTTGCAAATTTCTACAAATATTTAACCTTTAAAGCCCTGGATGGCGATCCAAAACGTAGTAACGGATTAGTTGCAGCCCAATTTCTCACTCGGTTTTTAAGAAATGATCCATCTATGTTAAAAGAGCGTGTTACATTTAGAACATTACTTAAAATCTTAACTGTTACGACCCTGCCTAGAAGACAGGCAGAGCAAGTGTTGTCTAAATTCGGTAGAATTGATAACATTGGTGCATTAATGATGAATATACAAGTCGAACCGTTTTAAGTTGATAAGTTTAAATTGATAAGTTTAAGTTGATAAGTTTAAGTTGATAAGTTTAAGTTGATAAGTTTAAGTCGATCTGATTTATGCCCCTTGTTTCTGTAGTGATTCCAGTCTACAACGGTGAAAAAACGATTGCTGAAACAATTGATTCAGTTTTGAGTCAGTCATTTAAAGACTTCGAGTTAATTGTAATTAACGATGGTTCAACGGACAAAACCTTAGAGATTATTTCACAATTTCAAGATCCTCGCTTACAAGTTTTTAGTTATTCTAATGCAGGATTAGCAACTAGCCGTAACCGAGGAATTCAACAAGCAAAAGGTGAATATATTTCTTTCCTAGATGCTGATGACCTCTGGACGTTTGATAAATTAGAAGCTCAAGTTCAAGCCTTGAATTCTGATCCAGAGGCAGCCGTTGTTTACAGTTGGACAGATTTAATTGATGAGTCCAGCCAGTTTTTGAGTTCAGATAGTCGGGCAAGTTTTACCGGAGATGTTTATCCAAATATTCTGCTCGCTTCCTTTCCTTCTAATGGCTCAAATGTCATGGTGCGCCGTCAAGCTTTTGCAGAATCAGGTAGATTTGATGAATCGTTAAAAGCTGCTGAAGACTGGGAGATGTGGATTCAATTAGGAGCAAAGTATCCCTTTGCGGTAGTTCCTAAACCTCAGGTCTTATATCGAATTTCTCAGAGTTCTATGTCTACAAAACTTGAACAACATGAAACTGAGAGCTTGAAGGTTATTGAACGAGCTTTTGCTCAAGCCCCAAATCATTTACAACCTTTAAAACCTCAGAGTTTAGCCAATTTATATAAGTATTTAACCTTTAAAGCTCTTGATGGACAACAGGGTGTTAAAGCAGCTCAATTCTTCTGGAAAGCTGCAAACTATGATCCTGCTCTATTCCGAAGTGGAATCACTGGCAAAGTTTTATTAAAAGTTACTATTCTAACGATATTTCCACCTCAAGTTTCTCAAAAAATTCTTGGAAAGATGGGCAAGTTGACAAATACAAATACTTTACTAGGTTACATTAACTTAGAAGTTACAGATAGTAACCTGATTTGAATCTTAAGCTTTAGGTCGGGCATTAACAGTTACAGAACGCATATTGATAGATTTGATTTAATCATCTGAATTTGGGTCAAGAAGATCTTAGAATGTTAAGGCTATTTGGATCTTTCTAAAACTTTCTCAGCTTGTTTTGATGGTAAAACTATAATTGTCAAACTCTTCAAAAACATCGTGAGGATAAATTGAGACTGCGATCGCAAATTTGCTTCATACTGGATATAGTTCCAGAGTAAACTCAAAGCTTTCCTCCCTTTTTGAGACTGCGGTTTTCCTTCTAAGGTTTTACACAGTAAATATTTATAAATGTTGGCTAAACTCGCTTTTTTTAAATGTTGTAATGAAGCAGGAGCCTGTCGAAATGCTCGTTCAATCGTAGCCAAACATTCATGCTTGTGAGCATCAATGTTTGCAGACATCGCACGACTGGAAACTCGATGCAAAACTTGAGATTTTGAGACAACAGCAAAGGGATATTGAGCCGCTAGCCGCAAGTATAAATCCCACTCTCCAGCAGAGTCAATTGTACAATCAAAATCTCCTACTCTATCCAAGGCAGTCTTACGAATTAGGGGGTTAGAGGCCGTATCTAAGAAATTATCAACTAAAAGTTGAGCATAGACATTGCCATCAAATGTTGCGTGTCTGCCCAAGGCAGTAACCTGATCAGACTCATCACAGTGATCAGTCCAACTATAAGAAAGAGCGGCTTCAGGGTGAACTTGTAAGGCTTGAAATTGAGCTTCAAGCTTATCTGAAGTCCACAAGTCATCGTGATCTAGAAAAGCAACAAACTCTCCAGAAGCCTTAGCTAAACCTCTGTTTCGACTCGTAGAAACTCCAGCATTACTGTAAGTGAAAACGTGAATACGAGGATCACTAAACTGAGCAATAATGTCTAGAGTTTTATCGTTTGAACCATCATCAACAATCAGCAATTCCCAGTTTGAGAAACTTTGCTTAATGACTGATCTAACTGTTTCTCGAATCGTTTTCTCGGCGTTATAAGTTGGGATAATGACAGAAATTCTTGACATGGCTTAACAAAACATGATTTAACGTTTAATAGAGTTTATTCTAACGACTTTGCCAACTTCGTTTTAGAAAAGAATTCAGAGCATAAAAAGGGCTTGCAACTCGACTGAGATAAATTTGCAGTTCACAAGTCGCAACCAAGTCATCGCTTAACTGGTCTCGGTGTTGTACAAAATATTGCGCTGCATTATATAAATTTCCCAACACAGTTCGAGCTAGAACGATTGGCCGTTTTAAAGGTTCAGAAGCCATCATTTTTAAAGGATAAAATGATAGACAAGAGCCATGAATCAGAGATAATAAATACTCTCGTTCTAGTCGCCAAGCTGGGATTTGATGATAGGTTTCCATGGCTGGATTGTACCAAATTTCCCAACCTGCTTTATGCAAATACATCAAGGGTTCCCAATCATCTCCCTGAACCATTTTTCCATCCGGTAATTTCCCACTGAGCTGAGGTTGAGAAGGCACTGTTTCTAGCCAAGCCTGCCGCTGAACCACCAAGGCTGCACCAGGAGGTAAACTTAAAACTTCAGGTCGGTAACGGTTTGGTTGATCACCGCGTTCTCGAATCGCTAAAAACCCTTCAATTTTTTCAAAGTTGGGAGGCGGAGGAACTTCATAGTTAGCATGAATTTGTCCACCGTAGGCCCCTGCTTTTGGGTGGTTTTTCCCAAATTTGTAAGCTTCTATCACCCAAGTTGAATTTGGCCAATTATCATCATCTAAAAACCCAACCCATTCTCCCTGAGCTGCTTGAATGCCTTTTTGACGGGCAAAAGCTACCCCCTGTTGACTTTCTAGAACATAGTTCAGGGGGAACTTTTGAGGCCAATTAGCTTGAAATTCTGCAACAACTTGGACAGTGTTATCTTGACTATTATTATCTACTACAATAACCTCCCAATTAATAGACTCCGTATTAGTTTGGGACTTTAAACGCTCTAACACAGCGGGCAATCGCTCTGCCCCATTATAAGTCGGAATTACAACTGTGAAGTCCATGATTTCCTCAAGAGATAAAATGGACTAACAATACTACTGCGAAGAAACTCCATTTCACAAGCTAAAACAGTATTTGTTTCCAACTCTTTTTGATGCTTTAGATAGTAAATTAAGGCTTTACGTAGATCATTTGCAAACCCAATTGGAAATAAGATTGGCCTTTGCCAAGGTTTCAGTCTTAACATCCGAATATAGTGGCGAGCCAAACCTGTACTTCGTACTAAATACAGTAAGTATTCCCGCTCCAAACGTTGCTTGGGAATCTGATGATAAAGATGCATATCTGAGTTGTACCAAACTTCCCATCCAGCGTTCTGAATATACATGACAACCTCTAAATCTTCACTATTTAGAATAGATTGTCCTGAACGCCCACTGAGAAACGGTTTCTCGGGCACATTTTCCTCCCAGGCGTGTTTTCGTACCACCAAACCCGCAGACGGAGGCAGCATCTTCATCTGGGGTTCATAACGATGGGGTTGCGATCCTCGTTCCGTAACCGCAAAAAAACTAGCAATTCGCTCAAATCCTTCTGGAGGCTCCACTTCATAAACCCCGTGAACTTGGCTGCCATAGGCTCCAGCCTTGGGGTGAACTTGACTAAATTCGTAGGCCGCAGCAACCCAATCAAGGGCAGGCAACGTGTCATCGTCTAAAAATCCAATTAACGGCGCTTGAGCTTCCATAATTGCTCGTTTACGGGCAAAGGCTGCTCCCTGCTGGGATTCAACGAAATACCGCAGTTCAGGCCAGTTTTCCTGATAATGCCGAATCACTTCAGAAGTGTTATCAGTGCTGTTGTTATCAACTACAATAACCTCCCAGGAAAGAGATTCAAGGTTGGTTTGTGATCGCAATTTCTCCAGTACTTCTGGAAGTCTTTTTGCGCCGTTATAAGTTGGAATTGCAACTGTAAAATCTTTCATTCTTCTAGAATAACCTTTAAATATCAAAGTTTAAATATTTTAAATTAAATATTTTAAATTAAATATCTTAAATGTTAAATTCAGAAAACCAAGTAAAAGTATTTGCTGACAGGACTAAGTCATTGTCACCATGGCTCAATCTTTTTAACTCAATTAAGCTTGAGTGAAATTCAATGAGTCTTAACTCGATGTTTTTTGCTAAAATGCTATCCTTAAAAGAGTAGAAAATCAAGATATTTCTGAACCTGGTTTCTGAACCAGATTTTTGAACTTGGATTTCATAAAATTAACATTTATTAATGTTGTCTTTAAAATGCTTGAATTTTTCGTCTAGGTGTTCTATTATGGTTGAAATCAAAGATTATGGAAAGCTAAGTGTTTTAAAAGGAAAGGGATATTGCTTATGGCAGCAACTCCATCGGTTGAATGGTTCTGTTTGTCTACCTTTATCTGCGTCTCAAGACAAAGTGTTCAAGCAAGAAGTTAAGGCTTATGGAGACCTGCGGCACAAGTTGACTTGGGAGAAGGTGTTTTCATTTTTTGAAGCTAAAACTCTTTGGGAAGCTAATGATGACAATCAGTTTTTAATCGAATTTTATCTAGTTCAGGCCCCTAGAGAAGAAGGATATAATCACTTGGTTCCTCAGATTGTTCAGGAGTTTGTGACTTTTCCTGAGGGTTTAGAAATGCTGATGGATGGCTTTCAGCAAATTAGGGACTACGGGTGTGGTTACGGAGCAAGTTATAAGCAAGTTAGTGAGGTATTGCAGTATGTCCAAGAAGCAACTGGACGACTCGGATCAGCTAGAACTGAATCTCGATCTCTCCCTGCCGCAGTCTAAGCAAAATCAAGGTCGCCTAGAACGAGTTGATAGTCGTACAGGCTTTACTCGAGCTCTCTTTGAGAAGGGAGCTAACGCTGAAGGTGTTCGAGATGCAACAGACGGAATGTATGAAGAAGCCTTCGAGCTCCACACACGAGAACTCTACGAACATCATGGCAGCAAACGAGGCAATCGAGATACATTGCCGGAGGATATTCAGGATCAAATGATGCTACACGAGATTCTAAACAAACGACGAGTGCAGAAGCATCTCGTAGAATCTGATGCTCAAAACGAGGTGAATCAAGAATTAACAGAGGTTGTAAAAGACCAAACTCAGCAGAATAAAGGTTTTTTTGGCGGCTTATTTCAGTAAAGATTGAGCCCGTTACTCTTCCTTGGATTTAGAGACAACTTTTGTAGCTGCCGTCCCCTTGGAAATCTGACTTTTAGCAGGTTGTGTCCCCTCATTTGGAACTGCTGCCGAATTAAACTGCAAACTATTTTCGCTACGTTCAACATAAATTGTATCCCCAGCCACGAACTTTTGTTCTAGTAACAAATTGGCAATCGGATTCTCTAACTCTCGCTGAATTGCTCGCTTCAAAGGTCTTGCGCCATAGACCGGATCATGGCCGACTTCCGCAATATAATTCATGGCCTCTGGAGACAATTCTAAGCCAATTTTTTGATCGGTCAATAACCGCTTCAGGCGCTTCATTTGAATGCTGACAATTTGCCGCAATTCTGTCTTACTCAATGCATGGAATAAAATCATCTCGTCTAATCGGTTGAGAAACTCTGGGCGGAAGTGCGATCGCAAGGTTCCCATCACCCGCTGATACATCTCTTCATAGCGCGAGTCATCCCCGGCAATATCCAGAATGTATTCGCCCCCAATATTGCTCGTCATCACAATCACCGTGTTGCGGAAATCGATTTTGCGCCCCTGAGAATCCACGATACGGCCATCATCTAGCACTTGCAGCAGAATATTAAACACATCAGGATGGGCTTTTTCCACCTCGTCAAACAAAATTACCGAGTAAGGATGGCGACGCACCGCTTCAGACAACTGGCCGCCTTCATCATAGCCAATGTACCCTGGAGGCGCACCAACGAGTCGGGAAACCGCGTGTTTTTCCATGTATTCCGACATATCGATCCGAACGAGGGCATCCTCACTATCAAAGAGAAAATCTGCTAAGGCTCTTGCCAACTCAGTTTTTCCAACTCCAGTTGGCCCCATGAATAGGAAGGAGCCAATCGGACGTTCAGGGTCTTTCATGCCTGCTCGCGCTCGTCGAATCGCGGCAGAGACAGCACCAACAGCCTCCTGTTGGCCGATGACTCGTTGATGCAGATGGCTTTCCAATTGCATCAATTTCTGCCGTTCTGACTCCAATAACCGATTCACCGGAATTCCAGTCCATTTTGCTACAATCGCCGCAATGTCTGCTTCAGTTACTTGCTCTTGTAGCAAAGTTGAACCTTGGGCCTGGGATTTTTGCAGTTCAGCTTCTTTGGCCTCCAGATCCCGATGGACAGTTTCTAGTCGCCCGTACTTGAGCTGAGCGGCCTTTTCTAAATCATAATCTCGCTCGGCTTGTTCAATTTGGACTCGCAAGCTTTCCTGTTCTTCCCGCAGAGCGTTAATATTATTCAACAGTTGCTTCTCCCCTTGCCAACGGGAAGAAAGGTCTTGCTGCTTTTGCTTCAAGATCTCAATCTCCTGTTTAATCCGATTGAGCTGGGAATCCGCTCCACTGTCCTTGGGGGTCGTTCCTCCATTGGGGGCTCCTGCCTCTCCTTCAATGGACAGCTTTTCCATTTCAAGCTGCATCAACCGCCGATCAATTTGTTCTAGCTCCACAGGTTTGGAGGTGATCTCCATCTTCAACTGGGCCGCCGCTTCGTCCACCAGGTCAATGGCTTTGTCTGGCAAAAAGCGATCGCTGATGTAGCGACTGGATAACATCGCCGCCGCAACAAGAGCAACATCGGTGATTTTCACCCCGTGATGCCGTTCGTAGCGATCCTTCAACCCCCGCAGAATTGAAATCGTGTCTTCAGGGCTGGGCTGATCAACGTAAATCGGCTGGAAGCGTCGTTCCAAGGCAGCGTCTTTTTCAATGAACTTGCGATACTCGTCAGAGGTCGTTGCGCCAATACATCGCAGTTCCCCTCGGGCCAACATTGGCTTTAACAGGTTACTGGCATCCAGTCCTGACCCGCTGGAACCACCAGAACCCGCCCCCACAACCGTATGCAGTTCATCGATGAACAAAACAATCTGCCCATCTGAATGGGTTACTTCTCGCAATACAGAGCGGAGCCGTTCCTCAAACTCGCCGCGCAGCTTGGCTCCCGCAATTAAACTGCCCATATCGAGGGTGATCAACTGGCGGTTCTTCAAGGACTCTGGCACATCTCCATTGACAATACGCTGGGCTAAACCCTCGGCGATCGCAGTTTTTCCCACCCCCGGTTCCCCAATCAAGACTGGGTTATTTTTGGTGCGCCGGGAGAGACAACTCACGACCCGCCGGATTTCTTCATCTCGACCAATCACAGGGTCAAGCTTGCCTGCTTTAGCTTGTTCCGTCAAGTCCCGGCCATATTTTTTGAGGGCATCATACCCCGCTTCAGGGCTTTGAGTTTCAACCTTGGCACTGCCTCGAACCGTTTTGGCCGCCTCTTCTAGCTTTTGGCGGATAGCAGGAGCTTGAGCCGATCGCTCAAAGCCCGGTCGTCCCGATCGCGTTTCTCCTCCCGTCAACGCCCGCCGCCCAATCCGAGCGTCATCTGCAAAGGCAATGAGGAAATGTTCGACAGAAATGTAGCTGTCCTCCCAGGCTACCCGAATTGATTCTGCTGTGTCCAACAAAGTGTCTAACCCCTGTCCCAGATAAAGCGCCTCAACTTTACCGACTTTGGGTTGGCGACGAGTAAACGCCTCAAGTTGCTGCATCAATCCGTCTGGATCAACCCCAGTCTTGTCTAAAAGGGTATTGACTAGTCCGCCTTGCTCCAGGAGAGCAATGATCAGATGTTCAACTTCTAGGTTCTGGTTCTGGAAACGATGGGCAATGTCCTGGGATTTTACGATGGCTTCCCAGGCTTTATCTGTAAATTTACTCTCGTCACTCGGTTGCATCAGTTCGTTAGGAATGAGGGATTTAGGGACTTGGGGTTGGGGGTTTAAGATTGGAGAATTCAGAAACTAGCTGGCTACAGTAGCTACTTCTGTTTGCTGGCGGCTCCCTTGGGCTCCAAGCTGAATCAACTCTATCTTGTATCCATCGGGATCTTCTACAAAAGCAATTACAGTAGACCCATGTTTCATTGGGCCGGGTTCACGGGTTACTTTACCACCTGCCGTTCTAATTTGTTCACAGGTCGCGTAAATATCATCTACACCGAGGGCAATATGACCATAGCCATTCCCTAGATCATACTTGTCTGTTCCCCAATTGTAAGTTAGCTCAATCACGGCATCTTGAGATTCGTCACCGTAGCCCACAAAAGCGAGAGTAAATTCTCCTCCTGGGTAGTCTTTCTGACGGAGAAGGGACATTCCGAGAATATCACAGTAGAACCTTTTAGAAGCGTCTAAATCCCCAACCCTTAGCATCGTGTGTAGCAGTCGCATTGTGTTAGCCTCCGTTTGATTCTGTTGATCTAGCAGTGTCTTAATTTTAAAGGATGTTTTCCTTTTGCTGAGGGAGTTGAACAGTGAGTGTGGCGGGTGAGTCTTGAAGGACTTCATTCAACTTGTGGCATCACATCCTCTGAGCCTGATCAAAATAATAAACCCCCGCCAATAGACGGGGGGTAATTTGGGGTGTTTCTGCATACATCTGTATCTAAGTTAACAGACCGTTCCAAAGCTTGAGAATGAGAATTTCACGGATTTTTCCTGGGGAAAAGATACGGGGAATGTCAGTAGAAATACTAAGGTTGATAAGCCGATCTGTTAAACGTTTGAGCTAGGGTCTATTCACTACAAATGCTGACTACAGAATGGATTCTAATAAATCTGTTTCTAGGATCAAAGTTTGACTTAAATCAATTCCTTGAAAATTGGCGTGATGCAGATTTGCTTTGTAAAACATTGTGCTGTGTAGGTTGGCTCCTCTAAAATCGGCATCTGCTAAATCAGCATAGATGAACTTTGCATTCGTTAGATCCGCATCTTGAAAATTGGCTCCCTTGAGAGAGGCTTTAAAGAATTTTGTGTCTGTCAAGTTTGCGCCCTGCAAATTGGCATAGGTTAGTCGAGCACTCGTTAAGTCTGCACCGCTCAAATCGGCATGACTTAAGTTGGCAAAGAGACGCGCATTTTTGAGATTGGCACCTCTGAGGTTAGTGTCTTGCAAATTGGCTTGCCACAACAAAATACTTTCCAAGTTGGCATCGTGAAGATCTGCTCCCTGCAAATCAACCTCGATAAATCCCCGCTTTCCTGCAGCGTAACGATCCAAGAGTTCATTAGTATTATTCACGTGGTGAGCTTGGCTGGGTTTCCATTGGGTCATTGCTACTGGGCTTGTTTGAACCTGCCAATTATTTCTTCAAGGATATCCTAAACTCAACCGGAAACTTGACTTGGAAACTTGACTCGGAAACTTGACTGAACTGCGATCGCCCTAGATGTTATTACTTTTATTGTTACTTTGATCGAGATGTATTTCTCATCAGGTAGTTTGGTCTGACTTGCCTAGATCTAACTCATCAAGAATTAAGGGAAATAACCGTTTGTCAACAACAATCAATTTCACTCCAAAAACCGCTGTAAATGCACAAATCACCATAGGCTGAACTTGCTCAACCGTCAAATTGGGGATGAATTGGGCTAGACTTCCGATCGGTTTATCAGGAATGCCACAGGGAATAATTTTTTCAAATCCTTGCAAGTCAGGACAAACGTTAAGGGCGAACCCATGCATGGTAATCCAACGACTCACCTTAATGCCAATTGCCGCCACCTTAACCTCTTCAATCCAAACACCGGTTAAACCTGGAATGCGATCGCCCTTCAATCCCAAGTTGGCAAGGACTTGTAGAATCACTTCCTCAAGCTGACGCAGATACCAGTGCAAGTCCTGACGATGCCGTCGCAAATTTAAAATCGGATAGCCAACCAACTGGCCCGGACAGTGATAGGTGACTTCCCCTCCCCGTTCAATCCGATGTAACTCTGCGTTCTCCTGCTGCGGATCGAACTTGAGAAATCCAGGATCAGCCCCTTGTCCTAGGGTGTATACCGGAGGATGCTCTAATAGCATCAACACATCCGGCAATTCGGGATTGTGACAACGCTCTTGCAGTAGCGATCGCTGCCATGCCCAAGCCAGGGTATAGGGAACTAACCCGAGTGAATAAAAGTAGCAGTCTGGGGCAACGTTTAGAGGTGACACATTTTTGTGCGACTAAAATATTAAATCTTTATTAATTTTATACTTTGAATTCTAGGGAATCTTGTCTCCAAAATTAATCCTACAGAACGAAAAAGCCTTGCTTTGAAAGGTCAAGAATTGTCAAGGGATGCAACAGATTCTGAATGGATGACCATCTGAGAACCCAAAATGTTAAGGTACAATTATGCCCATGTTAAGAACGGGAGGAAGCTGTATGAAGCTTGTGATCCAGGGTAAGAACTTAGAGGTGACTGATTCGATTCACGACTATGTTCAGCAGAAGATTTCCAAGGCAGTTAGTCATTTTCAGCAACTCATGACTGAAGTTGATGTGCATTTGTCGGTGGCTCGTAACCCTCGGATAAATTCACAGCAAACTGCAGAGGTTACAATTTACGCCAATGGAACCGTGATTCGTGCTCAAGAGAGTAGTGAGAGTCTCTATGCCAGCATTGACATGGTGGCGGACAAGATTGCTCGTCAATTGCGAAAATACAAGGAAAAGCGAAATGCCAAGCATCCCCCTAAGACCGGAGAAGTAGTAGCCCCAATTTCTATTCAGGATCAAGATCTAATCGGCGATCGCCAGCCTCAACTTCCTGAAGAAATTGTCCGAACCAAATATTTTGCCATGCCACCGATGATGGTGCATGAAGCACTAGAGCAACTGCAATTGATCGATCACGATTTCTACATGTTCTGCAATGCTGACACAAAGGAGATCAATGTAATCTATAAGCGGGCTAATCATGGGGGTTATGGTGTGATTCAACCTCGCCAAGGAGGAGATCATCAAAACGGAAATGGAAAGGCTGCTCACAGTGAACCTCGCAGCGTTGGACAGCCTATAATCAAGTCCTAGAACGAGATGTCCTAGAACAAGACCAGTGGTTTGTCTCGATTGATTTCATTGGCTGGGTTTCTTAACGTCACTCAACCTATAAAACTCAATCAAATTTGACAAACCACACGTTTTTCTCAGCGTTTTAACGTGCAAAGGCTTTGCAAGCTATTTGCAGTCTAAGGGCGATCGCCAAAGACTTGCGCTTCAATGCCAACCCACCACTCTCCAAGCTTTCCTAAATCTTGCTGAATGTCAGCCAACTCCTGAACATACTCTGTTGCAGAGAGTGAAGCTCGCCGTTCTTGCAGCTTTTTCAGCCTAAGCTGTACTAGTAGCCAAGGCTTAGC
>JBOFUV010000152.1:0-56350 GCA_051652765.1 Microcoleaceae cyanobacterium | reverse complement strand
ACTCTCTAGAACAGGGTACAGGGTCAGGATTTATCCTAAGTTCAGAGGGCCATATTTTGACCAACAGCCATGTTGTTGAAAATACGGAAACCGTTGAAGTCGTTCTTAAAGATGGTCGGTGGTTTGACGGTCGGGTGTTGGGAATCGATCCGGTGACTGATGTCGCAGTTGTGAAAATTCAAGCCAAAAATCTCCCAACAGTTCAACTCGGCAATTCAGACGTTCTGTCTCCGGGGGAGTGGGCGATTGCGATTGGCAACCCTCTGGGTTTGGACAACTCGGTCACCGTTGGCATTATTAGTGCAACGGGGCGATCCAGTACAGATATTGGTGTCCCTGATAAGCGCATTGGATTTATTCAAACCGATGCTGCTATTAATCCCGGCAACTCTGGTGGCCCCCTACTGAATGCTCAAGGGCAGGTGATTGGGATGAATACCGCAATCATTGATGGAGCCCAAGGGCTGGGATTTGCAATTCCAATTAACAAAGCCAAAGAAATCGCCCAACAATTAATTGCGACTGGGCAAGCAGAACATGCCTACCTCGGCATCGAAATGATGACCTTAACCCCTGATGCCAAAAAGCAACTTCAGCCGATTATTGGCGATTCTGTTCAGGTGGATCAGGGCGTTTTAGTGATCAAAGTTGCTCCTCGCTCTCCGGCTGAGCAGTCAGGGATCAAATCAGGAGATGTGATTCGTCAAATTGACGGTAAGCCAATTACTAAGTCAGAAACCGTACAGCAGATTGTTCAGACCAAAACGGTTGGTAGTACTCTGAAGCTTGAGATTGATCGAAATGGCAAAATCCTCAACCTGAATGTGACAACGGGGAATCTACCGCCCGCTTGAATTCTAGATCAGGACGAAATTAGATCAGGATTAAAGTAGGAGTTGGGTGACCCGGCCCCTACTTTAATTGAATTGACCCAGCCTTAGGCTCCCATCCCTGAAAATCGCTTTAGTCCTCTACGCCATAACCAGCGATTAATCACGAAAAACACAATTCCCCATCCTCCCATGGTCAAAAGCCCCCGGTGTAGATCAACGGGTAAGCCAATCAGTAATGAGGCTGGAAAATGAATCAGGTAGGGAAAGGGTGTCCACAACACAACTTCCCGAACCATTGGCGGAAAAACCTCTAAGGGAGCAACGATACCCGAGAGAAACAGATAAGGCAAAAACCAGACATCTTCAATGGCAGCAGCTCGTTCTGTCCAGAATGCTAATAACCCAAAGGTATATTGCATTAGAAATCGGAGATTAAACGCCAAAAATACAATGCAGCCAAATAGGACAATTGTTCCTAACCTGGGCAACCAAAATGCTTCAGGATAGAGCCCAAAAAACAGCAAGACAATACCAACAATAAACGGTAACCGGGCAAATCGTTCGGAAATATGAGCGGCAAAGTGATGCCAAACGGGATCAATCGGTTGTAATAACTTGGGAGAAAGTCTGCCCTGAATAACATCTTTTTCAAACTCCCAAATCACCCAAACCACATTAAATTGCCGAACGATAAATGCAGCCAAAAAGTATTGGGCAAATTGAACCTCTGTGAGAGGAAAAGACCCAGTTTGAGCCGCTTTAATCCAAATTCCCATCAAGATGAACGGGAGCGAACCTGACAACGCCCAGAGAAATAACTCAGCTCTATATTCCAACATGTAAGCATAGTAAGTGCTTAGCAGTACCCGAGCAATTCTCCATCCCTGATTCATGAACTTAATTCATTTAGTTAATCACAAACTACTCTATCAAAACATACTTTTGAATCAAATCATTAACCCGCGATCGCCCATGATTTGACGAATGTTCTGGTGTTAAGTTGGAAATCCCTAAGCCTGCAGATTGTTGTCGTTGTCGGGTGACAATAGTGTTTAGTAAGATTTGCCAAGCTTGAGGCGAAAATAGGGCAGGGGCAGAAATTTCTAAAGCCGCTTGGAGTTGAGCTTTTTTAAATGCAACCAATCCCCAATGCAATCTCAGGTAGTTTTGAATCTCACTTAACTCCGGCAAGTGGCCTCGGTGCTGATCGTGAACGAGGGCATAAATTTTTTCCTTCATTAAAATATTGGTATCGAGGCGCTTCCTGAAGGAAAAGGTTTGATTGTACGCCCCTAGCCAAATTGTCCGGTAAGCTAGGCACTGATTAATAAAAATTGCATCGCCAAACTGGGCAATTTTAATCCAAGAATCAATATCATCACAGTTTGCGTCCAACTCAGAATCCCAACCCCCGGATTTGAGAAATGCATCCTTGCAATAGGCAACCTGCACTGGAGTTCCAAAGGGTAGCTGATCCAGCAACATCCCAAAGTGAATATCTTCTTGGGGGGTATAAAAGGAGTTCCCAGGGCCAAAAATTCGAGTGCGACTCAGCTCTTGACCCTGAGGATTAACCTGGGCAGCTTGACAAGAACAAATAACGGCCTTTGACTGCCGACTTAAAACGCCTTGGGCTTGGTACGCAGCGATCGCTCGACTCATCTCTTCGAGACAGTTCGGCGCGAGGTAGTCATCATCATCTAAGGGCTTAATCCAGTTACCAGAGGCAATCCCTACGCCAACATTCACTGAGGCAGAATGACCGCTATTCTTAGGGTTCCGATAGTAAACTAGGCCATGAGTCCCCTGGGACTTCAGAGATTGAATAAGCTGTCGAACATAGGCTTCAGTTCCATCTTCAGAACAGTCATCGACAACGACTACTTCAGTCGGAATAGTCTGTTGCAATGCCGAATCAATTGCTCGCTGCAGCAACTGCAAGCGATTGTAGGTTGTGATGACAACACTGAACTTAATCGGCTCTTTTCCCAGACTGCTTTGGATCATTGTCTAAACAGAGTCACTTAGGAAAGTTCTGCTTGGATGACATCACGAGTCCCCAAAAGCTATTTTAGCTCTTGCCACCTGAAGTTGGAAACTACCAACATTCCAAAGGCTTGATGCCCAACTGAAATGTCAGGATCTTGGTCACAGCGATAACAAGAGCGTAGGCGCGGCCTGAGATCCTGCAACTATTACCATTATTAACACCCTCGCCAGTTTACTGGCACGTCTTGACTGATATCTGATGCTGGCAACTGCATATTGACAACTGAATCTAGCTAATTTAACACTGGCGTTGTAGTGATTGCAATTGCATCAATAAGGTATCAACCTCAGCTTGCAAATGCAAAAACTTTACTTGTTGATCTACGGTGTAAGGTGACTTTCTCACATCTGAATCGAAATCAGGTAAGGTAGGTCGATCACCTTGACGGTAAGGATTTGTGCCCTCCGAGGAGGAGGACTGAACTCGGGTAACAGAATAGGTAGGCATTAGCACTTGACTAGGCATCTATACTCTAGATTACAAATCTTAACTATACCCTAACCTGTAGACTCACTGAATTGAACAATCGGTCAGATCGGTTTGTTTTTCTAATTGGAGGAAACCACAAGGTAAACTTAAGGCTAAGCGAAGTTGTATAAGTGCAATGACAGTTATTCTGCCCCCGATTCAGTCTCAGATTCAATCTCAGACTCAGCTTCAATGCTGGCCTGGTTTAATTGAAGCCTATCGCCCTTATCTTCCAGTTACCTCATCGACACCTGTCGTAACCTTGCAAGAGGGCAATACTCCCCTACTGCCTGTCCCTGCTGTTGCTCAGCAAGTGGGCAAAGGGGTTGAAGTCTATGTTAAATATGATGGCCTGAATCCCACAGGCAGCTTTAAGGATCGGGGCATGACCGTAGCAATCTCAAAGGCAAAAGAAGAAGGGGCGCGGGCTGTCATCTGTGCCAGCACTGGTAATACGTCTGCTTCGGCAGCGGCCTATGCTCGCCGAGCAGGACTGAAGGCATTTGTCGTGATTCCCGATGGGTATGTTGCCTTGGGTAAACTAGCTCAAGCCTTGCTGTATGGGGCTGAGGTCTTGGCAATTCAAGGGAACTTTGACCAGGCGCTAGAAATTGTGCGGCAAGTTAGCGACCATTATCCCGTAACCTTGGTGAACTCAGTCAATCCCTATCGGTTGGAGGGACAAAAAACAGGAGCATTTGAGATTGTGGATGCCCTAGGAGATTCACCAGACTGGCTCTGTATTCCCGTGGGCAATGCTGGAAATGTTACAGCTTATTGGATGGGATTTTGTCAATATCACTCGTTTGGTAAATGTCAACATCTTCCTCGGATGATGGGCTTTCAGGCTGCTGGAGCGGCACCTTTGGTTTTGGGACACCCCGTTGCCAATCCAGAGACGGTAGCCACGGCAATTCGGATTGGCAATCCAGCCAGTTGGGAACGGGCGATCGCAGTTCAAGAAGCCAGCCAAGGCAGCTTTACCGCAGTCACCGATGCAGAGATTCTAGAGGCTTATCGCCTTTTGGCCACCCAAGAGGGTATTTTTTGTGAACCTGCCAGTGCGGCTTCAGTTGCGGGATTGCTCAAAGTGAAGGATCACGTTCCCCCCAGATCAAGAGTTGTGTGTATTCTGACGGGCAACGGCCTGAAAGACCCAGCTACGGCCATCGATCACAGTAACAATACTTTCAAGTCAGGGATTCCGGCTGAAATTAATGCGGTTGCCCAGGCAATGGGATTGAGCTGAGAACGGCTTGCCTATCAGTTGTCTTCTTGGGGGTGGGGGGGAAGCAACTGGGGTAGAGGGATTTGGCTGGTACCTGGCAGTCGAGCCAGGTTGTCTTGGGGGTCGGCAGGTAAGGCAGGACTCGCTGGTTCTGGGGGGAAGGATTCTGGGGCTAGGGCTTCCAGGGGAAAAGACAATCTTTTATCCCCAGAGTCGGATTTGTGCTTGGCTTTGGTCAGCAAATCAACCGTATCTCCTAAGGCTGTTGTTAGACTATTTCGAGTTTGGAGATGGTTTGCTTTTTCTTGTTCTAGGGATTCGGTGACTTGTCGAACCTGTTCTCGAATGTGATCTCGCTCTCGCATGACTTCCAATAGCCTTGCCTTGAGTTCCTCGGAGGTCTTCAATTGTTCGACTTCCCGTTGTATGGCGACTCGGGCAACGAGTTCGTTCTTAGGCCCCAAAAATTCAGTCTGCAAACGATTTAATTCTGTTTTTAGGGTTGTCATTGCTCCTTGGTGACGTTTTGCTTCTTCGCGTCGTTGTTGGGCTTCTGTGTTGTAGAGTTGACGCCATTGGTTGGCGCTGTCTTGAGCCGCATCGCGATCGCGCTGGGTTTCTGCTAGATCTTGTTTAAGCTGTTTAATTTCTGCGAGCCACTGTCTAACATCCTGAGCCATGGTGACTTACCCGTAAAGATACTCAATTCTAGATTTTAGATTTTAGATTTTAAACTAGGGTAGACTCAAAACCATCACCCTAAATCTTTAATCTAAGTTTTAATCTAAGTTTCAATCTAAGTTTTAATCTAAGTTGTAACCTGAACACTTTCAATCTGAGATCGTTCAATCTGAGATCGTTCGATTTAGAAGCTCACCAGTTCCGTTCTGAGTTGAACGTTCTGAAGTTGTCGTTCTAAGATTATCATTCTGAAGTTATCGCCAGTGTCTAACCCCGATCCGATTCATCAGTTGGTTGACAAGATTGCCGAAAAGGTCGCTAGTGTTTTGGTAGCAGTTGTTTTGGCTGGCTGGAATTTCTTGATCTCCCTGTTCAAGGGATTCAGTCGTTTGTTTACGGCTACCCCCTCAACCCATGAGCCAAAACCCCAACCCATTTCACCCCATCATCCCTTAAATCAAGGGATGGAAAAGGCTGGCGAGACTGTTGCAGATGGGATTGTTGCTTTAGTCACTTTTGTATTGTATCGCTTGAGCAGAATTCCCCAACGCTTCTCCCGGTTCTTCCGCTTCTTTCTGTACTTGAACTGGGCAACAGGGAAAGAAGTGATCCTCCGAACAGCTCGGCAGCGACTCCCTGGACTTTCTGCAGAAATGGCTTACCATTCAACATTGGCGCTGTTCCCAACATTACTGGCAATTTTAGGCGCGATTAGTTTATCGGAGTCCCTGCAATCCACCGTTTACGAGATGGCCGAGGTTTTGGCCGATGTGATCCCGCAAGAAGTGAGTGAGGCTCTGAATCAGTTTCGGTTGACCCGGAGCCCGGAACTGTTTTCTTTTAGTTTTGTGACCTCAATTTGGCTGTTTTCAGGGGCAATTGGTTCGGCAATGGTAGCGCTCAATCATATTCATCAAGTACCCCACCATCTTTTGCGGCCCTTTTGGCGAGACAAATTGGTTTCAATGGGACTGGCCATTGGGAGCTTGTTCCTACTGATTTTGGCATCGGGAGTTGTGTTTGTCAGTGACTTGTTTGTTCAGACTCTGGCGAGTAAAAGCTGTATCTTAGAAACCGTTGGGAATTGTCCTCTGGATCAGATTGCAACGTGTTTGAATCAACCCCCTGTGCAGAATTGTTTATTGCAATCAAAGCTACTAGAATCCTGGCAACAGTTCGGCTGGCCCATTGCATTAACGATTATTGCCACTAATTTTGCCTTGGTTTATCGCTACGGCCCGAGTCAACGACGGTTAGGAACGCCTCTATTGCCCGGTGCCATGATCGCTGCAATTTGCTGGGCAGCAGTCTCTTACCTGTTCAAGCAATATGTCATCCGTTTTGGCCAATATAGCTGGACTTATGGAGCCGTCGGCGCGTTTATTATCCTGCTGTTGTGGCTCTACATTAGCTGTTTGATCATGTTAATGGGGGCGCAAGTGAACGTTACCGTTGGGAAAGCGATGCAGAAAAGATTCTCACCCCCATCCACAAGGCACGAGGAGAAACCGCCTCACAATTCGGAGTCGAGCGAGTTGCCCCATTAACTTTCAGGTGGAACTTTCAGGTGGAACTTTCAGGTAAAACTTTATGGGAGGTTGACCATTTCTCTGACATTGCCACATACCCCTCCCACCCCTTGAGTGAACTGGCGATCTTGACGGTAAACTTCCATTGGCATCCCATACTTGGGTCTCATCACGATCGCCCCATCCCGATCCACCCGATGAGGAGCAATATATTGCAACCGATAGCGCTGCAACAGCATCGCTAGAACCACTTTGATTTCCATCATGGCAAAGGCCGCGCCGATACATACCCGTGGCCCTGCACTGAACGGATTGTATTCATAACTGGTTGGATTGATCCGTTCCCAACGGTAGGGATTGAATGCCTCAGGGTCTGCATAGAGTTCGGGTGAATGATGGGTGTGATAAATACTGATGAACACTTCCGTACCTTGAGGCAAAAAGTATCCCCCCAGTTCCGTGGGCTGGGCTGTAACTCGACCATTCCAAGGTACAGGGGACAAAACCCGCAGACTTTCTTTGATCACCTGCTCTAAAAACGGTAAGTGTTGCAACTGCTCAACAGTAGGGGCAGCCCCCTGTAGAGTCCCTTCCAGTTCATCCAGCAAATCAGCCGCAACTTGGGGGTGTTGTGAGAGCAGGAACACTGTCCAGGTCAAGGCATTGGCACTGGTTTCATGACCGGCAGCAAACATCACCCCAACATGACCAATCAGTTCATCCTCAGTCAGTCCTAGGCCACTGTCTTCATATTGAGCCCGAATCAGCATGGACAGAATATCTGGATCATCCCTCTCTTGCCGCCGCTTTTCCGCAATCATGTCCCGCATTTTGCTTTCAAATTCAGCAATTCGGTTGAGGTAACGATGGAAGGCGAATCCCGGCAAATCAAGGGGAAATAGATTAGTGCTGACTGCCCCCTGCATCCTAAAGGCTTCTTGCATAATTTGGCCTGTTCCCTTATTGCTGGCACTCATATCCTCGCCAAACAAGGTCTTCGTCGCAATGCGTAACGTCAGCCGCTGCATCAGTTGAGTGACTTCACAGGATTGTTCAACCTTGATCTGGTCAAGCTCTGAGGCAGTGATGGCAACCATATCCTGCAGGTAGCTCTCCAACCGTTGTTTGTGAAACGCAGGCATCATTAACCTACGACTTTGGAGGTGAGAGGTGCTGTTGAGACCAAATAGCCCCACCCCAAAGTGCCCTAGGGGCTTAGTTCGGGGGGAAGTATTTTGCAACCGATAGAGGGGGCCGGATAGAGGGTATTTGTAATAAATCTCATGCTGAGTGGTGACCGCTTGCACAAATTCTGGCCCACAAGCAAACACTGTCCCTGGACATTGGGGCAAGGGAGAATAAATATTAGTTTTCCCCCCTGTGGTCAGAGAAACAATTGGCCCGTAGGTGTCAAAAAGCTGGCGAGTGTAGCCAATGGAATCTCTCCCAAATCGGAAAACATGGGTAAAGCGCCCAAACAGCGATGGAGGAGGGCCAGGAACCATTAAACCAGAGGTGCTAGAGGTTGCTGTCATGGGTTCGACCGAGACATCATTCTGAACATACCCTGAACGTTGTAGCACATTGAGCAGGTTCGATGCAGGGCCATGATTCTGACCCTATGCATTCTGACCCTATGCATTTAACACGCATTTAATACGCATTTAATACTGAAGGTTTTGCACTTTCTGGCATTGTTAAGAGCACATAGAGCACACCCACTCCCAATAAGACAACCGTTAGGCTGAAGAGAATGACCCAACGCTCCGCAGGCTTGTAAGCATTTTTCTCAATGGCACGAAGGACTGAGAAGTAATGCCAGGTTGAGAACAACACCGTCAATAAACCCGTTAACGCAAATAGCAAGCCCAGCGCCCAGCCATTGCCTGTGCCGGGAGTCTCGGGCGAAACCAAATAGCGCAGTCGGGCAATGAGTACCCCAAATCCTGTCAAGGCGATCGCAGTTCGCATCCAAGCCAGGTAGGTACGCTCATTGGCCAGATGATCACGGGCTCGTTCTGATGTCTTTTTCAACACAGTCATGTTCAAGCTCATGCTTTCCTCCCAGTCTAACCCGCGATTAAACTACAGTTAGTTTATCGGAATACAGTATTTTAAATTACTATAACTATAATTGAAGTACACTCCGCCAAGAAATGACTTACAATTGATCGATGTAGTGTTTTGAATCCTGATGATCAAACTCCGATTAAAGCGATACGGCAAGAAACGAGAGGCCAGCTATCGAATTGTAGCGATGAGCAGTCTGACTCGCCCAGAAGGTCGTCCTCTAGAAGAACTGGGCTTTTACAACCCCAGAACCGATGAAACGCGGTTAGATGTCCCAGCAATTGTTCGGCGTTTGCAACAAGGGGCGCAACCAACTCGGACTGTGCGTAGCATCCTACAGAAAGCCAATGTCTTTGAACAAATTAAGTCCGGAACACTCTCGGAAAGTGCACCAGAACTCGTTAGCCAGTCCTGATTACGCCAAGCTAATTCGGTTTTTGATTGAACCGTTCTTAGAGTCTCTAGATTCTTTGCGAGTAGATTGTGAGCTAGCCGCCACCTCCAAAAAAACCTGGGTAAGGTTAGCGTTTGAGGCAGAAGATAAGGGTCGCGTTTATGGTCGGGGTGGACGGAATATTCAAGCCATCCGATTGGTACTCAGCGCGATCGCCGAGCTTGCTGGAGAATCTGTCTACTTAGACATTTATGAGGAACGGAATGGTGACGAGCAGCCTGATACTCTGTCCTCTACTCGCTCAGTGCCTAGCCGTCGTTCCTCCCAAGTCAACAGTTCCTCACCTTCAGGCCGGTTCATCAATCGGGACGGGTCTGAGTAAGCAGATGCAATTGTTAAGAGAAATCTTGTTCAGGAAATTTTCAGGAAATTGTCGAGAGCTAGAGGCAACTTCAATGCTCTATGACTGAGCGATTAACTATCGAATTGCCAAGTCATGAGATTGCGATCGCCCTTTCTGGTTACCAAGAGGACAACCTGAAGCTCCTGTCTCAGCAAACCGGGGCTCAGGTTGTTTTAAGGGGTCAGGAACTCTCAGTCAGTGGCACGGCTCAGCAAATTGAGATCTGTCGGCAGTTGGTTCAGTCCCTGCAAATGTTCTGGAAAAGTGGGGAAGTCATCTCCGGGGTTGATATCCTGACGGCGCGCCATGCGATCAATACTGATCAACAGGATGCTCTTAAGGATCTACGGCAGGATGTGGTCGCAACCACTCGCCGGGGCCAAGACATCCGGGCCAAGACCTTTCGCCAGCGCCAGTATATTCAAGCCATTCGCGCCCATGATTTGGTGTTTTGTACTGGCCCTGCGGGAACCGGGAAAACCTATCTAGCGGCCTTAATTGCGGTTCAGGCTTTGCTTGACAATCAGTATGAACGGTTAATTCTTACCCGTCCTGCCGTGGAAGCTGGAGAAAAGTTAGGCTTTTTACCGGGAGATTTGCAACAGAAAGTCAACCCTTACCTCCGCCCGCTTTACGACGCTCTCTATGAGTTGATTGATCCAGAGAAGGTAGCCAACTTAATGGAACGGGGCGTAATTGAAGTTGCGCCAATTGCTTATATGCGGGGTCGTACCTTAAATAATGCCTTTGTGATTCTAGACGAGGCGCAGAATACCACCCCGGCCCAAATGAAGTTGGTGCTGACTCGATTGGGACTCTATTCTCGTATGGTTGTGACTGGAGACACAACCCAAAGTGATTTACCCACCCATCAACCTTCCGGGTTAGGAGTGGCACTGAGTATTCTCCGTCCAGTAGAAGGGATTGCCGTCTGTGAATTAACCTCTGCTGATGTGGTGAGAAATCCTTTAGTGCAAAGAATTGTTGCTGCCTATGAACGACACGAAAAATAGGAACAAGACCAGACCTGTGAAAACTCAACTGGAATCTGCGTTAGATTAACATCTGTTGCGTTTCTTAAGCTTCCTTCACTGATGCTGGATGAAATTAAAGCCTTAGCGGTCTCCCTCACACCTCGACTGATCGAAATTCGCCGTCATCTTCATTCCCACCCTGAACTGAGCGGTCAAGAACATCAGACGGCGGCTTATGTGGCTGGGGTATTGTCATCCTGCGGCCTGCAGGTGAGAGAAGCGGTCGGCCAAACAGGGGTCGTTGGAGAACTGCAGGGTTTAGAGAACAATTCTACGTGGCTGGCCATTCGGACAGACATGGATGCCCTCCCCATTCACGAACTTACAGGATTGGACTATGCCTCGCGACAGCCTGGAGTAATGCACGCCTGTGGACATGATGTTCATACAACCGTTGGGCTGGGCACAGCGATGGTTTTGTCTCGGCTGATCGAACGCTTTTCGGGTTCTGTGCGTTTTCTGTTTCAACCTGCTGAAGAATTGGCCCAGGGTGCCCGTTGGATGGTGCAGGATAATGTCATGTTGGATGTTGCCGGAATTTTAAGTTTGCATGTTTTCCCGACTATTCCTGCTGGATGTGTGGGCATCCGCCAAGGCGCACTGACGGCGGCGGCAGATGATCTGGAGTTGGTGATTCTAGGAGAATCGGGCCATGGTGCTAGACCCCACGAAGCTAAAGATGCGATTTGGATTGCAGCCCAAGTGATTACGACCCTACAACAGGCGATCAGTCGCACCCATAATCCCTTAAGACCCGTCGTTCTGACCATTGGCCAAATTTCCGGAGGCCGCGCTCCAAATATTATTGCCGATCAAGTGCGACTAACGGGAACCGTGCGATCGCTCCATCCTGAAACCCATGAAACCTTGCCCGCTTGGATTGAGCAAATCGTTGCTGGCATTTGTCAGATGTATGGAGCCCGCTATGAAATGAATTACCGACGGGGAGTGCCTTCCGTTCAAAATGATCCAGGGTTAACCCAGTTGGTGACTGAATCTGTTCAAGCAGCTTGGGGCAAAGACAGTGTTTGTTTGATTTCTGAGCCTTCCCTGGGGGCTGAGGATTTCTCGGTCTACTTGAATCATGCACCCGGAATGATGTTTCGCTTGGGGGTTGGGGGCAAGAATAAACCCAACTATCCTCTGCACCATCCCAAGTTTGAAGTCGATGAATCTGCAATTTTGACTGGGGTTGTCACCTTAGCCTATTCAGCCTACCAGTATTGGCAACAGCATGGGCCTGACCGATCCGAACCCTTAGCTGGAGTACAGAAACTACAGAATTCAAGACTTATGTTCCCTGAATAGTTAAAAAATCCCTTTCCTCTGAGGAAAGGGATTATGTTTAGGAAGCTGATCCGTTTAGCTTGAACGTTTTAACTCAAACGCTTGACTTAACCGCTTTAACTCGGACGCTGTTTAACTAGACTACAGTTCACCCAACACCCTAGCCTAAGCCTGTGATGTTGGTGTTCTCTGGGATAAAGTCAGTGGCAGTCAGGTTGGATACCCCTTGAATAATTCCTAGGTAAGCATTGCCAGAAGCTTGAATCACTGTAGACATCACAGCCGCTCCACCGTCAACTTGCAATGCCACTTGGGACAGGGTGATCTGACTAAAGGTTAGCCCGCCGGTCAACATGATCTTGTCTGTACCAACCACAAAGTCAGTCATCACATCGGTTTGTTCTAGGGTATTGGCTGTTGCTGGGTCACTAATCAGGACAAAGATGTCTTCATCTCCACCCCCTGTGAGTAAATCTCGCCCCAGATCCCCGATCAACACATCTTCGTCTTCATTTCCATTCAGGACATCATCGCCTCTGCCGCCCCGAATAATGTCATCTCCGTCACCTCCATTGATCGTATCGTTATCCTGGTTGCCATTCAGCAAATCGTTACCGTTGCCGCCGTTGAGGACATCTGACCCTTGACCGCCTCGAACTGTATCGTTGCCATCTGCGCCACCGATGGTATCTGCTCCTTTGTTGCCCCCAACATTATCTGCGCTGGAGGTTCCGGTCAGATTATCGTTGCCAGACAGGCCCAGAATTTGCCGATCGGTTTGTCCTGTGGGGAGTGCAGTTGCATCAGGTTCATTGGACAGGAGATATACCTTCTCACCATTTGCCAAATCCACAGGGCTAAAGGGAATCACTCCTGGAACTGCTTCACCTGGAACCGTATTATTGGCCGCTGGAGTGACAAAGTTCACCGTTGGAATCGGTTGTACGATGGTGGAAGTCAGAATTGTATTTCCCGACAGACCGCCAACGTCTTCGATATAGCCTACGCCAGCGGTATTTCCCGTGACACCACTAAAGAAGTTGACAATTCTCAGATCACTGGCCGGGTCAGCAAGTCCATTCCGGTCAATATCCAATACCAGATCTGCACCATTGCGAACCATACCGACATTAGTCGTGTTGGGAGCATTGGCAACCACCACTAACGCAGGGTCAAGTACGAGGCGATCGCTCGTTCCGGCTGTATCTTCGATCCGAGTGCCACCGGCAAAGGCCAGGTTGTTGACGGTGTAGAGATCATTGCCTTCACCCCCTTGGAGCAGATCTCGACCCCCGTCCCCGACTAAGTTGTCGTTCCCGGCTTGTCCTTGGAGGGAATCATCTCCTACTTGGCCCGAGAGAAAGTCATCTTGGCTACCTCCAATCAAAACGTTGTTGTTCTCATCACCAATCAACGTGTTCTGGCTAAAGTTAGCCCCAATGACACCTTCAACCTCAAAAATATTGTCATTGCGGTTTGCGGCTGAGCCAACGTTTGCATCTAAGTTAACAAAGATGAATCCGAACTCATTGGCATAGGTAACATAGTCAAAGCCGTCGTCACCAAAAATGTCATTGACAAAACCAACCGGACTAGAGCCTCCATCTAGAGTATCGTTGCCCACATTACCCGTAAGAAAATCTTGACCATTGCCGCCACTGAGCAGATCATTCCCGTCATCGCCATCGAGAAAATCATCTCCATCTTGTCCAAAAATTTGGTCGTTTCCTACAAAAGCAACCTCAGGAATGGGTACATTGGATGGAAATATACTATCCCCTGTAATTACGTTTCCAGGAATTGCATTAGGAGCAATTACATCATTGAGATTAGAACCATTAAATAGCGCCATAATTCACCTCGTAAGTTCAATCGGTTTGTTGCGGTATTGATAGATACATCCTGTATTGACGATCAGAAAAACTAGTTGCATATAGGTCGAATAATAGCTAAAGCATTCATTTTGCTGAAATTGCAGTAGTTTCTTCGCTTATCTCAAGCTTTTTCTGATGAATTTCCAGTTATTTCATCCGTTCATTCTATTCATAGAGTGAAGGTTGTAAGTTATGCAATTTAACAGATTCTCAACTGCATATCTCGGTCTGGCTTCTAGTTAACTATTAGGATTAATTCAATGGAGTTATGCACAGTTCTCAAATAAAATCAAGGGTTATAAGTAGTCTCTCTTTTTAACTCTCTATTCCGCAGAAATATGAAAAATAGATACTGTATCTCTGGCGAGGTCTTAACACCCTGCACAATCTTGTTGAAAGAGGCATATAGCAGCGTTAAATGGTTTGTAGGAAGTGGGTAGAGGGGCAACGCTCCTCCTGAGGGACGAAGTCCCCAAACCCCTTTAGAGTTTTCCGATGATTACATTGATGATTAATTTGTGATCGCTCCAGTGAAAGAAGCTGATTGAAGGAGCGAAACTAGAAAGCGTAGATCTGTCTGGCCAGGGGTCTGCCAACTTGTGCGTAATGAGCTTTTCAAGGGGGATTTAGGGGATCGTTCTCAGGCTTTACAGAAAACCTCAGAACAAATATGACTGCTCTGATGGTAAAATCTTTAAGGTTTCTCTAAGCTTTGGTCAATGAGTTCAACTCGCGCAAGAATTGCAATTGACGCTATGGGAGGGGATTATGCCCCTGCTGAGGTGGTTTCTGGAGCACTGATCGCACAGGAAAGTCTGGGAGTAGAGATTCTCCTGGTCGGTGATCCACAGCAAATTGAGTTTTGCTTCAAACATCATCATGCTTCAGCAAGCTCCCCCTTCCCTGAAATTGTTCCTGCCGAAGGAATAATTGAGATGCATGAAGAACCGTTGGGAGCTTTGAAACGGAAGCCCAATGCTTCAATTAACGTTTCCATGAATTTGCTCAAAGAAAAGCGAGCGGATGCGGTCGTTTCGGCGGGTCATTCTGGTGCAGCAATGGCGGCGGCGTTGCTTCGAGTCGGTCGCCTTCCTGGGATTGATCGCCCTGCAATCGGGGCCGTTTTACCGACGTTGACTACGCCTGTTTTGGTTTTGGATGTTGGGGCAAATGTGGATTGTCGCCCCAAGTTTCTAGAGCAGTTTGCTGTGATGGGAACGGTCTACAGTAAATATGTTCTGGGAGTTCCTGAACCCAAAGTGGGGCTGCTCAATATTGGAGAGGAAGAGTGCAAGGGGAATGATCTGGCGATCCGAACTTACCAGATGCTCCAAGAGAACTCTCAAATTAAGTTTTTGGGCAATGCGGAGGGGCGAGATGTCCTCTCTGGAAAGTTTGATGTGATTGTCTGTGATGGCTTCGTCGGGAACGTGATTTTAAAATTTGCGGAGGGTGTGGGGGAAACCTTGTTGCAACTGTTGAAGGAAGAGCTGACTCGTGGGTTCCGGGCTAAGTTGGCAACCTTGCTACTCAAGCCAGGGCTGCGGCGATTTCGGCAGCGAGTCGATCATGTTGAACATGGGGGTGCTTTGCTGCTTGGGGTTGATGGAATTTGTGTGATTGGTCATGGTTCATCTAAGGCCCAAACCATTGCCAATGCAACTCGGTTGGCCAAGGATGCCATTGAAAACCAGGTTTTAAAGCGAATTCAAACTCAATATCAGGACTTACCTGAGCAGGCGGTCAGTGGGGGCAACTCAGGTTAACTCACAGCACAAAGATTGGTTTGAATCCAACTTTTTCTGAACACAAGTACATGGTCAACACAGGCATTGCAATTACTGGAAGTGGCTCGGCAGCACCTCCAATTTCTCTAGACAACGATGCACTTTCTCAACGGGTTGAAACTTCAGATGAATGGATTACCTCTCGCACAGGCATCCGTTACCGCAGACTCGCCAGTCCAGAAATAACTCTCTGCTCAATCGCAACAGAGGCGGCACAGCAGGCGATCGCGATGGCTCAGATTCACCCAGCAGAAATTGATTTAATTCTGTTGGCAACGTCTACGCCGGATGATTTATTTGGCAGTGCAGGTCAGATTCAGGCTCAACTGGGAGCGACCCATGCCGTTGCCTTTGATCTAACGGCGGCCTGTTCTGGGTTTGTCTTTGGTTTGGTCACTGCGGCTCAGTTCATTCGAACTGGGGTCTATCAAAATATTTTGCTGATCGGTGCAGATATCCTGTCCCGCTGGGTAGACTGGTCAGATCGAAGAACCTGTGTGTTGTTTGGAGATGGGGCTGGAGCGGTAGTCTTGCAAGCGGTAGAGCGCGATCGCTTTCTCGGATTTGAACTGCGGACGGATGGCACTCAGAACGGTTGCCTCAATCTTGCCTATCAGCCCCATCCTCAAACCCTGGTTGAGGGTGTCACGATTACCCAGGGTACCTATCAACCCGTCACGATGAATGGCCAAGAAGTCTATCGATTCGCAGTCACTAAAGTTCCAGAAGTCATTGAAAAAGCCCTCTACCGGGCTGACATGACCGTAGATCAAGTCGATTGGTTAATTCTCCACCAGGCCAACCAGCGGATTATGGATGCAGTTGCCCAACGGTTGACTATTCCTGCCGAGAAAGTGATCAGCAACTTAGCCAACTATGGCAACACTTCTGCCGCCTCCATTCCCATCGCCCTAGATGAAGCGGTACGAGATGGCAGAGTCAAACCTGGAGATGTGGTGGTGACTGCTGGATTTGGGGCAGGTCTATCCTGGGGAGCGACTGTCTTCCAGTGGAGTTAGCCACGAGTAATGTGCCGGGGTGGATTCTGCCGAATAGAAGCTTTGCTTCTGCGGAGTAGGGTTCATCCTATTTTCATGCCGATCACAACCCATAACCAAACGATAGAGAGTCACTAAACCTAACTAAAACTAATGACAAAAACAGCATGGCTTTTCCCTGGACAAGGATCTCAGACCGTAGGGATGGGAGCAGATTTAGTTCAGCAGCCAGAAGCAAAATCCAAATTTGACCAAGCCGAAGAAATTTTGGGTTGGTCAGTCCTCGAAGTCTGTCGGGGGGATGAAACGAAGCTCTCCCAAACACTCTACACTCAGCCTTGTTTGTACGTTGTGGAAAGCCTATTGGCAGATGTGATGAAACACCAAGGTCACAGTCCTGACCTAGTTGCAGGTCATAGCTTGGGAGAATATGTGGCCTTGCACATTGCTGGGGTGTTTGACTTTGAAACCGGGCTAAAACTGGTAAAACAGCGGGCCGAACTGATGCATCAAGCCGCTGGAGGGCAGATGGCAGCTTTAATTGGGTTTGATCGCGAACAGTTGGAGGCTCATCTAGCCCAAACTGAAAATGTCGTGCTCGCCAACGACAACAGTGCAACTCAGGTGGTGATCTCTGGCACCCCTGAGGCTGTAGCGACCATCCTGGCTAATGTCAAGGCAAAACGGGCCGTTAAGCTCCATGTCTCGGGTGCATTTCACTCTCCCATGATGGCAACCGCCGCCGCCGAATTTGAGCAAATCCTTGCATCCGTACCTTTTGTTGAGGCTCAGTTCCCGGTCTTATCTAACGTTGAACCCATACCCACAATCGATGCAGCCACACTCAAACAACGGTTAGTTCAACAAATGACCGGTTCAGTGCGCTGGCGGGAAACCTGCTTGAATCTCCCCTCCCTGGGCATTGAGACTGTGATTGAAATTGGCCCCGGCAAGGTTCTAACAGGGCTGGTGAAGCGGACTTGTTCTGATCTCACCCTAGGGAATATCGAGATCCTCTCTCAAATTCCAGCCTAATTCCAGCTTGAGGATGGCACAGCATAGCAGCAGTAGGATAATCAACCCTGTACTGGGTGGTTAATCCTCTGCTTCTACGCCTTTCATGACTTGTTTGAGTGTGCCAAGGCCCTTCTTGACTCGCCGGGAAACTGTGACCGGGCTAATTCCCATGCGTTCAGCCGTCTCCTTTTGAGTCAGGTCATAGAGAAAAACAAACTCTAAAACCCGACGAGTTCCTTCTTCTAACCGAGCTAGAGCTTGCTGCAAACGGATTTGATCCTCTTGGGCGAGTTGAAAACTCCGATACCGAGTATCCGGAACAATCTCTCCTAGGCATGTTGCCCCCTCTCCCTCGTCCTGAACAGGAGCATCTAAACTCAGTAACGAACGATTACACCCTGCTAACTTGGCCTGATTCCATTCAGCCAGAGAGATACCCAGAGCATTCGCCACTTCTAAATCGGTGGGGCGGCGCTTCAATCTAATCTGAAGGGCTTGAGCAACCTGAGTCCCCTCACGCTGCAACTCTAACCATTGGCGCGGGACTCGAATCGTCGGACTCTTATCTCGGAGGTAGTGTTGAATCTCTCCCCGAATGTAGGGAACGGCAAATGAGCTGAAGGCATGACCCCTAGACAAATCATAGCGTTCGATGGCCCGAATCAGACCCAAGCAGCCCACTTGAAGGAGATCATCGTAGGTTTCAGTACATTGGTGAATCCAGTGATTCACCTCCCGACGAACTAAGCCAAGGTTCATCTGAACCAACTGGTTGCGAATATGGCTAGAGGGAGAACGGCGGTATTCCTGCAAAAGTTCTAAGCTTTCACCTCTGAGCGAATGGGTTTTCTGAACAGCCGTTGTAACAGGTTTCATGACTTTAACGAACTAACATCTAAGGTATGGCTTTAAGTGAAGTTACTGAATTTGAAATGTATAAAATTTTCAATAGTCTTTACGTGTAATCACTGATAAGGATGGCTGCTTTCTACATAAATTTCACACAAATTTCACGCAATCCATTGAAAAGCCTTGGACTAGAGGATGCACTAGAACTGATTAGAACTTAGCTAAACGACTAACAGATCTGCCAAACCTCACAAAGATCAAGTATAATCCATAACTCCTCTTGCAGCAACTCCCTGACTACAGGGCATGTTCCTGGGAAACTAGGTCTCTGGGAAACCCAATCACTGACTTTGAATAAAGATCAGACAGCCTATCTGACTGGAAACTTATCAGATAAAAGTTATCTTCGCAACAAAAAAGGGACTCATCGCCCCTGGAATTTAAGACTAAATCTTGATTGAACTTTGATTTAATCTTGATTTAATCTGATTCAGCGTTTGAGTCGCTAGATTAAGCTGCTTTCTCAATCCGAGCAAAGAACACACCCCGAACTTTGACATTGACCGCTTCTCTTGCTCCCAAGTCAGAGTCTGAAGGTTGTTCACTTTCAAAAATCCCAGCAATTTCTCCTGTTTCACTATCTACTTTGGAGACCTGCATGGAAATTTGACCCACATCTACCAGGGTATCGGCTTGCTTGATATTCGCCTTGAGAAATTCCTTCTCATCTGAGGTTGCAGGCAAAGCTACGGCATTGTCATAGCCTGATGCCAAACCCCGACCCTTAGGATCTAAGAAGGTTGATCCTCGGTAGGACGGAACATTAAATTTGCCTTCAAAGTCTGTAGATGTGCCAATACTCGCTAATCCGGGTTGGCTCTGGGCAACTAGCCCTTTGATAGTAAAGAGGAAAGGAATCTGTTCACCTCCTGGGAGTTGAACGGTGATGGGTTGGAAATCAATTCCATATTCCTCAGTAAAGGTCAAGACACCCTCTGAATTCAGGTCTAACCTGCCGCCAACTTGATCCAAGCTATAGGTTCTACGGGTGAGTAGCCGACTATTGATAAATTCCGCCTCTTGGCGCTTGCTTGTTGGTTCTTCCTTGACAAAATACTCTGTTGGTTGCAAGCACAACCCAGTAATTTGATAACCATTTCCTCGCTCAAGAGCAATCGATCCCCGTGCTGTTTCAGGCAAGCTAGGACAGTTGACCGCCAAACCAGTATTTCTGATGTCGTCATAGGTCAATAGCTCAGGAGCTTTAGAAGAAGGCCCTTCTGAACAGGCCGTCAACACGCTCAAACACAGGGCTAGGAGTGTAGCAACTAAGGCGCGATATTTCATTTTCAACCTCAATATCAAAATTGCTATTTAACAGGAACCACAGTCTGAACATTTTAATAAAACATTTTCATAAAACACTTTAATAAAATGTCAGCTTTCTTAACATTCTCTCCGACTTGACCAGGAGATTCATGGAAGAGCCAAACCCATACTGCAACGAGAGTATGAAAGGGAGCCCAATACTGCATTCTACATGGCTGATGAAATTTTTGTAACTCCGAGCTTCAGAATACGCTCAAATTAAGTTTATATACTTACCTTAACTGCCTCATATTCTGAGAAACTTCTATAGAAATATGTTGTGATGGTGCTCCTCTACCCCTCAAACTGTAGCTAACCCAATTGAAAATTACGATAGAAGACTGAATGCTATGTACTCTTTCCTTACCGATTAAATCATGCTAGATCATCACCAAAGCTCGAGTCTAGGGAACTCGCCTACTCAACTACAGCGGTTGAGGGAACAGATTCAGATCATGGGCCAAGGTTTTGCGGGAGATCCCCTAGCTCTGTTGGCCCTGCTCCGAACCCTGGAAAGTCTACATCAGGAAATTCGAGACAGTCTATTCCAAGAGACTTTGCCAGATAATCGCCAAGCTTTGTATCATCTGCTGCGAGAGATTGAGTCACAAGGAGGTTGGCCTTACATTCCCCGAATGTCTTTGCGATCGCTCCAGGAAAAGATCCTCGATCAATCCCCAGAGCCGAAAAACCCAGAACCATAAATCCAGGGTGTCTTTTAGTCTTTCTCTCTCTAATTTCTAAGTTTTACAGGCAATACCGTGGATATAGATACATTTCTACAGAAATTTCTACAGAAATACGACCGCTTTGGAGTTCACCTGGGTTTAGAACGGATTCAAATATTGTTAGGGAACTTGAGAAACCCCCATCACCAAGTGCCAATCATTCACGTTGCTGGCACCAACGGCAAGGGTTCGGTCTGCGCCTACCTATCTGCTGGGTTGGCTGAGGCCGGATATCGGGTGGGACGGTACACATCTCCTCACCTGATTGACTGGACAGAACGAATTTGCCTAAATCAGCAGCCCATTTCATCCCAAGAGTTGCAGCGGATCTTGCTGGAGGTTGAACGGGCAATTGTACCCAATGAACCTTCGCCGACCCAGTTTGAAGTGATCACAGCAGCGGCTTGGCTCTATTTTGCCCAACAACAGGTAGACTTGGCCGTGATTGAGGTGGGATTGGGAGGACGACTGGACGCAACCAATGTTTGCGATCGCCCCTTGGCAACGGTGATCACCTCCCTCAGTCGAGAACATTGGCAACGACTTGGCCCGACCTTGGCCGATATCGCCCGCGAAAAAGCTGGCATCCTCAAGCCCAACTGCCCTGCAATCATTGGAGAATTGCCGCCAGAGGCCCAAGCCGTTGTAGAGCGCAGAATTACAGACCTAAACTGTCCGGTGACTTGGGTCAAACCTGCAATGGCTCAAGCAGAGTCCTATGCTTTCTTCGACGGAATTGAGTATCCGTTACCGTTATTGGGTGAGATCCAGTTGATGAATTCAGCCCTGGCCATTGCCACACTGCGAACCTTGCAGCATCAGGGATGGCCAATTTCTGATACTGCAATTCAGCAGGGTATGGCCAAAACTTGTTGGCCGGGGCGGATTCAGTGGACAACCTGGGGAGGTTTTCCCGTGTTAATTGATGGTGCTCATAATCCAGCAGCAGCCCAAGCATTGAGCCACTATGTCAACCGTCTCAGGGGTTCAGAGGGGTCTGGATCAGGCTTCAACCCTACGTTTTGTAACTCACACCCGGAATCTGTGACTTGGGTGATGGGAATGCTTTCAACGAAGGATCATGCTGATATTTTTCAAGCGTTATTACAGCGGGGCGATCGCCTCCATTTGGTTCCAGTGCCTGACCATAGTTCTGCCGATCCCCCAGAATTGGCTCGACTGGCTCTCCAGATCTGTCCGGAGTTGGATGCTTGTCAAGCTCACCCAGGATTGACGGTTGCTCTGGAAACAGCTTGCTCTCAAGATCAGGGTTTAACAGTTCTCTGCGGGTCGCTCTATTTAATTGGACACTTTTTGAAGGTTCGGGTTTGAAAGTTCGGGCTTGAAAGTTTAGTTATGAAAGGTCAGTTATGAAGGGTTAGTTATGAGTACTAATGTAACGAAATCCTAAGCAAAGTTTATTAAAAAATATTGCAATTACTTGATTGAGTTGTTAGATTGTGCAAGTAAGGTTCTTGAATAACCACTGACATTGGGGCAATTGATGACCCACGTCCAACTTTACACTCCGGCCTTGATCAGTCTGTTATTGGTGTGAATGTCTGTGCAAGCTTGCCAGTCCTGTATTGGATGACTAACGCTAGAATCGTTTGGAGGAACTTTAATCATGGTAATCTTTGAACCCCGTGAGGCAGTTCAGTACTTGCTCTTCTCTTTGTTTCGCACCTGTCGATCGAATTCATTGCCAGATTCACAGTTTGGCTGTTGGCATGTCTAACTTAAGCGTGTTCAACTTAAGTTTATTCAACTTAAGTGTATTCAACTGAAGCTTTGGCGAGGCGGAATCACACTGCCATTAAGCAACGCCTATTGAGCAACGCCCCTATAGAATTTGTCCAGACAAACTATTTTCCAGGAACTCTTCAATTTAGCTAGCTTGCTTAGGAGGCTCTCGCCGTGATTTTGAACAATCAGCATTCTTGAGCAATTCTTGAACGATTCTTGAATAATTTCCTTGATGGGCAGAGTAAGACAAGGTAATTTCGCCCTCAAGTCAAGTTCGGACAATCCAGAACCTATCGGAGTCAGAGCAGATGATGACTGATTGATTCATTCAATTTCAGTTCGATTTTTAGCTTAATTTTCAGTTTGATGTTCAGTTCAACTCTTTGTCATAGTTTGGTTCGGTGGTAAGTTTAAGGCCCTCAATTGCAAGAACAGACTGTCTTAACTTGATCTGAACTGACTGTGATCTCTCAACAATGGAGGTTTTTCTGATGAAACTTCAAGGAATAACAGCCTTGGTCACAGGGGCTTCCCGTGGTATTGGACAGGCGATCGCCCTTGAGTTAGCAAAAAGCGGTGTCGCCAAATTGCTCCTCGTCGCACGAGATCGAGAGCGATTAGCTGACCTAGCCGCAAATATTGAAGCTTTGGGTGTAGAAGTTGTCACCCTCGTCATTGATTTGACCCAACCAACTCAAGTGAACATGACAATTGCCCAAGCATGGCGAGCCTACGGGCCGATTGATTTGTTGGTAAACTGTGCTGGAGTTGCTCATCAAACGCCATTCCTGCAATCCAAGTTGCCCAATCTTCAGGAAGAGATTTCCCTAAATTTGATGGGACTCTATACCATGACCCGCTCTGTAGCCCGTCGCATGGCAGCTCGCAAGCAGGGAACGATTGTTAATGTCTCTAGCTTGATGGGAAAAATTGCGGCTCCAACCATGTCCACTTACTCTGCCACTAAATTTGCAATTTTAGGATTTACCCAAGCGCTGCGGGGAGAACTGGCAGAACACAATATTCGGGTAACAGCCCTACTGCCAACCCTCACAGACACGGACATGTCCCGTCAAACTCAGCTTTTTCGTTGGGTCGTACCGATGACTCCTGAACGAGTGGCTCAGTCCTTAGTTAAGGGGTTACGACGGGATGCTGCCGAAATTATAGTTGGTTGGCAGAGCCGTCTAGCGGTATGGTGTAGTCGGATTGCACCCTGGTTGATGGACAAGATTTTAGTCTTAGCCTCCCCCCTCAAGCCAAAACCCCAAGTTCTATAGCAATCAGGAATGATTTGTGAGATACCTGTGGCACAGGCTTTAAATCCAGAAGAATTGTTGCCCTTTCAGCCTGTACGGGCAAGATGCTCATTCCACATTCATGCTGCAAATCAGATGGCTTGTGGCCTCTGTGAAATTAAAAACCCCACCCTCTGGTTAAGCTAAAGGGTGGGGGAGTTCAACCGAATCTCTTAAGGAACAATCACAAAATCACTCACCGCTAGGGCTGGCGCACCTGTCAGCATAGCAAGCTGATCTCCTGCGCCTAGTCCTGACAGCGCACCATTCTGATTAAAGAACAAGTTACCCGTGCCAGTGCTGTAAACAATCAGTCCTGGGCTGGTTCGGGCGGCTGCATCATTGGCAACTAAAGCAATATCAGCCGCAGTAATTAGGCCAAAGGTGGTTTGATCCAACACGATCTTGTCAACACCAAGGGTAAAGTCGGTAATTTCGTCCACACCAAAGTCCTGGCGCTTGAACAAGGTATTGGAACCAAAGGAGAAGCGATCAATGCCGTCATTGCCCGTCAGTTTGTCGTCTCCGCCATTTCCAGCCAAGAGGTCATCGCCCATGCCGCCAGCAATGGTATCCTTGCCGTTGCCCCCCGCTAGGAAGTCATTGCCTTCGCCGCCGTCGATCACATCATCCCCTGATGTGCTCTGATCTAGGGTTTGTGCAAAGCCTTGGAAGTCGAAGGTACCATCTCCAACCTGACCAACATTGGTCGCAACTCCAGTGTTGAGATCAATCACGTACAAAACGGAATTGGATACGGCAGCAGCAATGTTAATCCCATTGGGGCTAGAAAAAATGTCAAATCCAGTGGCCTCATCAAAATCAAATCCCAAACCCGTGCCAATAGTAAACAGTTGACCTTCATTGGGAGAGGGGGGTGTGCTATCTAAGCCCCCTTGCCGCACTAGAACATCCAGTTCGGTATCAATGCCATACAACGTTGTGGTTCGTGTGGCATCTGGAGAGGGGGCAAAAGAGTTGGTGTAGGCGACTGCGGTAACGTTGGGGTCTTTACCAAAATTGGGATCGCCAGCAGCGTAGGCAAGGTTCCGATCGGGCTGAATCCCTGGTGTATTGGGGTCAAAGTCTGCGACTTCACCTGTGGCAACGTTAATCCGGAAGTTTTGATCATTATCGCCAACAACCCGGAAACGGTCAGGAACTGGGTTAAAATCAACCCCAGAAAATTCTGCGTTGAACGGCACATTCAAGCTACTAACCAGGGTTGCAGCACCGGATTTGAAATCAATTGTGTAAATTTTGTCTGTGTCCGTGATACCGTAGAGCAGGTTATTGGCGGGACGTACATCAATGCCCTCCAAGGTGCCGTTTACCCCCGTGACCTGAATCGTTTTCACAGTGCTTGGATCGCTGGGATCGATGGAAACCAACGTGTTTTGACTCGTAAGACCAAGAAACGTTAATATTCCATCTCCATCAATTGCATCACTGCCAGCTCCCCCCTGCAGCGTATCTCGACCCTGTTCTCCCAGGATCAGATCATTGCCCAGACCGCCATCGGCTAGGTCATTACCGCGTCCGCCGCCTAGGGCATCCATGCCGTCACCCCCGTCCAGAGTGTCAGTGCCAGTATCCCCAGCGAGAACGTCATTGCCCACATTCCCAATCAACAGGTCATTGTTGCTGTGACCGCGCAGGGCATCGTTCCCATCGCCACCTTCTAGAACATCGTTCCCATTTCCGCCTCCGAGGAAATCGTCTTCGGTTCCACCCGACAGCAAATCATCCCCATCCCCGCCTTCAAGGGAGTCGTCGCCACTGCCACCATTGAGCAAATCGTTGCCATTTTCCCCCCACAGACCATCGGCATCATCGCCCCCATCCAGAACATCATCGCCATTATTCCCAAACAGATTGTCCATGCCAGTTCCGCCAAACAGGACATCTTTGTCATTGCCCCCCTCCAGTTCGTCGTCACCTGACCCGCCATCCAAAACGTCGGCATCATTCTCACCCTTGAGCGTATCGTCTTCGGAACCCCCGAGGAGGAAATCCATGCCGCTTCCACCCGAGAGGGTATCCTTGTCCATGCCGCCATCTAATACATCGTTGCCACCGCGCCCTGACAGTAGGTCATCTCCAGCTAGGCCGAAAAGTATATTATTGCCGTTGTCGCCTAACAGGTTGTCATTTCCGGCTGTTCCCAGCAAACTAACTGTGGGTAGTCCTAAAATACTTGTCATTTGAGTCTCTCCTGTGGTTATTTTCGGTGATTTTTCTCATCAGTGAAATGAAGTCACACGCCACTATCACCAACTCATTGGTTAGTTTGTGAATGACTGGTTATGTCTGTGATTGAGTTACTTCAATGCCTCAGTTTTGTGTGAATTTGATCAATCACAACATGATGCGGGTGTGAATTCTTTCTGTCGGGTAATACGCTGGACAATTGAATTTGGATGTGTCTGATTTGAATTTTTTTTGGCTTTTTCTACGCTGACAAGCAGTACTAATACTTGCTTGAAGATAATTCTTCTAAGGGTTGAGTCAGCATGAATGACACAACTTATGACAAGCTGTTTTGGCTTGTGAGCAAGCTGCTCACAAATATTTTGGATTGAGTTTTTCTAGCTTAAATAAACCTTTAACACCCCGGAAGTTCTTCTATTCACACTCACAAAAAAAGTGAGAATATCGTTAATGTTCACTCGATGAATGAACTACAGGGGTATACGTGGGAAGGTTTTAATTGGATCTATCCCGTTAATGTTGAGAGGTTCGGAATAGGGACTTAATTACTTCTATACCTTGATGAATTAGGCATCTTGCCTGACTCAGACAATCAAGACCTCGATTCCTTGTAATTTAGCTTGTAATCTTCAGGGTTAAAGCCATCAAATTCTAGAGTATTTCATTGTCTAGAGAAGAACGGATGAAAACCAGGCAACCATTCTGAGTTTTAGGTTGATGAACCGTGTTGGGATCAGAACAAATGCGATCGCCTCTACCGTATAACCGATCTCCAATCACTAAATCTCCTTCTAGCAAAATCATTTCCTCGGTCGCTGCATGGCGATGCAAGGGGAACGCTCCCTGTCCCCAACTGCGGATAAAACAATCAATTTGCCGAGTTTCAGGATTAATCCGCAGCTTCCCTAACAAAAGCTCTGGCAAACCGGGATAGGGCCTCCATTTCACCGTCTGAGATTGTCGTAGCAATTCTGCAATGTTCAAATCATCGGTTTCAGTAGCCTCAGCAACCGTTTGAACGAGTTCAGATTTAGGAGTAATCCGTTGAAATAGCCTGTCTTTCAAATTTGCAGCCATTGGAACTGAAGGAGCACCATAGGCTAACTGAGCAATAACGGCTTTGAAGTCTTCGATTTCCACTTCTAACTCTGGAAACTCTATCCCGTAATTCTCTGCCCAAATGCGTTCTTCCCCGTCCAAGGCATCCAGGGCGGCTAGGGCTGCAAGTTCGGAGCGTTTTTGCAATTCCATGAAACTTTTCTTAACCTAGTAATAAATTCTAACCTTGTCGAATGAATTCCGCTTGAATAATACGGCATATCACCTTCCTTAAGAACTTGTAATATCAATTCGTACAGGCCACAGATCTGAATCTTTCTACCTTCAGCATCTCTTTAATTAAGGAATGCTGAGGGAGATTAATGCAGAGAGTTGTAGCGTTCTCTCTTTGAATTGGTATGACTTGAATAGATATGACTTGAATGGGTCAGGACTGGGTGTAATAAATTCACCCATTGTTGCTCTCCCATATCTCTAGATAACGCTGAAAATCAGCGTTTGGATTCATCAAGAGGGTTTATAGTTCATTTTGGTTGCCTCTGTCCCGCTGCTACAGGTCGTCTCAATGCTTTATTCCAGTCTTAATCGTAGGAGCCAAGGGCAGACTTGAGCTTATTCAGACCCAGGCGAATGCGAGTTTTCACTGTGCCCAAAGCAAGTCCAGTTTGGGCGGCAATTTGGCTCTGGGTTAGTCCTTGGTAGTAGGCCAGTTCAATCACCAACCGTTGTTCCTTCGGGAGAGTTTGAATCGCCGCCAAGACTCGACTGCGACGTTCTGAAAGCCAGACTTCTTCAACCGGGTCAGAAGAATTGGCTTCAAGTTGAATGAGCATTGCATCTATGGAAACCTGGTTTTCAGGATGTATTCGTTTCAGCTTCCGGAGTCGGTCTAGGATTCGGCTCCGGGCCAAAGTAAACAACCAGGTTTCCGCTTTCCCTTTCTTAACATCATAGCGACTGGCAATTCGCCAAATCTGAGAAAATACATCCAGGACTACTTCTTCACTGTCTTCCACTGACCTCAAACTTCTGAACGCAACTGCATAAATAATCTTGGCGTAGCGGTCATAGAGTTGGGAAAGCGCCCCATGATCCCCGTTGGCAATTTTGGCTAGCAGCAGCGCATCATCAGCAATCGGCAAGTTTTCCATGCAATATCCATGCAATGAGGCAAAATTGCTGTATAGCAGCAAAGTATAGCTTTTTTTGTTGCGAGCAAACCTATGCAAGTGTCCGCGATTCAACTTCACCATGGAATTTAACGCAATTACAGTTACGCCCAAAGACGGTAAATCTCCCCAGGGATTAGTTGTTTTAATGCACGGTTGGGGAGCCAGTGCCGCAGATCTGGCAACCCTAGCCCCCGTTTTGGACTTGCCCGAGTGCCAGTTCATTTTTCCAAATGCTCCTTTTCCCCATGGCCAAGTTCCTGAAGGACGGGCCTGGTATGCCTTGGAAACAATAGAGCACGAGGGTTTGGCAGACAGTCGCCAAGGCTTACAGCACTGGCTAGCGGCCTTGGAAGGTCATACAGGAATTCCTTTGTCTCGAACGATTTTGGGCGGATTTTCCCAAGGGGGAGCCATGACACTAGACGTAGGGCGCACTTTACCCTTCGCTGGGTTGATGTCTCTCAGCGGTTATCTCCACTTTTCACCAGAGCCTAGGGAAAGCTACTCTACCCCGGTGTTGATTGTTCATGGTCGGCGGGACATGGTCGTTCCCTTGGAATTGGCTCGGCAGGCCAGGGATTATTTTCAACAGTTGGGAGCCCCTGTCCAGTATCACGAACTCGATATGGGACATGAAATTCCTCCAGCGGTCTGGCAGTTGATGCGAAGTTTTATGATGGAAACCCTGTCGAAAGTAAATTGAAACCCTACTATAGAAGTGGGGAGTCCTATAAATGCAGCCGTTTTTATTCAGATGTGATCTGGAGCGATCCCCATGAATTTCCCTTTATCAGGGGGACTTGAGTGGCTGAGATGTCTCTCACTGACTTAAAAACTGCTGTAAACCTTAAATGACCAGTATTTTCAGACTGAAGGGAATTGCTAACGATGGAAACGGTCACTCTTTCTTCATCCAATATTTCTAACCTGACTGAGGCTGAGATTACTCAACTCGCGAAGCGTCTTGAGCAGGATGAATACACCAATCCCTTTGAAGGGCTGCAAGACTGGCATTTGTTGCGGGCGATCGCGTTTCAACGTCCAGAACTTGTAGAGTCTTATCTTTATTTACTAGATATCGAATCTTACGACGAGGCGTGATCTCGTCATGCAAGGCAATTTGTCTCCAGATTTGTCCCCAGATTTGTCTTCATTTCTGGGGAGACGAATTTTGGTGGGGGTTAGCGGAGGCATTGCAGCCTACAAGATCTGTGAACTTGTTTCAACCCTGACAAAAGCAGGGGCTGACGTTAGAGTTGTTCTCACAGAATCAGCCCAGCAGTTTGTGACGGCTCTCACCTTTGCAACCCTCTCCCGCCAGCCAGCGTTCATAGACCAAGACTTTTGGCAGCCCACCCATGGCCGTCCCCTCCATATTCAGCTCGGAGAGTGGGCAGAGATTTTTGTGATTGCCCCGTTAACGGCGAATACCTTGGCCGCGTTAACCTCTGGAGCTGCTGATAATCTTTTAACCAATACGGTTTTAGCCTCGACTTGTCCGGTGCTGTTGGCCCCAGCGATGAATCGGAATATGTGGAAACAGGTTGCTGTTCAGCGCAACTGGCAACAGGTTTTAACTGATCCTCGGTTTCAGGGGATAGCTCCTGTTTCAGGACTGTTGGCCTGTGATTTACCTCAGGAGTCTAGCAATCTTTCAGAAGGAGCCGGACGCATGGTCGAACCGGAGCAAATTCTAACCCAGATACTCTCCTTGCTCCATACCCAGGGCCAACAGGATTTAACGGGGATACAGGTTTTGATCAGCGCCGGAGGAACCCGAGAACATTTTGATCCTGTCCGATTTATTGGCAATCCTTCTACCGGAAAAATGGGTTTGGCCTTGGTGGAAGCTGCGCTACATCGGGGAGCCACTGTCACGTTGGTTCACGCGCCCATGAACCTAGAACGAATAAAAAACCTGCCCCAAGTTAACTGTATTAAGATAACAAGTGCAGCCCAGATGCACCAAGCGATACTCAGTTATTTTCCCCAAGCTGACGTGATTATAATGGCAGCAGCCGTTGCCGACGTGCGACCCCAGGAACTCCATTCAGAAAAGCTGCCCAAGCGATCGCTCCCTACTGCCCTGGCATTGGAACCTGTACCGGATATTGTGGCGGAGTTGGGCAAGTTAAAGCAGTCCCACCAAACGTTAGTTGGTTTTGCCGCTCAAACGGGAGACATTGTGACTCCTGCCCTGCAAAAACTTCACGATAAACAGCTCGATGCTATTGTTGCCAATCCGATTGATCACCTCCAATCAGGATTTGGCAGTGAGACCAATCAAGCTGTTTTACTCAATGCCCAGGGTCGAAGGCAGGAAATCAGCCAATGTAGCAAACTTCAGCTTGCCCACTATCTATTTGATTTCCTCTCTTTCTAACCTTTTAATCTCTAACCTTCAATTCTTGGTTGCGAACTCGCAGATCTTCAATGGTGTAAAGCGCTTGAAACTGCAATCCTGCTGCTTGATAGAGTTGCTCCCCCCCTTGCTGTCGATCCACTAAGGCAATCACCTGTTGGACTGGATAGCCCGCTGTTTGTAATCGTGTGACCGCTGTCAAGGCTGACTGTCCAGTCGTGACTACATCTTCCAGCACAACAACTGAGGTGCCTGGGGGTAAGTCTGGCCCCTCAATGTAGGCTTGGGTACCGTGACCCTTGGCCTCTTTGCGAATAATCAAGCCAAATACTGGGCGATTTTCATAGGCAGACACAACGCTCACGGCAGTCACAATCGGGTCAGCCCCTAGGGTCAATCCAGCAACAGCTTGAGTGCCGGGAGGAAGCAAGTTGCAAAGTAAACGACCAATGGCTAACGCCCCTTGGGGATGCAGAGTTACCGGCTTGCAATTAACATAGTAAGAACTCTTCTGACCAGAAGACAAGACAAAATCTCCTGCTCGATAGGCGAGCTGGCACAGCAAATCCAATAACCACTGACGCAATACTTCCTTGTCAACGGTAGCAAGTTCCAGGTTTGGGACAAGAGAAAGTTGGAGTTGATCCATAAGAAAATTGTTCTGCTGATTTCAGTAATACTCTGCTAAGCTTTCCTGTAGCATATCTAGAAAGCAAGTTAGGATTAATCCCATAGTTATCATAAGGATTTGTAGTGAGGATTTGTGAAATGACTAAGCTCTCTCAACTGATCAGTCATGGGTTAGCCGTGATAGGAGCCTCTACCCTGTTCACTGTCGCGCCTCATACTTTGGCGGATGAAACCAATTTTCAACCGTTCGCGGAGGAATTTATGAATGCCGCGACTCGGACTTCTGGCGATACCTTTAAAGCCCAGTCGATTTTTGGGCAAGTGACCACAATTTTTGGGATTGGTATTCCTTGGCCCAGCAACATTAATGCGTTTCCAGAATCGAACATTGCTGACGATTCTCATTCCGTAAACTCACTTTACCGGGAGGCGATGTTAAAGCAGACTGTCAGCGATCCCTTCATCCGTACCCCTGATTTGATCAATCCCTACAACACGTCTATCTTGTCTCAGCCTTCCTACATTAACCCTGGGCGGCCAACTCCCCTTCCTCGTCGATAATGTAATGTCTTTAAGGTTCATGAGGAGATTCATTCAGTGGCCAATTTAGCTTCATTGCAGTTTTATGCAGCTTTATGCAGTTCTACATTGTGAGGCAGCCTGAGGGGCACTGTAAAGTGGTTTCCTCTGAGCAGCTTTTGCCTGATCGAGGGACTAGACTGTTTGAGCTTTCGGGTTCAGAGGAAGCTCTGGTTAAACAGTGGGGGCCTTTTGTCTCGCGGGATGAGGCGATCGCCCGTCGGATTGGATTGATTCGGGCTGGCAAGTGTCAACCTCAATAGTCAATCTTAATAGTCAACCTCAAAACCTTAGAGGGAGACAGATCGTTAAGCCACCAAGGCTAAATCATAGGGTAAGTATGTGATGGGTCAGTTCATCATTGACAACAGTTGGTATCCGTCTTCACAACAGCATTTGCCGACTGAGGTTTCAGCCGGGGGTATTGTGATTCGTTGGGAAGGTGGAAAGGCTTATATTGCCTTAATTGAGGAAGGCCCAGACCGTTTTGGCTTTGTTCTTCCTAAGGGCCATGTTGATCCAGGGGAAACGATTGAACAGGCGGCTCGTCGAGAAATTGAGGAAGAAGCCGGGTTATCAGACTTGCACCTGGTTGCTGACTTGGGGGTTCGAGAACGGTTGAGCCTGAAGAAAACAGCCTGGAAGAAAATTTACTACTTCTTATTCACGACTGAACAAGTGGATGGCCAACCCACTGATCCTTACAAGCCTTACCAACTTCACTGGTTTTCTATTGATGAACTGCCGCCGTTTTTCTGGCCTGAACAACGGGCGTTGATTGAGTTCAACCGTACCTTAATTCAGAGTTCCCTTTTACCAACAAGCGACTAGGAGTTTGCTTTGTGAAACTTGCGGACTGGGTTGGTTTTTTGTGTTTGCTGATTGCCTTGGTTATTTTGTGGCAGTTTAGACAGATTTTATTGTTGGTTTTTACTGCTGTGATTCTGGCGATCGCCCTCAACAGTTTGGTTAGGCGATTTTTGCGTTCTGGATTGCAGCGGGGTCAAGCTGTGGGGTTGACCCTGATGATTGTGCTCTTAATGGGCGCTTTAGTGATGAGAATTGTGCTCCCCCCATTCCTAGATCAGTTTGAGCAACTGATTAAGTTGGTTCCCGTGGGCTTTGAGCAATTTGTCCGCTGGGCTGATCGGAGCTTGAATGATCCTCCCGGTTGGCTACCGGATTTAGAGTTGAAACTCCCCAGTATTCCTGAAATTACTCGGCAGGTTGGCCCCTTGGCCCAGAATGTACTGGGAAATTTCTTTGCCTTTTTCTCCAATTCCGTTGCCAACTTACTGCAGTTTCTGTTGGTATTGGTTTTGACCTTGATGTTCCTGGGAAATCCCCTGTCCTATCGAAAGCTCGTCGTGCGGTTGTTCCCTTCGTTTTATCGACGTCGAGCTGACGAAATTTTCTCTAGGTGTGAGGTGTCGCTGTTGCAATGGATGGGAGGGATTGTCATTGACTCTTTGTTTGTTTCCACTTTGAGCGCGATTAGTTTGATAATACTCAAAGTTCCCTTTGTTTTTGCCCATGCTTTACTGGCCGGAGTATTTAATTTTATTCCAAACCTTGGCCCAACTGTGAGTGCGGTGTTTCCCATCTCAGTTGCCTTACTCGACACCCCCTGGAAAGCCTTAGGGGTGCTGATAGCCTATGTTATAATTCAAAATCTTGAGAGTTATTGGTTCAGTCCGATGGTGATGCAAAAACAGGTCTCGCTCCTTCCTGCTGCTACCCTGATTGCCCAACTCTTTTTTGCCCGATTTTTTGGGTTTTTGGGTCTGGTTTTGGCATTGCCTTTAGCCGTTGTGATGAAAACTTGGGTTGAAAGTGCTTTGATGGAGGATGTGCTAGACCAATGGCACCAGAAACCCGCCTTATCCTTAGCTGATTCCGCAACCTTAGGTTCCGAGCAGTTGGCAGTTGAGGGCATCAGTTCCAAGGCTATCCCGTCTGACATCCATCCTTCAAGGTTAAATGAGTCTTTCTACTCTGAACCCAATTCTCCCCCTGATGTGGAGGAAAAAACCTAGTGGGTTATAAGAGTGGGGTTGTGGCAGTTGCGATGGCTTCAAACTGAAGCTGTTGCGGGTGAGACTAAGGGTTCTGAAAATTGAGGCTGATCTTGAATTAAGTGACCATCTTCCATTTTAATAATGCGGTCGGCAATATCTAGGATTCGATGATCATGGGTGACCAACAGAATTGTACTGCCCTGATTCTTGGCTAAATGTTGCATAATTTCTACCACATCTCGACCCGATTTACTATCCAGAGCCGCAGTTGGTTCATCAGCTAAAACCAATGTGGGATGACTGACCAATGCTCGAGCGATCGCTACCCGTTGTTTTTGACCGCCGGAAAGATTTTCAGGATAGTAATCGATTCGATCTTCTAGCCCAACAGCTTCAAGAATTTCCGTCACTTTTGCATCAGTTTCTGTTCGGGAAATTTGCGGGTGAAGCTCCATGGACATCTGAACATTTTGTCGAGCAGTTAGACAATTCAGCAAGTTATGGGCTTGGAAAATGTAGCCAATGTGGCGACGAACTTCAACCAGTTGCTTGCGACTTGCCCCGCGCAGTTCTTGACCAAGAATGGTCAAACTGGCATCAGCTTGGACATTTTCACGAGAATTCTGAACCTCCCGTAGAGCCCCCATTAACGTTAGTAAAGTTGTTTTGCCACAGCCCGAAGGCCCCGTTAATAGAACGATTTCTCCCGCTTTTAGTTCTAAGTTAATATCAAATAAAACCTGTTTCTGGAGGCGAGTACTGCCGAAGAAATGATTTAAATGTTGGATTGAAACAATAGATTCAGTCATGATTTTACCTTCTAACTTAATCTTTCGACCTAATCTTTTAACTTAATCTTTCAAGTCTAAATTACAAATTCTAGAGTTTATAAATTCTAGAAACTTATAAACCCTAGAAACTTATAAACCCTAAAAAATATCTGCTGGATCGGCTTCTTGTAATTTCCGCATGGCGATCACCCCAGAAGCATTGCACATCACCATGGTTAAAATTAAAACGGTCGTTGCTTTCTCCCAAGTCATGATCATCGGTAGGCCAGTTGCTGTTCGAGCTAGAGCATAAAGTCCATTTGCAGCAGCTAAACCGGGAAGATAGCCAATAATCGCTAGAATTAAAGCTTGTTGAAAGACCACTCCCAGAAAATAGCGATCGGCATATCCCATCGCTTTCAACGTTGCATATTCTGGTAAATGATCGGCAACATCGGTGTACAAAATTTGATAAACAATGACGATCCCCACAATAAACCCCATGGCTGCTCCCAAGGTAAAGACAAAGCCAATTGCTGTACTTTCCTGCCAATATTTTCGTTCAACTCCGATGAATTCTTCTTTGGACAAAACTAAAACATCTTCCGGTAAATAGGCTTGCATACTATCAATTAGGGACTCAATATTTGCCTCGGGTTCTAGCTTGATGACTCCAATATCAATCAAGCCTTTCTGTCGCTCATTAAAAATTCTCAGAAAGTTTAAATCACTAACAATTAAGTTTCCATCTGCACCAAAAGATACCCCTAAAGTGAACAATCCACCGACTTTTACCTGACGATTTTCAATCTCACTTTCAACTGTTTTCCCTTGATTAAACCATTCAGCTACTGGCCCATATTCGGGTCGAGATGCAGCATCAAATAGAATCACATCAGATAGTTTTAATTGACCTTGGTTCGCTTGAATTTCTGGAAAATCCAAAACCTGATAGGTTGGATCTAATCCAATCACCATGATCTGACGAGTCTTCTGAGTTTCTGGATTTTTCCACAACCCAAACCCAATATAAACCGGGTTGATCGATTCAACTCCATCAAAGCTGAGAGCTTGATAAAGTCGCCGATCAGGAAAGGTTTTCATCGCAATCAGTGAGTTAGATTGAGGACTGACTAGGAAAATATCTCCTTGGAATCGACCATGTAGTAACACTGCACTTTCAAATAGGGCATCCCTGAACCCAAACTGCATAAACATCAAGATATCGGCAAACCCAATACCCGCAATGGCTACGAGCAGTCGCATCTTTTCTTTAGTAAGTTGTAACCAAGAGAGGGGAATTTTACCAATCATTGTGATCTTTTATGTTTTGATCGTTTATAGTTTGATCTTTTATGTTTATCTTTTATCAGTTCACTTTTGTGGGAGAATCTTGACTGTCACTTGTAAATTAGTCAACTCAGAAACTTGCTGGCTAGCATTAGGATTGAGCTGAATTTTAACCTCGACGACTCGAGCATCAACATCTGCGGCAGGATCAGTGTTTAGAACATCCTGCTTGCCAATTGTCATGCCAACTTGGTCAACTTTTCCGCTGAGTTCTCCTGGAAATGCATCACTGGTAATTGTTGCAACTTGACCTAGACGAACTCGACTAATATCTGTTTCATACACTTCAGCTACAACATACATTTGATCCGTTTGCCCTAGCTCTATAATCCCTTCGTCCTGAGCAATTCTTTCCCCTGGATAAGTATTAACTTTTAGCACTTGCCCATTGATTGGAGATTTGATAAAGGCCAAATTATAGTCAGCCTCTGCTCGTTCTTGAGCTGCGATCGCCTGTTCAACTTTGGCTTGGGCAGTTTGCACATCTGTCGGACGAACTTCGACAATTTCTTCACGAGTTGCTTCTGCTTCTAACTGCTGTTTTTGCAAGGTTAGAATGGTTCGATCTAGGATTGCTTGGGCTTCTAGAATTTGGGCTGACAGGGTTCTAATAATGCGATTTAAAACAACTTCTGCTTCATTAATTTGAGCATCTTGAGTGGCAATAATGCGCGCTAGATTTGCATCGGCTTCTACTAACTGTTTCTGAGCCGTTTCTGCTGTCAAACATTTCAAATCCTGTTCGGATGTAGACACGACTCCTTCCTGATACAAGTTGCTATAACGCCCACATTCTGTTTCAGCATTTTTTAGTTCGGCTTTGAGTCGTTCAATCGTTGCTTCTTGGGCTGCCCGCTCCCCTTTGAGCTGAGCTTTTAACCGTTCAATCGTTGCAAGCTGTGCTTCTCTTTCCCCTTGAAGTTGGGCTTCTAAACTGGCAATTTCCGCTTCCTGAGCAGCCACTTGACCTTCTAATTCAGCTTTGAATCGATCAATGGTCGCGGACTGAGCCGCAATGGAGCCCTGTTTTGCGCCCGCTTGGACTTGGGCAAGCTCTGCTTGCCGAACCGCAACTTCTTTCTCGGCTTGGGCTAGTTCAGCCTTGAGGCGATCGCGATTATCCAAGATCGCAATCACTTGCTTTTGCTGTATTCGATCCCCTTCTTTGACCAGCATTTCTTCAATTCTGGCCCCCTCAGTCAGGGATGGAGCTGAGAGTTCAACCACTTCGCCCTGGGGTTCTAAGCGACCCAAGGCCGTAATGTAAGTGGGCGCAACGAGTTGCGGGGTAGAACCCTCCTCTGAACTTTCTTTAGAGGAGGATTGCAGGGTTTGGGACACCCGTTGAAACGTTAGGGCTGTAACCAGGACTGCCCCAACTCCCGTAAGCCCAAACATCCAAAGATTTCTTGCTCTAAAGGTAGATTGACCTTTTAATTCTTGAGCCATGATGTGGGTTTAGCTAACACTTTCAATTTGATAACCCAATTTAATAACTCAATCTGATAACCCAATTGAGTAGCCTAACGATCTGGACTGAACTGTACAGTCTTGAATGATCATAGATTGAATGTTGCTTTAATGTCAAGGGTATATCGCAATCTGATTTGAAGCATTCACCACAGACATCCCATAACTCATGACTAATTGCTTGGGAATATCGATCGTCATCCTAAATCCGGCTCTGGAAGCAGCACAACTTCTCAAGTATCGGTGTTGCCGATTGAGGGGATGAGTTGAGGTTCGTTACGGTTGAAACGGCTGAAAACTGGTTGGCAAGATGCCTAAATTTCGTGAAATGCCCCCATGAAAAACCCAGCTTCTTGACTTAATTATGCCAATGTTCTGGGAAAGTTGAGTCGGGGCAAAACTTTAAACAATCTGCAACAATACCGCCCAAAACTATCCAAAGCTATAAATTTCAACTAAACTTCAATAAACTTCCGTAGGTCACAGCACACCTCCATGTCCATACCCCGCATCCACCCCGACACAATTGAGGATGTTAAGCAGAGAGCCGATATCTACGACATCGTTGCAGAAAAAGTTGTCCTGAAAAAACGAGGCAAGGACTATGTTGGACTCTGTCCATTCCATGAGGAAAAAAGTCCTAGTTTCACGGTGAGCCCCAGCAAACAAATGTACTACTGCTTCGGCTGTGGCGCTGGGGGCAATGCGATTAAATTCATGATGGAGTTGGACAAGTCCTCCTTTAGTGATGTGGTCTTGAATCTAGCCCGTCGCTATCAAGTACCTGTCAAAACCGAAGCCCCTGAGGCCCGCCAGGAATTTCAGCGGCAGCTCTCCCTACGAGAACAACTCTATGAAATTTTAGCGATCGCCACTAGTTTTTATCAACACGCTCTAAATCAACCTACGGGAGAAGTTGCCCTAGCGTACTTAAAATCAGAACGCCAACTCTCAACCGAAACCATTCAAACCTTTCAACTTGGCTACGCACCCAAAGGCTGGGAAGCCCTCTACGATTATTTGGTAGAGCAGAAACATTTCCCCCTAGACTTGGTAGAGCAAGCGGGGTTGATTTTGCCCCGAAAAACAGGCGGGGGGTACTATGATCGATTTCGCGATCGCCTGATGATTCCGATCCAGGACTTGCAAGGGCGGGTGATTGGATTTGGTGGTAGAACCCTAGGGGACGAACAGCCCAAGTATTTAAACTCCCCTGAGACGGAGCTGTTTGACAAGGGAAAAACCTTATTTGCCCTAGACAAAGCTAAAACTGCGATTGCGAGACTGGATCAAGCCATTGTTGTTGAGGGATATTTTGATGCGATCGCCCTCCATGCTGCTGGAGCCGAAAATGTTGTCGCATCTCTAGGAACGGCCTTGAGCTTGGATCAAGTTCGACAATTACTGCGATATACAGAATCTAAACTGATTATCTTGAATTTTGATGCAGATGCGGCGGGAACCCAAGCGGCTCAGCGGGCGATTGGAGAACTTGAAGTTCTGGCCTATAGTGGTGTGGTTCAACTGCGGGTCTTGAACTTACCTGAGGGCAAAGATGCCGATGACTTTCTCCGAGCCCATTCAATCGCCGACTATCAAACTCTGACCAAGAATGCGGTTCTCTGGCTGGATTGGCAGATTGATCAAACGGTGAAAGGACGAGATTTAACCAAGGTTGTTGAGGGCCAAAAAGTGGCTCATGCCATGGGAGAGTTGCTGAGTAAGCTACGGGACGGGATTCAACGGACTCAGTACATTCAACGCTGCGCGGAAATCCTCAGCCAGGGAGAATCTTCCCTGATTGCGCCCATGGCCAGAACCCTGCGGAATCAAGTCAACAAACTGATTAGTAAGGCAATCCACAACTCGAATTCTTCCCCAAGCCTCCCTGCAAATTCAGCCGCTCTGGTCAATTCTGAGTCAGACTCCAGTCTAGAAATTGAACTGCCTGTTGCCGCAGAACGTCGCTTGCTAGAAGCGTCTGAAACGTTGATTTTACAGATTTACCTGCACTGCCCAGAACATCGGCAACTGATTGTAGATGCCTTAGATGCCCGAGATTTGCAGTTTAGCCTGTCTTACCATCGCCTCCTGTGGCGCAAAATTGTAGAACTTGAAGATCAGCAGGATGCTCCTAAGCACACATTAAATTTAGTCTCTAAACTTCAGGATGTTTTACTGGAATCCAACTTGGATACAGCTACTCTACAGCCCTTGTTCTATTTGGATGACAAAGCAACACTCAATATTCTTCGGGCTCCTTTGGAGGTGCGTTCGGCGATCGCAACGATGGAGTTGGTGATTTGTTCTAAGCGTCGTCATCTCGCCCTAAAGTTGTGGAAAGAAACAGATTGTGCCCAAGCGCCTCAACTGGCTCGCAAGTACCATGATGAATTCTACCTGGAGGATGAATGGATTCAGGAATTGGAACGGTTACGGCATACCAAATTTCAAGAGCTACAGAACATTCCCCTCGGTCGCGTGATAGAGCCCACATTCCACGCTGCCAAGCGGGCAGAAAATAATTACGGGTTCAGCTAAGTAAGGTCAAGTCCGGTTGCTCAACTGTATTTTACTCAACTGTAATCTTAGTATTATTGAAAGCGGAGCATTACTCAGCTTTCAACAACATGGATAGGGCGCACATCTGGGGTCGTTTAGTAGTAAGTTCCAGTTTTGCGGTAGTGGACTGCCGTAACGCCGTCAGGACTTAACACTTGGCCATTGGTTACAACTGCATAAATCACCCAATGATCGCCACACTCCATCCGTTGCTGAATCTCACATTCCAAATACGCCAATGCATCTTTTAGGACTAAACAGCCATTCCCAGCCTCTTCAACTTCTAAGCCCGCAAACCGATCTTCTCCAGGCTCAAACTGCTTCATGAAGTGTTTTTGTAGTTGCTTGCCCTCTTGAAGAATATTTAGAACGAAGCGATCGCCCCGGTGGGTCAAGGATTCCAAGGCCCGATCCCGAGCCACAGAGACCGTGAATCCGGGGGGGTTAAAGGTTGCCTGGGAAACCCAAGAGGCCAACATTGCGCTCTGCACCTCGCCCCGCCGACAGGACACCACACAGAGAGAACCCACCAACCGTCCCAAGGCTTGAGCAGTGCGATCGGCTCCGGAAGACGTGGCTGAGGTAGAACGAATGGCCCGTCGTTTCTGACTGCGTTTCAAGGTTTGAGCAAAGTCAATGGCAGCCTCTGTGCAGGTTTGAATCGTGACATCGGTTGGTTTGAATTTCACCCGAATCGGTTCGAAGCCAAACTTAAATCCAGCATCTTTTAATTTCCCTTCCAGCAAATCAATGGCTTCCCCGCTCCAGCCAAAGGAACCAAACACCCCAGCCAGTTTTTGAGTCGAAGCCGTACTCAAAATAATCCCCAGGGCGGCCTGAATCTGAGTCGGGGCATGACCTCCTAAAGTTGGAGAACCGATAATAAACCCGTCACATTTTTCAATCGCCGCTTGAATCTCTGTAGAACTTGCATGTTCGCAGTTGAGGGACTCGACGGCAAGTCCAGATTTCGTTAATCCTCTGGCGATCGCTAGCGCTAAGGTTGCCGTATTTCCATAGGCTGAAGCGTAGAGCAAGGCAACGGTGAGTTCCTGGGACTTCTGCTTTTCACTCCATTCGCGATAGAGATTTGTGAGTTCAGTCATGCCGTAACGCACTAAAGGGCCGTGACCTGGGGCATAAAACTGAACCTGGGGGAGATTCGCAATTTTTTCCAAGGTAGCTAGCGCTTGTCGAGCTTGGGCGGCATGAAGGCAGTCGTAATAAAACCGTCGATCCTCACTGTAAACCTGCCATCCTTCATCAAACACCTGATCACCACAAACATGAGCCCCAAAGAATTTGTCACTGAAGAGGATCTGAGTTAGGGCATCATAGGTCAGTAGCTCATCGGGCCATCGAGGCGTGGGGGTGGCAATGAACCGCAATTCATGGCCGTTGCCCAAATCTAGTGTTTCCTCTCCTCTGACCGTGAGAATCTTCAACGGCTCATCGGGAAAGTACTCTCGCAAACCGAGAGCAGCAGGATGCGAACAGACCAATTCAGCTTGAGGCGCTTTAGCCAAAATTGCTTTGAGGGTTGCTCCCCGATTGGTGTTGAAGTGTCCCAGGATAACGTAACTGACCTGATGCCAATCCAAACGCTCTTCTAGCGCCTGAAGGTAGTTGTCGGTAAAGGATTCCCCAGGGGGATCGATCAGGGCCGTTTTGTCTCCTTGCACAACATAGCTGTTGGCCGTTGTGCCCCGCTGGAGGGAATATTCCACCTCAAACTTGAGTCGAGTCCAAGTCCGCGATCGCACGACCTTAGTGTCTTGACCAACCAAGAAAACTTGAACGTCACGGGGCTTGGAATCTGATAAAGCGACCGCTTGTTCCCTTTGATTGACAATCATAGTCACTGCCTTAAGGTTTAATTAGCCAATATTGTTAGTATATTGTGATTCCCTTTCCAAAGGACAAAGAAAACAATTACAATTCTTTATCATTCCCTAACGCAAAACCGAATTTTCATCCTGTGTAAAACGAGCTATGACTAATCTAATAATTGATAATCCTAAAATGATCAAAAATAAAATCAAACCAATGGTGCAAGCATAACCAATCTCTAGATTCTGAAAGGCTTTTTCATAAAGATAGTACACAATCGTCTTAGAACTATTCAGGGGGCCACCTTGAGTCATAATGTAAATTTCCTCAAAGACTTTCGTCGCTGAAATTGCCGAGATTACAGCCACTAAAATCAGATAAGGTTTCATCAATGGCAACGTAATATCCCAATGTTTTTGCCAATGATCTGACCCATCTAAACTCGCCGCTTCATACAGTTCTGGAGGAATTGTTTGTAATCCCGCTAGGTAAATTACCATGTAGTACCCTAGCCCTTTCCAAATTGTCACCGCCATCACACTGAACAAGGCTAGGTTAGGACTAGTTAACCAAGGAATCGTTAGGGAGTCCTCTGAAAAAATACCGGACAGAAAAAACTTTAATCCTTGATTGAATAATCCTGTCTCTGAATACAGCCATTTCCAAGCAATCCCCGCCACTACCATAGAAATCACCACAGGTACATAGTAGGCTGTTCTAAACCAATAAATTCCCCGGAATTTTTGATTGACTAAAATCGCCAAAATTAAGGGTAAAAAAACCAGAATTGGCACGACAACCACCAGATAAACCAACGTATTGTTTAGGGTTTTCCAAAAGGTTTCGTCTATCCATAATTCTTGAAAATTATTCAGGCCAACCCATTGAGGAGGCTGGAGCAAATCATAGCTGAAAAAACTAAAATAAAAAGCTTGCAATGCTGGCCAAAATACAGTTAACCCCAGGGTTAAAAGGGCAGGGAGTAGAAACAGGTAAGGAGTTAAAGGGTGATTGGATTTCATTTCTGAGCAAGATACATCATGATTAAGCCTGTGTAGATCTCCTACATACGCCTTTCAACTTACCGCTATCCTGCCTCGCCTTGGGTTGTGAAACAGGAATAATTGCAATATTGCTGTAGCACCCCAATTGGCTGTACTGACTGCTACAGTCGCTTTTTGCCTGGATAGTCAGCCTTTCAGACCAAAACGAATAACCAGAAATAGCCTCCCGAAATGTTACATATCGTGAAGTTTTATCGCCTTATGTATCATCACCCTTAAGCGTTGAAGCAAATTAGGTGAAGATATACGATAATTCAGCTTTGAAGCTGCTTTTCAATCTACAGTTTTGTAGGAATTGCAAACCTGAGATCCTTAGGAGAACTCATTCAATGTCTCATTCAGTAAAAATTTACGATACTTGTATCGGCTGTACTCAGTGTGTTCGGGCTTGCCCCCTCGACGTTCTAGAGATGGTTCCCTGGGACGGCTGCAAAGCAGGTCAAATTGCTTCCTCTCCCCGTACCGAAGATTGCATTGGCTGCAAGCGCTGTGAAACAGCTTGTCCAACTGACTTCCTGAGCATCCGGGTCTACCTGGGAGCTGAAACCACTCGCAGTATGGGTCTAGCTTACTAGGCTAGTTTCCTGGCTCACCGATTGCTAAACCGGGACTTGTCCTCGGAGTTTAGCGGGTACAAATTTTGGTAACACAGCACTTTGACATCTTTAGAGGAGGGGCATTCATTGCTCCTCCTCTTTTGTGTTGATTTTTCATGATTTTTTCTCATCATTTTCACTGATGACAGGAATAGCCTCTTGGGGTTGATGGGAGGGGTTATCCGTGAACCAACCGTTTTACCGTCTAGGCCGCTTCAATGATTTCGACTATTTTTGTGCAGCCAACCTTCAAGATCAGGAGTTCTGGCGCTTCTGAGTGAATTGCTTATTGTCCCTGACCCAGTTAGACGCGATCCTCGAAGAGCTGTAGTATCGTTTAGGATAGGGAGGAGGTCAGGCCAACATTGCGGCGTTTGATTCATAGAGCTTGCAATCCAGCCAATCGTAAAATGCTAGCTTTAGGTAGCTCCTATGTCAGAACAAGACCTATTAAAGGTGTACGACCTAATCAAACAGTACAAAGAGGGCGAAAGGAATTTTGTTGGACTAGATCTGAGTGAGGCGAATCTTAGCCGTGTTAACCTGAGTCAGGCAAATCTAAGCGATACATCGTTCAGCGTCACGAATTTAAGTTCAGCCAACCTGAGTCGGGCGAATTTGAGTCGGGCGAATCTTAATGTAGCTCGCTTGAGCAGTGCAAACTTGAGCGCCGCAATTCTGGATGCCGCCACCCTCAATGTTGCAAACTTAGTTAGGGCTGATTTGACGGGGGCGAGCCTAGTGGCTGCTCTAGTCATTCGTTCAGAGCTAATTCGGGCAAATCTAAGTCGGGCAAACTTTGCCCAAGCCAATTTAAATGGCGCTGATCTCAGAGAAGCTCAAGTAGACCGGGCCAGTTTCAAGGGGGCAAATCTGAGCGGAGCCAACCTGCGAGCCATTTGGGGGCAGATGGTCAATTTTCAGGGAGCCGACCTACGGCGGGCAAATTTGGTCAAGGCTGATTTACCCAAGGCTGATTTGAGTTCTGGAGAACTGCGACAGGCTAACCTCACCTACGCTAATTTGAAGGGGGCAAATTTGAGCCATGTTAACCTGAGATGGGCAGATCTCAGGGGAGCCAATTTATCCGGTGCAAATCTATCGAAGGCCAACTTGAGTGGGGCCAACCTTTCAGGAACCAATTTGAGTCACGCTAATCTAGAAAAGGCAAGCTTGGTTCATACAGACTTAACTCAGGCTAATTTAATCCATGCCGCATGGATGGAAGCCGATATTTCTGGTGCGACTTTGACGGGCGCTAAGCTATATGGCGTGCCTCGATTTAACCTCAAGGCAGAAGATATTACCTGTGAGTGGATTGACTTAAGTCCAGACGGCGATCGCACGGCCATTCACCACTTCACTTCAGAAACCCTCAAAAAGTTTTTCAGCCAGTCCCTACCCACGGTTCAAATTATGGTTGAGGCTCCTTTGGATATTGAAGCCAATTGGATACTGGCAACCTCGTTTCACAAAATTGCCCAAGCCTATCCCGGATTAGCCAATCCTCCTAGCATTGCGATTAACTTTCAGCGAACTCGCCTCACCTTTCAGGTTCAGGACGAAAGTTTGATGCTACCCATCGCCTGTTTAGCTATTTTTCCCTTTGAAGATGCTAAACAAACTCAAAGAAATGTTATCTATCTCATCCGTCAGATTCAAGGCCAGTTGAATCAGGATAATTCAAAACAGATGAGCATCCTGACCGCGATGACCGAAGTGGTTCAGGTGCTGAATCAACTCAAAGCAGAAATTCGGGCACTCAGACTGGAATCCAAGTCATCCTTTCTCCAGCACCAAGTTCAAATGATTCTCAAAAACTCTAGTCAGAATAGCCTCACATTTCATCCCCTGTCAGAGATTGAACCGGACTCGACTTCTACCTTGCCCAATAACAAACAGATGGTTACTGACCTGATTGATCCGACAATCAGAGCCGAAGACTCAGCCATCAGCCAGATTGACACTCCCCAGACTGACTACCGGATGAATCGGGACGAGCTTCCAACCCCTCAGCAATTGATGGATTTCATCAATGGCTTTGACCAACTGAGTTAAGGAGGGGATTGCACTTGATTGAGGTAGAGGTTCATCAGCTTTTGCAAACGGTTTTGAAGTCTCAGAGTCAAGCCCAATGGCCCCATTATTTGACCATGGCTCGGTTAGTGGCGCGGGCCCTACGGTTGGGGCGCAGTGCCTTGATCCAAACCGGAGTTTCTCCCAGAAGTGTGAACTATTCCTATCGCCTCAGCTATCTGATCCCGATTTTGACTTGGCCCGGTGCTGTGATTCTAGTTGCCCCTGAAGATATCCTACAAATCCTCCTGCACGAAGAAATTCCCCGACTCTGTCGCGGCGATCACAACAGTTCCCCCTGTTTTTCAAGCTGTAAACCGATCTACCGGGGCGATCGCTGGCCCGATCCTGATTTTCAAGGATTGATGCTGACTAGCCCAGAAGCCTGGTTGTCTGATCGGTTAAAGGGCAATGCCGGATTCCCTGCCCATATTCCTACCCTGGTGGACAGCGCTGACGATTTGGCCCCCTGGGTACAGAATCAATTGACAACCTATCTGCAGCCCCAAGACTGGCATTATCTGATTCAAGCTCAACCCACCCAGGCAGAAACGATTCGTACAGCCCAGGTTCAGTTAGCCAAGGTCATTTTTCAGCATCCTCCCAATCCCTACAACTGTCATCTACTTGACACTCCCGAGCAAGAAATCTTGCAACAGCTATATGAAGACTTGATTGGCGCAAGCTGCAATGGTCACAGGCCCAAGGAACCCCCTCAATTTAATCTCCACAGTTCACATTCACGGAGGGCCAGGGAAGATCCCCATCCTCTCTCGATTTGGCACCAATTCTGGCAACGATGGCAAACTCCGAATCAACTCAAGTGGGTCGGATTGGATCGTTCCCAGGGCTCATTTTCTCTCTGTTGTAGTCCATTAGAAATGACTTCGGCCCTCAGTCAGATTTGGCCACAACAACCGGTTGTTTTGATCGGGGAAGCTTTGGATTTGGACAAAACCGCTCCAATTTACCGGCAGACGATTGGTTTGGATGATGTTACTTGTGTTAAATTCTCCCCGGATCGCCAGAGTCGGTTGATCCAACTCTACCTACCGTCTGGACTTCCCTTGCCCAATACTCCTAAGTTTCAGGCTGCACTGGTGAAAGAAATGCGGGCGTTACTCTGGATGAGCTATGAGGCTGAGGGGTTAACCGTGTTGCTAATTGAGGATGTACCGTTGAAAGCTCAAATTGGAGCGTTGCTGGCTGGGGAATTTGGCTCTAGAGTTCAGGTGGAGACGACGGAAATGCAACCCCGAGGAGTTCTGGTGACCGGGTGGGAATTTTGGCAGTCTGCCCAGGGAAAATTGCCCGAACCCCGTGTTTTGGCGATCGCGACCTTGCCCCTACCGTCTTTGGAGCACCCGCTTGTTGCCGGACAAGTCGCCTATCACAAGCAGCAACGTCAAGATTGGTTTCGACTGTATCTGCTGCCTACCGCCCTGAATCAACTACAACGGGCAGTGGCCCCTATCCGAGACACTCAAGGGATTGTTGCTCTATTCGATACTCGGGTGCTCCACCGTAGCTATGGCCAGCAAGTTCTCGCAGCATTGAGCCCCTTCGCCCGGATTAGCTACCTGGACAAAAGCTGGTTGAACCGCTCGTTGTGACTTTAAAATAATTCTAAAATAATCTTAAAATAATAAAATCACAATCGCTTTTGCAAGCAGGATCACCACCTATTTACCCTACCACCTGTACCGAGCTTGACAGGATTAGGAGTGTTCTATTCCAAGATAGGAACGCTACCGTCATCGGGGAGAACTGTACGAGGATCAATGGGTTCGCTTTCAGAGGTGTAGACTGCAAAATGCAAGTGAATCGAGTATCCACCGCCGTCGATTTCTAAGCCTTCACACCCAAATCCTGATCCGCCTCGAATTCCGATGAGATCACCACTGTCAACAGCCTGATTCAGTTCGACTTGAATAGACCGCAAGTGAAGATAGCTATGTTTCCAGCCGTCGGAGCGAGTAATTTCAATCATTCGTCCTTCTGCTCCCCCACGATCCCGTTTTACGTAGGTAACGATTCCCTCGCTAGCTGCGTAGCATTCATCTGGCGTGTATCCTCCAATATCAACTCCGGCATGAAGCCGACCTCGAGCATAGCCGAATTCTGTTTTTGCATTCATACTCGTTCCAGTCATAGGCCACCGCCATTTAGAGGATGAAGGCTTAGGCTTTTTAGGAGGAGCATCAACAACAGGAGCAGAGACTTTGGGGTCTTCCTCCGAACCGACTGAAATCGGACTCAGGTTCACTGGAACTAAGTTGTTGTCAAAAATCTGGACATGGTCGAAAAATACATACCAGACCTTTTGATCTCGAGGTAAAGGTGAAATAAAGGTGACTTTTAAATGCTTGTTCGCAGCCCAGGCATAACTTGAAATCTCAAATTCAGTCCCCAAATGAGCAGAGGTCTTGCTGCCTTGAGCCAGTTCCGAAGTTGCAACAGGTCGATCCTTGAAAATGGTATTGACAATAATTTTTAACCGCATAAATTCCTCCCATCGCCTAAACGTTCAGTCCGGAGACTTTTGTCAATAGGGATTTCGATCTCCTCGACCCCCTTACTCTTTGTACACTCCACATCTCAAAAATCAACGTAACCTGATACCCCACATCTTATCCTCAAACCAGAGTTCCCAGGGTTGGGGCTAAGTACTGGGTTAAGGTAAAGGCATCAACACCCAACTCAGTTCGGTTTTGAGCTGCTTGAATTCCAGCTTGAGCATGCCACCACACAGCAGCTTGAACAACCCCTACAATAGATTGGTTTTGCAGGGGTTGATTTTGCAGGGTTGTGGCCAACAATCCCCCTAACAGTCCGGTTAAAACATCTCCACTGCCTCCCCGAGCCAAGGCTGGTGTACTCTCTGGATTAATCCATACCTTGTCTGCACTCCCCACACAAACCCTTGCTCCTTTCAGTAAGACAATGGACTGACTGATTTTAGCTGCTGTTTGGGTGGCTAAAATGCGGTTATTGACATCCTGGATGAGTTCAGGAAATAACCGTTTAAACTCTCCAGGATGGGGTGTAATAATCGTTAGTGCCAAACGTTGGGCCAAGGTTAACATCGGATTCAATTCGGCTAAAATGTTGAGTCCATCCGCATCTAAAATCAAAGGACAGTCACTGTCTAACACCATTTGAACAATTCTCCGGGGCGATCGCGTCAAACCAGGGCCACAGGCGATCGCATCATATTGACTCAAGTCCAGATCTGCAGGGAGTGCCTGCATCGCTCCCTCTGAATCAGTTGAACAGCCTAAGACTAAAGCCTCTGGCAACTGAGTATTGATTGAGATCTTAATTGCTTCAGGAACGGCAAGGGTTAACATCCCTACTCCTGAAGCCCTTGCGCCCAAGCCCGTTAAAATGGCAGCACCAGCATAACGAGAGGAACCTGCAACAATCAGTAGATGACCATTTTTGTACTTGTGGCTCGCTGGATCTCGGGGAAGGGGCAGAGCTTGGGTCACAGCCTTGAGGGTTATTCGAGAAATTTCTGGCGATTCTCCTAAAATTGGGATGATATCTGCTAGAGGAATATCAACGTCAATCAGTTCGGGTTTGCCAATGAATTCTAAAGCTTGATCTTGCAAAAAAGCTAGTTTCCAGAGTCCTAAACACAGGGTTCGAGTAGCTCGGATCGCTATTCCTAAAACCGCTCCGGTATCCGTGTGAATTCCAGAGGGTAAGTCAATGCTAAAAACGACTTTTTGCCAATGGTTCACCTGCTCAATTGCGGTTGCTAAATCTCCTGTAATGTCTCGCTCTAATCCGCAGCCAAACAGGCCGTCAATTAAAACGTCACTGTTTTCTAGGGTGTTAACGTCTTGGGCAATGGGAATTCCTAAACTTTTGATGTAACTCAGATGAGCATCCGTCAACGGTTTGTGTTCGGAGAATGGGCAGTAAATTACAACAGTGTTGCCCTGGAACCACAATTCCCGGGCAACAACTAAAGCATCGCCTCCATTGTGTCCAGGGCCAACTAGAATGCCGACGTTGACGGGTGTTGACCTTCCAGGTGTTAACTTCAAATAGTCTTGAATCCGTTGGGTGATGCGCCCAGCAACCTTTTCCATCAAGGCAGCCACAGGCAGTCCGGCAGCAAAGAGGCGTTCTTCAATAGCCTGCATTTGGGCTGCGGTGACTGCAAACGTTTGAATCTGGGCTCGGGGATAGCTCACGATGGGTTCAAGTCTCCTCATTGAAGCTCCTTTCAAACTATTTGCCAAAGTAGACCTGGGCTCCAGATAATCCTGCCCCTAGAAAGTAAGTCTCCCATTCTTCTGCGAGTCCTCGACTGGCAAACGGCCCTACGGCGATGAAGGTGTTCTGAACAGTAATGCTGCTTTGGGGAGCACCGAGGGTAACCAAATCGTTTTGAATCACCGTCAAGTTGTTAGACTGTCCTGGAATCAGCACGAAGTAGCTATCTTGAGTTGCTAACCCATGCCCCGGCCCTGAGGGATTTGAGGGAACAGCAGCTACTGCTGGAACAATGGGTTGGAGGGCTGTCCAGACGGCCATTTCCTCTAAGGTCTGGACGATGTTGGAAGGAATGCCTCGCAGGGCCAGTTCAGCCTTTAAATTTTCAGCATTCCTGAGGTTGACAAAGCTGGCAGCATGAATCATCAACCGCCCTTCATAGACCTTCTCCAGGGCTTCTGAGGCAACCCTGCGAACTTCCTGGGGAAGGGCATCGTTGACGCTAACGACCACTTGATATAACCCTAGGGTTGCTTGGGGAAAGACCAAGATCGAGGGAACATCTGTCGTCACCGGCTGATTCTCTCGGGAGGGCAGGGGTACAACCGTTGGCACTGCCACAATCGAGCGCTGAAACTCATTACGCTCTTCTGGGTCGGCAACTTCAGCCTTAATCCCTCTCTGTTCCAAGCGCTTGACTAAAACTTCAGCCTCCCCTTTGCGAAAGTAGGTTCCGACTTCGATCACAACGCGCTGCTGATATTCCCGCAACGTTGCTCCGGGCTGAACCTGCTGGACAACTTCTAACAACAGCGAACTATCACTATTGACATAAACAACATACTGCTTTTCAGCTCGCTGAACGACTTGGGATTGTGCAAGGAGTTCCTGAGCGACAACGGGGGTTGCTAGGAAACCATCGGTTAACCCACCGACCGAGAGGATTGAAAGCAAGGGCAAGCAATAAAAGCTGGAGGTGAAGCGGTTGTAGTTTTTTTGTATTATCATGAAAAATACAGTCATTTTAGGTTTCTCCATTACTCAGTTAAAATCTATGTAGCAATCTGATTTGATGAGTGAATCTGGAGCAGGCATCTTGTCTGCGTTAGGAGCCTGCACCATAGACATTTCATCAATTATCACTGATTGCTACTGCAGAACTCCCGGCTATTGCCATCTCCCTTAACAAGGGGGACTATAGGGGTCTTGCGTTAGTTGCGCCGAGGTACTGATTATTTAACCATCTAACTTGATAAATCTAACTCGTAAATCTAACTTGTAAATCTAAGTTACAGGCAAGATGCCCGTACTACGGTTGAAGTTTGATGGTTGAAGTTTGACGGTTTGGGTTTGATTTTGCCTTCTCACTGAAGAAATAAATTTGAAATAAGTCTAAATTAGCAATTTATTGTTCTTTTGATCGATGAAATTCAATCTGTAAAAAAAATCTATGAAAAAAGTTGTTGTTGGTTTATCCGGGGGTGTAGATAGTTCTGCTGCTGCTGCAATTTTGCACCATCAAGGCTACGACGTGGTTGGATTGACGTTGTGGCTCATGCGGGGCAAGGGTCAATGTTGCTCTGAAGGGATGGTGGACGCGGCTGCTATCTGTGAGCAACTCGGCATTCCCCATCATATTGTTGATAGCCGAGAGGTCTTCCAGGCTAGTATTGTGGACTATTTAGTTGAAGGATACAGCAATGGCATTACCCCGCTGCCCTGTTCCCAGTGTAACAAGGCTGTCAAGTTTGGCCCCATGCTTCATCATGCCCGTGAGCAGCTTGGGATTGAAACGATTGCGACGGGTCACTATGCCAGAATTACTTACGATCAAGCTCAAGATCGGTATCAACTGCAACGGGCAGTCGATCGCAACAAGGATCAATCCTATTTCCTCTATGACTTGACTCAGGACATTCTCGCCCATGTGATTTTTCCCCTGGGAGAGTTCACCAAGCCGGAAACTCGCAAAATTGCGGCTCAGTATCACCTGAAAACCGCCGATAAACCTGAAAGCCAAGATCTTTGTCTCGTGGAAGCCAACGGTTCCATGCAAGCGTTTTTGGATCGGTATATTCTGGGTCAAACCGGGGAAATTGTGAACCTGGAAGGTCAAGTGTTGGGCCACCATGACGGGATTCATCATTACACCATCGGCCAACGCAAGGGTTTGGGGATTGCTGCCTCCCACCCACTTTATGTTGTTGCCCTTGATCCGGGTCGTAATCAGGTGATTGTAGGCGATCGCGACAAAGTAAACCAGATGAACTGTACGGTACAACGGGTGAACTGGGTGTCGATACCGCCACGAGAAGGGCCGATTCGAGCTGAAGTTCAGGTGCGATATCGGACGACCCCTGAGGCTGCAACGATTATCCCGTTGGGATCTGAGGCAGGCAAGGGGGAACGAGTTCAGGTGGTCTTTGATGAGCCCATTTTTGCGATCGCTCCCGGCCAAGCTGCCGTTTGGTATGACGGCGAAACGGTGTTGGGGGGAGGATTAATTGAACCGTTTAGCAGTTAACTTTTAAAAGTGAGTACAGTCTTTGAAACCCAACGGTTAGTATTAAGGCCAATTGTAGACGGCGAAGCCAATGTTCTACATGCAATTCTTACGGATTCTTTTGTTAGGAGATATCTGTGTGATGACAAAGTTTTGTCTATTCAAGACGTTGAAGCAATGCTAGCAGAGAGTCAAAAGCAATTTGCAGAAGCCAGATCGGGTCTTTGGTTCATCGAAACCAAGCTAGAAAAAAATATTATTGGGTTAGTTGGTTTGTGGTATTTCTTTGAGGAAGCACAGCCTCAGCTCCTCTATGCTTTGCTCCCAAGTGCAATTAAACAAGGCTACGCCACTGAAGCGGCCAGTCGAATAGTTACGTACTGTTTTAAGGAATTGGGCTATCAATATCTAGTTGCCAGTTGCGATCAGCCCAATCTTGAATCACAAAAAGTTGCTGCAAGAATTGGCATGGAAAAAATCGAAGAAAGGGTTGTAAACGGAAGTTCAATTATCTTTTTTAGATTAGAGAATCGTCCTACCATAGCTGAGGATGTGTTAGCCTAAAACACGGTTTGGTTTTCTGTAGAAAAGGCCCAAGATTGTGGATGTTTCTATTATTGGAGCCAGTGGGGACTGTGGCCGAGAAATCGTCACTCAACTCCTGAATCAGCGCGTTCTGTCTCCTTCAGAGCGCCTGCAACTGGTCGGTCGGGCTGAGGGAAAAAGTGGCCAGATCTTATACGGTTTCTGTGCCGACTTGTCAGATGCTTATGCTGAAATTGCCCCAGAACTAGACGTGGCCTTGGAACTCGAGGAAATCGTCGGGGATGTGATTGTGATGACGGCAGGGGTGACAACTGGAAGCCAAGCAACGTCTCGGCGAGAACTTGCAGCGGCCAATCTCCCCCTGTTTCAAGCCTATGCCCAAGCTATTGCCAACTATGGCCACGGCCATGAAGTGGTTTTAATCGTTACAAACCCCGTCGAACTTGCGGTAGAGATTTTCAGTCGATACCTGGGACGACATCGGGTAATTGGGGTCGGTTCTTACTCAGATACCTTGCGATTTCGTCGAGAAATTGCCAATGATTTAGGGATTCGACGGCAGCTTGTTCAGGGATTTGTGGTTGGCGAACATGGAGAATCCATGGTTCCCCTGTGGAGTAGCGTACGAATTCATGGCATGGATTTAGAAGAGTTGCTGGCTGTAGATCAACGATTGCGCCGAGGTCGAAAAATTGCTCAGTTTCCAGATGAAATTCAGGCTGAAAAACAGGAGATTTTCAATTACTTACAGGAGGGTAATATTCGCCAAGCCTTTGAATATGTTGACCGACTTCCACCTGATTTGAGAGTTGTGCTGAAGCCCTATGTAACTCATATTTCTGGTGCAAAAACTGCGGCTGCAACTGCAAATGTTACGGTAGATCTCGTACAAACCTTGATGGATGGACGGGACATTGTTGTGGCTGGACAAGTTCGACTGGATGGAGAGTTTTATGGAATCCATGCTCCCATTGGAGTTCCCATTGTTCTCACTCCTGGAGGCTGGACACAGGTGGTTTCATTACAACTTTGGGAAGAAGAAGTTCGCTATTTACAACAGGTTTCCAGTCAATTAATTGAGAGAATTCAAGATTGGATTAAGAACAGCTAAAGCTATATTAATACCTTAGCGCCAAGCGCCATAAACCAATGACAGAGAAGGAATGGGTTTTTGTTGTCAAAGTGATTGATAAGCCCGGAGTTTTATCAGCGATCGCCGCAATTTTTTCTAACCGAGGCATATCCCTGGAGACCATTCTAGGCAGTATTCTCAGTCCAGATGGTGTTGAAGGGGGCCGAATTGTTGTCAAATTCCGGGCAACAGAACGGAAGCAAGAAATGCTCTTGCGGGCTGCCCAGCGATTATCAAAAGTCTTGGAAGTCCAGGCTTACCCCTATGCAGATGAAAGATTAAGGGCAATCGCGATCGCCAAAGTCAAGGCTTCAACAGATTTACAGGGGATTCATCCAGAGATTCAAATGGAAGTTATTTCTAGCAATTCAGAACATCAAACGGTGCTCCTGACAGGGCCAACTTTAATCATTGACTCTATACTGAAAACTCTGAAAGAACAAAACACTGTGTTAGACATCGCTTTGGCCGTGATGGCTGTTTGAAGACGTTGATCAAAAAGAGCAGAATTGATCGCTTAAGTGTTGAGTCAGATGGAAAAACAAAGGAGTTATCACTGCGAAACTTTATGAGATTTTTACAAGCAGAAGTAACGAACTTTAACTAAGCTTTACATAATTTCCCGTGTTTTTACTGAGGATTAGAGTTAACTTAGAGATGTAAAGTTTCTATAATTCCTCATTACAGAACTTTACCCTACAAAGATTTCAAGATTTACAGGGTGTCAACGCTACGGAGAACCGTTGAAATGTGCAAGTAGGATTTGCACAAGTAATATTGTGCAAACAATGTTTCGGAAATAGCAGATTTGATGTGTGCATTTACAGACCGATGATCTAGTGCTTGAAGCACGTTCGAACTCTCATGCCTGCATCAACTTTTGATTTAATCCCAACCTAATTACTATGCCAGATTCAATCATTTTGCCTGTTTCAGGCAACGGTGTTATCCTCGAAAATCCGCCTGGAGATCTCATCTTACAAGAGTCTTCATTCCTCCAGGCTTTTGTTGAAAAAGAGGTTACTTTAACCCAAGATTTAGATATTAGCGATCCAGCAGACTGGACTCGAAATCGTTTGGGAGTTGTGCCCGCAGGAACAACAATTACCAGCGTTTATATTTTCCTCAGCCCCCTAGAAGACCCCACTTTTGCCGATGCAACCTTCTTCTTTGGCGGGGAAATTTTAGGCGTGATTGGCAATCGCACGGATTTAGAATTCACTAACGGTTTGCTCGGTTTAGAAGGAGTGACCTACTTGGCCGGAGAATCACTAGAAAACAGTGAATTTGCTGGCACTCGACGGGATAGCGCTGTGATTAGTGGCAATCAGCTTGACCTGAGCTTTGGGAATCGGGCTCGCCGGGATGTGAACAAACAAGATATGATTCGGGTCATCTTGGACATTAACGCACCCCCCCAGGATATTGCCCTCACCAATACAGTTATTGATGAGAATATCAATGGGGCTGCGATTGGAATATTAAGTGCAACAGATTTAGACAATGATGCGATCAGTTTTAGTGTCACTGATCCGCGCTTTGAAATTGTTGATGTTGTTAACGGTGGGGTAATCAACCCGCAACTTAAGCTTAAAGTCGGTGAAGTGCTGAATGCTGAAACCGCAGAGCCGATCACAATAGACGTTACGGCTACAGACAATGGGATTCCGAATAAAAGTACTGTTCAGAGCTTTACACTGACCGTCAACAATGTTAACGACGCACCTACGGATCTCCTTCTGACCAACAGCACCCTCGACGAAAACCTTCCCGTTGGCGCTCAGGTAGGAACCCTCAGCACCCAGGATGAAGACTTGGGTGACAGTCATCTCTACAGTTTGGTTCCAGGAGTAGGGGGCACAGACAACACCCGGTTTGAAATTGTCGGCAATGAGCTGAGAACCCGAGAAACCTTTGACCTTGAAACCCAAGCCACCTACAGCCTTCGAGTTCAGACCCTAGATGCGGGTGGTCTTCCTTTTGAGAAAATCTTGACCATCAGCTTGAACAATATTGATGAAGCACCCACGGTTCAAACTCCCATTGCTGACGTGATTGTTCTGGAAGACGCAGCGAACAACACGATTGATCTATCGGGAGTCTTCACCGATATTGACTTCACTGACGAAGAGGCCAATATTGTCAAGACCATCAAAACGAATAGCAATCCTAGCCTGGTGGTTCCGACTGTTTCTGGAAATGCGTTAACCCTGGATTACCAGACTGACCAGTTTGGAACGGCAGAAATCACCATCGAAGCCACCTCCAACGGCAAGACCGTCACTGACACGTTCCAGGTGACCGTACTGCCGGACGACGATGGCCCTAGAATTCAAACTGAAATTGCGGATGTTGTTGTCGATGAAGATGCTGCCAATACAACCCTTGACCTCTCTGCTGTGTTTATTGACATTGACACGGAGAGTGCAGCCATTATTAAGACGGTTAAAATCAACAGCAACCCTGGATTAGTCACTCCCAACATCTCAGGCAATACCCTCACCCTGGACTATCTGGAGAATCAGGTAGGAACGGCGGAGATTACCGTTGA
>JBOFUV010000151.1:0-9245 GCA_051652765.1 Microcoleaceae cyanobacterium | reverse complement strand
ATATATTTCACAGATTATCTAGGATTGCGATCTGAAGTCTCATTAAAGCTCAGTAGAGGGGCGGTAGGCAGATTCTAGCATTCTAAATGGATCGCAGATTAGCGGTTTACAATTCGCTAGCAATTCTTATTTAGCCGCCGTTTCTTTTTTCACAATGCTTGTTGGAGTTGTTATGGGTTTACGATCCATAAAGAGGCGTAGACTCACCATCTGACATCGTCCCTGTATGCTATCTGATGAATAGAGTTTGAGATAGGTCAGGATGAAAACAGCGTTTCTAGGGTTAGGAGTCATGGGCAGCTATATGGCTGCTAACTTAGCAAAGGCAAATTTCTCAGTCAATGCCTGGAACCGTACCTCCAACAGGTCTAGCGTGGAAATTGCCAGGGAAGGCGGCGCAAACGTTGTGGCTTCGATTCAGGAGGCCGTTGAATCTGCTGAGGTGATCTGCACCTGTCTGGGCGATGTCCCTGATGTGCAAGCCGTGATTTTAGGCCCAGTAGGAATGGTTCAATTTGCTCAACCGGGAGCAATTGTGATCGATTTCAGCACGATTGGCCCAGAAGCTGCTCGCCAGATTGGGACTGAGCTTCAGACCCATCAACTCCAATTTCTAGATGCTCCAATTTCCGGAGGGGACATTGGGGCCAAAAATGGAACCTTGACTATCATGGTTGGGGGCGATCGCGCGGCCTTTGACACGTGTCACCCCGTGTTTGCAGCGATGGGCAAAACGATTCGGTATTGTGGGCCTCTGGGTAGTGGACAGGCTGTCAAACTCTGCAATCAAGTGTTATGTTCTCTGCATATGGTGGGACTCTGTGAAGCAATGCTGCTTGCCAAACAACAGGGAATCGACCCCAACCTAGTGATAGAAGTCTGCAGTACCGGGGCTGCTGGATCTTGGGCTTTAACAAACTTAGGCGAAAAAGTTGCCAATCATGACTTTGCCCCTGGTTTTATGATCAAACACATTTTGAAAGATTTAAGGCTGGTTAAGGCAACCTTATCATCAAATCAAAACTTTCCAGGCATCGAATTGGCAGATCAACTGTTTAAAATTGTCCAAGACCTTGACGAAGCTGGGGCCAACCAAGGAACCCAGGCCATGATTCGAGCCTATCCAGAACAGTAACAGTAATTTTCATCATAGTTCTATGCGAAATCGATTAACCTTGGCTCCTCCAATCCTCTTATTGAGCTTGATTGGAGTCAGTTTATTTACAATTTTGTTCAGACTGCAGAACTCAAATCAAGCCTATACATTGATCCTAGCAACGGCGGGGAAAAATGGTCAGTATTATGCATTTGGAGATGCCCTAGCAAAAATTGTTGCTAAGCATGATCCCAAAATTAGATTGCAAGTGATTGAAACTGAAGGATCACGCCAAAATATTGAATTGCTCAATCAAAATAAAGCTCAACTTGCCCTTGTTCAGAGTAATATTACACTGAATTTATCAATTCAATTAGTATCTTTTTTATTCCCTGAAATTTTTCATTTAGTTGCCACTCGTGAATCAGATATTCAAAACGCTAGTGATTTACGCGGAAAACGAATTGCCATCATGCCAAAAGGCAGTGGTTCTAATGACTTATTTTGGGAACTGAGCGAACATTATGGATTTATAGAATCGGATTTTCAAGCCATTCCATTTTCCCCTGAAGAAGCTCACACTGCTTTACAAACTCGACAAGTTGATGCTCTATTTCGAGTCGTTACATTGGGAACACCAGCCATGAGTCGGCTCTTGCAATCAGGAGAAAATGTATTAGTTCCAATTGATCAATCAGCCGCCCTGCAACTCTTTCAACCTGCCTTAGAAACGAGTCAAATTCCCAGAGGAACATACAACGGTTCGATTCCCATTCCCGCAGAAGATTTAATCACCGTTTCCGTTCGAGCATTGTTGGTTGCCCGGGAGGATGTCCCTGAAGATATTATTCGTGACATTACTCGAATTTTATTTGAAGCTCGCAATGAATTAATCGCAATTAATCCCCAAGCGGCCCTGATTCGGCAGCCAGAGTCGATGCAACCATTGGGATTTTCCTTTCATCCTGGAGCGCAGCAATATTACACTCAGGATGAACCCAGTTTCTTAGAACGATATGCAGACTCCATTGGTTTAATGTTATCAGTAACTGCATTAGTTGCTTCAGGGCTGTGGCAACTAAAACTCTGGTTCCAAAGACGACAAAAAAATCGAGCGGATTTTTACAACTTAGAACTCTTAAGCTTGATTGATGAAATTCCTAAGATTTCTGATATTGAACATCTTGAAGAGATTCGCCATCAACTCTTTCAAATTTTTAAAGAGGTTGTGATCGAACTGGATGGCGATCGCATTTCTGCTGAATCCTTTCAATCCTTTACCTTCACTTGGCAAGCGGCAATTGCCACCATTCGACATCAAGAAAACCTCTTGAGAAGCTTGTAGGTTTCCTGAGTTGATAAGACTCTGCCCTAACAATTTTCTTCAAATCTGGTGTAAGAGCTACCATATTTAAACCAATATTGCTTTAAGTCATGGTGTGGAGTGTGCAAACTTGCTTTGACTTGATAGAGGACAACTTGCCGATGGTTTCCTCGCCAAATCAACTTTGTGGGTTCAACTGAGATGACACTCCCTCCTAAACTTTGGACACAAGCTTCAAATCGTTCAATCGTTGAATAATCTAACGTTTCAAAAACAAAAAAATTTCCCGAACAAATTAGATGACGACTTCGAATCCAAGCTTGCATTTTCTTGTTTGCAATGGGTGGCAGCATAGTTATCGAAGTCTGGATTTTATCATCCAATGTAATTAGGCGATCGCCGTCAATTCATGGGCAAAACTCTGTCGTTTTTTAAATTTTAATGGCCCCTGAGCTGACCCCCAAACTTGCTCATGGGTATTCAGATCAAATCCCCGATCCCAACTGATAAACGTTGTTTCGGTTAGTTCTACTGTACTGATCAAATAGGTTTGTTGACCGTCTCGTTCAATCAAGCAATGTTCCCCTTCAACCCCTCCAAGCAATAAATTTCCCTCTCGTTTAAAAATCATGGAACAATTGTAGCGACGTTGAATAGAGTCGGGTCTAATGGTTTTGAGAATTTCTGGCTCATGACCTGCCCCTGCATAGAGAAACCCATCTTTCAGGCTGTAATTTTCGATATAAACTTGGTTTTCTTGAGCAACAAACCGATGAATACCTTGTCGATAAGGACTCCAGATATCGTAGTCATACACCTGTTCTGAATAGAAGCCAATCCCAGAGAAAAAATCGAAGGATAAAGGCCGAAAAAAGACTCGAATATGAGCATAATCCTTGGGATTAGCAACTGCTTGTTCCTGATTGCTAAAATCTCCAGCGATCCATTGAGCAAGAGTCAGGATTAAACTTGCTTCAGTTTCCTGAGATTGAGATAAATTATTTTTCATTAATGAATTAAACTTAGCTCAAAGAACGAATTTCTGAAGAGAAAGAAGCGGTTGTGATCCCCGATCCACTACTGGTTTTAATCAGAGAAACCCGAAACCGAATGTTCTCAGAAGCAAACCAGATTCTTTCCTCTGCCATCGCTCGATCATATCCTGTGAGCAATATAAAAACCTTGTCTTCTCCGATACAATACTCCCCAACCGCAGGAATAGTCTCGGCATACCCTTGATCCCGCAGTAGCTTGCCCCGATTTGGAGAATCTAGGTCAGGAACAGGCACTAAAAGCGTTGTTCCCTGAACTTTTTCTGCTTCATCCCAGTCTGACTCTCCTTCCCAGGTCATCCGAAAGGGATGGGTGATCCTCTGAGGATTAACTTGATTGGAATCACATAGATTTAAGACTTCAGGATCGTTTTCCGCTAAGAGAATAATCTCAATTGTAGAAATAACCTCCTCAAAATGACGAAATGCCAAGTGATGCACACTGCGCTGCGATCGCCACTGACCAATAGAAAGATCTACAAATTGAGCAATATCCATTGAAAAAATTACTTTAGAGTAGTCAGGAATAAGTGATAAATTTTTGTAGTGAAGGTTTCAGTCGGCATAGGCATTGAGTTAACCGACATTCAGGATTACGATCAGAGCACTAGAATCAATCCTAGAATTGATTCCCAAACCATACCATTAAGTCCCCCTTGATATCCGTTGTAAGCTGGTGTCGAGTTTGAGAGGCCCAACCTTCTCAAAAACCCTTTCAAAGGTTTGTTGAATTTTAGAGAAACCTGAATCAATACAGACAAAAACAGAGACGTAACCCTTTGCGTCTCTGTTTTTGTCAAAGCTCAAGTTTTAGGCAATTTCAGTAATGCTAACAATTTTGCCACCTGCTCGCTGAATGCGCTGAATTTGAGGTGTCATCTTCCCGCCAGAGACAATATACTCACTGGTGCTAAGACGACGCGGACTATCAAACTTGAAGCCAGTGGCCACAATCTTGAAGGTTTTTTCCGTTGCATCTTTGTAACCACCCCCGCGACGGCCCCCTGTGCTGGGTAAAACAATTTTATTGGCGCTATTAGTCGCAACAGCCTGAACCAAGCGAGAAGACTTAAAGGCGCTGTCTACTCCGGCATAGCCTTGATACAGAGATAGGGTACGATTATACCCGAGTTGTTTTTGCCCAACTTGGCTCTTCGCACCTTGATAGTAGGGGACAATATTCTCACCGAATCTCTCTTGATATTCATCGCTGTCAATGTAGGAATCGATTTCAGCGTCGTAGCCTTCCTCAATACAACGACGAATATGTTCAGAAACCTCCGCTTGATCCAGGGGAGCACGACCTAAGAGGTGCTTGAAATTGAGTTCTACAAAGCGATAGGGAGCACAAGACTCAAAATAACGCTCACGATAAAAATCAGACTTTGCGACAGCCCGAACAAATTCTCGGACAGTCAAATCACCATTATAAAACTGAGATTCAGCCGCCGTTAAACGCTCACTGTCCATTACATGGGGATTGCCCAAAACCTGCTTATACACTGCCCGAACCACAACTTCCCGATCCTCAAGGCTGCTTGAGTTTCGCAGCTCTACAGGGGCATCTAAAACAACACTCATTAAAATTCTCCCTACAACAAAAACGACTTAGCGATTGAACGTGAGAGGCCGTTGATTGAACTCTCACTTTTAAACAAAGAAGTTCACTAAACTAGAGGGTTAACGATTTCTATCGCAAACCCCACAAAATACTGCCGCCAACTGACTAAACAGGAGTAATACTGGCAATCACGCCGCCTTCTTGATGAATTCGCTGATATTCCTGGGACAGCTTCTCATAGGGCACGAGGAAAACTTTATTGCTGCGACGGTATTTGGAAACTCGGTTCACCTTGCCTGGAGAGCTATAACCCGTGACTTCAATGCGGAATACTTTACCTTCGTCACTTGCCCCTGCGCCGTGACGAGTCCGTGCCCCAAGGGTAGGATCACTGAACGACCAGCCACTTCCCACTGATCCACCTGAAGGCGGAATCACGGGCAGAGGAGTCTGCTGGATCACAAACTTGTTCAGGACAGGAGTTTTACCGGAGAGGCTCCCTTTAAAGTCGCTGCTAGAAGCCCCACGCAACATGGCGAACATGTGAGTAAAGCCAACCATCGTGCGACTGGGTTCAGTCTTATAACCCCGGTAATAGGGAACGATGTTCTCCCCGTAAGTACTCTGATATTCGTCACTATCAATATAGGAGTCAATCTCTGCGGCAAACCCCAGAGTATCGAGGATTGTGCTGTGCATTCTCATTTCCTCTAGGTCATTGGGAGTGCGACCCAGAAAATGCTTGAAATTTAGCTCAATGAACCGATACCGTGGGCTAGTTTCAAAAAAGCGAGAACTGTAAACGTTAGACTGACCAATAGCGCGAACAAACTCACGAACGCTAAGTTCGCCACGCTTAAACTGAGATTCAGGAACTACAGCCCGCTCACTCTCCATCACGTAAGCATTTCCCAGAACTTGCCGATAGACAGCACGAATTACCGTTTGGACTTCTTCCTCAGAACGTCCTGGTAGTAGTTCTACAGGGGGGGTTTGTTCAAACAGTTCTACACCGAGCTGAGATGCCGGTCCAAAAGCCATTTTGGAATCTCCTTTCAAAATTTAAATATGTATTCAGAAATGTCTTTGGAAGAAAAAAACTTTGCTGTTTTGACCAACAAAACATTGGCTCAAAATCACAGAATAAATCCTCCTAGCCACTGAGTAACGTAAAACTCTCGGTAAGCCCCTCACCAAAACTAACAACAAATTACACCGTTCCAGTTCAGTGCTTTCAACGAGTATTTTAAATCGCTAATTCTGTTGACCTGCTTATTGACTCTGGCCGCCATGCAAAAGCTGCATAACCTCCCTGGAGAGCTTTACCATTGCTCATGATTTCGCCATTTCAAACCTTGCTTAAAAGTAGCAAATGTCATGACCCTGACGAAACCAAGATAAAACAATTCTTCGCTACGTTTAGTTATACAATTCAACAGATTAATTTCATGTAAAGAAATATGAAGCTCGTCTTCTGCCTCAACTCTACTGAGGTAAAAAGCCAAGGCTCTGGGCAGTACTTGTACGGGTAAAGGGATTCCACGTGCCCAAGTCTTTTGCCGGATGACAACAGAGCATCGCCTTTGTTTCATCGCTGAGCCCTTGAGCTAGGGTGAAATCTGCTCCGGCAATGCCCTGAAGCTGTTCTAAGCTGGCATTGGTTAAGTCGGTGGCCCGTAGGTCTGCCCCCTGCAACTCAGCCCCATTCAAGCGGGCATCTCGGAGACAGGCCCCCGTCAGAAACACGCCCCTCAAGTTGGCTCCACTCAGGTAGGCTCCCGTCAAGTTGGCCCCGGTCAAATCAGCCCCACTCAAGTAAGCCCCTCGCAGATTTGCTTCCCGCAGGTCAGCCTCCTTGAGATTGGCAGTATTGAGAAACGCACCGTTGAGATTGGCTTTTGGGCCGATTGCCCCAGAATTGCGATAGTCGTATCCTTCTGGCCAAATGGTTTGGGCATTGTAGAGCGCCAACCTTAATTTTGCCTCTGTCAAGTCTGCTTGCTGTAGGATACATCCTTGTAACTGAGCCCGAAACAAATAACTGTCTCGCAAGATCCCTCCTGTTAAGTTTGCAGCTTGGAGATTGGCTCCTCGCAAATCAGCTCCAGTCAGATTGGCCTGACTCAGGTTGGCTCCCCTCAGATTAGCCCCAATCAAGTTTGCTTGGCTGAAATCTGCGCCAGATAAGTCTGCCTGACTCAGTTGTATCCCTCGCAGGTTAGCCTTGATCAGTTTCTGTCCTTGTTGAATTGCACCGAGAATCTGATGAACGGAGGGAGAATCGATCTCAGAAGCTGAGGAGTTGTGAATAGCCATTGACTCGATCTGAAGATTTGTGGACGGAGTAACAAAATGAATCTGTGTCTTTTATCCTAGAGTTTGTCTGAATGAAACCTGAGTCTTGTTGATTTTTCTTAAACCTTGTTTATATTGCTGCACTAAACGCTGATTATGCAAGTCACAGTTCCTACGACCATGATGGATTTTTTCTGTAAAAGTGAGGGCGTTTGGTTCTCTCAGCGGGCTGTCCATCATTTTGACTCCGTTGCCAACGAGTCAGAAGAATCCAATTTAATTGTTAAGGTTTTAGCGAAAGATGACCCCAAAGTGATTGAGGTGTGTCAACAACAGGAGACCGATCCCGCCCTTGTGAGTGGAGGCGCAAGTTTTAGTTGGCAAGACAACCTAGATAACCAAGAGCCAAACCCGAACTATGCCGCGATCTTAGTTGATTTTCCTCATGCTGATAACCCCAGGCATGGCAAATTCTTACGAAATCGAGGCTATGTTGAGGGGATTCCAGTGGTGGGAATCTATAGCTTTGCGGATGATGGGGTCTTAACCATTGACACTGAGTACGAGAGAAACCAAGGCCAAGAGCGCTGTTGGTTCGTAACGGATGACTTTCGGGTCAGGGTCAGCACGGTCAAAATGGTGAATGGGGTGAGCTTGATGAGCTATTGCTCGGAACGACGGTGTGTTTCTCGTGCCACGTTAGAGGAGTGGGCTGAAAGACATCGAGTTCGGGCCAGTGTAGGGAATTAGGGACTAGACCCTAATCCCTGATGATGCCATGAACTCCAACCCCCATGATCAGGATTCCTAACACCATCCAAGTGCCATCAAATCCAACGTTGAGGCGATGGGTGTTCTCACGGTGGGCCGCAACAAACAACGCCTGTTGATCGGCATTCTGTTGCACCAACGCCTCAAACTGTTGGTTGGCCCCAACAAGGGCCGGGAAGTCTAGAACAAAACCCCAATAGGCTGAGAATCCTGTCACTGCCACCCCCGGAACAATCACCAAGAAAAAGAGCAGGAGCGATCGCCAGTTCATCATCTCAGTTGCACAAATACCGTTGCTTTTTTGACCCCGGCTTCAATCCCGGTACTCGTGATTGTGAGGGATTTCAAGTGATCAAACAAGGACTTAGCCGAAAGCTCAATGATCTTGAGCAGGGGTAATTGTCGCTGTAGCAGCTTTCGGCTTCCGTCCCAATTGAGAAACAGGTAACCCTCATTGGTCGTCGGCAACTGGCTCAGGCTGAGCTTAAAGTCTGCATTACTGAGTAAATCTCCAGCTTTCCTTGCGCCTAAGGCATTGTCTATGGCCTCAACAGACGTGGCAAAAATTTCATAATCCCCGACCGTGGTGTGAACTCCTTTCGCCTTGGCCTGAATTATCCGTTGATTGAAGTCTAAATCGCTGGCCTGAACCGGAACAGCAGATAGCTTTGTCCAAGCCAAAAGGGTGTGGTTATCCAGCTCAAATTGACCCGCATTGTAGCCTTGAGCAACGGCAATCTGATCAATCTGATCAATGGCGGCTTGGGCTTGGGGCGATCGCTGAGCCACAAACAGCCAATCCGGTTGGGGTCGATCGGGTCGAGGCAACAAGGCAAGGGCATATTCTCCTGTTACCCAACTAAAAATATCTTGAGGCAAGTCCAGTCCCCAAAGGTCTTGAACTATTGCCAGGGGCTGCTGAACCAAGGCTTGAAGCTGAGGGGTGGCCGCAACAATCGCATCTAACTCTGTCCAGAGATGATGTAGATCGGTTCCAGCAATGGCTAGGGGGCTGGCAGCAGTAACATACTGGAGGGCAGAAATCGGCTGAGTCAGGGTCGGAGAAATTGAGTCGTCACTGAGCTGCTCACTAGCTAACAGGGCGGTTTCTGCGACCAACCCTTGAGGAGTGACACCAATGGACAA
>JBOFUV010000150.1:0-27226 GCA_051652765.1 Microcoleaceae cyanobacterium | reverse complement strand
ACAAAGGGGCGATCGCCCGGTTTCATTATCTGCACCTGAGTGATCCCATGGTCTCGAATCCATTGGTTCAAGGGCGTAGCAAAATCGGGTGCGGCTTCGACATACGTGACGGGCCAACCCGAGTCTCTGAGTTCCCTTGCAAAGTGGCGCATGGCCGACCAGACTAACACTAATTTTTGGCGATGGTAGGGTCGGGCTTGAATATGAGTCAAGGATTCAACCAGAATCACTGGAGTTGCTGACTTCGACGGACACTGCTTCAGGGCAGCCTGGGTAGTTGAGAGTTGGTCGCCTAAGATCCAAATACCTTGAGTCATTCTTGGTAATTAATTCTGCAAGGTTGAGAGGTGGGATAAATGTTTGACGGGCAGGCAAAATGCCCACACGACAACACGGTTTATCATAATTTCAAACTCTCTTAAGCCTACAAAACTTTTGCCGGGACAGTTTAACAGACCCCTTTAACTGATACTGTGGTAAACAGTCGCTGGGAAACGAAAGCAGTGGAGATCTGGCCTTGGGAGTCGAATTGCGAAGTTATGTCTATCTGGATCGCCTGCAATCTCAACATGCTGCATATATTGGTACAGTGGCCCTAGGGTTTTTGCCCTTGCCGGGAGATGCCTCCCTGTGGATTGAAATTTCTCCTGGGATTGAAATTAATCGAATCACGGATGTGGCGCTCAAGGCGACGGCAGTTCGTCCAGGGGTTTTGTTTGTAGAACGACTGTATGGTTTACTTGAAATTCATTCTAGCCGTCAGGGGGACACCTTGACGGCAGGTCGTGCCATCCTGGATTTTCTGGGGGTGCAAGAGCGCGATCGCCGCAAGCCTAGGGTGGTGTCTAGCCAAATTATTCGCAATATTGATCCCCATCAAGCTCAGTTAATCAACCGCAACCGTCGAGGCCAAATGTTGCTCTCTGGTCAAACCCTCTATGTTTTAGAGGTTGAACCCGCAGCCTATGCAGCCCTAGCTGCAAACGAAGCCGAGAAAGCGGCCTTGGTCAATATTCTGCAAGTTCAGGCGGTGGGAAGTTTTGGGCGGCTTTATTTGGGGGGAGAGGAGCAGGATATCCTGGCTGGTTCTAGGGCAGCTTTACAATCTATGGAAAACGTCGAAGGTCGAGACTTACTAGATAACCAGCGGGAATAGTGTTATTGGCAGTACTTTTAATGAGTTGAATCCTGATGGTGAATATTGAGCAGTTGGCCCGATTGAAACAAGGCGTAGCCAGTTGGAATCAGTGGCGGGCTGGCAATCTTCAGATCAAACCAAATTTAACTGAAGTGAACCTGAGGGGGTCTAGTCTGCAAGGCATCAACCTGACCTCGGCTCACCTGCAACGGGCAGACTTAAGATGTATTCAGCTTGCGGGAGCTTGTTTAGTCGATGCGGACTGTGATCAAATTCAGCTTGATCAGGCTGAACTACAAAACACCAACTTTCATCGGGCTAACCTCAGGGGCGCAAGTTTGAGTCAAGCCAATTTAATCGCAGCAAACTTGAGTCAAGCCAATTTGTTAACTGCAAACTTGAGTCAGGCCAATTTAAAGTCAGCCGATCTCAGCCATGCCAATTTAATCGGAGCCAACCTGAGTCATGCCAATCTTCAAGCAGTCGATTTAAGTTCAGCTCAACTGAAGCAAGCCAATCTCAACGCGGCAAACTTGTCCGAGGGAAACCTGGCCCATGCCAATCTTTACTATGCAAACTTGTATCAAGCCGAACTGATTTCAGCCTGTCTTTACCAAGCTGATTTGTACAAAGCAAATCTCATGGCCGCTCACCTGAATGGAGCCTATTTGTTTGGCAGTAACCTGGCAGAAGCCAATCTCATGGGTGCTGATTTGCGCTTTAGTCAGTTGCGAAAAGCAAATCTCTATCAGGCCGATTTGAGTGGGGCAAATTTGACCAAGGCAAACCTGAGTCAAGCCAATCTCGAAGGCGCAAATCTTCAAGGGGCGAACTTGAGTCAGGCGAACTTGGATCAAGCCAATCTCCAGGGAGCAATCTTGCCAAAAAAGGCCCCAAGCTCTAGTCTAAGTTTCACAGCAACATCCTATGGCAATCAGTAATCATTGATTGCAGGATTTGTAGTGCAGGTTTCTAACCTGCGCGGGCAAGATGCCCATGGTGAATGTTCCTGCTTAGAGAAGACTGGCAACTTTATCCCTTATTCCCACAAGCGCCGCCCAGACTTTCCCTGCAACTGTTCGTGGGTTTTCCTGAGTAACGCGGGGATATCCAACTGTTCTGGACATCGGGGCAAACAGTCCCCACAATCTGTACAATGATTGGCTTTGCGACCGGGGAACCAGTGACCTGCATTCTCAAACATTTGGTAGCGATACTTGCCAAACTCAACCATATTGTAAGCAACGGCCAAATTCCTCAGGCGCAATACTTCGGGAATATGAATTGCCTCTGGACAGGGCAAGCAGGCATAACACTGACTGCACTGAGTTGCAGCCAATATCTCAGCTTGAGTGATGGCTAACCGTTGAAACACAGCCTGTTCTTCAGCGGTTAATGCACCATCCCGATCCGCAACTTGTAAGGGCTGTTCTAACTCTTGAGGGGTGGCGGCCCCCAAGCTCAAGGTGGTAATTCGGCGATCGCTCAACAAAAATCGATAGTTCAGTTCTAGGGGTGAAAATGGTTGACACAAATGGTCTAATTTTGGGGGCGGGGCATACAGTTGGCCCCCCTTATCTCCTGGGGAAATGATAAAGATTCCCATATCCTGAGCATGGGCAAGGGCAATCGCTGGGGCATTGCGTTGGAAAAAATAGTAGTAATGCAGGTTAATAAATTCAAACTCCCCTGTTTGAATCGCCCTCAAAATCAAGTCTAGAGACCCATGGGTTGAAAATCCTAAATGTCTGACTCGACCATCCTGTAATGCCCGTTCAATCCCAGGTCTCCCGGCCAAGGCATTTTGCAACTGTGCTTCCGTATTGATACCGTGCAGAGCCAAACAATCTAGGTAGTCTAGCTTTAAGCGTTTCAGAGACTCGTCAATTTGGCGTTCTATAGAATCGGGGTCAGAATTTGGGGAAAGCTTTGAGGTGATATAGAGAGCTGAACGAGGAACAGATAGACCTGATTGCAGTGCTTTGCCCAGATAAATTTCACTGCTCCCATAGCCTCTAGCCGTTTCTAGATGATTAATGCTTTGGGAAATGGCTTGATGTATCGTCTGAACTGCGTTTTCCTCTGAAGCGAGATAACGCATTGTTCCTAAGGAAAACACAGATAAGGGCAAGCCAGTTTTACCAAACCGCCGATAGCGCATAGGGTCTATTGAGCTTCGTCTTTTTTGCGAAATTCGGCTTGACGAATTAGCTCCTCAGGGCTGAGGTTTTCAACAAACTCGCGGAAGGCTTGTCGTTCTGCTTCATCGGCTTCCCGATTCACTGGAATGGACGCTTCCATGATTACCTCTTCCATCACCCAAATGGGGCTATCTGTTCTGAGGGCAAGGGCGATCGCATCACTGGGGCGGGCATCAATTTCTTTGCGAGTTTCACCATGGCGCAGGATCAGCACTGCGTAAAATGTATTATCCTGGAGCGAATGAATCACAATTCGTTCTAAATCCATCTCCCAAGTCTCTAGCAGGCTGACAAAGAGATCATGAGTCAAGGGCCGGGGGGGTCTTTGGTTTTCCAGGGCACCAATGATGGACTTAGCTTGCTCCTGACCAATAAAAATAGGAAGAGCGCGCCGCTCCGCCGCATCCCTCAGCAACACAATGGGACTGCGTGAAGCAGCATCTAGGGCAATTCCGGCGACTTTCATTTCAATCATCGACTCGGCCTCGATAGCGATAAAATGTGGTAAACAAATGAGCAACTAAGACTTTCTGTAAAGACATCCTAAATTCCAGTATGCCTCGATTTTTACTCAAATCGACACCGGATTTCAGATTCTTGTCTGAAGAAAGCCATGAATCCCATTTGATCCCAAGGTTTTCATTAAACTCTTCAGTTAAACTTGAGTCTTCCTCAATACGACCTATCGATCATGTTTACTGGATTAGTTCAAGCATTGGGTACCGTTCAACCCATAGGCAATGACCAGTTTGAAGTCACCAGTGTTTCCGGTCAGCCCGAATTGATTTTGCAAGACCTGGAAATTGGGGACAGCGTTGCAGTCGATGGAGTCTGTTTAACAGTCACTGAACTGAAAGTAAAAGGATTTGTCGCAACAGCCTCCCCAGAAACCCTGAGCCGAACTACCCTAGGCTCCGGCGGAGATTATTTGCTGAACCTGGAAGCGTCCCTGCGGGCGGGGAGTAAATTAGGGGGACACTTTGTTACGGGTCATATCGATGGGATCGGTTGCCTGGAGTCTTCTTTCCCAACAGCCAGTTCTTGGGACATGCGGTTTACTTGTCCGAGTTCTAGGGAAGCCCTCTGGTGGCAACAGATCGCACCCTATCTTGTTTCTAAAGGCAGCATCGCGGTTAACGGCATTAGCTTAACGATTGCGGATTGTGATCCAGCAGGAGCCTGGTTTCAAGTTGCCGTGATCCCTCACACCTATGAAACAACCAACTTACGAAACTTACAACCGGGCAGTTGGGTCAATCTGGAGGCTGATATTTTGGGCAAGTACGTTGCCAAGTTTTTGCAGTCCCGCTTTTACCCCAACGCTTATCCTGGTTCCAAGGAGGACTTCCTACCAACGATTGCCGCCCTTGATGACATTACCCCCGAATTTTTAGCAGAGCACGGTTTTGGTTGACGTTATTCCTGAGACTTGGGTGCTAACGCCAGATTCTCTTTGAACCCAAAGTTTACTGTTGGGGGCTCAAGCTGGGGCACAACAATCTCCATTCCTGGGGGCAGGGGAGGGAGTTTGGGTTCCCCGGTTTCAGCATCTTTGATTTTCTCGGACAGGGCTGCAATAAAGGATTCTGGCGGAACATCCGTCACTTTCAGAACGTTCAGTAACCCGGCCAGGGCAAACTCAATCTGACTTTGGGGATTGATCGCCACCCAGCCTTGATCGGTTAGCCGCCTCAACTCAAAGTGCAAATGGGGGCCTGTCGAAAGTCCAGTGCTGCCCACCCGACCAATGACTTCGCCCTGTTTGACCTGTTCTCCAGGTTTGACAAACAGTTCAGACAAGTGGCCATAGAGAGTTTCTTGGGACTTGGCTCCATGATCCAGTACCACCGCCAGACCATATCCACCCAGCCAGTCAGCGATGGAAACTTGACCCGAATAGGAAGCCACGACAGGCGTTCCGGGATCTGCCCCAAAATCAAGCCCGTTGTGAAAGCGACCGTGCCCTAAAACAGGATGGTGCCGCCACCCAAACAGAGAAGTAATCGGTGCCGGAATTGACAAAGGGAACAACAAACTTGTGTCCCCATTCCCAGCAAGGGCGGGCGGTCGTTTTGTGCGATTGTAGTACGCCATGCCAGAGCTAGTCATGGCGCTTGGATCACCACCACCCAGCCGTGCGATTGGAATTTGGCTGTAGCCTCCGCCTGATTCCCCTGAAGCCCCTGCCCAATACTCGGCGGCACTGACGCTTGAACCTGCATTGTTATAAACCACCTGGCCGTTGCTCACATCGTAAACCAAGGTGGGGGGTTGTCCAGGGACGTTGGTTCCAACTGGATAAATTAGGCCATTCCCAGCCCTCAGCCCTTGAGAATTGGGGGCGCAGAGTCCAGCAACTGTTTCGCCCAGACCCACAACCGTTTCACATCCACTGGATCGCTCGGAAAAAATCACAGATCCAGGGGATTCGTAGCTGCCCGTTGCGCCGATGCTGTAATCTGTTGGGTCAATATACAGATTGGCAGGATCGGGGCTAGCTAGGGATTCATTCAAGGGCACACCGGGCTGAACAGCTTCTTCCTGAGGAGGAGCATTCAGTAGAGCGGGCAAAGGAACGGTAGGAGGAGGAACCAGGGGAACGGCCTCTGTGACAGCAGGCTCTTCTGAATAAGAAGGCTGGGAATTGTAGGATTCAATCGGGGCCTGGTTTTCGTCACTCAACGGTTCAGAATAGTTCAAATCCTCTGGAACTGGCTCAATGTAGGATTCTGGAGTCGGCTCTCCATAGCCAGAGTTGGCATCGACAGGTTCACTATCAGTTGTTTCCCCACCGTAGGGGTAAGGGGTTGAAGTATCATAAAATTCAGGATTGGTCGGAACAGACAACTCTTCAATGGCTGAAGCTGGTGCCAGAAGCGCTGTAACAATACCTAACCCAAAGGGGATAGACCGTCCCATCCAAATCCACAACGGGTGAAGACTGGGGTAAAACCCGAATCGATAAACTGACAAAAGGGGATCTGATTGTTGACCGCAGTCCTTAGATTCCTTCATATTCCTCACAAATCCACACTACTTGCTAACGGGTGTCCAATACACCACTGTTCTGACATCCTGCACCCTAGGAGTTCAACTGCTGTCCCCTATCGGTCTGACTGTAACCCAGACTTATTGTACCGGGCTTGAGGTAAACTTTTTTAACAAAATCCAGCCTCCCAAAATCTGAAGTTGGATCTGAAGAAGTTGCATCTGAACTTGCATCAGGTGTTGAACTTGACTCTAGCTGAACGCAAAGGTCTCCCCTCGGGGTAATTCCTACAATCGTTCCCACTCCGCTGGCAATTTTGACCCGGCGACCTCGACAGCCCAAAAGTTTCGAGTAGCTGGGTAGAATCTCCTCAATTCCTAATTGAGAAAGGGTTTGCCAACCTCGGTTCAATCCCTGAATGACAATAGCGGCCACCAGTTCCAGGGATTGAATTGTGGCTGGATCAGGACAGTAGGCCAAAAAAGTCTGCAAATTAATACCACTCTCAGGAACAGGATTGCTCCAGTTCAGCCCCACTCCCACAACCGCCTGAACAATCTCACCCTGGCGAACTCGGGTTTCGGTCAAAATCCCCCCCAATTTTCGGCCCCTCAGGATCAAATCATTGGGCCATTTAAGTTTGATTGGAATTTGGCGATCGCCCAACACCGTTGCAATCCCCCAAGCACTGCACATCGTCAGTTGAGCCGGGTTGAATGTTGGCAAGTTGGGAGCGATCGCCCAGGACAAATATAACCCTCCTGGCTCAGATTGCCACTGCCGTCCCCACTGTCCCCGACCTGCAGTTTGTTGCGCCGCGATCACAACGGTTCCGGCAGGTGCCCCCGCTTCCATCAGTTGCCACAGGGTTTGATTGGTGGAGTCTAGAGTTTCAAACAGTTGTGGGAATACAGGCAGTGTTTCGGTGGTATCTTGAGCCTGTAACATTTGCAGGGCTGCTTCAAGACGTTGTTGGTTCAGGATCACGGGAGTTGAAAGTTTGGGTTAGGATCAAAAGACTTTAAAAGGCTTATGTTATGCATACCTGGCAGTGGTGTTATTGGCAAGACTTGCCCTATTTAACTTGCAGTCTGTTAGAACCCTGGCCCCATGGATTTTTTACCCGGCACTTCAGCCCTCGGACTCCGGCAGAGTTGGTGTCTGTCCTAGATTCTGAGGCTCTGACTTATCGGGTGAGACAAGTACATGGGAATCGCGTGTTGAACACTAGGGAAGTGGAGCCCGTCTCTCGGGTCAGCGCACAAGTCAATTCTCAAGTCAAGCCCCCTGAACTGTTAGAAGCCGATGGATTACTCGCAGAACGATCGGGCGAAGCCGTCTGGGTCGCCAGTGCAGATTGTGTTCCGGTGCTAATTGCTGATATTGAAACAGGCCGGGTGTCTGCGGTTCATGCCGGGTGGCGAGGCACAGCAGCGCAAATTGTTCCGGCGGCGATCGCTCAGTTTCAAGCTCAAGGCAGTCAGATTGCCAATTTACGAGTTGCCTTAGGGCCTGCAATCTCTGGGGAAGTTTATCAAGTGGGTCAAGACGTTGCGATTCAGCTCGGGGAGACGGTGTTGTCTGACAGTAACTCTAGAGATCAAGAGAACCATACTCCGGAGACCTTGATAGAAATGCTCTTTGAAATTCCGGATGCTCCCGTTCTAACTGACCTAGACCCTGACAAGGTGCGAGTAGATGTCCGTCGGTTTAATGTCTTGCAACTGGAACAGCTCGGATTAGTCCCAGAACAGATGGCGATCGCCCCGCATTGCACCTATCAAGAACCGGATTCATTCTTTTCCTATCGACGGGATCAGTCCAAAACTGTGCAATGGTCTGGAATTGTGAATGTTTGATGATAGGGTATCTTTCCTTAGCCGATTCCTGAAGAAATCGCGTAGCATTAGAGGGTAGGATTGTCATCCTTAATTTTAGTTCAGACCTTGGAGCTTGTATCCCCTGTTCAATCAGGCTATGCTGTCCTAAGGGTTCAATCTTCTGGACTACAAATCAGGTTAAGCTTAAATTGAGAAGGGTTTAGCAAACTGCGATGAATGAGAAGAGTCCCTACGAACAACTTGGGGTCACCCTTGATGCATCCTTCGACGAGATTCAGGATGCTCGTGATCGTTTGAGACAAGAGCACGGTGGTGAGCAAAAGCGGCTAGAGTCTATTGAGGCTGCCTATGATGCAATCTTGATGGATCGGTTGCGAATGCGTCAAGAGGGGAAAATTAAAGTCCCTGAGCGGATTCGTTTTCCAGAACGAGTGACTCCTCCCCCAGCCAGCAATACTCAGCCTCAAGCCAGTAAAAAACCTGCTTGGTTGGAGCGGATGATCGATACACCCAGTCGTGCAGATATTCTATGGCCATCGGGCCTGTATTTGGGCCTTGGAGCAATGAGCTTTTACCCGAATGCTGACCCTTCCTTCTTGCAAATTCCTTTGGCTTTGGGAGTTGGAATTAGTTTGTATTTTGTAAATCGTAAGGAAAAGCTGTTTGGTCGCTCCGTACTGTTAACCGTTGGTGGGCTAATTTTAGGATTGGTCATTGGGGGGTTGATCAGTCCTCTGGCAGCCATGTTGAGGCCAGAGCAACTGATTACCCTAGGGACGTTATTTGTCTTGTGGTTGGTAAGCTGTTTCCTGCGGTAAACTTGATGCCTTGTGGCTGAAGAGTCTAAAGTACAGAGATCTCCAAAATTCTTTGAAGGGAAAAGCCAAGAACGTGATCGGATTGATGGTCACAATAATATTCCGCCAGTCAGACTGCGCCTGCTTGACAATTTGCTGCGCGACCCAATTTGATGACATCACACCGATTGGGTTGAGTTGACTTTTAAAGGGGCCAAGGACTAACTTGCGAATCACACAGGGCGAATCCAACCGTCGCAGGGTTACCAAATCTCCCAAGGTGCGTTTGCTGAGTTCGTAAAGGGGGCTGAACGCAGGACAGGCTTCCGCTTCTGAAGTGTTCACCCAGACTTCCTTCCGGGCGATGTCGCTATTCGTGCGAACGGTTTTGAGGAACAACTCCAGCAATCGCCAACTTGAAAAAGCATTGACTTCATAGGATTGAGCAATCGCTTCAGCAGTCCGTTCTCCGTGAACATTAATTCCATGGTTCAGCACCAGAATATCGACCTGTTCGAGCAAGCTCGCAAGTTGATATTCTTGACCCAGACTCCAAGTCACGGTTTTGACAGACTGTTCTTCTCCCTGAAGGGTTAAGAAAATGGGTTGGGATTTGGAGGTCAGGGCAATGACTTTGGCTCCGGCTTGGTGAAGATGCAGCAGAAGTGATCGCCCCAAGGTTCCTGAAGCTCCAGTCACTGCAACAGTTTTACCCTTGAGAGAAAGCGCTGTTCCCATCAGTTGGTCGAAAAGGGTGAAGGTTCCACAGAAGTAAGCGTTTTGATTATCAAAATGATGTCGCCAATGATAGGGGCGATTCACAAACCAGTGAGCCGGAGGCGTTAGAAACTCTCCTGGCAAGTGGGCTAAGTCTGTCAGATGATCAACTTTGGGCAACCCCAACCCCCGTCCAAGCGCAGGTAGCAAAAAGCTAAGAGTGTAAAGGACTCCAACAAACGCATAGCCCTGCTGTTCAGGAGCATAGAAATGAGCCGTAGCCCATAGTCCTAGACTAGACATCAACATCACAATGGCTTCTGGAACGTCGTGATACCAATGGGCTTGCCGATAAATTGCTGTGCTGATGGGGGTAAAATCCTGACGAAATACTCGATGATGCCAGATATGCCATCGATAGAGCGGTTGCCAAACGTGGGCAACCCCATGGTAACTATCTCGGGTCAACTCTACCCAGATCACTGCAGTAATGGCCCAAATTCCGTGAATCATCCAAACTGTAACCATAGGTTAACGTCTTGCCCACTTTCTAAAAAAACACCTACTGTGTAGTCAATCCTTAACAGTTTAACTCCCCTTGCTGAAAGTCCTGTTCTGTCCCCCAATTTTTATCCTCAGTAGATTCAATCAATCAAGATTCGGTGGATCTACTGATTAACTGACTTGCATTATTACCCAATCGAGCGGAAAACCATCAAGTTTTATTAAAAAAAATTAGTGATTAGACGAATTGACTTTTTTATTCGCTATCATGACGCTACTTCACGATTCAATCTAATCTTTATTAGAGATCTAAGGATTAGAATTGTCGGGTGAAATATAAAAAAGTCTTCAGAAAGTTCGTGATGAAGATCACAATTTAAGTTTGGTTTTGATCACCAAAGTTCTTCTAGTTCTCCTCAATAATTGATAATGTTAAGTCAGGTATTTTTCAGATTCCAGATTCTACTGGAGAAGAATCGTGAAAGTTAGAGTTGTCTCGATCAAACAGGCCAAGTTGATTCAGTTTTTGCGATGGGAGTTGGCAATTCCAGCCGCTTCAATTTCAATGGCGTTAAAGCATCCTGAGTATGACTCTGAGCAGTTACCTATGATCCTGTGGCAATATGGACTAGTTTCTCTGGAGCAACTTGATCAAATTTTTGATTGGTTAGAACAGTGTGGGAGTATTCTTGACCTTGACTCCAAGTCAAAGCAAACCAAGTCGTTTCAAGGATAATTCTTAAATTGTTGCTGTCCTTGATCATGAGAAAACTATAGAGGGGCTTGGGGACTTTGTCTTCAGGGATGGGCAACGCTCCTCCACTCAGTCTTCCAAATCATTGAGCACTGTTATAGCTTACTTTCACCACTTGCTTTTACAATTTACTTGCACAATACACATGATCTTCGTAACTTGTGAAAGTAATTTATTTGGGGCTGTGATGAACGGGACTTAGTCAAATCTGTTTAGTTTGGACAGTACCGTTTGACAAACACTTCAGGCTGTTTTTAGGGCTGCTTCCTGTAGGGCGAAGGGCAAATCCCTGAAAAAGACCAAAAAGCTCAGGTTAGACTATAGAGACGGCTGACTATTGGATGCATCTGTGTATGCCATGAACTTTGAGGAAGCTCTTGCTATTGTCGATACTGCGATCTTTGAAAGAACTGGCAAACATCTAAGTGATGCTCAAAGGGCTGTACTTCAGGGAACCTGGTATCGTCGAAAGTATCATGAAATTGCTTTGGAATATCGCTGCACGCCAGAGTACCTGAAACAAGATGTTGGCCCCAAATTATGGCGATTGTTGTCTGATGAGATCGGTGAGCACGTCAGCAAGACGAATCTTCGGACGGTCATTGAGCGTTACCAAGGAGCGTCTTCCCCAAAAACATCATTGCTATCGGCTGCTCCTCTGACAATTCATGCTGGGAACACCCTGATCCCAGGTTCCTCCGCAAAAGAGTCTCAGTCTATCGTGATTCCTGTCGCTCCTTTAGCGCCTCAGCCCAGGGTAGATTGGGGAGAAGCTAGCGCTGCTGCTACATTTTGTGGGCGATCGCAAGAGTTGGTGACCCTAAAGCAGTGGGTATTGCAGGAACACTGTCAGGTCATTGCGTTATTGGGCATGGGAGGCATTGGCAAAACCTCACTTTCAGTTGAGTTTGCCGATCAAGTTCAGAATGAGTTTGACTGTGTGATTTGGCGATCGCTCCGCAATGCTCCCCCCTTAAGTGAACTGTTAGAAGAGATCATTCAATTTCTCACCAACGACCCAGATACTCCCCTGCCTGCTGAGCTGAATCGTCAGATTTCCTTCTTGGTCAAGGCGCTCAAAACATTCCGTTGCCTGGTGATTTTAGACAATGCAGAATCCATTTTGCAAGAGGGAGATCGGGTTGGGCGCTATATCCCAGGCTGTGAGGATTACGGCGAACTCTTGAAACGGTTGGGGCAAACGGGCCATAAAAGTTGTTTAGTCATTACCAGTCGGGAAAAACCGAGGGAAATTGCCGCCTCAGAAGGGAAATATCTGAAAGTGCGATCGCTCCCCATGGCCGGACTAGAGGTCGTAGACTGTCAAACTCTGATCCAAGCTAAGGGGATTGCTGGATCTCCTGAGCAATGGCAGAGGTTGATTGAAAAATATGCTGGGAATCCCCTCGCCCTGAAAATGGTTACCACCACTATTGAAGATTTATTCAGTGGTAACCTTGGGGAATTTCTCGAGCAAATTCAGCAGGGAACTGCCATATTTGGGGATATTCGAGACCTGCTGGAGCAGCAACTGGGGCGACTCTCAGAGTTTGAACAGGAAATCATGTATTGGCTGGCAATTAACCGCGAGGCAGTCTCTCTGGCTGAACTTCGGCAAGACATTTTGTCTCCTGTTTCTTCCACAGACCTGATTGAATCCTTGGAATCTCTCCGGCGGCGATCGCTGATTGAGAAAAATTCAGGCGGATTTACTCAGCAGCCTGTTGTCATGGAATACATCATTGAGCAGTTGATTGACAGGATTTTTGGCGAAATTCAAACTGAACAGATTGCTTTCCTGAACCGTTATGCAGTGATCAAATCCCAAGCCAAAGATTACATTCGCGAGAGTCAGATGCGAGTCATTCTTCAGCCCTTAGGGCAGCGTTTGGCCAGTTGCTACCGCCTCCAGCGAGAACTTGAAGCCAAGTTCCAACACTTGCTTGACCATTTGAGAACCCCCAATCGTTCAGGAAGTTCAGGCTATGCCGGGGGCAATTTAATCAACCTGTGCCAGGAACTCAACCTTGATTTGGCAGATTACGATTTTTCGGGCTTGACCGTTTGGCAAGCCTATCTCCAGGATGCAAATTTACAAAGTGTCAATTTTGCAAGGGCCGATTTATCACGCACTATTTTTGCCAAGACCTTAGGAAGTGCATTAGTGGTTGCCCTAGGGCCAGAGAATCAGTTGGCAACGGGAGATGCGGACGGCAAAATCCTACTCTGGAGCGTGGCAGAAGGACAGCAACTTTTAGTCTGTCAGGGAAAGACAGGTCAAGTTCGGTCAGTTGCTTTTAATTTCAATGGGACTTTACTGGCCACGGGTAGTGATGACTGCACAGTCAGACTCTGGGACACGGCAACGGGGGAATGTCTCCATCGCGGTCAACACCATCGTGAGAGCGTTAACTGTGTTTGTTTTAGTCCCGATGGCCGTTTTCTAGCGAGTGGGGGCAGCGACCATCTGGTTTGCCTGTGGGATGTGAAATTTGGCAAGTGGATACAAGGGCTGCACGGACATACTGAACCGGTTCGGACTGTTGCCTTTAGCCCGGATGGAACCTGCTTGGTCAGTTGTGGTGAAGATCAAACCGTCAGACTCTGGGACGTGAATAGCGGTGAATGCTTAGGCACTTTCACGGGAGACACAAGTTTAAACTGGACTGTTGCTTTTACCTCAGATGACAGCTCGGCCCCAGAAACCCAACACCAGATTATTGCTAGCAGTTGTGACAACAACGTGATCCGACTCTGGGATGTTAACAAAGGCCAATGCTTCCAAACCTTGCAGGGCCATCGAGACTCTGTCTGGGGAATAGTTTTTGGCCCAGAGGGTCAGTTATTGGCCAGCAGCAGTGATGATCAAACGGTGAAACTGTGGCAAGTCAGGACAGGAGACTGCCTCAGAACCTTGTCTGGGTTTGAAGGCCAAGTCTGCTCTCTAGGGTTCGATCCAAACGGTCGAGTGCTGGCAACAGGCAGTCAAGATCAGATGGTACAGCTTTGGGACATTGAAACCGGCCAACGTCTTCGCACTCTCCGGGGTCATCGCCATCAAGTTTGGTCATTTGTGCTCAGCCCTGACGGCAAGCTGTTGGCCAGCGGTAGTGATGATCAACAAGTCAGGTTGTGGGATATTGCCACAGGGCGATGTATTAAGCGATTTCATGGTCACTCTGAATGGGTCTGGGCAGTTGCGTTTAATCTCCAAGGCCATCTCCTCGCCAGCGGCAGTTATGATCAAACGGTAAAACTTTGGGAGATCCAAACCGGAGAATGTCTCAAAACGCTTCATGGCCATCTCGATCGGATTGAAGGCGTGGCCTTTAGCCCTGAGGGAAGATTTCTGGCTAGTGTAAGCACTGATCAAACCGCCCGGATTTGGGAGATTAAAACCGGAGAATGTCTCCGAACCCTCTCGGGCCACACGGGATGGGTTGGATCTGTTGCGTTTAACCCTGATGGCACCCTATTGGCCACGGGAAGTTACGATCAAACTATCAGGATCTGGGAGGTTGAAACGGGCAAGTGTTGCCAAGTTCTAGAGGGACATACCCAACGAATTCACGCCTTGGCCTTTAGCCCAGACGGACAAGTTTTGGCCAGTGGCAGTTATGATTGTACTGTAAAGCTCTGGTCAGTTCCCGGAGGAGAGTGTTTGAAAACCTGGCAGGAATCAGCGGATCGGGTGCTTGGTGTTCTGTTCACTCCAGAGGGATACCTCTGGATTACGGGAACACGGGGTTGCGAAATCTATTGTTGGGAAAGCCTTGGACAGACTGAACAGTCGATTAAAATTCTGTCAGGACATTCTAGTGCCGCTTGGTCAACACACATCAGTCTGGAGCTGCAAATTCTGGCTAGTGGCAGTCATAATCAACCTATTCGGATTTGGAATCTTAACACTCAAGAATGCATCCAAATTCTCAGAACAGACAAGCCTTACCATGGCATGAATATTACAGGAGTCACTGGAATTACTCCGGCTCAAAAAGCCACTTTAAAAATCCTGGGTGCGATTGATTTAAACAGTCGGGATTAGCTCTTGAGGTGAGGAATCCTAGGGGGCCAGCTCGATTTCACCAGACTTTACATAAGCTTTACAGAGAGAGTTTTTGATTTGATTGAAGTTTTACAAAGACGTTCTTAACTTTCAGCTAAACTATAAGTATTGAAAGGTTTTGTTGGTTGTAGTCATAGAGCTTTGGATTGATTGAGATCGTTTATCCCTTGGCCTAGAAGTGGATAGCAGATAGTCAGAAAATAGTAAAAGTGAGTGGCGTGGGCATTTGTGTCTTTGTTGACTTACCTCAATAGCGAGAGGTCATTGCTTCATCTTCTAACTGATTCAGGGAGTGGTGAAGGAAGCTAGAAGTCGATCCATAAAGTGAGCGTGACTGATTGTGTTTATTTTTGATTTCTGCCCAGTAACTAAAGGAATTCTGTACCTGAGAACTTGAGAGGATAGGCTGTGATTAGCGTTGGTGGGTTAAATAGTCATACATTTTCGGATGAGCAAGCGATTTATGCTCATCTGCAATCCTTTGCTGAATTCGAAGCCCCCACAGAAGCTATTCAACGCTTTCGGAGTTTATTTTTGGGGGAACAGGAATATCCTGAGGATCGAGTTTGGCAAGCCTTGAGTCGGATTGTTGATTCCTATAATGCGCCACAAGAATTTCCGTTCATCCTGAACCGGAGCTGCTATATTTTTATCAACCGCTGGTTGGCGCAACCGCGTTTGCGGTGGGCTGTTGCTGAACTGGTTGATCTTCTGGAAATCAATCCCACAGGTTTACCTCCCTGTTGGACAGCAAAGCGGTTACGCTCCCATGTCAAGCGATTTACGGAGAGCGAACATTATCAAGCTCTTCAGCGGCTAGCAAATGCCCTCAAGCAAGAAAAGGATGCTCAGTTTAGCGAATCTCAGACCTTAGATGGTTTGATCGTGCGATATCCTTACTTGTATGAGCATGTATTCCTCACAGATGCGAGTACGGATGAACAGCGGCAAGATATTCGCAAGATGCGAAATGTGGCTCAAACTCAATTTGACCAAGAGCTACTTCAGTGTATGACCCGCCAACCCCCCAAGGATTCACAGCTCCGGTTGACGTGGCAACCTCCGCCCAATCCTACCCTGCTGGGCGATCATAAGTTCCGAGAAGCCCTTCAGCACTTTACTGGGAAGGTTGATGGAGTTCATACTTACCCTGAGCTAGCCAAACTTTTTCTCAATCATACTCAGACCACCCCTTCCTATCGAGCTTTCAAGGAAGATCTTTACGAGTATCTCAGTGCATCAATTGATCCAAAGTACGGTCGTAATCGCTTTAATCAAAGGCTTTACACAACCCTTCAAGAGACACTCTCTTACAATGACAGTCAAAAGTTGAATGACACCTTGTTAACAGGAACCTGTCGAAAGCTGCTGAATTTTATGGTGGTTGAAAGTGCTTATGAGCCAAGTCACTTTGTCTTTGTTGACTTAACCAATAACCTGGGGGCAACACCCGTTACAGGTCTGCTCTTGAAAGTCATTCTAATCTGCCGCAAAGTAAAGTCGGATTTGGAAAAGCGATTTTCAGTCCTGTTTAATCACTATTCTGTGTTTCCCAAAAACAGGGTAAAGTGGTTGGTGGATTCTCTAGAAACGCTCAATATTGCGTTTAGCTTAAATTTTGGTGCTAATAAGATATCCTGGTAGCAAAATCCAAGTCATTCCATGGCTCAAGTAGACTGGATATGAGAGCAAATGTTGTCCTGGCAATTTTAGCCTTAGGGGAGTTATTTTCAGGATCTCAGGCTTTCAGTGCACCTTTAACTCCGTCTTCCAGCTTTCTCCTGCCTCAATCTCAGGTTTTCCAACTCCTAGATCACTTTCCTGGGGAGGTCAGTCGCTTAGGCTATTTGGGGGCAATTATTCAGATCCAAGGGTTGGATTTTCCCCCGGCAACCATTAAAGGACAGGCGATTGCCCCTCTACATCGTTTACAGGGAGGCCAAGTGTTTGCCCTAGACGTGCAAATCGGGCAAACTTCAGGGCGTTTCTTGCTAGACACAGGGGCCTCCACAACTCTGATCGCAACTTCCCTGGTTCAGGAACTTGGTCTAGTCGGAACACCGATTCCTGGCGATCGCCTCACCTCTGCTGTTGCTGGAAAGGACTGTCCTGACATGCGTGCAGTTCGGCATCAGCTCCCAACCCTTTCGCTCAGTCAGATCCAGATAGAGGGATTGCACGGCTTGGAATTTGCCAGCACTGTGATTCCAGAAGATCTGGCCGGAGTTTTAGGGATGGATGTTTTACGGTATTTTGACCTCAACCTCAATCCCCAAACCCAGGAATTGCAACTGCTGTCTCCTCAACCCTTGCCTCTAGAGACCCTGGATTACGGGATTCCCCTCCAAAGTCGCTTAGGGGTGTTGTTGGCCCAGGTAGAAATTAATGGCAAAGGGCCTTTTACTTTTTTGCTGGATACTGGGGCGGACACTATTTTTATCTCTCCCCAGCTTGCAGATCAATTGCGCCTAGGGGCCACAACTCCGATTCAGGTGCAAGGATTTTGCGGACTGGATCAGGCAAAGCAATCAGTTCTGGCTCAGGTCACTCTGAAATCCAAGTTTGATCTGAATCAACAGACCAACCTAGAAGCCGTTATTCTGGCCTCCCCTTCCGTGTTGGATGTCCTGAAAGTTGATGGAATTTTGGGTCAGAGCTTTCTGAATGCCTACGAACAGTATTGGCACTTTGAGCTGAAGCCAAATCACCCAGAGTTCCAGGGCAGATTATTTCTCAGACCCATTCCCTAAAGTTTGACTATGCCAGAACTTTCGATACTTTGACTGCGTAAGTCCTGAGGAGGTTGGGGACAAAGCCCCTGCTTAGAAACTCAGATCAATTGTGACTGTTTTTTGAGTTTGCTGATTGTAGATTGTGAGCTTTACTTTATCGTTAACTTGCGAAGTCCTTTTTACAATCCAAGGTGTAACAATCCTGTTGCTAACTTGTTCAGGATCGGGCATGACAACTTCTGCTCCTGGACGAGTTGACAAGATGATTAAAACGCCTGAATTGGTATCCAGTTGAAATCCAACTCTTTCTGATTGGATTTGCGATCGCGAATAACTACAGTCAAATAGTTGAAAACTCAAATCATTGGTTTCAGATTCATTAATTACGCATAAAGCAGGAACTTCAGCGAGCAGAGGTTGGGCCAAGGTCAAAAGCAATCCCAACCCACTCATAAATACTCCAAAAACCCCTATATTTTTTTTTAGCATAAAGATTTAGAAGTTATGTGTTAGATGTTATGTGTTAGATGTTATTTCTTAAAGATTATTAAATGCTGTTGAGGTAGGGTTTCATCAGTTTTTATCCAGTTTAATCCCACCGCCTTCATTTCTTTACGCACTTGCTTTTCAGTCATTTTATGTAATCCCTTAATCAGGATTAACGGATTTTCTCCCCGATATTCAACTAACACTACTCTCCCCCCCGGCTTGAGAGCAGCAACCAAATTTTTCATCATTTCCCTTGGATAGGCAAACTCATGATAAGCATCAACCATTAGGGCCAAATCAATCTTCTGCATAGGCAGGTTTGGCGTGTCTATTTGCCCTAGAACAGTTTCGATATTGGAGATATTTTCTTGGGTTTTAACAAAATTAATCAGGTCAAGCATTTCGGGTTGTACATCCACAGCGAAGACCTTGCCCTCTGGAACCAAAGAGCTAATGCGAAATGTAAAGTACCCTGTTCCTGCCCCAATATCCGCCACAACATCTGTTGAATTGAGTTGAAGTGCTGCCAGAACCTGCTGAGGTTGTTCTGAATTTGATCGACTCGTTCGCTCTAACCAAGCTGCACCTTCATACCCCATAACTTGGGCAATTTCTCGGCCCATATAGAACTTCCCAATACCGTCTGGACTGTGAATTTGACGAGTTTGGTAGGTGTTTTGATAGGCATTATTTTGGTCAGTATTTTGGTCAGTGCTATTTTGATAGGTGCTGTCTGATAGAACAACAGCGGCTGAAGATGGCCAATTGCAAATTCCTAGAGAAACGCTTAAGACTATCAAACCCCAAGCTATTAATTTCAGAAGTGAATTGTAAGGTTTCATTCCAGTTCAAGGCATGTTAGGGTAAATTAGCTTACTGTAAAAAATATAACCTCTGTTAGCTATAAATCTGTTAGCTACAAAGTTTTGTCGGTAAAGAGGAGTTTTGTCGGTGCGACAGGAATATAACAAGCTTGTGCGCGATCACATCCCTGACCTGATTCGTAAGGCAGGCCATGAGTGTAATACAGTTACCCTTTCAGAAGCAGAATATCGCCAAGCATTACGAAACAAACTGCTGGAGGAGGCTCACGAAGCAGTAATTGCTGCTGAACCTCAGTTAGCAACAGAACTGGCTGATTTGTTAGATGTTGTTGACGCACTCCTCGAAAGTTATGGAATTTCCTTGGAGATAGTTTTGTTAGAACGAGATCAGAAGCGAGCTGAGAAGGGTAGTTTTGCCCAAAGAATTAAGCTCCTCTGGACGGAAGCTAGCTAGACAATGGTTATTCTGGGAAGTCAGGAATGATCCACTTGGGAGGCTCCATGCGTTTTTTGCGAATTGCCTCTTCTGCCATATTTAGCATGTTATCTAGTGAAGTACTGCTGATGAAGTTAGCTGTAGCTTCTGCGTACTCTTTGTTGGGGCATTTATCCTCCAGAATGCAACCATTCACACAAGCTTCAGCACAGTCTATCTCGGCACGGTCTATCGTAGTGTTCATAAATCCTCTCTTAGGCTCAACAGGTTTTGATGTTACAAGATATTTGTGTAATCAGGTTTGTGTAATCAGGTTTGTGTGATCAGGAGAGACCAATCTGTTAGAACAGAATACTCTTGCCAGAATGCTGACGCAGATAAAGGGCTAGAGGGCCATCATACTGCCATCAAGCAATGCCGCAACTTAATGATAATTTAACTAATGATAATTTAACGACTGGATTACTCCAAATCCCCTCTTAAATTTTAGTATCTCTTACAGAACTTACATATAAAATTCAAGTGACTCCAACAGATGCGATCGCCTAGGTTCAGCCTCAGTCTGTAGTGGCCGAGGAAAACTTAAACACCACACCGCCGCCTAAATTAGTAGAAGCAGACAATTCCACACCAGGAAATCCCGCACAGAATATTTTAATGATTTTTTAGTCATTAAAATAATAAGTTCTCTCTGCCCTGACTATAAAAATTCGCATCATTTTTTAGAACTTGTTGATATTAATTCTTATCTAGAATATTCTACTAAACAGGGAATATTTAGAGGCATCGTATTTCAGTGAAACGTTTTTAAGGCTCATACGTTATCTCGTGAAGGCTCAGGGTGTCGGCTTAATGCCAAAAAGAGAGTTTTCTCAGCCGACTCTAAGTGATTTCCTGATTCCACGGTATTCCACAATATAGAGGCTAAAGTAATTCATGACTGAAGTATCCACTTTCAATGAAAGTATGTATCGTGCTTTCTACAATGATCTTGACGCTTTGATCCCCAGCACTTATGCGACTGGAGAAGCTCACTTTCAAGCCGTTGGGCAATTCTTTGGCCCCAATAAGAAAGAGGGATTTTTTACAGGTGGTTCTGGTAACGAAATTGTGACTGGGTTTGGAGACGATACAGATTTCTATGGCGTTGCTATCACAGCAACTTTTACTCCAGGTTCTGGGCCTAATGGCCCTGCAGTCTTTACTCCTGCTAGTTTTGGTGTCGGCGAACGGGATATTCTGGTGGGTGAAAATTCCCCTCTTAAAGAGAACGGTTTCTTCCTCAGTGTCCCGAATGGAGAGTACAGTCGCACAGGGGCAACAACTGGAATGCTCTTCGGCGAGAGCGATCGATTGTACGTTGGACAGGGCAACAAAGATTTTGCTCGGGTTGTCAACTTTAATATTGAGTATGACTATGTTTCACTGTCAGGTGCTCCTCAGGACTATATCTATAAGTACCAAAAGGATTCCAGTTCTCCTGATGGGTATAGTCTTAAAATCTACACTAAAGCTGAAAAAGATCTAGTGGGTATTGTTCAAGAAATTGACAATGTACAACCCAGAAACTTTCTGAATGACAACACCTTTCGTCTCAGTGGGCGAGTTCCAGAACGGGGATTTAATGATGAGGTCTATGACCTACTGAATGGCGTTTCAGGTGGCCTAGAACACTATGTCAAAAACTCAGGCAGCCGTCATCAGGGCGTATTTTCAGGGGCAGCCGCTGGTTCTCCCACTCTGAACAGCTCAACACCCGCGAATGGAAATGACACTTTAATTACCCATGGTAAAAAAACGTTAATTTCCGGTGTGGAACTGAGTGTTTCCGAGGACATTATTGAGGCTGGCACAGGTACTGGACAAAAGGATGTACTAGTGGGCTCCCTGGATGGTTCAGACCAGTTTCTCCTAGGGTTTGGTTCTGCAACCTCGGCTCCAACAGCTTTTTACTTGGGGAATGGTTCTGCTGACTATGCCCTGATTCAGAACTATCAAAAAAGTGATCGCGTTCTGCTTGCGGGAGATAGAGATGATTACAGCTTTGTTCCGAATAGTGGCAACCTGGAAATCTCTCAAGGGGGAGACCTGATTGCAATTATTGAAGGCGTTAGTGGCATCTCAAATGTACGCTCAACCACCTTCAATGGGGCTTCCATGTCGGCTGCGGGATTCGTCTAAACAACTCAAACTTGGCTTGCAGTCCAACTGCACATTGTTTCTAGATATTGTCCACAAGGAAACAACCAATGGGCTACAGAATCGAAAGCAGGTCGGGGTCATAAAGGGCACAATCCCTGACCTGAAAGCAATTTGAAAACATCATGTCACCTTGCTAGAGTAGGAAGGTGACATGATGTTGCCTTAATTTGTGCACAGTCAAAAACCCATACTATTTTTTCACAAAACTTATTGATATTAATTCTCAATTGTGATTGAATGTTATGTGTCAGGGTGAATCTAAAGGCTCACGTAGCAAAAGAGCAATCAGAAGAGTATTTGACCTAACTTTAATCTTGTTTAGCGTCACAACTGTTTGCGTTTAACAATCAGAGTTTGGGGACAATTTGTGAACTGCCCTGACTCACCGAAATCCTTTTGAGTGGCTCACTTTTCGATCAACATCTTGAAGAAATCTTGAGAAAACAACCATGGATAGCAGCATCTCTCCCTTTATTGGGCAAACTTTTGTAATCGATTCCAGCGTCACCGAACCGTTAGTAATCGATAATTTCGACATTACCAAAGACTCCATTCAACTTCCTGTCAATCCAGATTCTGAAGTAATCCCTCAATTCAGTTTCAGCGATTACTACGCTCTCACAGAAATCGATGGCGATACGGTGATTAGTACTTTGACGGGTCAATTACTGGCAGTCATTAAAGGCGTAACGGGGCTAGAAACCTTTACAGGATACACAGAAAAAGGCACTTATTCCCTCGTTTCCCTCGAAAATGAATTCTTTAGCAAGTACGTTGAGCCTTCTTTCTTTGAGCCGTGGTATGTGGAATTTGACCAATCGGATTATGGCAATTCCGTTCAAAAGGCGATCGATGCTGGCTTAGTCACCAGTGCCTACGAACACTATCTCAAATTCGGACAGTTTGAAGCACGGGAAGATAGTCTTTTTGCGCCAACAACAGACGGTAACAATACCATTTATGGTTCGGGATATGAAGGTGGTTTGGTAGGCGTACCCATTAGTGAAGGAGTTTATACCCGAGATGTCAAACCTGTAACAACAGGAGTCGGAGAAATTGATACTTTAGTCGGTGCCCCTGGTGAAGACACCTTCTTTTTGGGTAACGCGGCGATCATCAATGAAACGCCCCAACCTTTTTATGTTGGAGGCGGCGATAGCGACTATGCTTTGATTAAGAACCTTGACCAAGGCAGTACTTTTGGTGCAATTGCACCTACTAGCAGTCGTGAAGTTTTAACTGATCGCCTTCTGTTGGCGGGAAGACCTTACGATTATGAGTTTGAGAAAGTTGGAGAAGATCTCAAAATCTCTTTCCAAAATGATCTCGTTGCGATTGTTGAAGACGCACCACCAATCGACGTATCCTTCTATATCCCCGGTGGAACCTATGTTTATACCACAGGCAATGTCGCAACCTTTAATGCGCCCGGTGGCTGGGGAACACAAAATACCCTGTACGAGCCCTTCTACTTTGAAGAAAATCCAGGAGTAGAAGAGGCGATCGCTAATGGTGAATACAAGTCAGCTTTTGAACACTACGTCAAAGTCGGACAATTTAATCCGGAAGGAGAAGTCATTTTCTCTGGTTCATCGGGAGACGACGTTCTCACTGGCTTTGGGCCTGCCACGCTGCTATCTGGGGTCGAAGTTACCTTTGTCGATGGTGAACAAGAAGGCTATCGTACTGCCACCACCGGTGTCGGCGAGGCCGATTTTGCTGTTGGTGGTTTGGGTGTCGATACCTTTGTCATTGGCAACGATAACCTTCTCGATTCGGAAAAAGGTAGCGAAGTCTGGTATGTCGGCAATGGCGATGAAGATTATCTAACGATTCAGGGTTTCGATCCCTATAAAGACGTTTTGTTTGGTGCGGGTGACTTTACCGATTACTCCTTTGAAGTCATTGAAGAAGTCGGTGATATTTTTGGGCGGCAAGTGCCTTATAAGAGCTTAGAAGTTTCTTATCAAGGCGATCGCGTAGCACTGATATCACATGTTGATGGTAGCTTGACCCTTCCTGATCTGACGACGCTCCAAGCCTTTCCACTAGGTGATGAACGTCCTAATGCCCTCGCTTTTGTTGCCCCCCAAAATGAGTTTCTGCCTGCCGAACCTGAAACGATCATTGGTACCGATGAGGACGATGTTCTAAATGGCAATGGCGGTGACGACACCGTTGCAGGCAATCTTGGGAATGATGACATCTCTGGTGAGGATGGGAATGACATCCTGCGGGGCGACCAAAACTCACGGGATGCTCAAACTGACCTGCCCGGTGGCGATGACACCATTTCGGGTGGCACAGGCGATGACCGCATCGGTGGCAAGTCCGGCAACGACATGCTCTCCGGCAATGAAGGGAACGATGAAATCTGGGGCGATGCTGGAGACGACCTGCTGCGCGGTGGCTTAGGAGATGACCGCCTGTGGGGTGGCACAGGTTCCCTTGGTGGCGATATTGACACGTTCATCTTGGCTGTTGGGGAAGGAACAGACACCATCATTGATTTTGAAGTGGGTCTGGACAAGATTGGTCTAACCGACGGCTTGACGGCAGATGCACTTTCCATTGAACAGTCTGGTAACCGGACTGAGATTTCAGCAGGGGATGAAACCCTGGCATTCCTCCGGGGTGTGGATGCTGCAGCCTTGCTAGCCAGTGATCCGTTTGTCGCCATCTAAGCAATATCAGGTTATTCACCTGACCTGAATTAGAGCTAGGATTCCGTTTCCCAGTTGATTCAGAAAGTTTCAGGGCAGTCCGTGAACTGTCCTGACTTTCAGGCTTTGATAGAACTAGATAAATATGGGCAATCGGAGTTGGGCTGCAACGCCATCCAATACATTCTTGAGCTGATTATTGGCTGGGAGTTTTACTGAGGCATTGGTACAGAATTAGGAAAAGTGGAGATAGATTCAGGTGGATCAGCAGTAAAGGGAGTGATTTGGTCGTAGTGGTGAAGTAGAATCATTGCGTTGCAGGAATCACATACAATGTTAACTGAATCTACCCCGAGGACGGGATGAGCTAGAACTCTGATTCTGTCGTTGTCTAAAACCCTCATTCTTTCCTAGAAAGACCCAGAAAACACCCTTAACCTGTACTGACGTTATGCAGCAACTCAAGGATTTGCTCAAGGATTTGCCCTGGCGATGGTTAATACAGAGTTCGGTCGTTGCCAATTTGGTTGCGGTAGTTTTAGAAGTCCTCTTGGTCATCAGTTTTGCTCGAGTGACTATCGTACAAGACACCTTGGGATTTTTGCTCTCTTCTCCTTTGATGGTAACTTTGCTCCCGATTCTAGCCACTGTTGGAGTAGGAGCATTATCTGTTTATTTATTAGAGATCTGGCAACAAGAACATCTACTCAATCAGGTTAGCCTCTGGGCCTTGGTTGGATGTTTATTTTTAGTATTATTGGTCAAATCTTTCTTGCCACTTCCTGCGTTTCTAGCAACTCTGTCTGGAGGTGGAATAGTCAGTGTTTTAATCGGTGTGTTTTGGAAGGGTCGTCCCTATTGGCGCTATCACTAAGAGAATATTCAAATCAAAAAACCCCTCGTCGGAGGGGTCATAAATTTCTGGGTTTCTACCCGATCTCAATCTAAGGATCTAGATTAGTAACGCCTCTCTAGAACTGCTTCTTGCTGAGTGTTAGTGTTGCGTCCTAGGGTTTGGCGAGTAAATTTCATGTGGATTGAGCGAGTTTGTTTGCCGTCTGAAGCTACGGCCAAAATAGGATAGTCAATCACTCCGTCTGGAAAAGACATCCGAAATCGGAATGTTCCGTCTGGGTTTAGTTTGACTGGACGACCTCCAATGGTTAAAGCTGCATCAGGTTCAGTTGCGCCATGGATAATTAGTTCGGCATCGGCAATCAACCAAAACTTCAAAGGGCGAAACGGAGGTATGGAAGCTGCTAAACCAATTCCCGACATTCCACTGCCGGACATTGTCAAGCCCATGCCAGACATTTTGATACCAACACCGGAGATGCTCTGACTAACTCCAACTCCAGAAGCAGTTAAGCCAATTCCAGATATGGAACGACTAATTCCAATACCAGAAGTTGTTAAGCCAATGCCTGAAACACTTTGACCAATTCCAATACCTGAGGTTGTTAGTCCAATGCCTGAAACACTTTGACCAATTCCAACACCAGAAGTTGTTAGTCCAATGCCTGAAATAGAACGACCAATTCCAATGCCAGAAGCGGTTAGCCCAATACCTGAGACACTTTGACCAATTCCAATTCCTGAAGTTGTTAAGCCAATGCCTGAAATAGAACGACCAATTCCAATACCAGAAGTTGTTAGCCCAATGCCTGAGGTTGTTAGTCCAATACCTGAGACACTTTGACCAATTCCAACACCAGAAGTTGTTAAGCCAATGCCTGAAGTTGTTAGTCCAATTCCAGACATGGAACGACCAATTCCAATACCAGAAGTGGTTAGACCAATACCTGAAGCTGTTAGACCAATACCTGAGACACTTTGACCAATTCCAACACCGGAAGCGGTTAAGCCAATGCCTGAGGTTGTTAGTCCAATACCTGAGGTAGTTAGTCCAATGCCTGAGACACTTTGACCAATTCCAATACCTGAAGTTGTTAAGCCAACACCGGAAGCGGTTAAGCCAATGCCTGAAATGGAACGAGCAATTCCAACGCCTGAGGTAGTTAGTCCAACACCTGAAACACTTTGACCAATTCCAATGCCAGAAGTTGTTAGTCCAATGCCTGAAATAGAACGAGCAATTCCAATACCAGAAGTTGTTAGACCAATGCCTGAAATAGAACGAGCAATTCCAATACCAGAAGTTGTTAGTCCAACACCTGAAACACTTTGACCAATTCCAATGCCGGAAGCTGTTAGTCCAATGCCTGAGGTAGTTAAGCCAATTCCTGAGACACTTTGACCAATTCCAATGCCAGAAGTTGTTAGCCCAATGCCGGAAGCTGTTAAACCGATGCCTGAAATAGAACGACTAATTCCGATACCAGAAGTTGTTAAACCAATTCCAGAAGTTGTTAAACCGATGCCAGAAGTTGTTAGCCCAATGCCTGAGGCAGTTAAGCCAACACCGGAAGCGGTTAAGCCGATTCCAGCAGTTGTTAAACCAATACCTGAGGTTGTTAGGCCAATACCTGAAGTACTGAAGCCAATACCTGAAGCTGTCAAACCAACGCCTGAGGTTGTTAGACCAATTCCAGACATGCTCTGACCAATTCCAATGCCTGAAATAGAACGACTAATTCCAATGCCAGAAGTTGTTAGCCCAACACCTGAGGTAGTTAGTCCAATTCCTGAGACACTTTGACCAATTCCAATACCAGAAGTTGTTAAACCAATACCTGAAGCTGTTAAACCGATGCCAGAAGTTGTTAAACCAATGCCTGAGGTTGTTAAGCCAATGCCTGAAATAGAACGACCAATTCCAATTCCTGAAGCTGTTAGCCCAATACCTGAGGCACTTTGACCAATTCCAATACCTGAAGTTGTTAGGCCAATACCTGAAGTTGTTAAGCCAATGC
>JBOFUV010000149.1:0-20593 GCA_051652765.1 Microcoleaceae cyanobacterium | reverse complement strand
TCGCCAAGGTTCAAGAGCAGTTCAAGGAAATTTGCTGGTAATTCCGATTGAAAGATCTTTGCTATATGTAGAGCCTATTTATATCGAAGCCTCTGAAAATAGTCTGCCTACTCTTGCCCGTGTGGTTGTCGTCATCGGCAACAAAATTATCATGCGACCCAGTCTAAAAGAGGCATTAAGAGATGTATTTGATGTAGAATCGACAATAACTCCTATTGCGACACCACTTCCTGCTGAATAGTCTTACTTAGTAATCTCACCTAGTAATCTTGTCATCTCACGGAATCATTTCAAAGTTAGGCATAGTTAGGCAAAATTAGGCATAGTTAAGCATGGTACTTTGGCTCCGAACCGGGATGCCATTTGATGTTACAGCCTACACTAGGATGTTGCTCTGAATCTACTGGATAATCATCTAAAACAGCATCAATTGCTGCGCGCAAATCGATTCCTGTGGCGGGCTTATCGTTGCTCGGACGACTACTATCCAATTGACCACGATAAACCAGTCTGCGATCGCCATCAAACAGGAAAAAGTCAGGGGTACAAGCGGCCATGTATGCCTTTGCAACAGTTTGAGTTTCGTCATAACAATAGGGAAAATTAAATCCCAACTCCTCAGCCATTTTTTTTAACTGATGGGGTGCATCATCTGGATGAGTCTGGACGGAGTTTGAGCTGATTGCAACAATAGCCAGATTCTCCCGATGGTAGTCTTGACCCAGTTTTGCCAATTCATGTTGAACATGCTGAACAAACGGGCAATGCCGACAGATAAACATCACCAAAAAAGCTTTTTGGTATGGAAATAGGTTTGGAGAAATCAGCTTACCTGAAACAACATCTGGCAGCTGAAAGCTGGGTGCAGGAGTTCTCAGGGGTAACATGATTGAGGTCGTCAAGGCCATTATTTTAGTTCCTTTTAGAATCGTAATTCCCACAAAGAGTTTACGTTCAGTTTACTTAAGTTTACTTTATTCAAGTCTAGTTTATTTGAGGCAACCGACTCCAGTTCAAAAGGATTAAGATCAGCTTTAAAAAACATTTAATAATAATAATTTCATATAGCAGGGCTCAATGATTTGTAAGACGGGGGTGGAGGGGCGTTGTCCACGCTTGGGGACTTCATCACCAAACCTCTCTATAGTTTTTTCAGGATTGATTTAGTCAGGATTGATTTAGGATCGCGATCGCAGCTTACCCTGGGTTTAGATTAGTGACTTCAAGTGTCCCAGCCCCAGCTCAAACTTGGATGTCCGACCAATCGGATTGCTAGACTGGAGATTGCCTCGTGTCAACTCCAATCTTTGTTTATGCACAGGTTTCTCACTGGCCCGCTAAAACTAGACTCCTTAACCCTCCAAGTCGCTAATTTGCCCTTTGCCCTTGACGGAACTCGTCTCGTTCAACTGTCTGACTTTCACTATGATGGCTTGCGACTTTCAGAAGAATTACTGGTAGAAGCGATCGCCGTAACCAACCAGGCCGAACCGGATTTAATCTTACTCACCGGAGATTTTGTCACCCACGATCCCAACCCCATTGACCGCCTCGCTATTCACTTCAAATCATTACAGAGTCGAAGGGGAATTTATGCAGTATTAGGAAATCATGACTATCACTATCCTGACTCCAAAAAGATAATTGTTAATGCTTTGAAGCAAGTTGGCATTCAAGTTTTATTTAACGAAGTTGTTTATCCCTTGGGTTCAGGCTTGGCTTTGGTTGGGTTGCCGGACTTATTTTCAGGAGAATTTCAGCCCAAAGATGTCATGGAAAGCGTGGCTGAAAACATCCCTCGAATTGTTTTATCCCATAACCCTGACACTGCTGATGCCCTCCAAAAGTGGCGAGTTGACTTGCAGCTTTCAGGTCATACCCACGGAGGCCAGATTGTATTACCAGGTATTGGGGCACTCCCAGGTTGGTTGCGAAAAGTGAAGAAAACTTTACCTAAATCTTTGGGATTTTTAGTGCCAATCAAATCGAGTTGTGGAAAAATGTTTAAACATTGGGAGTGGGCATCGGGTCTACATCAAGTTGGAAGCAATTCTCTGTATGTCAACCGAGGACTAGGAACTTATTTTCCAGGGCGCTGGAATTGTCCTCCTGAAGTTACAATAATTACCTTAAAGTGTTAGCAACTGTTAGCAAAAACCATGACAAGAACAGATGAAGTCTGGAAGACAACGACTCTTTCTCAGACCTTCCTAGAAGGCGTTCGAGGTGCAATTCCTCTGGCCAGTGAGCAACTTGAAATCATGACACGCATTATTCAAATGGCAAAGCCTCAAATCCAGACATTCCTGGACTTGGGCTGTGGGGACGGTATTTTGGGGTTGACTCTTTTAAGGCAATATCCGCAGGCAAGAGGTATATTTTTAGACTTTTCAGAAGTAATGATTGAGGCTGCCAAGCAGAAAACCAAAACCTCCCACCAATTTACTGAATTTTTTCTGGGAGATTTTGGGACACCCAATTGGATTGAACTCGTTCAACCTTATGCTCCCTTTGATGTTATTGTTTCTGGCTTTTCAATTCATCATCAATCTGATCAACGCAAGCAAGAACTCTACCAGGAAATCTATCACTTACTGACACCAGGAGGTGTTTTTCTCAACCTTGAACATGTTGCTTCTGCCTCTCAAATAGGAGAGAAACTCTTTGATGAACTGTTTGTCGATTCCCTCTATGCTTATCATCAAGAATTGGGCAACTATCAATCGAGAGCAGAAATTGATCGGCAATATTACAACCGTTCAGATAAAGTAGCCAATATTCTTGCTCCGGTTGAAATCCAATGCAATTGGCTCCGAGAGATTGGGTTTGCTCACGTAGACTGTTTTATGAAGTTATTTGAAATTGCTCTGTTTGGCGGCATCAAACCTGTAGGACAAACTCTGTAAGATAGAATTAGTACCGCTAGCAAAGTCAATGTTTGTTTGCAAGTGAGTTAGCGGAGGGACTATGGTACAAACCAAATATGAACTATTACCTCTGAACTAAAATGACCGGAAATCTAGACCTCAAAGCCAGTATTCTCATCGTCGATGATACCCCTCCTGCGGTTTTTGTCCAGCATGTTATTGGAGCAGGGATACGAAGTTCGCAAGGCGGTCAATGGTCAAATGGCCTTGCGATCAGCCCAAGCAGAACCTCCAGATCTCATCCTGCTCGATATCCGGATGCCAGACATGAGCGGTTACGAAGTCTGTCAACGGTTAAACAGTTTAGGTGTGAATAGTTTGATCCCAAACCCGGCATCCGACTTTAATGCTTTAATTGATGGAGCCGATCAAGCCCTACGGGAGGCCATCATCCAAGGCGGCGATCGCATAGCGTGTGTTGATTCAGATTCATACCCACCCAGAACGAATGAAACAGCTCCTTAGGATTGCCCTTGTCTCTGCTATCCTGTCCATGAATTCTCCAGCTTGGTCTGATCAGGCTGATCCAGATCTTTATATTGCCTATCCTCCTCCTAACCATCAAACCAATGCTGACCGGATTTTTTTCATTGGTACGGCTACTCCAGATGCCGAAGTATTTATTAATGATCAAGTCGTTGGCGATCGCTCCCCTGCTGGACATTTTGCCCCGACCCTGCCTTTAAACGTTGGGGAAAACCGCTTCACCTTGCGTCACCAAGATCAGGAACTGGTTTTAACCATTACTCGCCTGCCAAATCAACCTGAAGGGCCTCAAGGCGTTGCCTTCCTGCCAGAATCCTTACAGCCCATGGTTAATATTGCCCGTATTCCAGGGGAATCCATCTGTTTTAGGGCGATCGCCCCGCCCAACGCTCAAGTTTCAGTGCAGATCGCAGGTCAAAGCATTCCCCTTTATTTTCAGTCCCAAGTCTTGGAGTTACCGGACAACAAAGCTGTTCTGACAGAAACAAACCAGCCTGTAAAACAGGCAATCGGACACTATCACGGCTGTGCCCAGGTTGGAACAGAGATTCCCTTTCCCGCCAACCAACCTCAATTGAGCCTGGGTCAACCCGAGTATCACCTTCAACTTGCCGGAGAAACCGTCACCCAGCAAGCCGCAGGGGCGATTACCATTCTCTCGCCACAACAGTTTGAAATTGCTGAAGTGATTGCCCCAGAGGGAGTTGCCCGCACAGGCCCCAGTACCACTTATTCCCGCCTCACCCCCTTGCCCAAAGGTACCCGCGATCGGATTACGGGTCGAGAGGGGGATTATTTGCGTCTCAGCTATGGAGGCTGGATCAAAGCAGATGAAACCCGAATTTTGACAGGAGCACTGCCCCCCCAATCTTTCATTCGCAGTGCGAGGTCTCGTCAGGCTGGGGAGTGGACAGAGGTTTATTTTCCCTTACAGGTTCCAGTTCCGGTGAGTATCAGCCAAACGGACACCAGTTTGACCCTGACCTTGCACAACACAACGGCGCAAACAGACACGATTCGATTTGATGATAACCCGTTGGTTGAGCGGATGGATTGGCAACCCGTGTTGTCTCCCCTGGGGACAGAACAAAATGCGGTTCAGTATATCTTTCACTTTAAAACCCAGCAACAATGGGGTTATAAACTTCGCTATGACGGCACAACATTAGTGCTATCTCTGAAAAATCCCCAAAATCCCCCGGTAGACCCTGCACTGAAACCATTATCGGGAATGGTGATTCTGATTGATCCGGGACACGGCAGTCAAAATGATTTGGGAGCAAGAGGCCCAACAGGTTACCCGGAAAAAGATGTAACGTTGATTGTCTCTCGATTGTTAGAACAGGAGTTGGTGACGCGAGGGGCCAAGGTCTTGATGACCCGCAGTGGAGATGAAGACTTGTTCCCTCAAGATCGGGTGAGGCTGATTCATGAACAGGAACCCGATCTGGCCATTTCAGTTCACTACAATGCCCTACCGGACAATGGCAATGCCCTCAAAACCCAGGGCGTGGGTCTATTTTGGTATCATCCGCAAGCCCATCAGTTAGCCGTCTTTTTGCATCATTATCTGGTGGAAACCTTAAACCGTCCATCCTACGGAGTGTTCTGGAATAACTTGGCTTTAACCCGTCCGGCGGTTGCTCCATCAATCTTGTTGGAACTAGGATTTATGATTAATCCGGAAGAGTTCGAGTGGATTGTCAACCCTGAAGAACAACAGAAATTAGCCGTTGCTTTAGCTGATGGTCTAGTTGGTTGGATGGCATCGGTTCGATAAACGTGCTGTTCAGATGATGTTAAGGATTTAAGTTAAAACAACCTGGAATTGCTGACTACTGGCTCCATCGTTGGCGATAGATTTCATAGAGAGCAATTCCGGTCGCCACGGAAACATTCAAACTAGGCATCTGTCCGGCAAGGGGAATCTTGAGCAACACATCACAATGTCGCCGGGTCGAATGGCTTAAACCCTGACCTTCACTCCCCATCACCAGAACAATTGGCCCTGTGAGGCTGACGGTATGTATCGGCTGGCCTGCGGTAGAATCTGTGCCATAAATCCAGAACCCTTCTATTTTGAGAGCTTCTAGGGCCCGATTGAGATTGACGACCCGAGCCACTGGAAAGGTTTCTAAGGCTCCCGCTGCAACTTTCAGAGAGATGGAGGTAATCCCAACGGCTCGTCGTTGGGGCAAGACCAATCCCTGAGTTCCTAAGGCTTCCGCCGTCCGAATAATCGCCCCCAAGTTGTAGGGATCGGTAACCCCCTCTGCTACAACGATGACGGGATGCGACCTAGAGGATTGAGCTTGCCGAACAAGGTCATCAAAATCAAAGTATTCATAGGGAGTGACCTGAGCAACAATACCCTGATGATTCAGATTTGAAAACGCCCGATCTAAATGTTGGGTAGTGACATCATCAATGACTGTACCTTGGGCCTTGGCCTTGAGTAACAGCGCTTGTAAACGGGGATCAGCCCGGAGTTGAGGCACCAACCAAATCCGATTCAGCGATCGCTCGCCCCGCAACGCTGTCACAACAGGATGCCGTCCGTAAATCAAGTCAGGGTTAATGCTCTGAATTTCCTCTGGCAATTCTGGCAGAGTCACCAAATCTTCCCTCGGGACACTGGAGTTTTTAGATCTGGAGGAGGGTTGAGACTTTTGGGATGGGGTTCTGACCACCTTACGGTGAGGGGGAGTTCCGGTTTCTGCTCGGCCCTTATAGGCTTTAGAACGGGACAATGCCGGTTTGCGAGCTGAGCGTTGGGATTTAGACGGGGGATTTTTGTCCATCTTGTGCTAAGTTCTGCTGAATCGCAGGCTCTAAATTTAGATAAGTAAAGAGTTCAGAGAGTCGAGTTGGGTTGGTGAGATAGAGGTAACCCACTAACGCTTCTAGGCTTGTTGCTTGTTGGTAAACTCCGGGATCAAGGCGCTTTGGCCCTCTAGATGAAGTCGCATTCCGACCTCGCCTTAAGATTTCTTGCTCTGCCGCCGACAAATGAGGCTCAAGAGACTGCAGGTGATTGGCTTGAGTTTCGGCCCGAACTTGACTGACAACCAACTGATAGTAAAGGCGCGATCGCTTGGGGGGCAAGAGATAAATATCCCGCATATACAATTCATAAACAGCATCCCCCAGATATGCCCAGGCTGATGGAGACAACTGTTCTGCTTGTTCAGGAGTAAGCTTAATCAGACGCATCTTGGCCTAATGTAATCGCCCGAATAACAAAGTGAATCATAGACATTACTATAGAGAGTTTAGGGAGTAAACCGTTGAATAGGGAATAGCTAGCTGACTTAATGCAGTGAGCTGACTTAATACTTAACTGGACTTAACGGCTGATGAGGACGAATTACGCGGCTTTAACCTTGCACTCTGAGTTCTATACCCTGAGTGCTACACTCTGAGTTCTATACCCTTGATTATTTTATCCTCTTGATCTTAGCAACTCTAGCATTGACGAGTGTCTGATCAGCTCATGGCTCTGTTGGGGGCGAGTTGCTTCGCCCCTACTGTCTAACATGAACGCAGTAGACTGACAAACTCAGATGCGCTTGGTTCAATGGAACGAAAGCCTAGAACTAAGCCTTTGTGATTGACGCGATCGCTGCATCCACAGAGGGTTGCAAAGACAAGAACTTCTCCAAGCGAACCAGCTTCACAGTCTGGGTCACCCGAGGGTTGGACACAATCTGTAAAGTTCCTCCCTCAGTTTGGGCTTTTTTTACCAGTTGTACCAGTGCCCCCAGTCCGGAACTGTCTACGAAGTCAATTTGAGACAAATCCAGCACAATGTTTTTGGGATCACTGTCAATACAACGACTGACAACTTTACGGAAAGGGCCTTCAGAAAATGCATCTAGCAATCCGGTCAAGCGAAACAGTTGGTAGTTGTCTTTGACATCACGAGTGCCTCTTAGGCTGACTGTCAGGTTTAGTTGCTCAGGAATGACACCCTCCTAATTTTTTAATAGCGCTACATTGCCGATCTAGTGTAATTTTTTTTTGTAAAACTGTCTATTCCTAAATCTTATATTTTTGTATCTATGCGTTTTGTCGTCATAAAGTTGACTACAGCATTGACAAATTCTGAGGTGGATTCATAGGGGAGAACATTGCGACCAGAAATAATTTCACAATCGGCGTTCTGCCAACCTTTTTTATAAGCTTGGTAGCGATCTTGAGGGGTTTCTGTAAATCCGCTGCGACTGATGCTAGAGGCGCGATCGCCGATCGCCACTAACGTCGGTTGAGAAATTTTAGCCATTGCTGTTGTGTAGTCCTGTCGCCAAAAGCTTGCCAGGAATGAAAACACAGCATAGCGACTTTGAGGGTTAATTGCTCCCCGCTCCAACATCTCTAGCCACTCTGAATCAACCGCTTCAGGCTGAGCAAAAAGTTGACGAATGGAGAAGGATGCCACAAATTTTCGGCGGCGAGCATACTGCCAGAATAAACGCCCGACGGGAGAGGCAAAAAACAGGTTCCATAACACTTTTTGTTGCTGGGGAGCAGCGGCTTCTGTCATGACTCGCCATGCTGGCGGGCCGGAGAGGATCAGTCCTTGAATCCACTCTGATGGCTGGTTTTGAGCGAAATTTTGGATGAGGGCGATCGCCACAGGTAACAATGCTCCCTGCACCACCAGCACCACAGGCCGTTTCACTACCGTTTGGAGAAAAAACTGCAATTGTTCTGCCCAGTCCTGAGGATAGTAGGCCACGGCAGGCATTGCACTCTCCCCACACCCTAACAGGTCGGGACTGTAAATCGGATTTCCACAGCCTTGCTGCTGCCACTGAGCACAAAAACGATGCCAAAACCCACGGGACAACCCCACTCCAATGGGATGAACCAATAGCAGAGGAATTTTGGCGGACGTTACAGACTCTGTCCCTGGATAGACCTCATAGGCACAGTCATAGTCTTTCCAGGTATAGAAATTGGCAGATGGTGGCGCAAAACTTTGGGTTGATGTCATCATTAAGTTCTCCCAAGGTAATCAAGTGGATTAAGTCTTTTGCCCGCAGGATGGGAAGCACAAAAGTCTCAAGGTTTTTCAAGATCTCAAACTGGTTTGATTTTTCAACAGGGTTTCTGTCATTTTAGCGATTTTGTCTAGATTGACTTCGAGGTCTTGGGCACGTTTTTTGTAGATATTCTTCCGCTTTAAGGCTTCCCGGGCTAGGTCTTCGCGATCGCGCTTGATGGCTTCCTTGGCCACTGTTTCCCAGGTGTTCATTTCCTTGAGCGCTTGTTTATACTGGGGATGAACGTCATCCCAAGCCATGCGAATTTCGGCTAGCGCTTTATTCAGCAGTTGAGGCGCATCTTCTCTCTGAGTCCCAACGAAGGCTGCTTGAATCGGTTCAAATAAACTGTCAACGCTGAGTTGATTTAGGATAGGAACAAAATCCCGGATCTGACGGCTATCGCTTACCCCAGTGATGCACCAAGTGGCAAAGTGTTCACAGTTGTTGAACAAAAGATTGTACTTGCGTTCTCCCAGACGACTTTCAGCCCGCCGAATCACCGTATCGGGAATATATCGAAACGAATATTCTTTGAGATAAATGGACAGTCCCCGCGCAAACGTTTCAATTGAGGTGCGCTCAATGGTTTCGCTGGGCTTGCGGTAATGGACTACGGTTCCGTCTCCACAGTCAATCCCATGGTGTTCGTAGACTCCTTCCAAATTGAGAAATTCTCGGTAAACGTAAATTTGGTCTCCCCGTGCCATACCTTTCCTCTCGTACCCAAGCCTCAATTTTAGCTGCAAGTATCTGACTGATTCTACATCAGCCGCATACTGCCAATGACTCTTTCCTGGCCTAGGAGTAATGAAAAACTCTCAAGAGCCAACCCTTAAATCGCTCTTGAGAGTGTTGTTAGTCTGGGGTTCTCGTCTCTACGGTTTCTTAAGCAGGAACTTTTTGTTTGCTGGCGCGAGACCAAAAACGGTGTTGGGCGATCGCCTCTACAAACACCTTTGCAACTTCACCGACGTTGGATGGTGTTTTAGCAGTAATCACCCCTTGATCCTCTTGGAGCGCGCGTTCTGAAAACGTGATGCCTTGAATACTCGACTCTTTGAGTAACTCAATTCCTGCACCCGTTGCCGCGATCGCTTTACAGTGTCGAAACGCCTCATCGATAAAGTGAACTGCATCCCCGTTTGCTTTGAGGGTTTCAACGCTTCGATCACCACCGGGAACATAAATCGCATCAAACATTACTGAGGCACTGGTCAGAAAGGTTTTATCAACGATCAATTCTTGACCGTCGGCGCTCTTGATGGTGCCCAGAAATTTCGATACGAGCTGCGCCTGTGCCCCTGCTTCTATCAACGCTTGTTTTATGGTGGTTACTTGTTCAGCATCTACACCGTCTGCGGCCAAGATCGCCACCTTGCGACCTTTTGCTGTTTTGATTGCCAGGGAATCTTGACTGACTGCGGGAGAGCTTTGCCCATGATTCTCCGTTGCTGGCTGCGTTGGTGCCGCTACTCCAATCCCCATTGCAACCAGTTTTGCCAGTTCGTGATCAACATGGTTCAGGCGATCGACCATCCGTTCGCGCACTCCTTTGTCTTCAGCCTTGCCGATTTCAAAATGGGCTGCTTCGACCAAATGCTCTTTCTCAACTGCTGACAGGCTATTCCAGAACAAAGTTGCCTGACTGAAATGTTCGCCAAAGCTGGGGCTACGTTCTCGGCTTTTTTGCCCTTCAATCCGCTCTGGGTAATGGACATAACCTTCAGTTTCAGAGGGAGCAGGTTGCTCGCCACCCAGTGAATTAGGGAAATAATTCACTCGACTGGTCTTCACCTCCATCTGCATCCGTCCATCTTGTTGGTTGTTGTGAAATGGACAAACTGGACGGTTAATTGGCAGATTGGCAAAGTTTGGGCTACCAAGTCGATGGAGTTGAGTGTCGTGATAGGAGAATAGGCGACCTTGGAGTAACGGATCTTCGCTAAAATCAATTCCAGGCACCACGTTTGAGGGCTGGAAGGCAACCTGTTCTGTTTCTGCAAAAAAGTTATCAGGGTTGCGGTTCAGAACCATCTTGCCGATCGGACGCACGGGTACGAGTTCTTCAGGAATAATTTTGGTAGCGTCGAGAATATCAAAGTCAAATTTATCTTCATCTTCTTCTGCGATAATCTGTACCCCCAGTTCAAATTCTGGATAATTGCCTTGTTCGATTGACTCCCACAGATCCCGGCGATGAAAATCAGGATCTTTACCCGCCAACTTCTGAGCTTCATCAAAAGCTAACGAATGCACCCCTAACATTGGTTTCCAGTGGAACTTCACAAAGCAGGATTTACCCTCAGCATTGACAAAGCGGTAGGTATGCACGCCAAACCCCTGCATTCGGCTAAAACTACGAGGCAAGGTGCGATCGCTCAGGAGCCACATAATCATATGGGTGGATTCGGGCACAAGCGAAATGAAATCCCAAAAACTAGGATGCGCCGTTGACGCTTGTGGAATTTCGTTGTGCGGCTCCGGTTTGATGGAATGCACAATATCTGGAAACTTGATAGCATCCTGAATAAAAAAGACGGGAAGATTGTTGCCGACAAAATCATAGTTGCCTTCTTGCGTGTAAAACTTCACCGAGAAGCCCCGCACATCCCGCACCGAATCGGCTGAGCCACGGGAACCGCCCACCGTGGAGAAGCGAGCAAAGACAGGGGTTTGAACTAATGGATCTTGTAAAAACTGAGCTTTGGTGTACTCCGCTAGAGATTCATAGATCTGGAAGTAGCCATGGGCCCCTGCACCCCGAGCGTGAACGACTCGTTCAGGGATGCGTTCGCGATCAAAGTGGGCCAGCTTCTCTTGAAAATGAAAGTCTTCCCGCAGAGAAGCCCCTCTACCCCCGACTTTCAACGAATTGTCTGTATTGTCTACTACAACTCCTTGATTAGTCGTGAGCTGTTCCCCCGCATCAACTTGAAACTGCTCCAAGGATTCGGTTTTTGCCGTTTTTTTGGGCTGAGATTGCTCGGTCATTGTTTTACGGCTCCTAGAGTTGCAAAAATAAATCTTAAGTACAGTTTTTGATCCAACACGGTTCAGCTAAGGGCGCAAGCCCAATTGAAGAGACGAAAACGTCACCTTCGGAAATCAGTCAATCTCTAGGTTTGTTGCACCCAAACAGAGACAGAACCCCCCTTACACTGAAATTCACCCCAACCGTCAGCGTTAGTGACTACGGGTTCGCTAATATGTTCGGTGATATCAATGTAGGTAGAGTTGGGGTGACCGACTTCCATGGATTTACTGCCATCCCCCCCATTGCTGAGAATAACGGCCATCCCGCCGGGATGCTCATCATCTCCCAGGCGAGTCCAACCAATGGTATTGGCGTGGTCAAAATAATCATACTGATCGCCATAGGCATAGGTTTGGCGGGCCAAGAGGAATTTATCCAGCAAGAATTGGTGTTGATCTAGCCAAATTTCATATTCGTTGCCATCCCGTCCCTGATCTTTGTAATGCGCGCCATAATAGTCACCGTGGAAGATACAGGGATAGCCATCACGGCGCAGCAAGATTAGAGCGTAGGCGAGGGGCTTGAACCAGGGTTCAACGATGGATTCTAGCGATTGTAACGGTTGTGAATCATGATTATCGACCAGGGTGACGGCGAGAGAGGGCTGATCCTGAACCAGAGTATTGTCGAAGATCTGACGCATGTCATATCCATTGCCCGAAGTGCTAGCAACATGAAAGTTGTAATGCAGAGGAGCATCGAATAAAGACACTTTACCGCCAGTTGACTCAATAAAGCTGTGTAACGCTTCGACTTCGTAAGACCAATACTCACCTACAGCAAACAGATCCCGTTGGGCATGGTGACGAACGTGTTCTAGCCAGTGCTGGAAAAATTCCGCTGACACATGTTTGACCGCATCAAATCGAAAGCCATCCACGCCTGTGGTATCAACAAACCATTCTCCCCAGTACTTCAATTCACCCGTCACTTCCGGGTTCTCCATATCCAGGTCGCAGCCCATCAAATAATCAAAGTTGCCTTTTTCCAGATCAACATTATCGTCGAAGGACTTGCCCTTGAGCAGGTAAATAGCGTTTTCGCCTTCGTTGTAGGCATTATGATCAATTGCATCAAAGTGCCACCAATGCCATTCCATCTTGGAATACTTCCCGTTGCGCCCCGGAAAAGTGAAATGAGTCCAAGCTTTGATCGTTTGATAGTCGCCAACAGTTGCATTCCGATCGTCCTGATTAAAGGGTGTTGCTTCCACCTCTTCTTCAGCATCAGCCCCCATTTTATGATTGAAGACCACGTCGGCATAAACCCGAATCCCTGCTGCTTGTGCCGTTTTTACAGCGTGCAGATACTCATCTTTTGTGCCATATTTCGTCCGAATCGATCCCTTTTGGTCAAACTCACCCAGATCAAATAAGTCGTAAACCCCGTAGCCCACATCATAGCCACCGCCCGTGCCTTTGTAGGCGGGCGGCAGCCAAACGGAGGTCACGCCAACCTTTGCCAATGATTCAGCATTTTCTGCAAGTTCGTTCCACAAGTTGCCATCATCTGCTGTGTACCAGTGGAAGTACTGCATCATCACGCCATTTGGTTCAGACATAAACAGGTTGCTCCATTGAAAATTTGGTAATGAGGTTTTGCGACGTTTTGCCGAGGGGAAGCTTGAGAACGGGGTTAAAGTAGGAAGAAGGCGATCGCATTCGACTGCCCTCTCCCTAATATAGATTTACTGGTGCAACTTAGCAGCTAACTGATCTTGCAACTGACTTTTTGCGGTTTTAAATTCAGTTGCCAGCGCTTTTCGTTGATCGTCGCTCAGATTTTCGCGGATTTTAGCAAACATCTCGCGCTCTTCTTGCTGAACGTGCTGGGTAACGGCTTGCTGTAAAGCCTGAACTTCGGATTTGAATTCGGCTGTGGCTGGATTGAGCGATCGCAGCTTCTCAAGTGCCTGCTTCATTGCAGCTTGTTCGTCGTACAGTTCTTGAGTGTTCTTGTAAAAAGAACTCACTGCTGGGTAGACAACTTGTTCTTCGGCTTCAGCATGAACACTCAGATCTTTATAGAGTTGGCCGAAATATTCCTGAACTTTGTTTGGATCATCGGCGCGTTCAATCTGCTTGAACAGTTTGCTCGCCTTATGGTGATCCAAACGAATGATGTCTTGAAGATCCAACTCATCCTCCATCCGGCTAGCCGCACTGCCGACAACACCTGTCATTGCAGCCACTGCATCTTGAACCCGCGCCCAAAGTCCCTGTTCAGCCCGTTGACCGGTCATTTCTTCCACACCCAAAACCTCTAAAATGCCCTTCATCTGTTCTTGGTGAGCGCGGTTTTCAAAGTTGACAACATTGAGAGGTTTGATTGCAGATTCAATGTCTGTGCCGACAATCTGTGCTGCTTTGTGGATCAAAACTCCGTTCATGAACTGTTGGTGCTTGAGAAGTTCATGCTTAGATGCCTTTTCGTATAGGCTAAGATCGGAACTTTGCATCAGTTTCTGAACTTGCTCAAGCATCGTCGCAACCGTTTCTTCAGGCTCTGCTTTGACACCATATTGAACGATGACGGTATCCAGAATTCCCAGGTTCTTACGGTCGTCTTCGAGCATATCTTCTAGGTGATCGCGAATGTCCTCATCTTCACAGGTAGACAAGAGCTTTTGCTCATTGGCAATCAAAAGATTTTGTACTGCTTTCATGTTGGCAAGTTTGCCTGCGATCGCAGTCCGTTTGGTATCGTCAAGAGTCATTACCATGGGTGTTCTCCTAAATAAAACCTAAAAAAAACTGTGGAACGTAAACAACGGAACAGAATCTAAACTCAATCTAAAACCCCTGAAAGTTCTCTTTTCTAGGTAAATTAACTAGATTTCGTCAAGCTGAGCTTTTACACAACAGCTGATTAGAGAGACAATATTGCGGAAAAAGGTGATCTGCTACTGGCGATCGCCAATTCCACAAAAGAGAGTTTTTGATCACAACTGCTAAGCGTTTTCCCACAGCAGCTTTATCTGACCTGGCAGCCAAGTTGAAATTTCTTGGATGCGCTCTTCAGATAACTCGTCTTTGGTGGCAGAAAACACTGCTGTGATCACCTTTTCGCGATCGGCAAGATGGGACATGCCTGATTCATTGGCGACTCGGAATATAAAGCGCTCGTCGTCAATCTTAAAGATCCCAGGGCCTTGCCACGGTGGACGAATCCGGCTCAGGAAGCCGACGAGTGGGTTGGTATCTTGCCAAAGTTCGACAATCTCCATTTGTAGCGCTTTTTCGGTTGTGGCCAAAATGGGTTCATGGAGTTCCTCAGCGACATGATCTGCGGCTTCGGTTGTCATCAGATCGCGCATGACCCGAAAAATGACCTCGGTAATGTCTCTGGCATCATAGGGATCAGACAATCCCCCGTTCAACATCACTTTCTCGAGAAAGGGACGATGCTGATCTGAAATCTCGGCGTTTGGGTCGCGCTTAACGGCTTTCATAAAAGTGGGAGCTTCTACCTCCGTCGGATCATTGGGAACAGTCAGCTCAGTATTTTGCTCCAAACGTGTTTCTGACATTGCAAATTCTCCTGATTAAAAAACATGCGGGCAAAGCGCTAGGGAATTGACTGCGGTTCGTTGGTTCTATGAATAACTTAATCCCCTATTGTTTTAGAGTCTTCATCCTCAGGACATAGCTTTGTTTATCAGTTCGACCTAGAAGAAACATCTGTATATGGTTGGTTTGAGCAGGGTTGAACAGGTTTTCTCCCTCTGAAAGCTCGAAGCAGTTGGAGGTATGTTGTAGTCTTCCCTCTGACAGATGCCTGAGAAAAAACTGCTTGGTACGTTAGTGTCAGACGAAATTTCTTAACGCTTGAGGCAACTGATATGACCACTAAACAAACTAAGCAAGATACAGACAAAAATCAGGGCAAAGATAAGACTAAAGCTGACTCCGCAACGGATAAAAAGCAAGCGCAATCGGAACAGAGCAAAACCGAGTCTACATCTGCAAACCTGGAGCATGACGAAGGACAAGAGCTAGATGCTCTTTTAGAACTGTTGAGCAATGAAGACTTTGCCACGATTGATATTGAGGCTGCGGTAGAGATGATCGACCACTGGCACGAAAAATTACAGCAGTCTGAGGAGCCCAACCTGAAAGCTATGGGTAAAGCCCTCAAGCATCTCAAGAAAAGTCTGACCACCAAGAAAACGAAAGCCGAGGAAATAACTGAATCGTTAAATCAGGTTAGCAGTGAAGTTGATACGTTTGCAGATGAGGCAGAACGCGGCTATAAAACCAAACTGCATACACTGGCCAAAAAGCTCAAGCAATTTGGTAGCGCCTTAGAGGAAGCATAATCTGATTCATTCATGAGCCTCAGAAACAGGCAAGCCCGTGATTTGAGTCCCCAAAACCCCTCTACATCCAACCTCTATATCAAAGAGTCAAAATGCAAAAGTACATCTGTAAAGCATGTGAATACATCTACAATCCAGCAGTTGTAGATTCCGACTTTGGGATTGCGCCTAGGCTGCCCTTTGAAGCGCTACCCGATGATGATCTATTCCCCGTGTGGTAAGCCAGAGTCCAACTGTGAACACTGCAGCAATCTGCTTTGAAACGTGAGCATTGCGATCGAAGAAAGTGATCCAAAGTTAAAAGCCAAAGAAAATAATTGTGACCTAGAGGTAGTTATGTCAAACACCACAAATCAGGCTTTAGAGCCAAAACAACAGACAGTTCCTGGTATTGAAGCTGAAATGGTAATTCAGCCCCAATCTGAAGATCGTCAATATGTGGGAAGTCATAAACTTCAAGATAAAGTAGCCCTGATCACCGGAGGAGATAGTGGCATTGGTCGCGCAGTGGCAATTACCTATGCCAAAGAGGGTGCGGATGTCGCGATTATCTACTTAAATGAGCATGAAGATGCGGCAGAAACAAAACGCGATGTTGAACAATTAGGACAACGGTGTTTAACGATCGCTGGAGACATTGGGGATGAACTGTTTTGCCAACAGTCCGTGCAAACAATCGTTGAAACCTTGGGCAGGCTGGATATTTTAGTCAATAATGCGGCTGAACAACATCCCCAAGACACGATTGAAGATATTAGTGCAGAGCAATTGGAGCGTACCTTCCGCACCAATATTTTTTCCATGTTTTATCTGACTAAAGCAGCCCTACCTCATCTGACAACCGGAAGCGCAATCATCAATTCAACCTCTGTTGTTGCCTATAAAGGCAATTCTTCTTTGCTCGACTATTCCACGACCAAAGGCGCGATTGTCGCCTTCACCCGCTCCCTTTCACAGTCTTTGATACCACGAGGAATTCGCGTTAATGGTGTAGCTCCCGGCCCAATCTGGACACCCCTGATTACTTCCACATTTCCAGAGGAGAAGATAGAACGATTTGGGGATCAAGTCCCGATGAAGCGGGCAGGGCAGCCTTATGAAATTGCCCCCAGCTATCTGTTTTTAGCCTCTGAAGATTCATCTTATATGTCAGGGCAAATTCTCCATCCGAATGGTGGGGAAATCGTGAATGGATAAGTGCAATGTTGAAGGAAACTGGACTTTGTACAAAGTCCAGTGACCAACTAATTCAGGTGTAAAGTCTATTCTGGACAACTTATTCTGGGCAATCCTGTGTCAGACTATTGCAGGAATTATTAAGACTCGGAGTTTCGACGTGGAGCGGCAGATGAATCGTGAACAGGCTACCCTGTCCCACGGTAGAGCTAACCTGAATTGTACCCTTGTGGATGGAAACGATCCGCTGCACCAGATGCAACCCCAAGCCGCTGCCAGACTGCTTATGGCTGCCTTTCCGAAACCGCTGAAACAGGGTTACTTGGTCATCATCTGAGATCCCCAATCCCGTATCTTGTACATCCACCGTTACCCATCCAGCAACCGTAGGTGGATCTTCAGGGCGGGACGCGGAAAGCCCCAGGCGTAACTCGACCCGCCCTTCCTCAGTAAACTTAATCGAGTTGGCAACCAGATTTGTAATCATCCGGCGAATTTCCTGACAATCGCCCAACATCAAGAGCTTGTTGGAATCTAGCAATTGGCCAAACATAGTAAGGCTCAGTTCGATGCCTTTGTCTTGGGCGAGGGGTTGTAGTTCTTGAATCACATCCTGGGAAATTTCCCACATATTGCAGGTAATTAAGGTCAGGGCTTTTTCACCCGCTTCATAGCAATGAACTTCCAACAGGGTATTGACCATGTCGAGGAGGTTTTGATTACTGCGAATCAGAGCTGTTAGTGGGGGATTCATCGCCTCGGGTAGAGGGCCAAAGGCTTCTTTTTGAAACAGTTTGAGCATCATATCGGTGGCAACCACAGGGGTACGCAAATCGTGGGTCAAGTGGGCAATGAAGTCAGCCCGCTGCAAGGCGATTTCGGTTTCGGCCCGGTAAACGCGGACTGCATTACGGAGAACTTGTGCTAGAGCTTCTGGAGAGATGCGGGACTTGGAGAGATAGTCGCTGGCACCTGCTTTCATTAGCTCGACGGCAATTTGCTCGTCGCCCTGCCCAGTCAGCACCACAATGGGAGACAGGATCTGCCGCTGCCGAATCTCCTGCACCAGCGCCAAACCATCTTGATCAGGCAGACGATAGTCCACAAAAATACAGTCAAACATTTGGTTGCTCAAGGTGGCGATCGCCTGTTCACAATCCTCAGCTTCAGCACAGATCACATTCATATCACCCTTTTTGAGGGCCCGCTGTACGTTGATCCGATCGACCCTATCATCGTCTACAATCAGCACTCGTAATAGCTCTTCCATGTTAGGGCATCTCACATAGTGCCCAATAGTTGTTGAGGGTTGTCATGACTTCAACAAAAGTGCTGAATGTGAGTGGTTTCAGCAGATAGCCCGCCACGTTGAAGTTGTAGGCATTGACCCGGTCTTGGTATTCGTTCGAGGTCGTGAGCACTACAACCGGAGTTTGCCTAAGTTTTGCATCTGCCCGCAGGGCTTCGAGGAACTCGATTCCGTTCATTTTGGGCATATTCAGATCGAGCAGGATCAGGCGACGTTCTGCAGGTACAACCGGAAGACGATCATCGCTACCCCGTAGCATCTCCAGTGCTTCCAAGCCATTGCCAGCAATGTATAAAGGATGGGTAATCTGTCCTTTTTTAAAGGCACGCTGGACATTCATCACATCTACTTGATCATCTTCTACTAACAAGACATTGATTATTCGGTCATCACTGTGTTCCATAACCTGCAATTGAATCCGGACTGATTAGCTTTAGCGTCAATATCGCTAAAATCAACGCTTAGAGGCAATTCCATTATATGAACATGGCGGAGACTATATCGATCTGTCAATGGGTACAAATGTGACGGAGGGTTTATTTTGGTTAAGAGGTTGCTTCAGCCAGGTGAATCGAAAGGTACAGCCTTCGCCGACGACTGACTCTAACTGAATCTGTCCACCTTCCATTTTCACAATTTTCTTCACCATCGCCAGACCTACCCCTCTGCTTTCATGGATGTCGCGGGTTTGTAACGTTTGAAAGATGGTGTAAATTTTGTTGTAAAACTGGGGGTCAATGCCCTGGCCATCGTCTGAGATCGCAAACTCATAGTGATCGCCCTGATCCTGCACTGAAATTTTGACGATGCCCATTTCCTTAGGATGATGGTCAACGGCATTTTCAATCAGGTTCAGAAACACTTGGTGAAGCCGTAGTCGCCGTGTCAGCAGAGTCGGCATTGGAGAAGCGATTTCAAACTGGAAGGTGGATGGTGGAGCAATGATTTGAATCACACTGGCCACCAATTGAGCTACATCAACAGACTCGATAGGGCTCTCCGTCCGGCCAATCCGGGCATAGTCCAGCAACCCATTCAGCAAGGATTCCATCCGATACACCCGTCCGCGCAATAACTGCATGTGTTTTTGGTTTGCAAGTGGGAGTTGCTCCATCAGATCTTCTTCGATCCAGGTGGAAAGGTTGGCGATCGCCCTCAGGGGTGCTTTCAAGTCGTGGGAAACGACATAGACAAACTGGTCTAACTCGCGGTTGCGTTCAGATAAAGCCTCATTCGTGGCTTGCAGCTTGGCGTTCAGAACGGCTAATTCGTCAGCACGCATCTGAAGCTTGGCAGCAGCTTGTTGGCGCTCGGTCACATCCCGAATGATCAAAACGCGGCGATCGTCAAATTCGATCACACTCACCGAAACCTCAATGGGAAACCATTGATCATTTTTGCGTCGCCCCATGGACTGCCAGGGGCGATCGGTTTGGGATAGCTCTTCTCCAGACAAGCTCAGGGTTTTATTCACCTCAACATCTTGGGCAAGCAACAGTCTCCAGTCTTTCCCCGCCAGTTCTTGCAGAGTATAGCTAAACATGTGCTCTGCTGAATGGTTAATCCCTTCAATCTGACACCTGCGATTGAGCACCACCACCCCATCTGCCACATTAGCAAAGACGGCGCGGATCAGATTATCGCTCTCTTGCAAGCGAAATTCTCGGTGTCGCAATTCTTTAGTGAGATTCCTCAGTAATTCAATTGCAAATGCTAATCCTAGGCTACTAATCACGATCCCCAGCAAGATCACCAGGATGTTGAAATCCCGCCGATATTGAAGATTCTGTTGACGGCTCTTGAGCAACTGCTGTTCTTCGATTTCCAGTTGCTGCAAGATCAGGCGGAATTCATCCATCACAGCCTTGCCCTGAGCGAGAGGAAGATTGAGTGGAGTGATTGGAGGAGTGTTTGGAGTTGAAGGCTCAATTTGTTGAATACCGGAGCTGAGGATTTCCAGTTTCTGGCTTGCCAAGCGCTCAAGGGATTTGATCCGCTCGGCCTGGGTGGGATTGTCCTTGAGCAGATAGTTCAAGCGCTCGAAGATTTTGGGGAGTGTCGTCAAAGCCTGTTCGTAAGGTTGTAAAAATTCGGGTTGACGACTGACATAATAACCGCGCACCCCAGTTTCAGCATTGATCATTTCCACCAGCAGAGTATAACTTTCGAGCAGAACCATTTGGGAGTGGTCAACCGCGTTTTCAACCTGAATGTCTCTTTCCCTAAACCACAAATGGGTACTGAATGATGTGATCAGACACAGGAGCGGAATTGCCATTGCGATCGCGCCGCGCT
>JBOFUV010000148.1:0-113340 GCA_051652765.1 Microcoleaceae cyanobacterium | reverse complement strand
TTTTGGCGTTAGTCTCTTCAGCAAAAACCGTCAATGATCTAGAACCGCTGCCGAATATTGATTTCAACATCATGGCGGGGAACTCGTTAATTGGACTGATCCGAGTGGATGCCGAAGGATTCGATCGCCTTTCTGCTCCCCTCTCCCGTTCTGGGAGAGGGGCTGGGGGTGAGGGCGTTTTGCAAGGGAATTTGTTGCAGCCGTTAGCGGCTTCGGCTTATCAACAAATTCTGGAGGATAAAAATGCCGGTATTGAACTCTATAAAAAACACGCTTTCCAGAAAGAGGATGAGGAACTACCCCAGGAAACGCGGTTATTACAACTGCGGGATCACATCGATAAGCTCAACCGTGAATCCCAAGCCAAACTGAATCAACTCTTGCTGGATGAATTTAGCAATCGCTTGCGGATTAAGTATGAACAAGCCCAACTGACGGGCAAACCCCAAAAACGACTGCTAACCATTGCTGATATCAATGCCCTGGAGCCGTTTCACTGGGGCTACCACTTTGATAAGGTGTTTGAGCGGGGTGGGTTTGATGCGATTATTACGAATCCACCGTGGGAAGTATTTCAAACGGATGAGAAGGAGTTCTTTCAGCGATATGATAACCTAATTCGCAAGAAGAAACTGGACATTAAGTCTTGGGAAAAGCAGCGCGATCAACTCTTACAAGATCCTGAAATTTCTGAAGCTTGGCTAAGTTATTGTAGCCAGTTTCCTTATGTTAGCCAGTATTTTAAAAAAGCTGAACAGTACCACAATCAGCGCTCTGAAATGGGTGGAAAAAGTGTTGCAAGAAAAGTCAACCTTTATTTCTTATTCACTGAGCAATGCTTTAACCTATTACGAAAGGGTGGAGAATGTGGCATTGTTATTCCTAGCGGAATTTATACGGATTTGGGCACAAAGCAGTTACGAGAAATGCTGTTTTCTCAAACTGAAGTGACAGGCTTATTTTGCTTTGAAAATCGCAAGGCAATTTTTGAGGGTGTGGATAGTCGCTTTAAGTTTGTAATTTTGACTTTTGAAAAAGGGGGCAATACTCAAGCCTTCCCAGTGCGCTTTATGCGTCATGATATTGCTGAACTTGCTCAATTTCCAGCAGTTGATGATATTTACTTAGATGTGCCGCTCATCCGCAAGCTATCGCCAGATTCGCTGTCGGTGATGGAGTTTAAGCAACCGATCGACATCACCATTGCCCAAAAGATGCTGCAATTCCCCTTGCTGGGCGAAAAGATTGACGGCAAGTGGAATCTGAAACTGTGCCAAGAGTTGAATATGACGAGTGACAGTCATCTGTTCAAGCCGGAGCCAGCACCGGGGCGACTGCCGCTCTACGAAGGCAAGATGATTCACCAGTTCACCCATCAGTGGGGACAACCTAAGTATTGGTTAGATGAAAGCGAAGCTAGAACAGCATTAATTAAACGCGGTGAAGAAGATCTTGGGCAAATACTAAGTTACCAAACCTATCGGCTTGGATTTAGAGATATTGCTAGAAATACTGATCAGAGAACTGCAATTATAACAATGCTCCCAAGACAAGTATTTTGCAATCATAAAATACCTACAGTAATAATTCGAGATTCTAAAGAACAGATCAGTTACCAGTCAGAATTATTCTTCTGTTGCATTCTCAACTCATTTATTATTGACTATTTGATTCGCCAACGAGTTACAACTAACCTGACGTTTTTCTTCCTTTATCAACTTCCTGTTCCTCGGCTTCAGGAGGGCGACAAATGGTTCGCCGCAATCGTCGATCGCGCTGCCAAGCTGATCTGCACCACCCCCGAATTTGACGACCTGTGGGCGGAGGTTTGCCCTCATCCCCTAACCCCTTCTCCCAAGGGGGGCGAAGGGGAACCGGAATTTCAAAGTCCCTCTCCCTCTTTGGGAGAGGGATTTAGGGTGAGGGCTAATGAGGGTCATATTACCAACGAAGTCGATCGCGCCAAGCTCCGCGCCGAACTCGATGGCATCATCGCCCATCTCTATCAGCTCACCGAAATCGAATTTGCCCATATCCTCAGCACCTTTCCCATCGTCCCCGCCCCCACCAAACAAGCCGCCCTCAACGCCTACCGCGATGTCGAACGGGGTTTAATCCCATGATTCACCAATACGGCTTCACCGACGAAGAACTCGACTTCATCATCAACTACGACATCAAATACCGCATGGGCAGAGATACAGGAGGTGATGAGTAATGGCTACACTTCAACTAAATTCTAGACTTCAATCACGACTAGGAATTACCCCAGAACAGCTTGCTGAATTTTGCCAGCGATGGCAAGTTGCAGAACTCGCTCTCTTTGGGTCAGTTCTGCGAGATGACTTTTCCGCTAACAGTGATGTGGACATCTTAGTTGGCTTCTTTCCTCATCACTCTTGGGGCTTAGAGTTTATCCAAATGCGAGAAGAACTGTCTACCCTTTTTCAGCGACCAGTCGATTTATTGACTCATCAAAGTATTATCAATAGCCACAATGCCCTCCGTCGTCAAGTGATTCTAGATTCAGCGGAGGTCATCTATGCTGCGAGATAAACAGGCATTAATGGATATTTCTACAGCTATCCAACAAACATTACTGTATGCCCAAGACATTAATCGAAATAATCTACAAGAAGATGACGAAAAACAAGCTGCTATTTTATATCGACTGATCGTGATTGGAGAAGCAACTAAGCGTCTATCTAATGAGTTTCGTGAGCAACATCCAACGATTCCCTGGCGACAAATGGCTGGTTTAAGAGATGTCGTTATTCATGATTATGACGAGTTGGATTTTGATATTCTCTGGAATGTGATTCATATTAACTTGCCTGATATTTTGCCAGAAATTCAATCGATTTTGGAAAAACCTGGATGATTAAAATAATGATAATCCAAATGTTAAAACCATCACTGACGAAAGCGTTGGCGCAGCCTCTCCGATGGAGAATCGCGTCCTTGCCCAACATTACGGCTTCACCACCGAAGAACTCGACTTCATCATCAATTACGACATCAAATACCGCATGGGCAGAGATAATGGAGGGGAGGATTAAATCCTATGCCAGCCAAAGATATATATCACGACAACTGCAAACAAGCTCTGATTAAGGACGGTTGGACAATCACTCATGATCCTTACTTTCTTCGATGGGGTTCCAAAGATTTGTTTATTGATCTGGGTGCTGAAAAACTGGTCGCTGCCCAGAAAGACGATCAGCGTATTGCTGTCGAAATCAAAAGCTTTGTTGGACTGTCAGATGTTGAAGATCTAAAAAATGCTCTAGGGCAATTTATTCTTTATCAAGATCTGCTTGTTCGTACTGATACTGATAGAGAACTTTTTCTGGCAATTCGGGATGCAACCTTCCGCGATCTATTTGAAGACCCTACTTCGATTGGTAAAGTTTTGCTAGAAAATCACCGTCTAAAATTACTGGTTTTTAATGTTGAACAGGAGGAAATTATCCAATGGATGAACTAGAAAATTATCGCAAAATAATCCGAAGCTTATTGGAAGAATTTACAACTCGCCAATATGCCAATCCTGACATTTTAGAGCTAAGCAATAAAACGGTATTTGATCCTGTTCATGATCGCTATCTGGTTATATCTAATGGCTGGAAAAAAGATCATTCTCGGATTCACGGCTGTTTGATTGACATTGAGATTATCAATGAAAAAATTTGGATTCAACGAGATGGAACAGACTATGGTATTGCTAGCGATCTCATGACTGCTGGAATTCCCAAAGATAAGATCGTTTTGGGCTTCAAAGAACTATCTATTCGACCTTACACTGGGTTTGCGATCGCTTAATCAAAACCCATCATTGGTGAGAGCGATCGCGTCCTTGCCCAACACTAAAATTTTTTGGAGGGCTTCACCGCTGAAGAACTCGACGACCTCATCAACTACGATATTAAGTACCACATGGGCAGAGACAATGGAGGGGAAGATTGAGTTCTATGCCAGCAAAAGACATCTATCATGATAGTTGTAAACAAGCTCTGATTAAGGATGGTTGGATAATCACCCATGATCCTTATAACCTAAAAATTGGCAGAAAAGATCTGTTCATTGACCTGGCAGGTGAAAAACTCATCACCGCTGAAAAAGATACCCAGAAGATCGCCGTCGAAATCAAAAGCTTTATCAGCCCTTCTGAAATTCGCGATCTTGAAATGGCTCTCGGTCAATACATTCTATATCAAAATATTCTGAGCCGAATTGACCCTGAACGCACCCTCTACCTAGCAATTCGTGATGCCAGCTTCTTAAAGCTATTTGAACAAGAAGTTGGACAAATTCTTTTAGAAAATCAAGTTTTAAAGCTGTTTACATTTAACCCTGATCAGGAGGTTATCACTCGATGGATCGCCTAAATACTTATCGGCAAATTATCCGTAATGTTCTCAAACCTTATGCTGACATTACCTATGCCAACGTCAACGTCAAAAATCGTGCTGCCTTTGATCCTGAAACTGACCAGTATATTATTTTGTCTGAAGGTTGGGATCACCAGCGCCATTTGCATAGTATTTTACTGCACCTTGAAATTGTCAATGGAAAAGTTTGGGTGCAATATGATGGCACCGAAGATGGTATTACCGATGAACTCCTTAAAGCAGGCATTCCCAAAGAAGATATTGTGCTTGGCTTCCATGAACCTGAAATTCGACCGCATACCGGATTTGCAATTGCCTAAACTTAGAATCGATCACGTCCTTGCCCAACACCCAAAAACCTTATGGGGCTTCACCGCCGAAGAACTCGACGACCTCATCAACTACGATATCAAATACCGCATGGGGCGCGATCGCAAAAGTTAAAAAATAACAAGACAAAAGTATTAGGAGAAAAGCAGATGATAGACAAAAAATTAATTTACCATCGACTTAACATAACGCCAGAACAACTTGTAGGCTTTTGCAAGCAACACCATATTCTTGAGCTTGCGCTCTTTGGTTCTATTTTGCGAGATGACTTTAAACCGGACAGTGACATCGATATCTTGATAATTTTCGATCATCAATCAAATCCCCACCTGAGCCTGATGGACTTAGTCAGCATGGAGTACCAGCTAGAAGATATGGTTGGGCGCGAAGTTGACCTTATAGAAAAGCGTTCTATAGTCGATAGCCATAACTGGATTCGCCGAAACAATATCTTGAATACCGCACAGGTCATCTATGAATCAGGACAAGTCCTATCTGCTTGACATTGCCAAGCTTTGTCAAACTATTCTCCGATTAACTGACAACATGAGCGAAGTAGAATTTCAAAATGACGAGAGAACACAACTAGCAATCTTGTATGAAATTACAATTCTTGGTGAAGTCGTAAAACGACTTTCACCAGAGTTTCGCGATCAGTATTCAGAAGTTGAGTGGAGAAAAATTGCCGGAATGCGCGATCGGCTAGTCCATGATTATGATGAGGTTAAGTTGGATTTAGTCTGGGAAGTGCTTAAAACCAAAATTCCTGAACTTTTGGCATACATCACTCCATTTTTACCAGCCGAGGAATAGATTATGCATGGCGATCGCGTCCTTGCCCAACACCCAAAAACCTTATGGGGATTCACCACCGAAGAACTCGACGACCTCATCAACTACGATATTAAGTACCGCATGGAACGTGATAGTGAATGTTAAAAGGAAAAAGGCAAAATTATGAAACAGTCAGATGCATTAAATTTAGTTCAATCTCATCAGGAAGAATTACGAAGTTTAGGAGTTAAGTCTCTCAATCTTTTTGGTTCGGTTGCTCGTGACCAAGCTAAGCATCAAAGTGATGTGGATATTTTAGTGGAACTGGATGAATCTATTGGCTTTTTTGAATTTTTTCGGATCAAGCACTATCTTGAAGATCTCCTCCAATGTCCCGTTGACCTAGGTACAGCCGATGCCCTGAAGGAACATCTAAGACAACCGATCTTGGAGGAAGCCATTCATGTCTTCTAGATCTGCCAAAGCACGGATTCAAGATATTCTCAACGCCATTGATAGTATTCAGATGCGGACTGCTGGCATGAGTTTTGATCAATTTAGTCAAGATGAAACCATCGTTAAGGCCGTGCTTTATGACCTAATTATTATTGGTGAAGCAGCGATTAATATTCCTGCTGATGTTCAAACCTTAGCGCCTGAACTTCCCTGGCGGCTAATGAGTGATTCGTGTCTTCATCAATACCACCATTGACCCCGCAATAGTTGTAACCGTTTATCGCACAAGCCAAATTAAAAAACATTGGAGGAATCCATGAAAATCAAATATGACCCTGAAGTAGATGTGATTCGGATTACCCTCAAGGATGTGGAGATTGAAGAAAGTGACGAAGAAACCCCCGGCATTATCCTGGACTTTGACTCTAGTAGAAATGTCGTTGGTATCGAAATTCTTCAGGCTTCCAAACGGATTGATAACCCACAAGCCATTGAGTATATGATTGCTCAAAAGGCGATCGCGTACTAGAACGAAGGTATGAAACATTGATAAGCGAACGATCTCGTCCTCGCCCAACACCCAAAAACCTTATGGGGCTTCACCGACCAAGAACTCGACGACCTCATCAACTACGATATTAAGTACCGCATGGGCAGAGATAACGGAGGTGATGACTGATGACTACACTTCAACTAAACTCTCGACTTCAATCCCGACTGGGAATTACTCCGGAACAACTGATGGAATTTTGTCAGCGTTGGCAAGTATCTGAACTAGCACTTTTTGGCTCGGTTCTGCGAGATGACTTTCATGCTGATAGCGACATTGATGTTCTCGTTTCGTATCGACCCACTGCCAAACGAGGACTTTTTGAAAAAATTAGAATGCAAGAAGAACTTTCATCCCTGCTGCATCGAGATGTTGATTTAGTCAGCAAAAAAGCTATTGAACAAAGCCATAATTGGCTTCGGCGTAAGAATATTCTAGATGCTGCCGAGGTAATTTATGTCACGTGATCGAGAAACCTTAATCGACATTGTAGAAGCCATCAAACTCATTCTTCGATATGTTGAAGCAGTTAATTTCGCTAACTTAGCAGCCAACATCGAAAAACAAGATGCGATTTTGCGCCGCATCACCATCATCGGCGAAGCGACCAAACGACTCTCAAAAGATTTTAGGGAACAGCATCCTACCATTCCCTGGAAAGAAATTGCTGGAATGCGTGATGTCATCACCCATGATTATGATGAAGTCGATCTCGATGAAGTCTGGACAGTCATCAACGAAAACTTACCTCAACTATTAAATTATATTGAACCATTGGTTTCACCCAGAGGTGATGACTCATGAGTAAATTTGAAATCCTCACTCCCCTCAACTTCACCGTTCGCACCTCAGAAGAATATTGGCAAAAACTGATCGTCAAACATCCAGACATTGCCGATCTCGAAGCCGAAGTCAGACAAGCACTGACCAATCCCGATGAAATTCGTCGCAGTAGCCGCGATCCAAACCTATTGCTGTTTTATTTGGTTTTGAAAGAAAAGCGATGGGTTGTTGGCGTTGCCCGACGGTTAAATGGAGATGGATTTCTGATCACGGCTTACCAAACCGATGCAATCAAAGAAGGAGAACCCCTATGGCACAAGTAAAAATCTACTACGAACCCGAAATGGAGTTGCTAACAGTTTTTTGGCAACCTCCGCGAAAAAATCAAATTGCAACAGAACTGGGAGATGGAGTCATTCTAATCAAAGATGAAACGACGGGCGAACCCATTGGGATGGAACTTTTATCCTATCGACCTAGTGATAACCGCTTTGATGCTGTCAGCGTCGAGATGGGGCGGCTTGCAGAAATCTCATGATCGCGTCCTCGCCCAACATCAAAAGATTTCGGGGGGCTTCACCGACCAAGAACTCGACGACCTCATCAACTACGATATTAAGTACCGCATGGGCAAAGACAATGGAGGTGACGAGTAATGGCAAAAGATCTGTTCCATGATGTGGTCAAAACTGCCCTGATTAAAGACGGCTGGCAAATTACCGATGATCCGCTTTTCCTTAAAGTAGGTGGCGTAGACTTCTTCATTGACCTCGGTGCAGAAAAACTACTCGCCGCCGAACGCGATGGCAAAAAGATTGCCGTCGAAATCAAAAGCTTTATCAACACCTCTAGCCTTGCTGATTTCCATCTCGCGATCGGGCAATTCATTAACTATCGTGTGGCATTAAAAGTGGCCGATCCAGAACGGAAATTATTTCTTGCTGTTCCAGATGTCGCCTATAAAACATTCTTTCAAAAAGAATTTCCGCGCATGGTTATTCAACAGTATGAACTTGAACTTTTCGTTTATGACATTGAAAATGAGGTAATCGTTTTATGGCAAGTCTAGAAAAACTCCAAACTTATCGAACCATCATCAAGCAACTGCTGGAGCAATATGCTGCCTACAAACCATCCTATGGTGATATTGAGATTCAAACCGTTTTTGACACCGAACACGATCATTACCAGGTCGTTGCGATCGGCTGGGATAAAAAAGAGAGAGTCTACGGCTGTTCAATTCATTTAGATATTAAAAACGAAAAAATTTGGATTCAGATTAACAATACTGAATTAGATATTGGTCAAGATCTTGTTGAGCGAGGTATCCCCAAAGAAGATATTGTCATTGGATTTCAACCGCCTTATTTACGCCAATACTCAGGCTATGCAACAGCTTAAACCCATCCTTGACGAAATCGTTGTGCAGCCTCTCCCGTAGGGAATCGTGTCCTCGCCCAACACCCGAAAACTTTATGGGGCTTCACCGACGGGGTTCGATTATGTCCCACTCTTTGTCTGTCAAGCTGCTTGCATACTTCATTTTTTCAGTCTTGCTTCTCTCGCTAAGAGACCAAATGGGTTCCATATGGCAGGAGTGACCAAGGGTAGCTCAAACGTGAATACGACCCAGTCAAGTTTAAGGCTGTTCAGAAACCACAAGGGTCGTCAAGGCACTCCGACCAAATTCTTCTGGGGTGTATTGCAAGCGGGCCTCTGCCCCTGGCCAATCGAACTCTCCCGGCGTGACTGAACGGACTAAGTAATGTAATTGATAGACTCCCGGTTCGAGGCGATCCCCATAGGCGACAACGCGATCGCGGTGAATGGTTTGATAGTTAATCTCCCAACTATCGGACTGGGCCTGAACTGCGGGGTTGCTCGTCTGAAAACTAGCATCAATTGCTTCAAACCCTGCAGGCAAGGGGTCAGTAATCAGCACTTGATTCACCGGGTGGTCAGTAATGATTTCCAGGCCAATATCAAAGACTTGACCGGGCTTAACTTGGAAAGGCTTAGAGTTTGAGGTTAACCCCATGCGGTATAAGGCTTCAGTTTCATTGGCAGCCCGAATGGTTCGATCCACCCGCAATCCATTCAATCGTCCGGGTTGATTGCCATCCAACCGATAGCGATAAGCTACTAAGTAATTCAGTCGGCCCTGACCTGAGGTTTGAAGGGTTAAGTTAGTCTTGCCTCGGGGCAATTCTTTCATGGGAATGGTTAACTTCCAGGCTGAATTTTGGTATCCATTAAATTCTGTTGAGCCAATGGGTTTGCCAGACAGTTGTACGGAAATCTCAAACTTGCTAGGAGTCGGTTCATTCTGAGCATAGGCCACTAGAGCGCTTAGTGCTGCGGCATTATCATAGGTACTACCCCAGGCTCCATTCCGCCTCAAATCCAACAAACTTTTCAGGAGCGCATCTGTTTTTTCGGGTTGAGTATTTTGAGCAATAAAAAGCTGTAATGCTTCAGCCTGAGAAACTGTTGGCGATCGCATCCAACTGTAGCTGGAGTTGGGATTTGTCCCTGTACTAATCGTTGCAGTTTGGCCTGTTTGGTAGATACTTTTTTGCAGTTGATTCACTAGCTCGTTAGACTCTAATTTCCACTCTGGCAAGTTTGATAAATATCGAGCTAATTTGATCTGAGTTACTAAATCAAATTCATCTCGTAATCCATAGATATCGGCAATGAATTCATTGGATTGTGATCCCAAATCAGCAAGGGCAATCAAAATATCTAATCGCAGTTGAGCTTTGCAAATCAAATCGACACAGAAATTGTCTTTGCCGGGATTCGCTAAAACTTGTTTCAGGTAAGCTTTGAGACTATTGATTTGATCTGAATCAACAACAAATCCGGCCTGAGCGACCTTGGCTAAAGCCGTTGCCCCATAGGCTGACAGGATCGGATCGGAAATTTGCTGTTCTGGATCGCGGCTGATGCCGCCATCGGGCCGTTGGAGTCGGGCAAGTTTTTCTAGGGCTTGGTTGGTCTGAGCTTTTAAGTCAAAGGCGGTGAAGTTCTGGTTGTATTTCTTGCTTAAAAGTTCCAGGTTTGCTGCAACTAAAAGTTTACTGGCCAAAGGTTCTAGGAAAGGAAAATCAGTTTGCTGAAAGACTTGTTCAGCCGGAGCAATGATTTGTGGAACCAGGGTACTTGCCAACGTAATTTCCAAACCTCCTACATCAGCATTAACCATTTGATTAATGTTAATTGGAACTGTGGCTGTATCAGAGGTTGTCCCGGTTTCAATCACCTGTTCCGTTACAATCGTAGGCTGAATGTCTAGGGGGACTTCAAAGGCATCGGTTTGATCTTTCAAGCGAGTTTCAAATTTAACCTGGGCTGTGCCTGAAGTCTGAGCAACCATCGGAAAACGGTAGGCTTGAGTGCCTACAGAAACTGCCCGTTTTAGTTTTTGATGGGTTGCATTCCCCGCAGAGAATTTTAGTTCCTCGGTCAGAGATCCAGCGATTTCCAGGGTTCCTTTTTTGCCTGTGTTATTGGTCACCGAAACTCCAGCTAAGAGGCGATCTCTAGGGCGAGCAAACTGAGGCAAAATTGGATTTGCGAGCAACGTTTTTGTCGCGGTAAATGTGGTTTCACCCGATCCAAAATTCAGATTGCGATCGCTAGCAACCACCATAACTCTCCAAGTAGTTAAGTCGTCGGGAATTGTAAAGGTAATTTTGGCTTTTCCAGTAGCGTCTGTAATGATTGTTTCTTGATCATTGGTCGTTGCAGTTCCCTTGCCATCAGTTATTACTGAACCGTTGTAATAGGCAAGGGCTTGAAAGTCTTGGCGGACTGAAGAACTGGTTGGAATTGCCTGAGAAATTCCTCCTCCGTAACCCCATCCTTTTGCTAGTGGAGATGACATTTGATCTAGGACAACCTCAGGGCGATTATCACTAAATCGAGTTGAAATTGATTGGTCTGCATAAACCGTTTCGACTAAATTGGGAGGACGATAATCAGTCAGTTGCAACACAGCATCATTCACAACCATAACGGTTAATTGCCCTCGAATAGGCTGACCTTTTGCATCTTTTAACTCTAGATTGAGAGTCTGTTGAGTTCCGGGTTGTAATTCAGCTTTCTCTGGGGAAACTTGAACTTGCAAATACTTCGGTGCGAGATTGATATTAAAGGGAACAAATCCAGTTTGAACTAAGTTGGCAACACTGCCCGGTTCAACAGTAGATAAAGCCTCTCCTTTACGAACTAGCACTGCTTCTACGGCAGCATTGGGTAACATTTCTGGGGTGACTTTAAACTGAATTTGTGGCGCACCCCCTTGAACAGTAATTAACTTTTCATATAGAGGCCGATCTCGAATCACCGCAAAATAAAGTTCCGCATCTGGATAGGGCGATTGAATTAAAACCGTTGCAGTTTCCCCAATTTGATAGGTTGCTTTATCCAACTTTAAGTTGAGGGCTGTTTCATTTCCTTTGCCCCAGAAAACAGATTCATTGCCAGTCACCCAAATTTGTAAATCAGTTGCAGTTACCTCGTTAGAACTGTTAGTAAAATTAGCACGAATTCGGTAGGAACCGGGTTCAGGCGGAGTTAGATTCACAGTTTGTTCTGTGGCTTTGGATTTCACTGGAGCTTGAGCCACTGTTTTGTACTCTACCTGGTTTTGATTGGTTTGTCCGCCCTCAACGACCCGTGTCACACTGCTATAATCCATCTTGTGTAGCTCTATGTTCAAGTCAACATTTTCTAAGGGTTTTCCAGTTGGATCAGTGACGATTAATTCTAGGGAAAATTCTTGACCTGCTTCTGCAACAAATGGACTTTTTAGGCCAATCAAGCGATCGCTAGGTAACGCCATCACTGTTTTTGAATCCGTCACAGATAAGTTAGAAACATCAGATACTTCAACGTCCACTCGATACTGAGCTGGATAGGGTAAATCCTTGGCAATTTTTACAATTTGACTCCCTGTTCCAGCATGATCTAACACCTGAGATTTCTGGAGAACATCACTGGACAGAGACGGCTTTTCTTCGGGCCAAAACCACTGTCGGCCAAACGTATATTTTTCCCATCCTTTGGGAGTAAATTCCGTTGCAGTTCGGGTGACATAGTAATTGGCATTGGCATTAGAGACAGGCGCACCAAATAAGTAATCACTCTGGGTTGTTGCTGTAATTGTTTCATCAACTAAAGCAATTTCTCGATCCAGAGTTAAGCTTGCTTTAAAGTTTGGAGGCTTAAATTCTGCAACCCTAAAGTTGCCAGTTACTTTCAATCCATTTTTGGCTTTTGCAATCACAAAATAATCACCCAGTTCCTGATTTGAATCCAGGGAAAATTCCGATGAAAATGTTGCAAACTCATTGGTTGTATATTGACCAATGAGTTTGCTCTCCCCCTTTGGATTTTGCAGGGTAACGGTGTAGCTGCTGTTTCGATCGGACTTGAGTTGACCATTCTGAAAGTAGTTGGCAATGCCAGTCAGGGCAACTTTTTCTCCTGGTTGATACAGTTGGCGATCGGAGAAAATCACGCCTCGGGATTGAGGTTGATTGGTTTCCCAGTCTGCAAAGATGCCATAGCCGTAGGTACCGCTGTAGCCGTAGGTTCGGGTAAATGCCCAATCCTGATCTTCCCGAGCAATGACCAACAATTCAGGGGGTTTCACAAAGCGATTTCCCTGCATACATTGTTGTAAATCAGCCGCCGTCAATCTCAAGAGTCCAGTCGCATCTGTTGTTCCAGTTGCACAGGGTTTAGGAGTCGGAAATATTGTCGCTTCGAGTTGGGATTGATAAATTTCAACCGTGGTATTAACAGCCGCAGAACCATCTTCTAAATGATTGACTCGAACCAGACCAGACTCGGGAAACCACTGGGCAAATACCCCTAAGTTTGTCAGTTGAACTAAGCCATAAAAGACGGGTTCATTCCACTGTTTTTCTCCGAGTTTGGCCTCTGGTTGTGCTTCATTCTTCTCAGGAAGATACGAAGTCGTTCTTGCTTTAATTCCATAGGCTAATAATCCAGTTTCCTTGCCCAGTTTTTGCTTCAGTCGAATAGAGGTTTCCTGAGTTTGATTGGGTAAATCTTTGACTCGGAATGAGCTCCAATCTTCTGGGTCAGGCAGGAGATTCTTTCCAGGTCTGGGATAGGCTGAGTCGGTATAAACTAAATCCGTAGACTGCACAATGTCATAGCCCGCTCGATACTTGGACTGCGGTAAGTTTACAGTTGAAACGTTTAATTCTAGATCCTGATTGGCTGGAAAAATATTCAACCCTGAAGGAGCCCAGATGTCTGCCGCTAGATCCCCGGTTTGGTAGTTGAGGGTAACAGGTTTTCCTAAGGTTTGATCAAACTCATCTTTTAACCCGGCACCAATAGTAATTTGATAGTTAATGTTTGGCTCCAATGCCCAGGGATTTAAACTGACAATCTCTGTATCACCGTAAACTTGAACCAGTTTAGGTGAATTCTTTGGGGAAGCAGGGCTGATTTTAATATTTTCTAGGGCTGATTGAGCAATAATTTTATTATTAAACTTGAGTTGAGGGCTGCCATTTTCAAACCTGCCATAGGCTCCACCTGAAACAGGTTTTCCATAGAATTCTAGGGTTTTAAATGCTAGAGGTTCATAGGTATGAAGCTGACTAGAGGTAATAAATTCCTTGGTTAAATTTCCCTGAATTGATTTAAGCCCAGGTTGAAGAGATAAGGTATAAGTTGAGGCTTTTTCTAAGGGTTGTGTGGGGGTAATCTGATATTCCCAGGTATGCTTTGAGGGGTCAAACTGAGTTTGAGGTGGCAAAGAGTCTGGGTCAAATTTGTTTTTGCTCAGTTCAACCTTAACCGGAATTGCTTTCTTGATTTTCTCAGACAGGAGTTGAACGAACTGTTGGAGAGAGTTTAAATCAAGTTCAACATTTGAATTGAATTTGAGACTAGGCATTAAATCAATCGGCAGTTTTCCTGCGTCTGGATTTTCCTCGGTTTCCAATCCAGGAAAGTTGGAGATTTGAATTGGTTCTGTACTAAATGTCCAGGCTAAATCCTGTTCTAAACGATGACTATTGAGGTCTTCTAGTCCTGTCTTTAACGTCACCTGAATTCGCGTCGCCAGAGGTAAGGCCCGTTCTGCTTGGAATCCAACCATGCGCGGGGTTAAAAAGCGAAATTGACCGGGCAATTCAGGTGTCAGTTGGAATTTTTGCAGCAACTTTTTTTGTTGGCCAGAGTCCAATTGTTCGACGGGAACCAACGGATCTCTGAATAAAATCCGAATCTGATTCAGGGAATTTGCGGCTCCAGTCGGGCTAATTTGTTCAATCCAATCGGGTAATTGAGGGGAGGCAAGGGGTGCGACCACTACGAGAGGAGTGCTTTCTGGCACCGACGCGCTAAAAATCCGACACCCTGCCAAGGTCAAGACAAACAGCATTATTGGCAGCCATCGTTTCCAAACTCGATGGTACTGAATCGGATTGAACATACTAGGTTTCCTCACTGGGTTTCCTCGTGCCTCATCCTTGTAATCACAGAATTCATAGGGACTATTCCGGAGAATTTCAGAATCTTTGACAATCGGTCTTGCACAATCAACTGGAAGCAGGAGACTCTATCAAACAATCCTGTAGCCATTGACGAATCGCTGCTGCAATCCAGCCTTTTGTATTATCCCTGATTTCTGGGAGCAGACGATAGCCTGGATAGGGGCTTGACTTGGAAAACAACTGAACTAAGATCCATCCTTCCTGGGTTCGTTGCCAGATTAGCCAATGGACTTGTTTAACTTCTATGACCCGTTGTTGTTCGTACCATCTTTCCCAAGTTGTGATTATGATCACTTGATTGTCTCCAACAACCGATTCAATTTCTGGGGGGAGAGGTTCCAACTCCAGGCGTTCGGCTGAAATCACATAGCTGGGTTTCTCTCCCAAACCCTTTGCAGGATAGCGTAGCCTTGCTCGATTGGCATAGCTGGGCAAATCCGGCAATAAGTCTTGAACCAACTGATCGAGATCCGCCGGACAAGCTGTTTGAGTCCCAGATAAACGGTTTGTCGGTTTAAACGATTGAGGGAGACCTGAAGCAGTCAACTCAGAAGACGGTTCAGAATACAGGCCCAGGGGTTGGACAATTTGGCCCTTCATGCCCTTTGACCCGGTCACTATCATGCACTTCAAAATGCACTTCAAAACGATGTAGAAACAGGCATCTAACATAAAGATTAAAGATTGTGCTCAACAGCTCAGAGCCTTTAGGGGTGGAAATCACACATTGTTCGTCAGCCATGAGGATAGGGCAGAAACGTTAGAGTATAACTATGGAAATGAGTTGAGCACAATTGAAAAAGACTGTAAAACTCCCAAGCTCTAACTCTGAATTTTCAGTACTTTTTGAGTTTGAGTTTATAGTCTGAAAACACAACTTGAATATACAGCAGCTCTAACTCTCGTTTTAAAAATCTAGTTGAAACAATCAGTCTGAATATACAATCTGAACACACAATGGGTAAAACACTTCGCAATTGGGTTAAATCTAGTTTGAACGTTAGCTGGAGAGCTAGCTTAAAATTTTTCGTCGCTATTTCTCTGATACTCATGTTAGTCATCAGTCAAGCGGATGGCGCTTTAGCTGCCCGCAGCGGCGGTCGCATTGGGGGAGGCTCTTTCAGTAGACCTCCTAGCCGTACTTATACTTCTCCTCAAACCCGATCACCCAGTGGTGCTTACTATGGGGGCGGTTACTACGGGGGCGGTGGGTTTGGATTTCCTTTTTTGATTCCCTTCTTTGGTTTTGGGGGTGGACTGGGTGGAGTGCTCTCTGTCTTGGTTGTGATTGCGATCGCCAATTCCCTGATCAAAAGTTTCTCGAGCGTTTCGACAAGAGGAGAGCTAGAAGCGACGGGAAGTAACAGTGTTTCTGTGGCCAAAGTGCAGGTTGGGTTACTGGCTCAAGCCCGCAGTTTGCAAGCAGACCTCAACCGCATGACCGAAACCGCAGACACAGGTTCCGCCGCAGGTCGGGCTCAGGTCTTGCAAGAAGCAACCTTAGCCCTGTTGCGCCATCCTGAATACTGGGCCTATGGAGCGGCTCACGTTCAAACCCAGGGATTAGAGGCCGCCGAAACCCAATTTAACCGTTGGACGTTGGCGGAGCGCAGCAAGTTTACAGCAGAAACCCTGTCTAACGTGAACAATCAAAAGTTGGCTTCAGTTGCAGGAAGCGCTATTGTGCCAGGGGATGAAACCAAGGCTCTCAGTGAGTTTGTGAGTGAACCCATCAGTGAATATATCGTTGTCACCTTAGTGATAGGTGCAACAGGTACCCTGCAACTACCCAAGATTGCTACCTTAGAAGCAATGCGACAGGTGCTCAGTCGGCTAGGGTCTCTGTCTGGGGAACAGTTGCTCGCGGTCGAAATTCTGTGGGCTCCTCAAGCTGATGATGATGGGCTAGATGCAGACGACATGATGACCAACTATCCAGAGTTACAATTGCTGTAGGAATGTTCAGAGTCCCTCACTGATTTAAAGACTGCTGCCACTCTTGAAAACAACGATCAATTCAATGAAATCTTTGCAGACCTTAGTGGGTGGGATTGTTTTGTCTGCTGCGGCGATCGCCACTTTCACTGGCATTATCTATGGCGTTAACCATCTAGGGGGCCGTCTTTTCGGAGACGAGTCCCTTTTCTGCCCCAAGGGAACGCTTAATTCCCTAGTCATGACTCCTGATGGCAAAACATTGATCACAGGGGGTAAACAGATCAAACTCTGGGATACTGCCACTGGAAAAAAACTGCATGACACGGCTACACTTCGTGACACAGTTGCAAAAAAAGCTGGAATATTCTCCTCGGTGAGTGACCTCGTGGTGACTCCAGATCGCCAGACCTTAATTAGTGCGACCTATTCCCTTGGCTCAATTGGCGGCCCTGGAAAATATGAGATTCAAGTTTGGGATCTGGCTAGCCGTGAACAGATTCGCACCCTCAGGGGTCATGCCGATCTGATTCGCTTTCTCGTTGTCAGTCCAGACAGTAGAACGCTGGTGAGTCAAGACAATAGCGGTGTTATTCAAGTCTGGGAGTTATCGACGGGTCAAGTCAAGAAAACCCTGAACACCCAAGCACAGCAACGGTTTCCTCTTGTAGTGAGTCCAGATGGCGGAGTCTTCGCCGGTATGGACAAGGACGGCACTGTGAAAATTTGGGAAATTGCTACAGGCAATCAAATCGGGAGTATGAAGGCTGATCCTAGCCACACTCCCCTAGCCATCAGTGCAGGTAATAAAACGTTACTCCTACAGAACGCAGGGGATGTGAAGCGGTTCCGGGAGATTGCGACTGGGGCAGAGCTACAAACCCTCAGGGGCAGCTACATTGAATATCCGTTTGCCAGAACCCCAAATGGTAAACAGGTTCTCATCCAGACAGAGGGGGGGCTGGGCCTATATGACCTGATCACAGGGGCAGAGATTAAAGCATTCAACAACACTGAACCTTACAACGAAATCGATATTAGCCCGAATGGGAAGTCCTTCCTCACCATTGATAGCCGAGGGAACTATACCCTCTGGGACTTGGCCACAGGCGCGAAAGTTCATCAGCTTGAAGGAAAATCGGGTTGGGGCGATCATGCCTTTACTTCAGACGTTAAGATTCTGGTGAACGGGAATCGAGCAGGCAACGATATTACAGTGTGGGATTTGAATACAGGTAAACGCATTCGACGATTTTGCAATCGATAAGTAGGTAGAACCAATCAATTTGAACATCAAGCCTTTGCCGACCTGTACCAAGGGGGACTACAGAGAGTCTTCTATTTAATCATACCTAATTCCTAATTACAGGAACAACCTTACAACAGCTCACCCTTGGCCACTCTAATCACTTTCCCCCCGACCAGTACTTGAATTTGCTGATCATTTTTTTGAGCTTTCAGGAAGAGAATCGAAGGACGATTAATTTCATATCCCTGCTCAACTTGAATGTCAATTTTATCTGTTCCAAAAAACTGATGCTGCACTAAATACCCCGCCAAACATCCGTTGGCACTTCCAGTCGCCGGGTCTTCAAGAATTCCTAAGGATGGAGCAAACACCCTGGCGCTAATCTGATTTTCAGGGCTATAAGGTTCAGTGGAGAAAATCAAAATTTCTTCAGAATTTGTATTTTCAATGAGTTTTAGGTAAGCCTCTAAGTTGACTTTGGCTCGCTTCAAAGCCTCTAAACTCTTCAGCGGAACAATAATAAACGGAACCCCAGTTGAAACTTCTTGAATTGGAAACTGAGTATTAATGTCAGACGGACTTAAACTCAAGACTTTAGCCAGATCTCCAGCGTCTAAGGTGTTATAAAAAATAGGGGGATTTTGCTCCATCCAGAACACTTCATCTCCGTCTTCATCCTGAGTCCAAGTCACAGGAATTTGACCTACCCCAAGGTTTAAAAGGATTCGATCAACGGATTTTTGAGTTAATTCTTTCTGGATGATATAAGCGGTTCCTATGGTTGGATGACCTGCAAAGGGCAGTTCCTTATTAGGGGTAAAAATTCGCACATCATAGCCCCCGTCCTGAGTTTGGATGGAGGGAACAAAAGTGGTTTCAGAGTAGTTCATTTCTTGGGCAATTTGTTGCATCTCAACATCAGAAAGAGAGGCAACACCTTCTCCAAAAACAACAGCGAGAGGGTTTCCAGTATATTTTTCTTCTGCAAAAACATCAACAATATAAAAGTTCATAACTTTTTCAGTTATTTTCATGATTGTTTCAAACTGTTCAATCTCTGAACCCAGTGATCGCATCCGCCAATTCCACAGGTTAATCTGGTTTTAGACACCGGATGGCTTCCAACAATCCTCGCGCTTTATTGAGTGTTTCTTCATACTCCCGCTCGGGTTGAGAATCTGCAACCAGCCCTGCCCCAGCCTGAACGGTTACGGAATGCTCTCCATTGTCGCAGTCGCGTACAATCATCGTTCTAATGGTAATCGCACTATTCAGTTGCCCTTCAAAATCATAATACCCATAAACCCCTGAGTAAGGCCCTCGACGGCAGCCTTCGAGTTCGTGAATGATTTCCATTGCTCGAATTTTGGGTGCGCCACTCACTGTTCCAGCAGGAAAACATGCCTTTAGCAGTTCCCATGCAAATTTTCCCTGGGCTAATTCTCCCACAACGTTACTCACAATATGCATGACATGGGAATAGCGCTCAATCACCATCAGTTGATCAACTCTGACTGTCCCACTCCGACAGACTCTGCCCAAGTCATTCCGGCCCAAGTCAACCAACATAATATGTTCTGCAACCTCCTTTGGATCGTGCAGCAGCTCTTGGGCCAAGGCAGCATCCTCAGTAACCGTTTGACCACGAGGGCGGGTTCCAGCGATGGGTCTGACGGTTGCCAGAGTTGTCCCTTCTGGGGTTTTTTCTGCTTTCACCATCACCTCCGGACTAGAGCCAATCATTTGCCAGTTGTCAAAGTTAAAGTAAGCCATGTAGGGAGAGGGATTGACCAGCCGCAGAGACCGATAGAGACCAAAGGGGTCACCTGTATATTGGACAGAGAGCCGTTGCGACAATACAACTTGGAAGATATCCCCCGCTCGAATGTGTTTTTTTGCCCGCTCTACATTGGCATAGAACCGCTCACGGGAAATGTTGCTGTTATAACCGTCTGGCAGCTCAGTTGAGGCTACCGAAGGGGAGGTTGAATAACTGGGGGGCCGCCATTCTAACAAAGTACTTTGCCGGGAGAGGGGTGATTGCAGCTTTTGTATTAGGTGATGAACTTGATTGCAGGCTTGTTGATAGGCCGTTTGCAAATCTCCCTGACGCAAATCCCCATAGGCGATCGCCCAAATTTTCCGCTTGACTTGGTCAAACACTAACAAGTTATCGACCTGCATCCAGAGTCCATCGGGTAAGTCCGCATCAGTTGCTGGATGCACAGGCACTCGAGGCTCAATCCAGCGAATGAGTTCATAGCCCCAAAAGCCAAACAATCCACCAATTCCACCGGGAAGCTGGGGCAGTCTGACGGGATGATAAGGAGCCAAACACTCACTCAGGGCTTGAAACGGATCTCCCTGAAACGTTCTGACGGTGCCGTCTCGATAGGTCTGAAGTGTGCGATCGCCTCGTGCTTCTAGAATCCACAGGGGATCACATCCCAAAAAACTATACCGCCCAATTTGTTCTCCCCCCTCGACCGATTCCAATAAAAAACTGTAGGGTTGACCGGCACAGACCCGATACCAAGCTGAGACGGGTGTATCGAGATCGGCAATCCATTCCTGATAAACAGGAACAAAGTTGCCTTGATTTGCCAGTTGAGTAAATTGGGAGAAATCAGGAAATGTCATTTCAGTGATTGAAAGAATAAAAAGGATGAAGGATCAGCAAGCCCCTTCATCCTTCAGTTTAGAACCCGGTCATTTTAGAGTCAGATAGTTGTCCTAGATGGTTTGCCAGGAACCAGGGAGTCAGTATCTTGCAATTTCAGCTCGTCAAATTTTTGACTGGGCCAGACAAGATACTTGCTCTACAAGTTCATAACTTTTAAATCAGAACTTTTAAATCAGACTGACATCACGCCTAGGCAGTCAAAAACCAGATCTTTATCGAGTTGAATCCAGAGAGCATTCTAAACTTCGTAGGTCGCTTTGCCGCTGAACTTCACCTTGGCTGGATCAACATTGGCTCCAATGTTGTGTTCGATCTTGCCAACAGCTTCACGGCCTTCGTTAACCTTCTCAGGGAATACGCCATCCTTGGGATGCAGGTACTCAGTTTCTCCATTTGGAAAAACCCGATAGATTTTGTAATCTTCGATTTTTGGCTTGAATTTTGCCCGCAATTGAATCCCCAAGGCCAAACATTGCTCTTTGCGAGCCAGATACATTAGGTTTTCACCTTCATTCATAATCGCTGCTCCACCTGTGGGCATTTCAAAGACTTGCTCCTTAGAACTTGTCCAGGTGATCGCATATTTTTCTTCTACTTCTGCCTTTGTGAGCAACCCTCCGGTGCTGCCACCGAAGATTGGAGCTTTGCCAGTCAGTTCTTCTACCATAGAAAAATATCTCAACGCTTTTTAGGGCATCCTATCACTGATATTGTTCCTGGCCGTAGCGGTCGTAAAAAACCGTTACACAGGCTGTTGTAATAGACTGTAGTAACAAGCTGTAGCAAGGGTTAATGTCCATTGATTGAAAAGTGTTTAAAGGATATAAACCCCCATGAGTTCAAAATACGAGAACTGGTTTAAAGCCGCCTTAGATCTGCGAGGATCTATCGTTGATCGGATTAAGATTCCGGTTGTTGCAAGTATGATGTTCTCATTGATCATCAAGCTAACCTATGATCGCTTTCCAGTCATTCACCAACCTGTTCTAGGAACTTTAATTCCTGGGATTGTGTTGGGTTTACTGTTGGTATTTCGAACAAATACTGCCTACGAACGGTTTTGGGAGGGCCGTAAACTGGTCGGGAAGATCTTAATTCTTGGGAGAAACTTGGGACGACGAATTTTTGTCAATATTCCAGAGAAAACCTCTACAATGATTCAAGAAAAACACCAAGGCTTGAGATTGATTCCGGCTTTTTTTTGGGCAGGAGTTTTACATCTGCGAAAGGAGCCCGTTGACCAACGGTTACAGTCTCTTTTGTCTGCTGAACAATGCCAGGAACTGATGCCATTGACTCATCGCCCACTCAGGATTGCGAAATGGATTAGCGATTATTTGAATCAGCTTTACCAACAAAATCTCATTGATACGGTACAGCTTGCAAATTACAATGACTCTATCGATGAAATGGTAGATTGTCTGACGGGTTGTGAACGGATTATCAATACTCCTATGCCTAAAGCCTATGCAACTCATTTAAAGCATTTATTGGGCTTGTATTGTTTGGCATTGCCTTTTCAATTCGTTCAAGACTTGCGTTGGGGAAGTATCATTGCAGTGGGAATTATTACATTTGCGCTCTTGGGAATTGAAGCGATTGGATTAGAAATTGAAAATCCTTTTGGCTATGATTACAATGATATTCCATTAGATAAAATTTATCAGAGCTTACAGAATGATGTTGAAGAGTTGATCGCAATTCATGATCATTCTACTGCTGAAACTTAGCATAGAAATTTATATGCAGAAACAACTGACAAAAAACAATTAATCCTGAAGGCTCAGTAATTCCTTGTGTAGCTATTGAGCTTCCAGGATTTAATCCTTAAACCCTGGTGGAGCTTTATCTTGAGTTTCGCCGCAATATTTCCTCTTTATTCCGCCGCAGGAGTCAATTCAGTGGAACCCGAACTGCGACGACGAGTCAAGCTATTAAATAGCATTTGACCAATCGCTTTAATCAAGTTGCCTTCTAAGTCCATAAACATATTCATGTTCATTTTGAAAGCTGCGTTTGCCTCATCGACGATTTGGTCTGCTGTTGTTTGATCAACAGGCAAGTTGTCCATGGCTTGCCGATATTTTGCCTTAAATTCTTTTTCGTCAGGGATTTCGGGAAACTCATAAAAATGAGTCCCTTCCCCATTGGTTAAGTTCATTCCCCGTTGAGCAATTCCCTTGAGAATTTGCCCGCCAGAAAGATCCCCCAAATAGCGTGTATAGAGATGAGAGATCAACAATTCTGGTTGGGTTTCTGAAATTTCCCGAATCCGCTTGACATAGGCTTGGGCAGTTTCGGAAGGAGCAACTGTCTCCTGCCAGTTTGCCCCATAATAGTAGTACAAATCCTGTTCTAGACTCTGTTTCCGATTGAGTTCTGGGAAATAGAGTTGGGAGAGTAGAGGATGGTTGCGATGGCGTTCCATTTCCTCTTCCATGGCTGAGTAGACAAAATAGAGATTTCCAGCTAGCTTCCGGTAGGAAGTCTTCTCCACAGTTCCTCTCAAGAAGCACTTGATGAAGCCAACATTCTCCGCCATTGTATGGGATTTTTTTGTCCCTTCCCGTAGTTGAGTTGCTAAGTTAACGCTCATACTAAATTCTTGATCTCAAAGTTCAATCCAACAATCAGATGCACATTTAGCAGATTTAAAGAAAGCTAAGTGTGCGCCTAATTTTTAAGGTTAGACTGATCTGCTGAGAAATTTTGTTAAGAATTATCACGAATTCGAGGGGTTTAGGGGTTTGAATTGCAGGAGATAAAGAGAGTATCCTGATACTTCTTTCCTAGAGAAATGATTTAAATTCTTACTATCCTGCATGAAGTTTTTATTCTTCTAACTCAAGTTAACTATTGATCAGTTATAAAGTGAGCGGGGATGTCTTCACTGATTAAGTCTCTTGGCAAAGTAATATGTGTAAAAAGGAATGTTGATAAGTTCTTTTTATTTTCTTTATATTACAAATACACTCTGGTTTTAATCCTAGCCATCCATACCGAACATTTAGTACTCTAAACCATAAAGGTTGCCGAGGGATATTGCCCATCTGACTCGATCGAAGTTAATTTTTAGGGCAACCCAAATAAATTTGGTATCAAGTCTTATACCTTTTTAAAAAATTAATTTATTTGAAATAAATTTTCATAAAACCCCCAACTTTTTCGAATCAACCTAGACTAAGCTATTACAGAATTCATCGACTAGAAAAGCTCTACCATGAATCAATCATCAGGGAAATCAATTTGCTTGCTGTCTGCTGAACTTGCTATTCAGCATCTGCCAACACAACAATTTATTCGAATTATTCATGTCCGTTCAAGTCAGACTTATGGGTGGTGTAAGGTGGAAGATTTGCCTATAACGCTTCATGGACAAAATATCAGCGATTTTTGGGTTGTGCCCTTAGACTCAGGAGATTTAGGATAACTGTCTAACAATCGCTTCTAAGTCCTTGTCTGTTCTGGCCTCTTGGCGATATCGAGGATTTAGGGCGATCGCCTGTTCTAGATTTTTCAAGGCGTGATCTGCCTCTCCCTGGAGGGCATGACAACTGGCTTTGTTGTACAAGGCATCAGCATAGTTGGGCTGAAGTTTTAACGCTTGGTCAAAGGCTTGGGTTGCCCCTGGATGTTGATTCAACTGCATCAAGGTATAACCTTTGTAGTTCCAAGCCTTGGCCGAGTTTGGGTCGCACTCAACGGATTTCTCAAAGGACTCTAGGGCTGCTTCATTTTGTTCTAACACTTGTAGGGCCATGCCCCGGTTCAGCCAAGCAACGGCATCTTGAGGCTGCAATCGAATCGCATGATCAAAGGACTTGAAGGCGGCCTCGTGTTGCTGTAAAACTCCCAGGGCCACACCCCGATCAACCCAGGCTTGATGATAATCTGGCTTTAGCTCTAGGGCTTTTTCATAGGCGGCGATCGCATCTTCAGGGCGCTTCAGTCGCCGTAGGGCCATGCCCCGATTCAACCAAGCTTTCGGATTATTGGGCTGCAGTTGAGTGGCTTTGATACAAATCGCAAGGGCTTCTTCGAATCGTCCTGCGGTCAGAAGTTCACTCCCTTGGTGAATCAAGTCTTCTGAAGACAAAAAGAGATCTGGTTGGTTGGATTTCAGCCGATCCAGTTGTTCAGTCAGCCCCTGAATCTTCCCTGAAATTTCTGCGATCGCCGATTCAGCAATGAAGGCGGGGGAAACTTCAGAGAGTCGCTTGAGGATTTGCTCTTTTTCAGTTTGAGCAGCGGTGTTCAAGTTCAATAATTGTTCGCGGGTTTTGTCATTTTCAGCCTTCGCATCGACTTTAATTTCTGTTAACTGCTCTGTCAACGTTTCCTCAAACTTATCTAGCTTTTGAAAAGCTGCATCTTTGCGGCTCCGCAGATCCGATTTAAATCCGGTAAGCTGGGCTTCTACCTCTTTGCCAGACTGTTGTAGAGTTTGCAGCACTTGCTGTTGTTCGGTTTGAATCTGGGTTTTGGTTTCAGAAGCTTGGGATGTCACTTCGGCTGCAAGTTGCTTCAGGATTTGCAATTGTTCATCTCGCTGCTGTTGGGAATTGGACTTAGATTGAGCAAGTTCGTTCACAATTTCTGCTTCAAGCTGTTTTAGGCTTTGGAACTGTTGCTTGATCCGGTCTTGAATTTTTCCCTGAGCGTCTGACAGTTGGTTCGCTAAAACTTCGCCGAGGTTCTCGAGTTGCTCCAGCCACCGCTGCATTTGTTGTTGGGCTTGCTGTTCCGCTTTGGTTTGCAATGCTAAAAGTTGAGGCGTGAAGTCGGTTTCCATCTGCCCCAGATTGCCGAGAATTAAATCTCGTTGTTTCCGCGCGTCCTGTTGCAAGTCTGCAAGCTGGGTGGTGAACTCTGTTCCCAGTTGCTTAACGTGATCTAAAACCCCAGATTTTTGCTGGTTCACTTCGGTTTGAACGGTAGAAAGCTTTTCAGTCAGCTCATTCCCTAACTGGTCTATATTTTTTAAGATCGTGTCCCGCTGCTGTTGAGCTTTTGTTTTTAACTCCGTAAGCTGGGTTGAAAGCTCGATTTCAGAGTGTTTAAATTGCTGAAGGGTCGAGTCTTTCTGGCGGTTAATCTCTGCCTGAACCTGGGCAAATTGAGCCAGATAGTCCGTTTGAGAACGCTCTAGGACTTGCAGAACTTCCCGTTGCTTGACCTGAGTGCGATCTTGCGCGGCTGCAAGCTGAGTCATCATCTCCTCCTGAACCCGCTGGCGCTCCTGTTGAAACTGTTGAATCTGACGTTGCAGATCAGCGATCGCTGCCTCTTTGGAGTGGGAAAGCTCTGTGCGAACCTCCATCATTTTGCCGCGTTCCTGCTGATAGTGCTGCTGAAACTCTTCAAATCGGGCATCCAGGTCGTCAGCCGCATCATCTGTTTCTTGCAGAACCTCTTGGAGCTTGCGGTTGGCGATCGCAATCCGATTCTCCAAATCACCCAGTTCATTCAGATGACTTTCAACAATTTCTGTGACTTCATGGATCACCGAACGCCGCAAGATCCAAAGCGCTACCAGGGCAGAAATTAACAACAGACCTAACAATCCCAACAGCACATTGAACAGGGTCATGGTACGACTGAAGATCCGATTGGCTTCTACCTGCACCTGATCTTGAATCTGTTGCTGCTGTTGCAGTCGTTCTAGCTTTTGTTGTTCTTGTAACAGTGAGGCGCTTGGACTTGGGACAGAGTTCGCGGGCTTGGGTTGAGGAGATTGACCTTGGGAAACTCCCGCTCCAAATATCAAGGCCCAAAGGACAATGCTAGTACTTGAAGTTAGTCCAACCAGTATGGGATTCCAACGCTTCATTGTCACTCCTTGCATGGGCAATGTCTCACGAACAGCAGACTCAGCAGTCTGACGGAACGGCTCTAATAATATTCACTCATTTTAACGTGAGTCATCAACGAAGGCACGATAGCTGTCCTAAATCCTTTGTGATTCGCATCTGCTCTTGATCTACTTCTCCTCCGAAAAAGAATCAACCTCTCAGAATTCAAGGTTCACGCCTCAGATCAGATTGGGATCTATTCAGAAATCTCTGGGGAATGGAGTGAAGCAATCTTTAGGGGACTGCTTTGTAGAACTTTATGCGGAAGAAACCCAACTCATGCTGTAAATCTACATCAGTTCACGCTTGCTTTGATCTTCATGGCTTAACCTCAAATGTATACTGGCATTCCTAATATTCCGGATCTGACCCACCCTAACGAATTGGTTGAATTTGGGTCTCAAATCATTCAGTTTTCCTTTAAATTGGGGATATTCGCGATCGCTTTTGGTGTTGTACTTGCCTTAATTAACTGGTCAAATAAACGTCAGGAGGAACCCCCTATTCCCCTGCTGAAACACGGGCTAGAAGATTACATTGTCTGGATGCAAAAGTTGCCTCATGTTGTGTTGTTAATTGTGATTTTAACTGGCGGATTTTTTCTGTGTTCAACCTTAGCCAATCGGTATCACCATTGGGAACAAGCACAGGTTACTCAAGTTGCTACAACAGTTGCAGGTGAACGGCTTGAGCAAGGAGCACCAAGAGTTCGATATGTTGTTGAAGAACCCTACACTCAATATCGCTGGGTCGAAGGCCGCCAAGTTGAAGAAAAAGGGATGCAAAAAGTGGATCGATTTTTGACGGTTGCTAGCTCTCAAGTTCAGGTCAAAATCGATCAGACCACCGATCCGGCAACTCGTAAATTAATTTACGGCGTTGTCTTTGAAGGGGACTATCAGGTGACAAATCCTTTGAAAAATCAGGAGGATTTCTTTTTTGAAATTTCCCCTCCCTATGGCTACACCGTATTGCAAGACTTTCGTGTTGAACAGGATGACACTGTCTTAGCCCAGGTCAACCCTGGAGATTATGGGTTTCCCTTTCGCTTGGCCCCTGGGGCAACAACCCGTTTTCGACTGACCTATCAAGCCCAAGGTGCACCCCGGTGGGTGTATCAGCCTAATGGCCAATTGTTGTCAAACTTTCGTTTGACGGCCTTAGCAAACTTTCCTCAAGCAGACTTTGCCGGAGCCATTCCAACCGTCACTCGAGAAGGCAGCCAACAAAGAGAACTGACCTGGATCTTTGCAGGGAATGTCTCAGTACAGAACCCCCTAGGAGTGTTTACTGCGACAGAACCGATCAGCAACACAGGAGTTCTGCCCCGCTTACTGTTATTGGCTCCGGCGGTGTTTCTGTGGTGGATTGTGTTACTTTACCTATCTATCCCGATTAGACTCAGCGACGTGGCGATCGCCGCCGGGATCTTTTTCGCCGGGATACTCAGCCTGACCTATGCCAGTCGTCTTCTAGAGGCTAAGTTGGCATGGGGCTTAATCACCCCTCTAATTCTGGGGCTGGCTTGGGGGTTGGGCTCCAACCGTAAAACCCGCATTGCAGCTTTAACTTGTACCGTGGCTGGTATGACCCTGCCAATTTTTGGATTACTGGTGCCCTACAGTGGCCTAACCTTGAGCTTAGCCGGATTAATCTCGGGAACCTGGATTAGTGTTCGAAATTGGTATGGGTTTTACAAACCCTAAGCCTTACACATCCTAAGTTTCACAAACCCTAAGTTTCACAAACCCTAAGCCTTACACATCCTAAACCCATCAACCTAACGACTTGGCCCATCCCCATCGTCTAGATCCGGAGTTTCTAAGTTTAGAGTCTCCTTCAGCATGGTTCGAGCAGCCAAATTACTGCGAGTGGAGGTTAGAATTTCTGCTTCTCGTTCTAACCTCATCGCAGTGTCTTGAATCTCTAAAAGCGCTTGCTGTTCGACTGCAACCCCATAAAGATTACTCGCGACCCAGTAAGACAACTCCGTCGGTAAATTTGGAACATTCTCTGGCAGTTCAATCGGTTGATCCATAAGCTTACTCGACAGGCGAATTACATCGCGGAGAAGTTCCTCAACCTTGCTCGCCAGAGGCTTCAAGTCCTTTACAGGAGCCTCATCTTCAATCCACTCCACCAGCCCTACTAGATAAGGCTTTTCTCGAACGGCTTCCAAAACACGGAATCGCTGCTGCCCCATTGTCAAAACATTCATCCGATCATCCTCTAACCGTCGATATTTGACGATTTCAGCACAGCAGCCGACCGAAGCAACCTTCCCTTGAGCCGGATCAACCATCAAAACTCCAAACCGAGAATCACTCTCCAACACGGTACTCATCATCATCCGATACCGGAACTCGAAGATATGAAGCGGTAACGGAGTTGATGGAAATAAAACCACTTCAGATAAAGGAAATAGAGGAAGTTCCCGAACAGCCATTGAAGATGAGGTCATTGTACTGGTAACATACAAACTTTCCCTCTTACTTTAGCGGATTTCTCTGAGATTCCCCAGGTCTCTAGGTCTGACGTTTAACTTTAGAGCTTGACCTCAATATCTACCCCAGCAGGCAAATCCAACTTCATCAGGGCATCAATTGTTTTTGAGGACGGCTGATAAATATCGATAATGCGACGATGGGTTCGGGTTTCAAAGTGCTCCCGTGAGTCTTTATCTACGTGGGGCGATCGCAAGACACAATAAATTCGACGTTTGGTGGGTAGGGGAATTGGGCCAATTGCAGTGGCTCCAGTCCGATTGGCCGTATCAACAATCTTTTCGCAAGAGGTATCCAGTAAGCGGCGGTCAAAGGCTTTTAAACGAATTCGAATCTTTTGCTGTTGAATAGTTGCCATAGATTTGATGTCCTGTATGAGTGACTTGCTAAGTTTTCAAGGTTCAGTAGTTCTCAATAGAGAGTTGACCCAAAGATTATGAATCAAATTACGAGTGCACAATCTTCTAGGAACCTACTATTGGCCTTGATGTGATGGAAAATTTTAAGGAAGCAGAAGCAAATAATACTTCCTGCTTCCTTAAGCCAAAAGAAAATCAGTGAGGGATTCGGATACCCTACTTCAATATCTTAGAAACGACCCCTGCACCAACCGTACGACCCCCTTCACGAATCGCAAAGCGCATTCCCTGCTCAATCGCAATGGGGTTAATTAATTCAACGGTCATTTTGATCCGGTCACCTGGCATAACCATTTCAGCTTCGGTACCATCGTCAGCAGTGAATGCCTTGATTGTCCCGGTAACGTCAGTGGTTCGCACGTAAAACTGAGGACGATAGCCAGAAAAGAACGGAGTATGACGACCGCCTTCTTCTTTTTTCAGGATATACACCTCAGACTCAAATTGAGTGTGAGGTGTAATTGATCCAGGCTTGGCAATCACCATGCCTCGCTGGATATCAGCTTTCTGAAGTCCCCGCAGGAGGAGACCTACGTTATCTCCTGCCATGCCTTCATCCAGAATCTTCTGGAACATTTCAACGCCAGTGACCGTTGTGCTGCGGGTATCTCTGATCCCCACCAACTCAATAGTTTCACCAACTTTGACCTTTCCGCGCTCAATCCGGCCAGTTGCAACTGTTCCCCGACCGGTAATGGAGAACACATCTTCAACGGCCATCAGGAAGGGTCTGTCGATTGCCCGCTCTGGGGTTGGAATGTAGGCATCTACCTCATCCATCAGCATATAGATCTTATCGACCCACTCGTTCTCACCCCGCTTAGTCTTGGGATTTGCCACCATGGCTTCAAGGGCTTGGAGGGCAGAACCTGAAACAATGGGAATGTCATCACCAGGGAAATCGTAGGAATCCAACAGTTCCCGCACTTCTAGTTCAACCAGCTCTAGCAACTCTTCATCGTCTACCATGTCTTGTTTGTTCAAGAAAACGACGATGTTGGGAACCCCAACCTGCTTGGCCAACAGAATGTGCTCACGGGTTTGAGGCATGGGCCCATCTGCCGCAGAAACAACAAGAATCGCACCGTCCATCTGAGCAGCCCCTGTGATCATGTTCTTTACATAGTCAGCATGTCCGGGACAGTCCACGTGGGCATAGTGGCGCTCTTGAGTTTCGTATTCTACGTGAGCGGTGTTAATTGTAATTCCCCGTGCTTTTTCCTCTGGAGCTGCATCAATATCTTCATACTTACGAGCCTTTGCCTGACCCAGTGCCGACAAAGTCATCGTAATTGCAGCAGTCAAAGTGGTTTTACCATGGTCAACGTGACCAATGGTGCCGATGTTAACGTGGGGTTTGTTTCTTTCAAATTTTGCGCGTGCCATATCCTACTTGACTCAAGATAATGAATATAAACGATCACAGTAGAGGATTAAGAATCCTGAGCTGAACTCTAGAGGCCAAAAAGCTACTCAGATCAACTTGTATTTTATGCTGAGTTTTGCTTTCTAGACCGCCACAGTTCATCTTCTTATCCACCTCTATTCTTCGCAATGATAGTTTCAGCAACACTTCGAGGAACCTCTTCATAGTTGCTAAACTCCATTGTAAAGATGCCTCGGCCTTGGGTCTTAGACCGAATATCTGTAGCATATCCAAACATTTCTGCTAGGGGAACCTTAGCAGTGACTTTGGAGATGCCTTGAGATTGATCAGTCTCTTGACCTTCAATTTGACCTCGACGGGAGTTAAGATCACCGATAATGTTCCCAATGAAGTCCTCGGGAACCTCAACTTCGACCTTCATCACAGGTTCTAGTAGCACAGGAGAAGCTTTATGAACTCCCTCCTTAATGGCTATAGAGCCTGCAATCTTGAAGGCCATTTCAGAGGAATCCACATCATGATAGGAACCATCAATCAAAGTGGCCTTAACATCAATTAAAGGATAACCCGCTAAAACACCAGACTCGCAAGCTTCCTTCATGCCTTCAGATGCAGGATTAATATATTCCTTAGGAATAACACCCCCGACAACTTTAGAGACAAACTCAAAGCCACAGCCCGGTTCGCCCGGTTCGAGTTGAATCACAACGTGACCATATTGACCTTTGCCTCCACTTTGACGAATAAATCTCCCTTCTGCCTTAACAGACTTACGAATCGTCTCTCGATAGGCAACTTGGGGAGCCCCCACGTTTGCTTCTACCTTGAACTCTCGCAACATCCGATCCACTAAAATTTCCAGGTGGAGCTCTCCCATCCCAGCAATCACGGTTTGATTGGTCTCTGGATCAACCGCAACTCGGAACGTTGGATCTTCCTCGGAAAGAGACTGAAGAGCTTTAGAAAGCTTCTCCATATCTTGCTTAGTTTTCGGCTCAACTGCCACAGAAATTACCGGCTCTGGAACAAATAGAGACTCCAAAATAATGGGAGCAGCTTCGTCGCATAAGGTGTCCCCAGTCAAAGTGTCCTTCAGACCCAAGGCGGCTCCTAAGTCTCCAGCTCGAAGCTCATCCACTTCAATCCGATCGTCAGCTTTCAGCACGATCAAGCGCGAGAGCCGTTCTTTTTTGTCCTTGGTCGAATTCAGAACATAACTACCTTTTTGCAGAACCCCTGAATAGACCCGGACAAAAGTCAGGCGACCAAACGGATCAGCCATGATTTTAAAGGCTAGGGCAGCAAGGGGAGCCTCATCACTAGAGGGACGCTCCGCTTCAGACCCATCCAGCAGTTTCCCCTTGATAGCAGGAACCTCAGTTGGGGCAGGAAGGTAGTCCACCACGGCATCTAACAGCCGTTGAACTCCCCGGTTTTTAAACGCAGACCCACACAACATGGGAACCATCTTGCCTTCAACCGTGGCTTGACGAACTTGATTTTGCACCTCTTCCTGGGTGAACTCTTGTCCTTCTAAGTACTTTTCCATCAAAACATCATTTGTCTCAGCAACAGACTCAATTAGTTTGATCCGGTACTCTTCCACCACATCCTTGACTTCATCTGGAATTTCATCAGTGACTTGAATGTCTGTCCCTAAATCATTGGTGTAGAGGTAGGCTTTCATCGCGACCAAATCCACCAGCCCTCGGAAGTTGCTTTCACTCCCAATCGGAATCTGAATTGGAACTGCATTGGCTCTCAGGCGATCGCACACTTGTCTGTAGACTTTAAAAAAATCTGCCCCGGTACGATCCATCTTGTTTACGAAGGCGATACGGGGAACGCTATACCGATCTGCCTGTCTCCAAACCGTCTCAGACTGGGGCTGAACTCCCCCAACTGAGCAGAATACTGCAATCACCCCGTCAAGAACGCGCATGGAGCGCTCAACTTCAATCGTGAAGTCTACGTGACCTGGAGTATCGATAATATTAACTTTATGATCCCGCCAACTCGTCGTGATTGCAGCAGCAGTAATCGTAATCCCACGCTCCCGCTCTTGATCCATCCAATCTGTTACAGCCGTTCCATCATGAACTTCACCCATCTTATGAACGACACCAGAATAAAACAGGATGCGTTCTGTAGTCGTGGTCTTACCTGCATCAATATGGGCTGCAATACCGATATTTCTTACTCTTTCAAGCGGGATAGTCCGTGACACAGCTACCTCCTTCTGAACCTTTATTAAAACTTTCGACTTATTTGTACTTTATCTGCTTGTACAAATCACTCCTATCTTTTCTTTAGATTGTAGGATCGATACTTGAGCCTCCAACATCTCGACTCAATTAGTATCGGTAATGAGCAAAGGCTTTGTTTGCTTCTGCCATCTTGTGCGTCTCTTCACGCTTTCTCACGGCACTCCCAGTTTCGTTTGCTGCATCCATGAGCTCATTCGCTAGCTTCATTGACATGGAACGACCAGAACGCTCGCGGGAATATCGAATGATCCACCGCAAAGCTAGAGTTGTTCCTCGCTCTGAGCGGACTTCCATCGGAACCTGGTAAGTTGCTCCTCCAACCCGTCGAGCTTTGACCTCTACCAAAGGGGTCACGTTTCGAACTGCTTTTTCAAACAGCTCTAGCGGTTCTGCTCCTGTGCGCTCTTCGATAATCTTTAGGGAATCATAGATTAGTCGATAAGCCAAGGATTGTTTGCCGTGCCGCATTACACGACGTACCATCATGCTGACAAGACGGCTATTGTAAACGGGATCTGGAGGAATAGGACGCTTTTGGACAAGTTTACGACGGGACATAATCTATATTTAGCAGTGATTCATCAATAAAAATTTTAGACGGGAAGATGATCAACTCAGCAAACTAATCACTAACGAAATTTGCATGACCTTCAAATAAGAAGTCGCACTCACGATACCGATAGTCTTCTGAATTGCACTCCTGAACTACTCAGATCCAACCTTAAGACTTGGCCGGTTTCGGGCGCTTAGCCCCATATTTAGAACGGCCTTGACGACGGTCTTTAACCCCAGCAGTATCCAGGGTGCCACGAATAATGTGATATCGCACACCCGGTAAATCTTTAACTCTTCCTCCGCGAATCATCACAACGGAGTGTTCCTGAAGATTATGACCAATTCCAGGAATATACGCCGTAACTTCAAAGCCTGAAGTCAAGCGAACCCGTGCTACTTTACGAAGGGCAGAGTTTGGCTTCTTGGGTGTCGTTGTGTACACACGAGTACAAACCCCGCGCCGCTGAGGACAACTTTTTAGAGCTGGAGACTTGGTTTTTTTCTCCGTCTTTTCTCTTGCTGATCGAATTAATTGCTGTATCGTGGGCATGAGTTACTATGACATATTTCCAAGTTTCGTTACATCTGGAAGCATCAAACCTACAGAAGTCGAGCTTAATTGACTTCCCTAACACGACCCTTAACCTAAAGGCTATACCCTATCAACGGCTGTTCTGGTTATCTTGCTGCACAAATTTCTATAGTACACTATTGCCAATCCTTTTGTAAAGCTTTTAACGTCGATTTCAGTCATTCTGATTTTGAGGAATAGAGCGATCTGATTGGACGCATGAAGGTAAAGTAGCTTGCACTTCACCTTCACTTGCCTAGCCACAAAACTTGCTTGGACAACTTGCGAGCCTTAACTCGTTATCTGTGTTTTGCCACAAGGGCTAGAGTCAGGATTCCTGCCTGAGAACCTGCATGGAACTAGATTGTCTCCGGTTTTCCCAGAAAATCTAGCTTACCTAGTTCTACTCCACAATGTCTAAGAATGTCATAAGCAGTTGTGACATGAAAATAGACGTTAGGCAGAACAAAATAAAGCAGGTAGGGCAATCCCGCAAAAATCATGGTGTCATTACCTATGGGAAGAGTAATTGATCTTTCTTCTGAGCCATCAATTTGGTCGGATGTCAATGTTTCTAGGTAGGCAATCGTTTTCTCAAGACGAGTGATGAGTTCAGGAAAAGTCGTTTCATTGTCCTCAAGCTTAGGAGCTTCTAATCCTGCTAGCCTTGCCGCTCCTCTTCTAGCAATATCTGAAGTAATTTGGACTTGTCGATCCATAGGAAACATATCAGGGTACAGTCGGCTATTGATCAGCACAGCAGGATCGATTTTTCTGGCTTCAGCATGGGCAGCACCCTTGGCCAAAATCGCGGCAAGATTATTGAGTGAGCGAATCATGGGGGGGATTGAGGCTTGATACATCGAAATTGTCATGAATATTTCTCCTAGATCTATGTTTTCAAGAATATTGTCTATTAACGGCGGGCGAATTGATCGATTGATTGTTGTCAACGCTGAGATGGTATCCAAACCAAGATCTCACGAATTTTGCCATCCACAAATGAGATTTGTCTTCTGCCAATAGACTCGCGGGAAATCTCCCGACGAAATCCTTCAAAACTCTTATAATCTAATCACTTTGAGTTCATAAGGATACTGATTTTCATGACCACTGCCTGCTTAAACTGGCCAGAACTAGAAGCCCTTACCAACTTTCAGATCGATACAATCAATGGGCCAACTAATGCCCAAGCCCGTTTACGCCTATTTGGTCAGAATGAATCCGATGTGCGGGTAATTTTGTACCGAGATAACCACGCTTGGTGTCCCTACTGTCAGAAAATCTGGTTGTGGCTAGAAGAAAAACAGATCCCATATCGCATCGAAAAAGTGACGATGTTCTGCTATGGAGAGAAAGAGAGTTGGTACAAACGCAAAGTTCCATCGGGGATGTTGCCTGCGATTGAGTTGGATGGTCGTGTGATTACAGAAAGCGATGATATTTTGATTGCCTTGGAAAAAGTCTATGGCCCGTTAGGTCTGGGCATGAAGGATGCTACCGTTCTTCCACTACGGCAGCTAGAGCGACTTCTATTCAGAGCTTGGTGTGCTTGGCTTTGTTACCCAGCAGGGTCATCTCAGCAAGAGCAGCGCAACCGGGAACAGTTTACAGAGGTGGTGGCCAAGGTTGAGGATGCTCTAGGCCGCACTCCAAGCCCCTACTTTCTGGATGAGTTCGGTACAGTTGATGTGATTTTTACTCCCTATGTTGAACGCATGAATGCTAGCCTCTACTACTACAAGGGCTATTCCCTGCGGGAAGAAAACCCTCGGCTGTCAGCCTGGTTTGATGCCATGGAAAGTCGCCCCACCTACCGTGGCACCCAGAGCGATTTCCATACCCACGTCCATGATTTACCCCCTCAGATGGGAGGCTGTTGGGAAAACAGCGAACCCCAAATGCAACTCAATAAGACACGGGTAGATAACGGCCCTTGGATTGGGCTGCCCGATGTAACATACCCAGAACCTGAAACCTCTCGCGTTGAAGCACTCCAACGGGTGATCAAGCACCGCACCAATATTGTTCGAGTCAACCCTGCCGATGACAAATTGTTTGATGAAGCTCTCCGCTGTGCCCTGACCCATCTGATGACAGGGCAGGACTGTGTCCCGCCGCCCGGTTCTGATCCTGCCCTACGGTATTTACGGGATCGAATTAATGTACCCCGTGATATGTCGATCTATGCTGCCAAGCGGTTGAGGGAATCCTTGGAGAAAACTGCTGCTCTAGTGGGCGATCGCCAAGGTTCTCCTCTCCCGATTCAACACCGGCGAGACCAAGACCCAACTCAGTTTGCTTCGACCTCGAAAAAGTGATCAAAAAAGTGAGGCAATTGCCCCTAACCCACTCATTCAAAACCTGGAAGAACAGCAAAGGGGCTATTGTTCTGACTGCAGAGCGGCAATAATTTTTTCATTGGCCTTTGGGAAGGGAAATTGATCCAGTTCTGCCAAGGTGACCCAGCGGATCTCGTCAGATTCTAAGGGTTGAGGCTCTCCGCTCAGATAACGGCAGTGGTGTACATTCAAGGTCACTCGAAAGTGAGTATAGGCATGATCAAGGGTGATCAAATGATCTCCAACTTCAATCTCAATAGCTAGTTCTTCTTGAATCTCCCGTCGAATGCAGGCTTCTACGGTTTCCCCAGGTTCGATCTTGCCTCCCGGAAATTCCCACAAGCCTCCGAGTAAACCTTTTTCAGGCCGTTTATCAATTAAAATTTGCTGCTGATCATTCCAGATCACGGCAACACCAATGGATTTATGGGGCAAAGGGGCAGAAACTTCACGCATCGGGAGTTGGGTCTGTAAGTTTAAGGAATAGGCTTGACAGCAGAATTGCCAGGGGCAGCGATCGCAATTGGGCAGCTTTGGCGTACAGCAAGTTGCCCCCAAGTCCATCAGGGCTTGATTAAAATCCCTCGGTTGCTCCTGATCCAGTAATTCATCTGAAAGCAGCCAGAGGGTCTGAATCGCTCGATTTGGGGGAACGGACAGCGCCACCAACCGAGCCAACACCCGCTTGACATTGCCCTCTAGAATTGAAACGGGAGCATTAAAGGCTGAACTCAGAATACCTCCCGCCGTTGTACGGCCAATACCGGGGAGTTTTACCATCTCCACTAAGGTATCTGGGAAAACCCCCTCATATTTTTGCACAATTATTTGAGCGCAGGCATGGAGGTTGCGGGCCCGAGCATAATACCCCAAGCCCTGCCACGCTTTTAAAACGGCTTGTTGGTTAGCGTTGGCAAGATGCCTAATCGTCGGGAATCGGGCTAACCAACGCTCATAGTAGGGAATTACAGTTTTGACCTGGGTTTGCTGGAGCATAATCTCTGAAACCCAGATTTGATAGGGATCACAATTTTGTCGCCAGGGCAAATCCCGTCCCTGATGGACATACCATTCTAGGAGCGATCGCCTTAACTGAGGAACATCCTGAGAGATCATCGGTTCATTGGACGGGTTGTAGACTCTCACCGATCCACTTCAACAAGATCGAGTTAACCAGGTCTGGCGCTTCATCCTGGGGACAATGGCCAACTCCCTCTAAAGGGATAAATTGTTTAACTGGATCAAATGCAGCGAAGGCTTGACCGAGTTCAATCGGTTCCCAGGGATCGGCAGTTCCCCACAGAATAATAGCCGGACAGGGCAGGATCGGCAGCAAATCTTCAGGCAGTGGCCCCTGGGAATATCCCGTAAACGCCATGAACACATCCACGGCGCTAGGTTCCCGCGAGGGGGTCAGCAACATATCTACCAGTTCATCGGTCACGGCTTCGGGACGGCGATAGGCTTGCAAGAGAATCTTGCGAACACTGCGGGGCGTTGCAATTTGTTGAAAAAATAACTGGCTTACCCAACGGTTGCTCAACACGCTTTGGGCAATTCCCGCACCAAAACTTCTGTACCAGGGAATTTCAGCCCGTTTGCGTTCATGTAATAATCGCAGGGAACAGTTGAGCAACGCCAGTTCGATGGCAATTTCAGGGGCGATCACGGCGGCCTGCATCGCGGCAATGCAACCGATAGAGTTCCCCACTAAAAATGCCGGAGTTCCTACAACTTCACGACAAAAATCAACAATTTGCCCTCCCCAGGTCTCAAACGTGTAGGCGATGGTTTCATCGGGCACTGGTTTAGCAGACCCCCCAAATCCCAGTAAATCCAAGGCATACACTCGACAATGAGTGGCAAGCACTGGAATATTCTTGCGCCAATGTCCCCAAGAAGCGCCAAATCCATGAATTAAAACGACAGCAGGGCCCGTTTCCCCCTCCTGTTGGTAACAGATCGGAAACCCTTTCCACGTCCAGAATTGCGGGGAAGGGAACTGAGCCAGGGGTCTTTGAGTGAGGTCGTGATCCAGGGCAGAAGCATTCATTTCGGGTCAAGTTCAGGTCAAGTTCAGGTAGATCTTAAGATACATTACGCAATACATCTTTAACTATCTTAACGATTTACCGCAAATTTCAGGCGGGTTGCCGATTGAGGGATAATTAAGAATTGTCTGATTGAGATTGTCTGATTGAGAGGGTAGCGCCATGAGTAGAACACGATTAAACACAAATGCATCTCCCCTACGGATTGGCATCCTGGGATTTGGAGGGTTGGGGCAGGCCGCTGCACGCATCCTGGCACCCAAACAGGAAATGCAGTGGGTTGTTGCCGCAGATCGACAAGGATATGTCTATGGGGCGGATGGCCTAGATGTAGATGCCTGTATTCAGATTTATCATCAACGGGGTTCGGTCGGGTATCTAGAACCGGATGGAGTGTTGAGCGACCGCAGCATTGCAGCGTTAATGGCGAAGGCTCAAGGTGTGGAGGGCTACTTTCTGGCTTTACCCAACTTGCCGAATACCTTCATGGCAGAGGTGGCTCAACAGTTTATTCAGTCTGGTTGGCGGGGAGTTTTGGTGGATGCCCTCAAACGAACTAGTGCTGTTGAACTATTGTTGGACTTGAAAGATCAACTCCAAGCGGCTGGAATTACTTATCTGACGGGATGTGGGGCAACACCGGGATTGTTGACGGCGGCTGCCGCATTAGCGGCCCAAAGTTATGCTGAGGTTCACAGTGTCAAAATCACCTTTGGGGTGGGAATTGCCAACTGGGAAGCCTATCGGGCCACGATTCGAGAAGATATTGGCCATTTACCCGGTTACACCGTCGATCAGGCTAGAGCAATGACGGATGCCGAGGTTGAGGCGTTGCTGGATCAAACGAATGGCCTCTTAACCCTGGAAAACATGGAACATGCCGATGACATTATGTTGGAGTTGGCAGGAATTTGCGATCGCGCCTGTGTGACTGTTGGAGGCATTGTAGACACACGCAACCCCAAAAAGCCCTTGAGTACCAATGTTCAGGTTACAGGTCGGACGTTTGATGGGCAGCGGTCTACCCACACCTTTACCCTAGGAGACGAAACAACCATGGCCGCCAATGTCTGTGGCCCTGCATTTGGTTACCTCAAGGCTGGAGTCCAACTGCAACGACGGGGGATCTATGGGTTATTTACAGCGGCTGAGATCATGCCTCAGTTTGTTCGGTAAAGGTGAACCGAAAACACTTATTCTTCAAGGCCCCAACGGCCTTGTTCTTGATGCTCTTCCAGCAAGAATTTATCCTCTGGTTCTAGCAAGTCGAGGAGGTCAGCCTCTAGATCGATAGTTTGAATGACAAATGGTAACTGGGCTCCAATGAGTCCTCGCTTGATCGGTTCTGGGGTTTCTGGAAACAGCACAAACAGAGGATACAGTTTTTCTCCTTCTTGGGAGTAGATATCACTGTAATGATGGGGCATTACCCAGTCATAGCCCCGATCCAGCCAAATCTGAGTTAAACGCCAGCGAGCGAGCAGATCAGAAAAAGTTTCCTGAGGACGGTAAATGTAGATGAAAATTTCCCCTCCTATTTTGACCTTCCACTCAGGATCACACATCAAAAAGCTCAGATCGCAGGGCAAGCAAACGGCTTGTCCTGCCATGACACTCACGCCAAACTTGCCTGAGGCTGCTATGCTGTCTCGCACCCGAACGATGGGCAAAGGAATGGTAATCAAACTCTCTTCAGGGCGACGAAGGCTGGGCAACATTTCCAAATAGGGTCGATGTTGCTTGAGCAAGGCAATTGCTGCCTCGGGTTCACAATACTTAGCCAGTAGCGCTTCGTAATGGGAGGATTGAACAGGCATTTTAATCGAGTTAAATCTAGTTTTTTTGAGGTTTACTGTTCTGAGGTTTACTGCTCTTAAGGCTGACTTTTCTAAAGGTTACAAATCCTCGAACACCTTGAACATCGGCAGATACATGGAGAGTAGTACAGAGGCCACAATCCCCCCAACGACCACAATCATCAACGGTTCCAAAGCGCTCGTTAAACTCTTGACCGCTTCTTCAACTTCAGTTTCGTAGAAGGCCCCCACTTTCATCAACATTTTGTCCAGTTCCCCAGATTCTTCACCGATGGCAATCATCTGAATTGCTAACGCGGGAAAAACCTCTCCTCTGGCAATGGCGGTACTGATCAGCCCCCCTTGTTGAATTTCTTGTCTAGCACTCTCAATGGTATCGGCGATCGTCTGATTTCCAGCCACGTCCCGTACAATTTCCAGAGAACTCATAATTGGAACCCCAGAGCGGGTGAGACTTCCAAAGATAATACAGAAGCGAGCAACAGCAGACTTTTCAATCAAGGGGCCAAATAAAGGCAGCTTTAAGTAAACTCGATCCATCATCCGACGACCGGCTGGGGTCTTATAAAAGGCTTGGTAGGCCATATACGCGCCCAGTAGACTTAAAACAGTTACAACCTGGGGAATCGGAGGGCTTGTGGTACAGAACTTACTGATATTCAACATGAAGACTGTAAATGCAGGTAATTCACTACCAATTTCCTCAAAAATCTTGGCAAAGGTAGGCAAGAGAAATGTGGTCATCCCAAAGAACACCGCGATCGCAATAAACATTACGGTCTTGGGATAGGACATGGCAGACTTAATTTCGCTCTGGGTTTTATGGTTTTTCTCCATCATCACCGCTAGGCGTTCTAGAACTTCATCTAGCACCCCCCCGACCTCTCCGGCTGCCACCATACTGGTGAATAGCTGGTCAAAGACATTAGGAAACTTTTTCATGGAATCAGACAGGGCGCTGCCTTCCTCCACATCAGCCCGAACGGTCATTAGGGCTCGCTTCAACTTTGCATTACTGCATTGTTCAGAAAGCACACCCAAGCATCTTGCCATCGCAATCCCCGCGTTAAACATCGCCGCAAATTGACGGGCGAAAATTGCCAGATCCTTGATGGTAATACTAGAAAGGGCAATGTTTAATTTTTCTTCAAGTTGCTTGAAATCAAATTTTTCTTTCCGAGAATGGGTTTTTAAGATCCTGCCGCTAGTTGCCATGGTTTCACCCTTAGATCAATGTTGAGGTTAGTATTCGAACGTTCAATCGATAACAATTCAGTTTGGAACAGCAATCTTAAATGTCCCTGAGTGTAGGTTTTCAGCACAAGTCAATTGGGATTGCCCACAACCTCGAGCAAGATGCCCGCCCCTACACATCAAGTGACTGGTTAATTGGGAACTTTGACTCATGAGTGTTCACAGATGAGTGTTCACAGGTGAGCTTTAATTAGTGAGCTGCCACCTTGGAAACTTTTGTTCCCTTAGGTGCAGGGCCAATTAGCCGTTCCAGTTCATCTGCCCTGGATGTTTTGCTCATGGCTGCTTCCCAAGAGACTTTTCCCTCTTGATAAAGTTTAGCCAGGGACATCTCCATTGTCTGCATTCCCAACTTTGCTCCCATCTGGATCTGGGAATAAATCTGAGCTGTTTTGCCCTCTCGGATCAGGTTACCCATGGCCGGAGTGTTTAACATAATTTCTTGGGCGGCACAACGGCCTCCGCCAATGGTCTGAACCAGGTTTTGGCTACACACCCCAACCAGGGAGCCAGACAACTGAGCCCGAATTTGGGGCTGTTGAATGGGAGGAAACACATCTAGAATCCGGTCAACCGTGGATGAAGCAGAGTTGGTGTGTAGGGTGCCAAAGACCAAGTGACCTGTTTCTGCCGCAGAGATGGCAAGTGCAATGGTTTCTAAGTCCCGCATCTCTCCAACTAAAATGATATCAGGATCTTCCCGCAGGGCAGCTCTCAAGGCATTGGCAAAGCTCTTGGTGTCTTCCCCTTTTTGCCGTTGATGGAACAAGCTTTTGATATTGGGGAACACGTATTCAATCGGATCTTCAACGGTCAGAATGTGTTCAGCTCGGGTGCGATTGACCAAGTCTAGCAATGCTGCCAGAGTCGTGGTTTTTCCTGATCCAGTTTGGCCCGTGACGAGAACCAGCCCTCTAGGGCGTTCGGTCATATCTCGAATGGTTTGCAAGATTCCCAACTTATCTGCATTGGGAATCTTGGAAGCCAAAGCTCTTAAGCAAGCTGCCCAACAGCCCCGCTCCCGATAAACGTTCACCCGAAACCGAGCCAGCCCCTTCACGCCGTAAGCACAGTCAAGTTCCCATTCCTGTTCTAGCTGTTTCCGCTGCATATTATTCAGCATCTGAAAAATCAGGGCCTGTACTTCCTCTGGAGAAAAAATTTCCCCAAACTGGGGTTGAGTGGTCAATTTTCCGTTAATGCGAAAAAAAATCGGAGCCCCTGCTTGGATGTGCATGTCGGAGCCCCCTTGTTCAATCAAGGACTCCATGACATCTTCGATCATTAGTGCCATTGTTTTAATCCTCCAAATCTAAACCAAATCTAAATCAAATCTAAATCGAATCTAAACCACAGTTCAAATATCAACCGCCCAAATTGGCCCTAGTCAAGGCGATTATAGGAACCGCCGTTTCAAAGGGAATCGGGTTATTCAGTCATTGAGACTAAGGTTCCCTTGATTTTAGCTAACTTAATCCTGACTAATGAGCCTCCATGGCATATTCGGTAAAGCGAGGGGTCAAACAGTAAGGACAATCCCGCCATTCTGGTTTCAGTTGAGCGTTGCAGCCCTTGCAGGTTAGATTTTGCTTGGCCAATCGTTTCATCTCGGCTTCTAGACCAGAATCGGTGAACGTAACCCGATCCACTTCCTCAAAGGTACTATGCCCATCTCGCACCAATTGCAAACTGTAAGATAGTAAAGTTTGCATTCCTTCTTCGACAGCAGCTTCTTTGATTTGCTCTGTGGGAGCACCCTGAGTAATTAAGCCCTGCATTCGCTCGGTGACTTTGAGGAACTCATAGACCCCGATCCGGCCTTTGTAACCTAATCCTCCACACTTCTTGCAGAGTTCTCCCCGGTCAGCCAGCTCTTTGCGGTGATCTATCGGAACAATATTCGCCTGGTAAAAGGTGGAGGCTTCCTCTTGGCGCTCGAAGAGTCCATAGCGGGACAATTCTTCTGGAGTCGGAATATAAGGAATCCGACATTCAGTACAAACCCGTCGCATCAAACGCTGGGCGAGAATTCCCAATAATGCGGCTGAAATCATGAAGGGTTCAACCCCCATTTCATCTAGACGAGCGATCGCTCCTGCCGCATCGTTTGTATGGAGAGTTGTTAGAACCAAGTGGCCTGTCAGGGCGGCTTCAAGTGCAGTCTTGGCAGTCTCTAAGTCCCGTGTTTCTCCCACCAGAAGAACATCTGGATCTTGGCGCAGGAAGGCCCGCAGAATCGTTGAAAAGGTCAAGTTTTTTTCCCGAATCACTTGACATTGGGTAATTCCGGGCAGAGCGTATTCAATTGGATCTTCGGCAGTGCTGATATTCACTCCCGGATCGTTACGTTCTGACAGAATCGAGTATAGGGACGTAGACTTGCCTGAACCCGTTGGCCCTGTGACTAAGATCAAACCAAAGGGACGACCCGCCGCTTCTCGCACCAGAGCCAAAGTCTCTGGATCAGTAATCAAAATGTCCAAGCCCAGTTGAGTGGCGGAACTATCCAGAATCCGCAGAACTATCTTTTCTCCATAGCGACTGGGGAGACTATTGACCCGAAAATCTACGACCCTACCCTTGAACCGTTGCCGAATCCGACCATCCTGAGCTTGACGACGTTCGGCAATATCTAGGCTTGCCAGAATTTTGAAGCGGGATGTAATGGCTGGGATAACGTTTTTGGGGAACTTAAAATACTCTTGTAGCACCCCATCTTTTCGCATTCGGATTCGCATTTCATGCTCTTGAGGTTCAACGTGAATATCTGAAACCCCTTCGGATAAAGCTTTGGCCAAAATAATATTGACGGCCTTAATCACAGGTGCAGCTTCTGCCTCATCAATGGCATCTGCCAGGTCAAGCCCCCCAGACTCATCAATGCTTTCAAGTTCAGCCGCCTCAAAGTCACTGACCCCAAATTGGAGTTTTTCCTGTTCCCGACGAGATGCTTCCGCTTGTTTGCGTTTTACATCTTCGTCGCTGTAGGCTGAGATTAATTTGTCGTAGTCTTCCTGGGTGATGACCCGGCGCTGGAGTGACCAACCTTTGGGTCGCAAAATTTGGTTCTTGAGTTCATCCAGAGCATTTAGGTTATCTGGATTTACCATCGCGATCAAAACGGTTAGAATCCCATTGCTGTCAACTTTTTGGAGCGGAACAAATCGATGACGCTTACAGGTTTCAACGGAGGTTTCCAGAGTTTTGAGCATTTGATCCAAATCTCCAACTGAAATATGGTCAATCTCTAGGTCAAACGCTTCAACTCCGTAGACAATTTTTTGTTCAAATAGCTGCTGTTTTTTATACTGGCGGGCTAGCTCTGGGGGAAGAGGCTTTCCGGTCATTGATTCCAACGCTTCCGTGAGGGATGTCCCTGATTTACGGGCATTGAGTGCTTGCTGAAGTTGCTCGGGGCTAATATAACCAGCTTGGATGAGCTGATTACAGAACGGTGTAGTGCTTTGAGCCACGAGGGCAGTTCTTCGCTGAGATGAATCTGTCATAGCTGGAGGTTAAAATCTCTAATAGGTAAAAGTTCTTAGGGAAAAGCGAGAAATTTCCAGAGCAAGACTCTAACGTCTCAGGATCTAGAGCCAGTTCTCACACTACAAGTATAGATGTGCTTATTTTAACCCTAGCTTTGTATTCTCAGGATAGGACAATTTTTAACGGAACCGCTTTCAGAGTTCCTGGAGCAATTCTAAGTCAGTCGTGAGAGGGCTAAAGGGAGAGTTAGGAATGAAGCTCATCAGCTCAACAGTCGCTTCAACAACTTTGGGGATTTGAAATTTAGCTCCCTGGGGATGGGGTTTAGTGATTACTCACTCAGCATCACTCAAATTACTAGAGTTCAAGAAAAATTTAAGGAACATCAAAGCCATCATATTCCCAGATAGACTCTTCATCCTGTTTTTGGCACAACACCTGACCAAACCGAGTTGAAAAGATGCCAAATTCTTGCCATTCAGGAAGAGGAGAGATCTGTTCGCCCAGTAGCTTTAGTGAGGGGGAAAGATCATAGCTCGGAGTTGGAGAACTGAATTCTTTTTCCTGTAATTGCTGCAACCAATCCAACCAAAACTCCGGCTTACCTGATTCTCCTAAATCTTGAAAAAATTGTTCAATTTTTGAGCTATCCCATCCCGTATTAACCCCTTGAAGTAACTGTTGAAAGACAATTTTTGACTCTTCCTCTGTTAGCAGTCTAACCTTTTTTTGTTTTAGTTGCTGACCATAAACCCCTGCAATTTCACTGATCTCACCACAGCTCAATGCTGCTAATCCGATCATCTGTTCTGCCCGTTCAGCTTGGGGGAGGGGAGAGTCCAGTAGTTTTTGACCAAACCGTTTGAGCCAGGAAAAAAAGAAGCGATCGCCCTGACGTTTCCCCAGGAGTTCAATCACTTGATCCTGCTTCCAACCTTGACCTATCCCCTCCATTAATCGTAAAAATAGGGCTTCATATCCGGCATCACTCAAGGGATTCATTGTAGGTTCAGACTGAGTTTGCGGAGATGAACGAGAGGATTCACCTGAGAGTAATTTGGACACAAATTTCCACATAATTCTGTTCTCCTTTACCAAGATCCGGCTTCGAACAAGGCTCGATCTAGATCATCGCTTAGTCCTAACGCTTCAGTCCAAACGTTAAGATAACGAAATTTAAGGACATCTCCCTGAGTTTTCAACACTTTATAATTGCATCTCACTATTTTATTATGATTTCTCGGATTGACTACGCCGCCTCACTGCAGTTTGCTGAGAATAACATCTTCGGGCAGCACAATAGATTTGGCTACCCCTGGGAATCGTCTCAGAGGAGTTACGCAGTTCTTGGAATCGTGTTCCCCCCAAGTTGGGGCGAGGGGGGCGAAACCCATTTGCGGAAGTTCTGACCAAGCCAAGAAAGCTAATTTATGGGATTGGAACGGGACACTTCAAGGATAAAAACTACAGAGATGTCATTACAGTTTTTGCCGCTGTCAAGGTTTTGTCGATGTCTGCTTCAGTATGGGCAATGGAGGTAAATCCAGCTTCAAACTGAGAAGGAGCCAGGTAAATTCCCTGCTCTAACATCCCTCGATGAAAACGGCTGAACTTGGCTAAATCAGACTTTTTAGCATCCTCATAGTTGTGAACAGGCCCCTGGGTAAAGAAGAAGCCGAACATCCCACTAATCTGACCGCCACAAGCAGCATGACCTGTTTCCTGAGCAATTTGCCTCATCCCCTCTGCCAGTTTTTGGGTCACTTGGTTGAGATATTCATAGGTTCCAGGCTTTTGCAACAACTCCAGGGTTTTAATGCCAGCGGTCATCGCTAAAGGATTCCCGGAGAGGGTTCCCGCTTGGTACATAGGGCCAGAGGGTGCAACCCAAGCCATAATGTCTCGCCGTCCACCATAAGCGCCCACAGGCAAACCGCCGCCGATAATCTTGCCCAAGGTAGTTAAATCTGGGGTCACGCCAAACTTTTCCTGAGCCCCCCCATAAGCAATGCGGAATCCGGTCATGACTTCATCAAACACCAACAACGCCCCGTTTTCTTGGGAGAGGAGCCGCAACCCTTCTAAAAATCCAGCATCGGGAGCAATAAAACCCGCATTGCCTACAACAGGCTCAAGAATGATTCCAGCAATTTCATTAGGATTTTCGGCAAACAGCGCCTTAACAGCTTCCAAATCATTGTAAGGAGCGGTTAAGGTCTGTTCAGTCACCGTCTTTGGAACACCGGGGGAGTCCGGCAGACCCAGGGTTGCGACCCCCGATCCAGCCTTGACCAAAAACATATCGGCATGGCCATGGTAACAGCCTTCAAACTTAATAATCTTGTCCCGTCCTGTAAAGGCCCGCATTAGCCTGAGAACAGACATACAAGCTTCTGTGCCAGAGTTGACAAACCGTACCATTTCAACGCTGGGAACAGCCTCAATCACCATCTCTGCCAAGACATTTTCAAGGAGGCAGGGAGCGCCAAAACTTGTGCCCTTGTCCAAGGCATCTCGGAGAGCAGCTAGCACCTCAGGATGAGCGTGGCCACAAATGGCAGGCCCCCAGGTTCCAACGTAGTCGATGTACTGGTTATCATCCACATCCCAAATATAAGCACCCTTGACCCGATCAAAAACAATCGGTTGACTCCCAACGGATTTGAAGGCCCTGACCGGAGAGCTAACTCCTCCCGGCATCAGTTTCTGAGCGGCGGTGAAAATTTCTTCTGAACGAGTTGTTTTTAACGGCATTGCAACCATTATCGTAAGGTCTCCTTAAGGTTTTCTTAATACCATTTTGCCTGTGTTCAGGCATTGTGTCGTTTGAGGGGTTTCGTGAGAGATCCCGTTTGCTACGCCCTTGCGGGTCAGACGATGACCAACAGGTTTTGTGAGTAGAGAGGAATTCCTAGCCAGCTCGTTTGCAATGTAAAATTTGCAACGCAAAAAAGACGACAAAAAAACATTCTATACAGATTTAGGGAGTTCATTAGATCCGAACCACTGACATCGTTGCTCGCAATCGCTCCAAGATCTGTTTTAGTACCATTGCTGTCCAGTCGATGTCCACCATCGTTGTTTCCCGTCCCAAGGTGAGGCGAATTCCACCCAGAGCAACGGTTTCATCATAGCCCATGGCCAATAGAACTGGACTCGGACTGAGTTTGCCACTGTGACAGGCTGAACCTGCGCTAATCCCAATTCCAGCCAGGTTTAACTGACGAACTAAGGTCTTTCCGGTAATTGGCGGGGTGATCCGCTCTGCAGGAACAAAGCAAAAACTGACATGATGGGGCAACCGATGAATTCGATCTCCTGTTGGCACTAATTCAGAAACATCAGATAGCAATTCAAACAAGCGATCGCGCAACTGCGCTAGCCGGGGCATTTCCGCTGTCAGTTCTTGGGCTGCCAACTCCGCCGCCATCCCAAAGCCTGCGATCAGAGGAACGGCCTGAGTTCCAGACCGGAGATTCATCTCTTGGCCCCCGCCCCCCAAAATTGGAACAAGTTTGACACCCGGACGTACATACAAGGCCCCTGAACCCTGCGGCCCATAGATCTTATGACTAGACAGGGAGAGTAAATCCACCGGCAAGCACCGGAGATCAATCGGCAATCGTCCAGCGACTTGGACTGCATCTGTATGAAATAGAATTCCCTGAGTCTGGGCGATGGAGCCCAGAGCTTCAATCGGTTGCAAGGTTCCTACTTCACTCTGACCATAAATTACTGAAATCAGAGCTGTATTCGGCTGGATCGCAGCTTGTAAATCGAGGGGATGGATGCGACCCTGCCGATCCACAGGCAATCGAGTCACTTGCCAGCCTTGTTGTTCCAAAAAACGGGCAGGTTCATTGACTGCTGAATGTTCCAGGCTGGAGATGATTAAATGTTGGGGCGTGTCATAACCTTTGGCAACTCCCAGAATTGCCAGATTATTGGCTTCAGTTCCCCCTGAAGTGAAGAGAATGGAGTCAGGATCAGCATGAATCAGAGCAGCAACCTGCATCCTAGCCTGCTCCAACACCGTTGCTGCCCGCTGGCCCCACTCATGCAAACTAGAGGGATTGCCCCAATGGTTGGACAGGGCTGCTTGCATGACTGCGATCGCCTCTGATCGTGGAGGAGTGGTAGCACTGTAATCAAGGTAAATTTGCATAGAAACGCAAAGCGCTACAAAAGTCGATTGAGTATTGCCCGCTAAGTATAACTACCCTGGCTTGCAGACATTATAGTCTTCATGGGAAAGCACCTTTTGCGGAACTAGAAAGCTGCCACTATCTTCACACAGCATTCGATAGTTGCGAGTAACTGGAATGCTAATAATAAACCGATTGTGTCGTAAGCGCTTCCCCCCAAAATCTCGATAACTTTTATCTTGAGAGTTTAACCCGGCAATAATAGTTCGGGCTTTAACGACAACATAATCTGGGAGTCCCTTGAGATCGATAATGTCCTGGTCAAAAGATGCCTCCCACTCTCGCTTCTGGGCCTGTTTGTCAATCACAACCCAGCTCTCTTGCTGTTGTTCATGACTCTGGACTTGGATGCACCGATGGCAGACTTGACCGTACCCTTTATGGCCGCACGGAAAGGTTCTTTTTCTTCTCGGCATAACACAGTGTGAGGACTCTAAACCACTAGGAGTAAGCAGGTTCTACAGGCACCTTGGACTGATGGCTTTGTAATCTGTTTGGACTACAAGACGATCAATCAATGGCAGTGTAGGTTAAGCTCTATTTATAGATTACCGTGTCACCCTGTCCCTTGACCAAGGATGCCTTAGCCCCTTGATCGGTCTTAACAAAACTTTTAACTTAACTTTTAACAAAATTTTTAACAGAACTTTTAACTTAGCAAGTCGGTTCAGTCTCTTGCTCCTGTTGACTTTGGGGGTTGAGGGTTGTCGGCGCAGCATTCCTATTCCCCAGATCACAACACTCAAGCCACTGCAAGAAAAACTCCCTCAAGATCCCAGCATTCAAATTTACTTCAATCAATCTAAAACCTCAGCCTATACCGAACCCTATCGCCAGCAGACTCGCCAAGGGGATGACTTGGAGCAACTGATCGCAGACACAATCACGAGCGCCCGTTCAACGGTTGACATTGCCGTTCAGGAACTCCGGTTGCCCAAAGTTGCAGCCGCCATGGTTCAGCAACACCAAGCTGGGGTTAAGGTACGGTTAATTCTAGAACATACTTATAGTCGTCCTTGGAGTAGCTTCTCTGCTGATGCCCTAGCCAAACTTCCAGAGCGCGATCGCCAAGCTTACGAAGAATTTTTCAAACTTGCAGATATTAACCAAGATGGTCAACTGAGTGCAGCAGAAATTAACCAGCGAGACGCGCTGGTGATGATTTTTAATGCCGGAATTCCCTGGATCAACGACACCGCCGATGGTTCAAGGGGGTCAGGCTTAATGCATCATAAATTCGTGGTTGTGGATGGCAAAACCGTGATTGTGACCTCAGCAAACTTCACAACTAGTGATGTTCATGGTGATTTTTCCAACCCCGAAAGTCGGGGCAATGCCAACAATCTCGTGAAGCTAGAAGGCTCCCAACTCGCTGCCCTATTGACCCAAGAATTTAACCTGATGTGGGGAGATGGGCCAGGGGGTCAGGCCAACAGTCTATTTGGCACTCAAAAACCCCATCGCGGGGTTCAACGGGTTCAGGTCGGGACAACCCCGATTGCGGTGCAGTTTTCCCCCACTGCCAAAACTCAGCCTTGGTCAAGCAGTTCCAATGCCTTAATCAACACAGGGTTGGCCGGAGCTGAACGTTCGATTGACTTTGCCTTGTTTGTATTTTCAGCTCAAAATATTGTTGATACTTTGGAAAAAGCCGCCCAAGCCAAGGTTAACCTTCGAGGATTAGTTGATCCAAATTTTGCCTATCGAGACTATAGTGAAGTGTTGGATATGCGGGGAATTTTTCTGCCCAATCAGTGCAAACTTGAAGCCGGAAATCGTCCCTGGAAACAACCGATTACAACAATAGGTGTGCCCACGTTGCCCCCTGGAGATAAACTCCATCATAAGTTTGGCATTGTAGACGATGAAATCGTCATGACAGGCTCTCATAATTGGACGGAAGCGGCCAACACAACGAATGATGAAACCTTGCTAGTGATAGAAAACCCAACGATTTCTGCCCACTTCACACAGGAATTTGATCGGTTGTATCGCAATGCAATTTTAGACGTTCCGGAGAGAATCCTGAAAAAAGTAAGGACAGAGTTACAACGCTGTGGCGATCAAGTTATTACTCCTCCTGCACCCATTCAAAGCAATCCAAACCCAATCAGTTCTACCCTCAAAATCAATCTCAACAAAGCTACTCAGGCAGAGTTGGAAACGCTACCCGGTGTTGGGCCAAAGTTAGCTCAACAGATGATTCAAACCCGTCAACAACAGCCCTTCACGTCTTTGGAAGATTTGGAGCGAGTTCCAGGAGTTGGGCCAAAACTGATTGAAGCACTGCGGGGTCGAGTCACTTTATAATCTTGACTAACGATAATCTTGATCAACTGTAATCTTAATTAACGATTTTGGCATTGCGGGCAAATTTAACGTTTGAAAATATCAGCCTTTAAGGAGGGACAAAAATTGGCGACTTTGGGTGTCAATATTGACCACGTTGCCACCATTCGGCAGGCCCGTCGAACGGTGGAACCTGATCCCGTTGCGGCAGCAGTTCTGGCAGAATTGGCTGGAGCGGATGGCATTACAGTACATTTGCGGGAAGATCGGCGACATGTTCAGGAACGGGATGTGCGACTGTTGCGAGAAACGGTCAGAACCCATCTGAACTTGGAAATGGCTCCAACCGATGAGATGGTGGCGATCGCCCTTGCAATCAAGCCAGATTACATTACTCTGGTGCCTGAACGGCGGGAAGAAGTCACAACGGAAGGGGGACTTAATATTGCAGGTCAAGTGGAGCGGATGACCCAAATTGTTACCACTTTGCAAGAATCCGGTGTTCCAGTTAGCTTATTCATTGATGCCAATCCCAGTCAAATCGAAGCTTCTGCCCAAACCCAAGCCAAACTGATCGAACTGCATACCGGATGCTACGCTGAAGCCAAAGGCACAAGGCAGGAAAAGGAATTAGCCATTTTAGTTGCCGGTGCAAGACGGGCACGGGATGCTGGATTGCGTGTGAATGCAGGTCATGGGTTAACCTATTGGAATGTTTATCCTGTTGCTTGTATTGAGGGCATGGAAGAACTCAACATTGGTCATACAATAGTCAGTCGAGCGGTGCTGGTCGGATTCGAGCGGGCTGTTCGAGACATGAAACAGGCAATTGCCGGACATTAGTCTTAACGTTGAATCTGATCTTGAAATTACGAACAATCAACAACTATGACAAGTAACAAAGACGAAACTGAGACAGCTAATCCAAAAACAAAGCAAACTTACTACTTTCTAGTCGCCAGTCAAAAGTTTTTGATGGAAGAAGAACCTTTGGACGAAGTGTTGCAAGAACGAACCCGGAATTATCGAGAACAGGAAAAGGAAATTGACTTTTGGCGGGTTGTTCAGCCTGCGTTTTTGAATGCTCCAGAAATGGCTGAGATCAAGGCCAAATGTCCCCACCCTGCAGCAGCAGTCATTTCCACCAATGAGCAATTTATTACCTGGCTCAAGTTGCGGATGGAGTTCGTCCTGACTGGGGAGTTTCAAGCACCTTCGCCAACTATTCCTGATCCCTTAGCCTCCCTCATTACTTAACTTTGGCAGACTCTGAATGATTCAACCCGATTTTCAACTCAATTCTGTGGTTAACAGCTTCAGACTCTGGGCCAGACTTTTAACAGGACTTTTAACGGCTGCGAGCTTGAACCTATCAGCTCGGCCCACCCTCGCCCAAACCCCTTGTACTCCCCCTGGGGCAGGAGAATATCTGGTGTTAGTGGTGAGTGAGACGACTAGCGCTCAAGAATTAACCCGTCGTAGCTTACCTCAGGATGTTAACAGTGGCATCTGTCGCTATCTAGAGGATACCGTCACCCGTGTGGGTGGATTTAGCGATCGCTTGATTGCTCAAGACTGGGCAAGCTATATTACAGCCAATATTGGTTTGCGGGCTTATGTCGTGAAACCGGACAATAATACCCAAGCTCCTGCCCCCGAAATTTCTCGCCGTCCTCCCAATCCCGCTAACTCCACTGTGGCTGACTTGCCCCCGAGTAACTCGGCTGAAGAGCTGTCTAAGGCAGCATCTACTCCTGAGGCAATGTCTACTTCTGAGGCAACCTCTACTACGGTGAGCTATGCCATCTTAGTGGATTATCTGAATCAACCTGAACTGGCAGCTCAAGTTGAGCGGATCGTAGGTAGAAAGATCGGGTTGGCATCCTATGGCCAGCGCTCCTATCTGTTAGTCGAGTCTACCCGTGATTTGGAAAAAGCCAATTCAATTCTACAAACCTTGAGTCGCCAGGGATTTTGGTCGTTTGTGGTCGATGGTCAGCGGGTTACCGTGATTCGGTCTGAAATCAACCCTCAGTAATACCTTAAGGTGACTCGATATCTGTTCAATCGCTTGCTGAGTACGATTCCAACTCTGGTTGCGATTAGCATTGTTGTATTCGCAATTCTCGCTCTTGCACCGGGCGATCCGATGAGTGAGTTTGCGACTAATCCTTCAATTACGGCGGAAGTGCGAGAAAATATTCGGCGATCGCTGGGCTTAGATCAACCCATTCCAGTTCGATATGTCAAATGGCTTTGGGCATTTTTGCAGGGAGACATGGGGTATTCGTTCACGAGTCGCAGTCCCGTCAGTGAACTGATTCTGCAACGACTCCCGACAACCCTGTGGATTGCTGGGTCTGCTTATAGTTTAGCGCTGTTAATTGCCTTCCCTTTAGGAATCTTGTCAGCCTTGAAACGCTATTCGAGTTTTGATCAAATTGTAACCACGTTTGCATTTTTAGGATTTTCTTTACCGCCATTTTTTACGGGATTATTATTTATTATTATTTTTAGTGTTCAGCTCAACTGGTTTCCATTTATCTATAACAGCACGTTGCAGGTGACCAATTGGCAAACTTTGATTGAGCAGATCCGACAATCGATTATGCCCGTTACTGTTCTAGCGTTATTTCAAACAGCAGTACTAATGCGACATATTCGATCGGCAATGTTAGAGCAATTAAATCAAGATTATGTCCGCACCGCCTATGCTAAAGGATTGTCAAATTTTCGGGTAATCAGCGCTCACATTTTACGCAATGCTTTGATTCCAGTTGTCACCTTAATTGCCTTAGATATTCCCAGTTTATTTACGGGAGCCTTGGTTACCGAACAAATCTTTCGGATTCCTGGAATTGGAGCTTTGTTAATTGATTCCATCTATCGCAGTGATACTCCTGTCGTGATGGCAGTCACATTTATCTATGCAATTTTAGTGGTGATTTTTAACTTAGTGGCTGATATTTTGTATGGTATTCTCGATCCCCGAGTTCAGTATAAATAAAAAAGATTTAAACCCATTAACTCTGACTCGGAACTTGATCAGAACCTAAAATGAGAGAAGGTTAACTTTGGCTGGGAGATTAAGGGTATTTGGCGTTCCTTAAATCAGTCAATCGGGCAGAGAGCTACAGGAATTATCGGAGGCAAAGATGGTGACAATTCAGCGCCCAGAGAACATGTGTACTTCCACTCCGCCCTTGGAGAATGGTGATTGTCTCACCTATCCAGAATTTGAACGACGCTACACAGCCATGCCTAATCTCAAAAAAGCCGAACTGATTGAAGGAATTGTCTACATGGCCTCTCCCCTGAGATTTGAGCCCCACGCCGAACCCCATGCCGACTTAATGATCTGGTTAGGAACTTACAAAGTTGCGACTCCGGGGGTTCGTTTAGGCGACAATCCTACGGTGCGGCTAGACCTCGACAACGAACCTCAGCCCGATGCTGTGTTGTTGATTGATCGCCAATGGGGAGGGCAATCCTGTCTCAGTTCTGATGGTTATATTGCAGGTGCGCCGGAACTCGTTGCCGAGATTTCTGCCAGCACCGCCACCATTGATCTGCGGGACAAAAAACGAGCTTATCGACGTAATGGAGTCAAAGAATATATTGTTTGGCAGGTGAGCGATCGCAGATTGGATTGGTTTTTTCTGGAAGGCGGCGAGTACATTTCTCTGGCTACAGACGATAGCGTGATTCAAAGTCGGGTATTTCCAGGGCTATGGTTAGCCGCAACAGCGCTCTTGGCAGGAGAGATGTCTCAAGTGCTTACCACCTTACAAACTGGCTTATCCTCTCCCGAAATTCCGCCTTTCAACAGCAACTAGACAGGGCTAAGGAGTTAAACCCGGAATAAGCGACTGGGTTGCAGCGGGGGGAAAATTATGGAGAAGAGCCATTAAACTGGGCTGATTAAGTTGTCAGAAGTCTCTCAGAAATTTGGCATAAGTTGTTAAATAGAAAACCACAAAAGACCCTTAAAAAATACTAGAAAACTCACCCCAGGAACCCATCTATGCAACTCCCAGACGGCCCGACAACTCCTCGATTCTGGCGAATGGTCAAGCTGGTCACTCGCCCGTTAGAGTACCTGGAAGATTACCACCAACGCTATGGGGACTTCTTCTGCGTCGGCAGCGCGGCCCAACCCGCGATTTACCTCTGTCATCCTGAAGCCATTCAAGCTGTACTGAATGCCCCCGCCACTCAATTTCAAACAGGTCAGGTCGCCGGTGGGGTGCTGGAAACCCTGTTGGGAGAGACTTCTGTGCTATTACTGGATGGCGATCGCCACCAACGTCAGCGCAAATTGCTGATGCCGCCGTTTCATGGCGATCGCCTGCGGTCATGTAGTGAGCTGATTAGCCAAATTACCCAGGAAGCAATGACTCAGGTTCCCCCTGGAATTCCAATTCCAGTGCGGTCTGTGATGCAGGACATTACCTTGAGTGTGATTTTGAAGGTGGTCTTTGGACTAGATCAAGGTCAACGCTACGACCAGCTCAAGACGTTGTTGAGCTCTCTGTTGGATTTAATGGGTTCTCCCTGGGGCGCTGGATTAATTTTCTTTAGGACGTTGCGGCGAGACTGGGGTGCTTGGAGTCCTTGGGGTCGATTCATGCGCCAAAAGCAACAGGTGGATCAGTTGATTTATGCTGAAATTCGCGATCGCCAGGATCAGGGCAATGGTTCTGGTCACGATATCCTCTCTATGCTATTGGCAGCGCGGGATGAGGCGGGTCAACCCATGACGGAGCAGGAGTTGCGGGATGAATTGATGACTTTGTTGGTGGCGGGACATGAGACAACGGCTTCAGCTCTAGCTTGGGCAATTTACTGGATTCATGATCTGCCAGAGGTTGGAGAAAGGTTGCAACAAGAGTTGGAGAGCCTGGGACAAAATCCTGATCCTGATGTGGTGAATCGCTTGCCCTACTTGACTGCCGTGTGTCAGGAAACCTTGCGGATTTATCCGATTGCGTTGATGACTGGAGTCCGACAGTTGACTGCGCCGTTGCAGGTGATGCAATATCGGTTTGAGGCAGGAACCGTGCTATTTCCCTCGGTCTATTTGGTGCATCATCGCGAGGATTTGTACCCGAACCCAAAACAGTTCAGGCCAGAGCGCTTCCTAGAACGTCAATTTTCGCCTTCTGAATACTTGCCCTTTGGGGGAGGGCATCGGCGGTGTATTGGAGCGGCGTTGGCAATGATGGAGATGAAATTAGTTTTAGCAACCCTGCTGGTCAATTGGAATTTAACCTTAGTCAACCATCAGTCCCTCAAGCCTGTGCGCCGAGGATTAACAATTGCCCCTCCCAATTCGTTGAAGATGGTCGTTCAGTCTCGCTGAACTGAATCCAAATTGTCCCGTCAGTAGTGCTGTCGATGTTTAGTTCTGTTAGTCTTTTGTGGAAACACAAACAGCAACACCCTTTATTTTAGAAGCCTTATAATTTTTGAATTCTAGATTTGAATTCTAGATTTGAATCTTAACAATAATTTTTATTCAGTGATTTTTATTCAGTTTCACCTTAAGTGCTTACTTAAGTAAGTACTGACTTAAGTAAGCGAGTATAAATGCTCATAACAATTGAAGCCTTTACAGTCACGGAACGCTTAAGCTGTCCATGGGGCAAAAAACATGACAGCAATTGTCAGTGAAGAACCCTGGACAAACTCCCAAGCAAACCCCTAAATCATTGAGAGTTCTCCAGTAACCTCCAAGCGTTTAAAATCACTCAAGGTCAAATATTGGTCTGACAACGTCTCAGCGATCGCAGGAGTGATCCAACCCATTTGTTTCAAGACGTGGATAGCAACTGCGTACTTAGCCCGCTTAGCACCATCTAGCGCCTTAATTGCTAGACCCATCCCTTCTCCGATCCGACCAACACACTGAACGCCTTCCGCTCCCGATTTACTGATCAGCTCTCCACTGGTCAAGCGCATCAATTCTGTATCAAAATGTCCTTCGCCCGCTACCATTTCAGAATGCTGAGTCATAGCACGAACAATCCGTTCCATATCCAGGCTGTCACCGGAGGCAAGCTGAGCATAGAGGGTCGCAATTTGTCCCAACTCCATAAAGTAAGTTGGCGCAGTACAGTCGTCTCTGGCCCCGATAAATTCATCCGCTGGAAGTTTTAAAAGCTCAGCAATTTTACTGAGAATGAGTTGTTGGACGGGATGCTTGAGCTGAGTATAGGTTTCGAGTGGCCAGTGTCGCTGTTTACACACGGCCAACATGCCTGCATGTTTTCCTGAACAGCCATGTTGTAGAGGGCTACGCTGTTTTGGAGGGGTTGGACATTTGAGCTGAACCGGTTCAATGTCACATCGCCAGAGAATATTAAACGCTTGTCGAGCCTGTTCAATAGTGCCCTGATGAGAACTGCAAACGATGGCCAAATCTCGATCAGTCAGGTCATAGCGCTCTAAAGTTCCAGTCGTGGTCATCGCAAGAGCCTGGAAGGGCTTGAGAGCAGAACGGACAAATGTTCCAGTATCAGCACTCCCCGCAACAGACAAAATTCGACCGCGACAGTCGCACACCGTTGCTTGAACATGATGAACTGCTTCTGAAATCCCTTCTCGTAAAAGCCTAACTTGTAATTCTGCCGTTTGTGTTCGCCTTGCCCTTGTCATTTCAATTAGTGAAGTAAGCACCAAGCCAACCCAGCCCGCCAACAACAACTAACATACTTAACCCGCAAAAGGTCTGCTGGAGTCGCATTAGGAGGGGCTGAACTTGATAAGTCAGAATCAATTGGTCTTGAGCTAAGAATTCCGGGGTTTTTGCCCAGGTTTGACCATCATACCAGCCTGATTCCTCATAAAAAACCATCGGGCTTTTGAGGCGGGATTGGATGTAGACCCAGCCCAGGTAAAGTCGCACCACAAACAGGGTCAAAATCAGGCTTGCACCTGCTCCGCCTGTCAGTAGAAACTTGACCCAATATTTCTGGGGAGCAAAGCTCGCAGCCGCGACAGGGCCACAGATTAACCAACTCCATCCCCAGACCCAACTCAGCTTTCGCAGGTATTGAGGCCAGTCTAAGGTTACCCAGTTGAATAACCAGGACTCCCTCAGCTCGAGATATTCGTTGACAGGGCGTTGTTCAAATGGAACTGGACAGACTGAGGCAGATACATCTCTCATTACGAACTCTGGGGAATTTTGATCTAGAAGTTCAGTCATGCGGTTGCATAGAAATTATCATAACCAATCTAAACGCTACAATGTTAAGTGATATTAAGTTACGATTTAGAAATTCTACTTGAACACTATGGGACTCTTTGGATTCGGCAAAAAGTTGGAAATACCAGGGCCTAATGAGGCTTTACCCGGACGAACTGCACAGATGCCCGTGCCTGAAAAGCACTACGTCAATGGCAATCCGCTAAAGCCTCCTTTCCCGCAAGGTATGGAAACGATAATATTTGGCATGGGCTGCTTCTGGGGGGCAGAGCGTAAGTTTTGGCAGGCAGAGGGAGTTTTCAGTACGGCAGTAGGCTACGCAGCGGGCGGAACTCCAAACCCGAGTTACCAGGAAGTCTGCACCGGAATGACGGGACATAACGAAGTCGTTCTTGTCGTTTACGATCCACAGGTCGTTAGCTGCCAACAATTGCTCAAACTGTTCTGGGAGAGCCACAACCCGACCCAAGGAATGCGCCAGGGCAATGATACAGGCACTCAATACCGTTCTGGCATCTACGTTTACTCTGCAGCACAACGCCAACTCGCAGAAGCGTCCAGGGATGCCTATCAGGAAGCGTTAACGGCGGCAGGGCAAGGCAAAATTACGACTGAAATTCTAGATGCGCCAGAGTTCTATTATGCGGAAGAGTACCACCAGCAATATTTGGCCAAGAATCCCAATGGTTACTGTGGTTTGGGCGGAACAAAAGTTCAGTTACCGGCTATGACTGTAGCTTCGTAATTATTAGTAACTAATAGTTTGCCCTCAATTCCCTTTAAATTTTGATTTAAAGGGAATTTACAATTTTCATAAAGTGATGATTCTCATGATTAAAATCTGTCCAGTCCCCCAAATGAGTGACACTCAAAGAAGGGACTGTTGCTCAGAAGCAAAGGTTCTTACAGTAGAGCTATCACCGCAAATCCACTGTAAACTTTAGCCCTGGAGTCTGAGAGTCATGTTGAAGCAAGTTACAATTGCCGTTCTTTCAACTGTTGTGGGCCTCTCCACCCTAGTCGTTGATACAAAAAAGGCCGAAGCGCAAATTGAGGTGGTGTATCCAACCAGAATTGAGACACCCTTTGCAGACTTCATCCTCGAAGACCGAACCACGTTTGAGATCCCTGTGCTAGATCTAGAGGATATTATCGGCCCTGTATGTACGTCCTGCCCCCCTAACATCTTTGAACCCCTTGGGTGGGTTGAATTCTTCGATCCCGAGATTGCCAGAGTCAGCGAGATCTTCACCGGATTCAACACGGCAATCAACCTGACGGACGTTTTTCCAGAAGCCAGCCCAGACGCTCTTAAGGTTGTCGGTGGTTTGTTTGAAGATTTCTCAGCAGAGGCGATTCAGTTCACGAGCAACACTGTATTTGGCGAATCCGGGAAAGGCTATGACGCAGAATTCATCGCGGATGTCACCGTTCAGGATCTGCCGCAGTTCTTCAGCGGAGACAGCCTCAAGCAAGTTTCAGAGTTGCTGGCTAATTCGGCTCCGGATGCTCGAATTGTGATCGCTCAGCACAATGTTCCAATCGATGACTTGATCGCTAAAGAACCCGAAGCCGTTCCGGAACCTGGAACAGTTTTAGGTTTATCGACTCTGGTGTTATTTGCAGGTCGCCTCAAGCGGCAGTTCAAGCTAAACTAGTCAAGATTCAGGCGTTACTGAACTGATGTTAGATCCCGATCTCCAAGGAGCAATAAGCACCCCACCGCCTGCGGCACCTCCCCTTGCCAAGGGGAGGTTGGGAGGGGTCTAGTTGGGTTTTGCCTCTCATCAAACTGGGTTTGGTATGACAATCGTGGGTGAAGTGTGAGATTTGTGGAGCGGGCTTCTAGCCTGTGTCAGTAAGATACTCACTCCACAGCCATTCATAACAGCAATTCACGAATTTTTAGGATTGCCATAGTTTTCCGATCAGTCTCAAACTACCATTAAAAAATAACAAAGTCATCAACTTGGAGATTAAAATTAGCTTGTCCAATCCCTGTTACCGCTAAGATTTCTCCACCCGATTCAATCTTGAGAAATTTGACAGTTCCTGGAGAGAAAGCAGTTTCTGCACGTCCCGCACCAAAGATAACATTAACCTCTAAAGACGTAATTTCGGTAATGATTAACTGTTCAAAAGTTGTTCCGACAAGAGCAAATTTGTCTTCGTTGTTGTTAAATCCAGCAATGATATCTGCATTTTCAGTGCGATTGGGAATCTCTGCTGGATCAGCCGTTTTAGCCACAATAAAGGTGTCATCTCCTACATCTCCTCGCAGGGTGTCCTGACCGCGATCGCCAGACAAAAATTGATTTCCATCTCCCCCAAATACAGAATCATTTCCCTGTCCGCCGAAGAGTGTAGCAGAGCCACTGCCAATCAGGAAGTCATTGCCCAAGTTCCCGAATGCCTGATGTCCACTTGCCGCATCGATGCGATCATTGTCTTTTCCACCATAGATAGTGTCTCTTCCGGCACTGGCATTGATAATATCGTCACCCGGATTTCCAAAGATTAGATCGCTGTCATTATTGCCGTTTAGATTGTCATTTCCTTCGAGTCCGAATAACGTATCATCCCCTGCCCCGCCACCAATGGTGTCTGGTTCTGGAGTTCCTGACAAGCTGTCCGGCCCAAGAGTGCCAGAAATCACACTGAGTGGACTCAATTCAATCGGTGACAAAGAAAATTTAGCCACGGTTCTTAGCTATAGTTCAAAGTCGAGGCAGGCATTTTTACTCTAGCATGAGGCGCTACAACAGCGGCACAGCCATGAATCAAAAACTTGAGTCGAGCATCAAGCCATAAGCTATTCTGATGGGGAGATCGTTGTGTGGGTCAGCCCTGTATGTCTGCTGTAGATTTACAATCTGTTATTTCTGGGACTCAAGAAAGCCAAGTTGAGGCGCTACGGCAACTGTTGGGCTATCCCGTTGAGCAGCGTGACCCAGAAGGTTCCCGGTTTTGGTTTCTGCGACCTGGAGCGGATGAAAATGAGGCAACAGACACCTGCCCGATCGCCGTTGGTTTCTATACTGAACTCCATCACCTGAGCAAAGATGAAATTCTCCAATTTTTCACGGCTGACGAGCAGCAGAAGGAAATCTATGGGCATTACACCAGTCGAATTGTGCCAAATCAGCCCGTAATGTACCTGCTGCTGCCTGAATCTTCCCTCTCCCAACCTGGGAGAGGAGTTGGGGGTGAGGAGGGCAGGATTGCGATGGTGCTGCCGTCTGAGGGCAAATTGCGGCAACGGCAGATTCAATCGTTTGCCTGGACGGAGCAAGATTTGCAGGCGCGGCTAAATCGGTTGCGACAATCTGAACTGGCTCGAACCGATCGGATGCAGAACAAAGCGTTATCGGTGATTCCTCTGGTTGAGTGGGCGTTTTACAAGCCGATCGAAACCGCTAAGGAACTGGCTGAAAAACTGGCGGAAGTGTCTCGCAATTGAGCAGGCGATTCCGACTGTTTATAACGCAGAGCGATCGGATGGATATCTGCACACCTTGTTGACCAGCTTTCAGCGCGAACTGCTGCCGACGCTAAAGCTGAAACCGGATAACGATAAGGATTACAGCTTTGCTGACATCTACGCTCAGACAATTTCTTATGGGCTGTTTACGGCCAGGGTCTTTAGTTATACCGTGGATGAGCGAAAGCGGCAGACCCTCACCCCCAACCCCTCTCCTAAGAGGAGAGAGGGGAGTCGGGAGACAGATTTTAACCGCCAGAATGCCTGGGAACGATTGCCGGAGACGAACCCTTTTCTGAGACGGCTATTCCGAGATGTGTCGCAGCAGCCGATCGCTGAGTTGGGTGAAGATCTGGCAGACGCGATCGCTGAGGTTTTTAGCATTCTTAGGGCTGCCAAGATGGATGCGATTTTGGCTGACTTTCGCGCCAAGATGAACCGCGAAGATATTGTGATTCGGTTCTATGAAGACTTTTTGGCAGCCTATAAGCCCAAAATGCGGGAGCGACGAGGGGTTTACTACACGCCGGAACCAGTGGTGTCTTACATGGTGCGGTCTGTCGATATTCTGCTGAAGGAGAAGTTTGATAAACCGTTGGGGTTGGCTGACCCAGAAGTGATGATCCTTGACCCAGCCTGCGGAACGGGAACGTTTTTGCTGTGGATTTTTCAAGAGATTCATCGAAAGTTTCAGGAGAACCCAGATCTGCTAACGGTGGGTTTAGATGACAAATCGTGGTCGGGGTATGTGAAAGAACGATTGTTGCCTCGTATTTTTGGGTTTGAGTTGCTGATGGCTCCCTATGCGATCGCGCATCTTAAGTTAGGATTGTTTTTAGAAGAAACAGGATATCAGTTTGATAGTGGAAAACGACTAGGAGTCTATCTAACCAATACGCTAGATGATGCTCAGCGGCGCTCGGAAACGCTATTTCAGGAGTTTATTGCGGATGAAGCCAATGAAGCCGTAGGTGTAAAGCTCGATGTGCCAGTTATGGTGATCGTCGGAAATCCTCCTTATTCAGGACACTCAGAGAATAAAAGCGCTTGGGTTAGTGGTTTAGTAAAAGATTACTATATGGTTGATGGTCTACCGCTGGGTGAGAAGAACCCTAAATGGTTGCAGGATGATTACGTCAAATTTATTCGCTTTTCACAGTGGCGGATTGATAGGACGGGCGTAGGAATTCTGGCCTTTGTGACGAATCATGGCTATTTAGACAATCCAACTTTTCGGGGAATGCGCCAGAGTTTAGCGAAGACATTTGATTGGATTCGGGTTTTGGATTTGCATGGTAATTCTAAGAAAAAAGAAACTGCGAGCAATGGTTCAAAGGATGAAAATGTATTTGATATTCAGCAGGGTGTATCTATCGGTTTAATGATTAAGCGATCGACGGCAGTTTAATTCTAAATGGAAGTTTATCTGATATGGCATCTATGCAGGAACAGTTAATGAATGAAATTAACAAGACCCCAGACGGTTTGCTACAAGAGATCCTGGACTTTGTAATGTTTGTTAATCACAAATATAGCCAGACGCTGCCAAGCAGCCAGAAAAGCTGGCAGCCCGGTTTTTTTGAGGAGGTAGTTGGGGGATGGGAGGGCGAAAAACTCGTGAGGGACATTCAGCCAGATTATGAATTACGGGAAGAACTACGGTGAAGTACCTGCTAGATACCAATGTTTGCATCAAGCTTCTGAATGGCGATGTGCTCTCAGTCTCCCAAAGACTAGCTCAACATAAACCAGAAGAGATTGGTTTATGCACGATTGTCCAGCTAGAGTTGTATTACGGGGCATATCGTGGCACAAAAACAGAGCAGAATTTATCTAAGTTGGCGCGTTTTTTTGCCCAGTTTGTAGTGCTGCCGTTTGATGAATCTGCTGCCGAAGTTGCTGGGAAGACACGATCTCAGCTCAATGCGTTGGGGACTCCAATTGGAGGATACGATCTCCAGATTGGGGCGATTGCACTAGCGCATGATCTGACCCTTGTGACGCACAACACCCGCGAGTTTGGCCGTATTGAGGGTTTGACGTATGAAGATTGGGAGGCTGAGCTATGACCAAAATTTATCACGCGCATCTGTATGGCAATAGAGAAAGTAAGTATGAGTGGCTGTTGAGTCATGATGTCTCTTCAACGACATGGACAGAACTTGCACCCCAAAAACCCTTTCATTTGTTTATTCCGCAAAATAATGACTTGTTGGGTGAATATCAAGCCTGTTGGAAAATCACAGAGGTAATGCCTAGTCATGTCTATGGATTTAAAAGCCATAGAGATCATTATGCAATTGATTTTACAAAAGATACTTTGATACATAAGATCACTGATTTAGTCAATGCTGATTTAAATGATCCAGATTTCTCCAAAAAGTATAAAATTGGAAATTGGAACTGGAAACAAGCGTCAAAAGAATTAGGAAAAGAAGAGAATATCTGGGAGTATTTAGAACTTTGTGGATATAGACCCTTTGACAACAGGTTTATGTTTTACTCAGATTCGATAATGGATAGAGCTAGACCTGAATTAAGGAAGCATATCTTCAAGAAGCAGAATTTATGCCTAATCTGTTCGCGTCAAATTTCAACATTGAAGTATTGTCATTTTTTTATCACTAATTTAGTACCTAATGATTGTTTAATCTCAAATATAACGAAAGAGTCAAATTATGATTTTCCTCTTTATCTCTATCCTGACAATAGCAATTCTCAGCAATCCACAGAAATAGAACATCGTCGCCCCAACTTCTCACCCGACTTCCTCAAAGACATCACCGGCAAACTTGGCTATACTCCCACCCCCGAAGCCATTTTTTATTACATCTATGGCATTTTCCATGCTCCTACTTACCGCAGCCGCTACGCTGAATTCCTGAAAATTGACTTTCCTCGCGTTCCGCTCACCAGTAATGATGAGCTTTTTCGTCAACTCTCAGCCTATGGTGAAGAACTGGTTGCATTACATTTGATGAAGTCTCCTAAACTCGACACGCTCATTACTCAATTCGTAGAAGCTGAGGGAAATTGCACCGTTGATCCAGGACATCCCAAGTATGACGAAAGCTCCAGCAGTGTCCTGATCAACAAGAAGGGCGACAAATTTACCGGAGTGCCCAACGCCGTCTGGGAATTTTATGTTGGCGGCTATCAAGTCTGTCACAAGTGGTTAAAAGATCGAAAAGGTCGCACTCTCAGCCTAGAAGACATTGTTCACTATCAACGCATTGTTGTGGCGTTGCAAGAAACTATGAGCTTGATGCAGCAAATTGATGCCGCCATTCCAGGTTGGCCCCTTGAATAAACTGATCACTCAAACCACTTGGAGGAACCAAACGATGAACTATCGCGAAAGAATCACGATCGAACCGGGCAAACGCAGCGGCAAACCTTGCATTCGCGGAATGCGGATCACAGTCTATGACGTACTTTCCTATCTTGCTTCTGGCATGACCTATCAAGAGATTCTTGATGACTTTCCCTATCTCACCCAAGAAGACATTCTGGCTTGCCTAAGCTATGCCGCCGATCGAGAACGTCAGACTTTATTGGTTCAGGCATGAAGCTGTTATTTGATCACAACTTATCGCCCCGTCTGGCTAATCGGTTAGCCGACCTATTCCCTGATCGCACCTGACTGATATTCAAGCTTTAACCGATGACTCAACCCTTGAAATTTTGACCCTCTACTAAGACTTCAGACCTCCTCCCCATGCTCGAAGCCGTCATCCAAAATTTAGTTCGCCAGCAACGACCCTACTATCTGCTTCAGGGCAACTCGGTTAAAGGGGTTGGGGGTCAATACTGGCTTGTTTTTCGGCATCGAGATGCTGACAAGGGTGGCAACTTTCTGAAAAACATCGTCTCCCTACTGGGTTTTAAGGATAAAGCCCTTCCCCATAGGGTGATTCGGATTGACCCCAGCACTGCCAAAATCTACACCTACAATCCCCGCAAACCGGGCGATCTGCCCTCCCCTGCGTTACTTCGCACAGGCAACCTCAAAATCATTGAAAAATTCCTGACTCTGGAGCGCACCACCAAAGAACCTGCTCTACTCAGCGGCAGTTTTCGGGAAATCAAAGGCATTAAACGACGCTACAACCTCCCTGATCAGTTAGAGCCATACAACAAAGTCACGGCCCAGATGCTGGAACGCAGCAGCATTTACCGCCGTTCCACCGCCTACTTTGATAGTGGCGTGCTCAAACTCTACGAAGAACCCCTGCAAACCATTGTCCAAACCGAAGGACAGATTCGGCTGCTAATGGACTGGCAGGGGTTCACCAAACGCGCTGATGTGGCAGAACTCGAAAAGCTACATAGCCCTGACTATCGCGCCCAATTCATTCAACGCACGTTGCATCAATTTCTTCAAGGACTAGAAGAAAATGCCTTCAATGGCACCCAGATCATGGCTGAATTGGTGCGGTTGGGCTTCTTGGAAATCAAGCTGATTAAGATGAGTCAGCAGCGCTCGCTTTATCACAAAAAAACAGGCATTTATAGTGATCGCCTCGATAACCACGTCCTGCACGAAGGCTCCGACAACTTCACTCGTGCTGCCCACTCTTGCAACGCTGAAAGCGTCACCTTTCTCTATTCCTGGGAGCAGCTTGACCAAGAAACGATCGAGCAAAGTATTCAAGAGTTTGATAGCGAGTGGCAGCATCAAGACCTTGCCTATGATCTGACTCAAGAATTCTTACAGCAAGTTTTGCAAGAGTACGATCGCCGCCTCCAACAGCGACAGCCCCGTATTGATCAAATTACTCCCGACGAGCTTCAACCAGGCGAAACCACCGAAGTCAAAATCACAGGCGACAACCTTGATCAGGTCGATAGCATCACCGTTCCAGACAACACCCTTGTCGAAGTCAACATCACCGAACAGACCCCAGAGGAGATTACCGCCGACTTCACCGTTTCCCCCGATCACCCGCCCCAACCCATCCCCGATTTTCGAGTTAAAGACAATGCAGGTGGAGAATATAACGTTCAGCCGAAGCATCCGCCCCAAGTCAGCCAAGTTGAAGCACTGCCCAACTTTGACGAGATCGAAGGATTCCAGCAGGCTGTAGAACTCATCCTGTCTGGGCAGTATGGCACACCCAATGATTTCCTCTACTGGCTAGCACAGCAACGCCCCCGGCAATTTCGAGTAGAGCAAAGCGATTTGCTCGATGAACTGGTGAATCAAGGAACGCTGTTTGAACACCAGAAATCAGGCGCTCAACATTGCCTGCGGGTCATGCAGGACTTTGGCATTTCTGTCTGTGCCGATGCGGTAGGTTTAGGTAAGACCCGTTTGGCAGCTACCGTCTCTCGGCTCTACCGCGCTACTAATGGACAAGCCAAAATTGCGATCGTCGCTATTCGCAAGTTGCATGACAACTGGAAACGCGAGATGGGCGAACTGGGCTTTAGCGAAACCGACTATGAGCTATAGAGAATCAGTGCGTTAGATAGCCTTCCCGATGGACTCGATCGCAAAACGGTGAAAGATACGCTCAAGAAGTTGAACACTTGGAAGGGAATTAAATCAGTTCAAAAACTCCTGCGGGACTATACCGATGGAGTCAAGGCAGAACTGGAAACCTCTGCTTTCGTTATTGAATTGGTGAAGGATACCGATGAGAAGAACTTAATCTTAAGTGAAGGGGTTAAGCCCACTACGATTTCTGTCAGCTTATTAGCCTTACTTCTAAGAGCGTGAGATCCAATCTAGATAAGGTTTGCTTAAGAGAGGGGAGCGCCCCACCAACCCTTTTTGTCAATAGATTGATTAAGTTTCATTAACCCCAATTATTTAAGTTGTTGTCTGAATTTATGCACTTATATTCCGCAAAAAAGCAGCACTTTCTTCGGGTAAGGCCGTATTGATATACATCCCACTTCCCAACTCAAAGCCAGCCGCTAAGGAAACTCTGGGAACAATTGCAATGTACCAATGAAAATAGTCGGTGCGTTGTTCCGAGGTTGGGATAGAACGAATCGTGTAATTGAAATCTGGATTATGTAATCCGAAGTAATATTTTGCTAAAACCGTTTTTAGATTTTCAGCCAGATCAACAATTTCTACCTCCGTAATTTCATCAAAGGAAGAGGCATGGCGACGGGGAAAAATCCAGGTGTGAAATGGAGAGAGAGCTGCATAGGGAATAAAAGCAACAAAGTGTTGTGTCTCACAAAATACTCGTTCTTTGGCTTCGAGTTCTTCTGCTAAAGTTCGACAGAAAATACATTCTCCGGTGTCATCATAATGTCGGATAGCTTCTTCGGCGCGATCGCGCCATTGGTAGGGCACAATGGGGAGTGCGGCAATTTGAGAATGGGGATGTTCCAAGGAGGTTCCTGCCCCCCGACCGTGGTTTTTAAAAATAATAATTGTTTCAACCCGAGGATCTTTTCGGAGTTCAATATAGCGTCTTTTATAGACCCTTAAAATGTTAGCAACATCCTCAACTTTCATCAAAGCCGTTGTGAGGTGATGATGCGGATATTCGATTACAACTTCATGAAATCCCACCCCAGACAGAGACCGAAAAATACCATCAATACACCGAACTCGCTCTCCAGTTGAAGATAGGGCTGGGTATCGATTGCCGACGACTCGAACTTTCCAGTTTGTGTCATCATCCTCCTGCAATCGTAGCGTTTCATCACTACCTGTGAGGTGTTCATTGCCCCGACAAAAGGGACATTCTTCTCGGTAGGGAGGGAGCTTAATCTTTCTAACTTCAGCTTTAGTAAATTGATCGGGTCTTTTCGCTCGTTCAGTGGCGATGATCACCCAATCTCTAGTAATTAAGTTCTGTCTGAGTTCAGTCATAGTCTTCAGTCATAGTATTTAATCATCGTTTTAAGGGGATTAAACCTCTTTGAGTTATTAAATAAACTGCAAAGCTCCCTAACCAATGGCTGCCTCCATAGTGATGGATTGAAACTGGATTAAATCCAGCTTGACGATGAATTAATGCAGTCTGTTGCAAGGTTGAAATTCGGGGATCTTGTTCTGGCAATCCGTTAATGATTCCTTCTAGCATCCAGGCACGACTTAGGTTTAAGCCCTCAAGATGAGATTGACTATAATCTTCAGGATTTTGAATGTGAACAGGCTGGAGCCATCTAAGTTCATCCTGATCTAAGGCTTGTTGATCTAAGGTTTTTTGATCTAAAACTTTTGGGAGGAACGCCGTGAACCAGAGCGCAAAAGACTCAGGAGCAAAACAACGACGCATCAGGTCTGCCTCGGCCAAACTGGGTGAAAGAAAATCATAGCCTAACGGCTCAAGATAAAGAGGGTAATTACAATCTTTGTAATAGAACTGTTGGGTCAATTGCTGAATCTGAGTGATCACAGATTGATTGCAGGTGACCGTAGCCCAATCCCAGATTAGGCCAAGGGCAAAAGCCGTTTGATTGTGGGTTCCGGTGCGATCAGGATACGTTAAGCCCGTCATCCAAGTTTGGAGGTTATGCACGGCTACTGTTTCTAACGGTTTGAGCTGAGCTAACCAGGTTTGAGCTTGGGGATCTGGCCATTCCGTCAACTCTGCCATCAACTGTAAGAGCCAAGCCAACCCATAGGGACACTCAAAGCGGGGTTGAGATTCGAGATAGTTCACCTCGAGGGCGATCTTCTGTGGAGTGAGGTTTTGAGTGATGGCTGCCCTTGCTTCCTGTTCAAAGCTCAGATCAGGACAACATCTAATCGCCCGAACTAGAGTCCAATGACTATGTACCGCCGAGTGCCAATCCAGGCAACCGTAGAATGCTGGGGTCAACTGTCTAGGGGGCACGAAATCTTTGGCATTTGCTAACCAGTAGCGGTGAACATGGGGATATTCACGGGTGATGCAATTTAAAGCAAGTTGGGCAAATTGGCCAACAAGGGTAACAGTTAGAGGATTAAGCAGAGATTCGAGTTTCACGGGAGTTGAGGGCTTGAGTCGTTGATCGCAAAAAGTCTATTTTGGATTATAACGGTAGCTAGTTCTCCGCCATTCCTGCACAAGCAGCTCGTGTTAGACAAGTTCAATTCCAAATTTGGTTTGGAATATTTCAATGGCTCTACCCTTAGTTTCGCTTTATAAAACTCCAGAAATGACGACGCTTTCTGCTGAACCTTTTAGAGTTTAGTCATGAAGCAACTGCCTGCTAAGGTGGAGTCAAAATACAATTCAGTCAGATTTTTACTTCAAGCATTGTCAGATTTATTACACACAGATTTGTATGTTGGAAAATACAGAGCAAGAGTGGTTAACTTTTAAGATTTTCAGTATCATTGTCCCTGTTTCCATGACTATCCCTAAGTTTGTGGGAAACTCATCTGGTTAAATTGGGCAAGGGCCTGCTGCTCCATGGGCCCAATCGCTCAGATCAAGGCATGAGGTGGCTATCACTGTAGAGAGCAATTGTTCATCAAAACTTTACACTTTTAATCCGGTTTTTCATAAAACCCTCTTGTTTGGAGTGAGAACTCAGGACTAGAATACGAATGTTTACGTATCTGTATCTCATCTGCGTCTCTATTCTGCTAAGTGGTGTTCTACGGGTTAGTTGTGAAAAATCAAATAAGAAGCAGTGAGAAGAAAATCAAGCCCACTGTTTCTAGCTAGAGGGTGCAGATACTAGACTTATCTTTTTTTCCGGATCAGATTTGTTCCGGGTCAGAAAACCACTTACTCTCAACTTAGGTTGGGTTCAGAGTTTTTTTACCAAATTTTTCTGAGCGTAGCGGGATTGCGGTAACGGATCGCCGTAGCCGGATCGGCAAAACCTCCCAGATTAGATATCAGTATGATTCAGTCCAACGAGGTGGGTGAATTGCTCCCATTAGGAACAATCCAAAAATCTCTAGCTGAACTCCCTAGCTAACTGAGCCTCAGGAGTTGAGAATCAACAACCTGAGGAGGTGCTAACACTCCATTGCAATTTACCTTCATCATTACCAAGATGTATCACCCAGAATCAAAAACCAGCACAAATTCTTGGAACTCTAGTGAACAGTCCTTTGAAGTTGGACAATTTGAGCTTTGGTATCAGCCAACGTACTTCACCAGCAATTACGAAGTGTTGCACAATGAGGTGTTGTTACGGTGGCGAGATTTTCAAGGCAAACTCTATTTGCCAGACGAGTTTATGCCCATCTTGGCAGATATGGGACTATTACCTCAACTTGATCGGTATGTTGTCGGAAAAGCAATTGAAGCTCTTCTGCCCTTTCCCAGACTGCACCTGTCTATCAATCTCTCAGATCTGGTATTTGACGATCAAACGTTTTTACAAGATCTAAAGCTCTGGATCACCAATAGTAAGCTACAGCCCCGACAACTCAGCTTTGAATTGGCTGAATCTGTAATTGCCCAAAACTTCTCAACGGCTTTGGCATTTGTTCAGGGTTTAACGGCCTTGGGTTGCCTATTTGTGATCGACAGCTTTACCGGGCAAGAACTAACCCTGGCTCAGTGCAAGCAACTCCCCGTCGATTTAGTGAAACTGCATCCTCAGTTTCTGGAAGAAATTCGAGCCACCTCAAAACGAGTTGCTCTGGTGAGGCGTTTGCAGGAGATTAGTCATACCTTGGGTCAAGTTACGGTGAAATCCGTGGCTGATCAGCAGACGTTAAAACGGGTTCTGGAAATTGACCTAGACGGTATTCAAGGGAATTTGCTGCGTCTACCAGAACCCACTCCCCAACTCGCTCCCTGGATCAATATATTTGCGACTCAATTGGAAGAGGATGATGTAGCAACCAGAGCCGCCCAACCCGATCGACTGCCCTTGAACTCCCCTCTGCCCTTGCCAAATCTTGCCTCTGAAGCGTTGCCCGCTGAAGTATTAAGTGCGGTTGAGCCTGCAGAACCTTCGCTCACACTTTCCTCAGAACCCCCGCCTGCTTCAACTCTGGTTCCGGTTCATCCAGAAGGATTGCCGGTTGTGTTAACGGTATCAGGCACTTCCCAGAGTCAAATCAGCAAACCAGAACCTAGCCGTTCTGAAATCAAGCCCTTCAATCCCAGACCCGTGCTCCCTGAAAAAAAGCCGAGTGTGGTTTGGCGCTTTTTTGTTGGCACGGCGTTTGTTGGAGCAAGTTTAGCAGCAGTCGGGATTGCAGCAACATCGATTTTGCATCGCATGACCAACATGACTGTGAACCAGGGGGTTGTCAATGGTCGTTTGGTGCGGTTGCGATCGCCCATCAACGGCAACATCACAGAGTTCTATGCCCGTCCAGGGGCCGTTGTGGATGCCAATCAAGTATTAGCCCGAATTGAACGAATTCCAGGTGACAGAGAGCTGTACGAGCAATCCAAGCCCGTAACCTTGATGGAATTCAAATCAGAACCGCCTAAGGTTGAACCTATAAAAACCGATAACACGCAATATACTAGGTTAGAGGATTTATCCTACAAAGCTCAGCAAGAGATCCTACAACTCCGAGGCGACCTGGAAACTAAACAGGGTCAACTCGAAGCAGCAGAACGCTCTAAGCGCTCAATCGCAAGTCGTCTACAGGAAATTCAGCAGGAATACCAGCAACGGCGCACTGTGGAAATCAGTGTTAATGCCACAGACGTTCCCCAAAAACAGGCACTCCTGGATCAGGCAACTGCCCACGCCAAATTTGCTCGCAGTGAATACGAACGCTTTCAAGCTCTCCAAATTGAAGGAGTTGCTCCTGCTCAACGGGTCGATCAACTCAGAGCCGCGTGGGAAGCAGCCCAAGCGGAAGTCACCGTAGCCAAAGAAGCTCTACGAGCATCTGAGGTTTCCTTCAATGCTACCGAGGCTGGACTGACCGCCAACAACAAATATTCTAATGCCCTGACCCAGGAAGCTTCGCAACTGGATCAGCAACTAGAGCAGCAATCTGCCACCGCGAACACGTTGGTGACTGAAGTGTCGAATCTAGAGCATCAGCTTGTTTTGGCAGAAAACCTTTACAACGTGCGTAGGACTCAGATGCAGGCAGAAAAGGTCAATCAGGAAAGCCTTCGGCAAGAGCAGGTGCGGGTGCAACAAGCACAGGAAAAGCTCCACAAAGAACAACTTCAGTTACAACAGCAAGCCGTCTCAGGACAGCAACAACTCCAGCAACAGAATCAACCCCCCATTGAAATGCAATTGACAGCACCATTTTCTAGCATCGTCTATCGGACTGAGCGCGAAAAAGGCGAAATCGTCAATCAGTCTGAAGCTGTTCTGAGTTTGTTGGATTGCAACAACCTCTGGGTAGAAACGGTGGTGAGTGCAGAAGATGCTAGTCGGATTGATCTTCAACAACCGGTTCAGGTGCGCTTAGGGAGCCATTCCCAAATCCTTAAAGGAGAAGTTGATTTAATCCAGCCTATGACAAAGCTTAGTCCAGAAGCTCTACCGGGAACATTGGGAGATATTGATAACCAGGGTCGCCGAATGCAAGTCCAGGCGTTGTCACCCACAATTCCTGCCGAACTGATGGATGAACCCTTTCTCAAACGAGTAACTGTCAAAATTCCACCCCCACCCGATCATGGTCAAGCCCAGCAACTTTGTGGCTTGGGACAAGTTGCCCACATCACCTTTGCCAAACGGTCTAGTTCGCAGCTGGACTCCATGGCAAGGATGGTTCACCGACTGCCCGATCGAGTTCGGACTTGGTTGCCCGGTCGATCCGCTCAACCTGTTGTTGTGTCCAAACCCGGCCAGAAATAGTAGATTGCTCCCCAACTTTTCAGGGTTTAGACATGTCCTATATGAGAGTCTTCTCTATGAGAGTCAAACCCCGGCGACAGATAGTCTTAGAAGGATTGTGCCCGCTGAAAAGTCTGCAGTATCTGACCCTGAGGTTCAGAGCTTTATTAAGGCGCAGACCCAGAAGAGTGCAGACCCAGAGTGCAGATTTGAATTGCTGACTTGAAATCACAAAATTTGCCTGAAACCCTATGACAAGTACAGTTGTTGACGATAAGCAACCCAGCCAAAGCCAGAGTTGGGTCGGGATGTTACTCATTTCTGCCGTTGGATTTTTCAGTCTGGTCTTATTGCGCGATCCAGCGAAACTGGCAGAGATGGGAATGTCCGGTGTAGTTGGAATGGGTATTGTAGGACTTTGGCGCTGGTCTTGGTTCATGTTTCAAGTCCTCCGGAGCCGCTTTTATCTCCATGTTATATTTCCCCGGTGGCGACAGCGAGCGAGTGAGGTTCCAGTAGAAGACCTGCCTCATATGTGTTTTATGGTTCCCACATACAAAGAAAAAATGTGGGTCAATGAACTCGTTTATCAGTCTATTGTTGCTGAGGCCAAAACGTTAGCTCATCCGGTTACGGTTTTGGTGAATAGTAGCAGTGACGAAGAAAATGCCGCCATTCGCCAGCTTCTAGAAGAGTATGATCCGGGTCTAAAGCATATTCAACTGTTTCTGATGACCCAAAAGGATGGCAAGCGCAAAGCCATGGCCGACAGCCTCAAAGAGCTACGAAATCTGGGATTACCTGAAGATACCATCGTAGCTCTCATGGACGGGGATACTGAACTTGGCCCAGGAACGTTACGCGGGTGTTTACCCTTCTTTCGTCTGTTTCCCAAGTTAGGAGCCTTAACTACGGATGAAATGCCCGTTGTCAAAGGCTCCTATGTTTTTTCTGAATGGTTTCATCTGCGATTTGCCCAACGCCACTATCAAATGTGTTCTATGGCCCTTTCTCGTAAGGTGCTTTGCCTGACAGGGCGGTTTTCTTTATTTCATTCCCGAGCAACCTTTCACCCTGACTTTATTCATCAGCTTGAGAACGACTCCTTGGATGACTGGCTGTGGGGTCGCTTCAAATTTTTATCAGGAGATGACAAAAGTACTTGGTACTCTCTCCTGCGATGGCGCTATGAAATGATTTACGTGCCTGATGTGATTGTGAATTCCCTAGAAACTCACTCTGGATCAGTAGTACAACGGGCTTATAGCAACATGCGGCGATGGTTTGGAAATATGCTGCGAAGTAATAGTCGGGCGATTTCCCTAGGCCCCTCCGTGGTTGGACTGTTTCCCTGGTGGTGTTTGGTGGATCAACGCATCAGTATGTGGACATCCTTGATTACTCCAGGCTTGCTAATTCTGTCTTTAGTCACTGGAAAATGGCTGTTTGCTGGAATTATTGTTGCCTGGGTCTGTTTCAGCCGTCCCTTAATGTTGTTAATTATTTTCTTGGGACGACCTTCCCACCTCAAACCCATTCACTTTCCAATTCTGGTGGCAACCCAGTGGACTTCATCGGTGATCAAAGTTTGGAACCAGATGAATATGGCGCAGCAAAGCTGGAACAATCGCGGCAATCAAAAGATTACGGCGGGCGCGTCGGGTTGGGTGCGCCACCTTCAAGTGACCGTCTCCCGCTTTCTCCTGGCTACACAAGTTGTCATCTTTTTCGTTGCCTTGTTGTGGTGTTGGTTTGGTGTCCTAACTCCTGTGCAAGATCTGCAAGGATGGTGGGTGAAGCGGCAAGATCCTACGATTGAGCAGATGACTCAAGTGGTGAACGCCAGCGAATATGGCGTTGTCTCTAATGATCGCCGTGACGATGCTCAGAAGCTTCAGGCTTTGATCGATCAACTGCCAGATATCGGATTGATTCAAGTCAACCTGCCGATTGGAGAATTGGATCTATTCCAGCCCATCATTCTCCAACGCAGTAATGTTGTGATTCGGGGACAAGATGCTGAACGTACCATTCTACAAGCCCATTTTGGGTCAACTCAGCAACCTGCATTCTGGATTGTGCAGCCGAACGATCAAGCCAGCAGTATTAAAAATGTTCAACTCAGGGGATTCACGCTGCGGACTGCGCCTGAGATCACATCGTCTCGCCCCTCATCGTCCTTAGATGGAGTGCTGTTTAGAAATGTTAGCAATGCTTTGGTCAGGGATGTTGACTTAGTTGGGGATGGCCGTCCGGTTGTGTTAGACCAGACCCAAGACATTACTCTAGAATACGTCACCCTCAGAGGGGCAACTGTTTCTGCAGCAAGTCCTGCCTATCAATTTTCCCCCGCCAGCAATTCTCAGTAACCGTTTGAGTGTTTAAGCGTATAGCAAGCTCAAATAATTTGTGAACGGGGTTTGGGGACAAAATCTCCAAACCCCTCTCTAAGATCTCTCATGATTGATTGATCTAGGATTGCTATGGTCACTCATCAACGGATGAAACTGAGAAAGCAGCAAAGTCAACATAAGTATCTTTAGGGGTTGCCCAAGAGGGATCTCCTCCCCCAAAGAAAGTAGAGAAGAAGATCCCTTCAATTTTTAATTGTTCTGTTGTCCGAAACATTAGTTTGTCCCGATCCAACACCAACTTACCATCCACCCAAACTCGAATGCGACCATTCTCAAGGCCGGGTTGATTTAGAGTCAATTCTTGTTCCAGATGATGCCACACACCGGGCTGAAATTGCCAAGCGCCCCGACCAATCGAGGTACCATATTCTTCACTGCTGGGGAGGTAAGCATAGACCTCACCATCCCCTTGTTTCCGCCACATGAACCGAGTCGAAAAGCCATTCGTACCATCCGGAATATTTCCACCACTGGTTTCAGTTCCCCCGAATAATCCGGGTAATTTTCCACCTTTAACAAAGTCAAAATTCTCGGCAAATCGTACGAAGTAACTCAGTTTTAAAGCATCTTTGGACGGTATTCCTAACTCAGCGTAGAACTGTACTCCCCCAATGGGAACTCCCTGACTGCGCGAAACACTTGGACTTGCAGACAGGGCTGGATAAAAGACCCGTAGCGCTTTAGAAAACTGCGGGCGGGAATCGGCGGGAATCACTTGAGCATTATCCAAGCCCCAAGCCCCCTTTTTCCGGGTTTGCCAAACTGCTGGCCAATCTCCCGTAAAGTCATTTGCCCAGAGTACAGTAGAATTTGCAGCCACAGCAATGGGAGGAGTGGTTGTCTGATTTGCAGTTGTTGCTGGATTGGCTGGAGCAGTCAAAGCTTGAGGTTGCGTTGAAGAAGTGCAGTTACTCAAGGTCAACGCAACCCACAGGGCCAACCCTAGCCCGACTGGAACGGGAACTATCCTTGAAAAAGCAGTGAGTCGTCTCATCATTGAATAGATGTTAGAACAACAGCGAAGTCTATAAACGATGTCAACCCTGATTCAATTTGATGGGTTAACGCCTTGATTGGTTAACGCCCTGTCAGTGCATCTGTATTGGGATTCGGCAAGGGTTGTTGAATTTTCAAGCCAATCCAAGGGTCGTTAGGATTAGAGCTACTATCTTGATGTTCTAAATCCACCTTGGATACGACTCGTAAGCGATTTTGATCCTGCAATTTTACTAACTCTTCTTGGTAAGCAGCAATCACGGTTGCGAGACTCACCGCAATATTATCCCAAACTTCATCTCTGACAACCTTGTCAGCAATTCCTTGAAATAAACCACCCTGTTTACTGTTTTTGACATACTCTTTTAACTGTTTGCCTGATCTCTGAACGGCAGCTTGATAAACCTCTCCATTTGACCACCAAATTCCAGGCTGATTGAGTAGCCAGGTTAAAATATACTCCGCTGCGTGCTGCTCTTTGACCCAAGTTGCCAGATGCTTTAGTTCTTCCATCAGGTTTTACTCCTGTTAATCAATGTCATTGTGGGTCGAGTTACTTCCAACTCCAGTATAGCCGGATTTATTGAGCCTCAGTACTGCTGGATTAAAGGATACATGCGAAGTCTGGGACAATAGCCTAGGATTATTGCTAATTATTAGTCCTCGCGGGGAGTGATTCAGACAATTCATCGCTTGCATCGGTTGGGATTTGCTCAGGGGGGAGTTCATGAGCCTTTTGAGGTTGAATAGCATGATTAACAAGTAAAGCAAAATAAACTGCAAGCCATGAACCAAGCGCCGTCGGGCTATTCCTCAAGTCTTAGCTGAAATTGAACAGCGTTGGCAACGTCGAACTAGCATTCAGGGGTTGGTCTGCTCATTTTCTCTGGTTCTGCTGGGATGATACCAAAATCCCCAAAGAAGCCAAAACATCGATTTGACAAGGATTTAGTCTAATACCGATAAGAGTAATTATCGGTATTAGAATGAAACAAAGGCGATCGGGTGCATGGGCATTGTTGAGCGTCTGGCAAGGATTCTCAGATATAGTCGCGGGGGAATTTCGAAAAGTCTTCAATGCTCTTTAGAGATAAAACTGTTTAACGCAGCTATCCTGTGAGAAGGTAGAATAAATAATCTACTCTGAGTTTAGTGAGAAAGTGCTACATCGTCAAAAAGCTCTATTACTGATTCTTCAGCAGGTCGGATCTACTGCATCTCCTTTGCAAGTGATGAAGTGGGCATTTTTGCTGTCTCACGAAACTGCTTCTCACGGAGGAAAAACTTTTTATCAGTTCATCCCGTATCGTTACGGACCCTACTCTTTTACCCTAAATCAGGAAACTGATTCACTTATTCGTAATGGCTTTTTAGAAAAAGGAAACAATAATTGTTGGAGCCTAACGGATTTAGGGAAAAAGTTCGATGTTAATTTACCTAGAAATGTAGCTCAAGACATCCATTATGTTGCTACTGAGTATGGCAATTTATCAAGTCAAGAGCTGCTTGATTTAGTCTATGACAAATATTCCTGGTTTACAGTTAACAGTGATCTTCCTGGAAGAAGAAAGAAAAAACGACCCATTGCTCAGAAAGCTATCTACACTGCTGGTTATGAAGGAAAAACGGTTGATGAGTTTCTAAATCTTCTGATGGAATCTGGTATCTCACAGCTAATCGATGTTCGCTTCAACCCGATCTCTAGACGCTATGGTTTTCATAAGAGTACACTCGCACGACTATGTAATTTTCTAGGAATAGACTATCAGCATCTTCCCGAACTAGGAATACCTGGTTCCGAACGAGATGATCTAAGTTCTTCCGATAAGTACACGTCTCTTTTTAATGATTATCGAAGTAGTCTTCCCTCACGAGAGGATGCATTGCTGAATGTAACTGGCTTGTTAAAATCTAAGCCTAGTGTTCTTGTTTGTATGGAAGCTGACCCAAAATTCTGTCATCGAAATGTTCTTGCTCAGCATCTGACAACCTTGATTGACATGCCAATTCAGCATTTAGGATGTCCAGTATGAGCAATCAAGAAATAAGAACCAAAGTTCTTATCACTGTGATGACCTATCCCCATCCATCGAGAGGTTATCAAGAACTGGTGTGTACTGCTGGTGTAACTGAGCAGGGTGAATGGATTCGACTTTACCCCGTAGACTACCGCTATAGACCAAGAAATCAACAATTTCGTAAATATCAGTGGATAGAAGTTGATCTTCTACCACATGGAGCAGGCAATGATCGACGAAAGGAAAGTAGAAAGCCAAATCTAGATACAATAAGAGCTTTAGGAGAACCACTATCAACAAAAAATGGGTGGAGCGCGCGCCGTCAAATCATTGATCGGATACCTGTCTATACAGTAAAGGAATTATGCTCATTACATGATTCCGAAAATGTATCTCTTGGTATTGTGCGTCCGACAAGGGTGCTTGATTTAAAAATTGAACCTGCTGATTCAGAATGGAAACCCAAATGGCAGGCTCTGTTCGATCAATTAACTCTCTTCGGGCCTGTTCAAAAACCTCTTCGCAAAATACCGTACAAATTTAGTTATGTTTTTGAGTGCGCTGACAGCCACAAACCTCATAATGCGATGATTGAGGACTGGGAACTGGGCGTACTTTGGTTGAATGAAGTAGTTCGACTAGGTGATGAACACCAAGCAGCATTAAGTGTCCACCGTAAGTTTCTCGATGAATTGTGTAACGAGAGTAAGGATACCCTTTTCTTTATGGGCACAGTGTTTCCTTACAATAAGTGGGTTGTACTTGGTGTATTTTGGCCACCTAAACCAGCCAACCCACAACCGCAAATTGTTCAGGGCACTTTGTTCTGAATCGTCAGTAGATTCTCGGCCATCTCCCTTTAGCCGATCAGGAGTCAGCCCGATTCCGAGAATAAGTTGAGACTTCACAGCAGATTTGAGACACTATAGAGGTATGTCAGCAACCTAACGCTCTGGACTCTGAATTTTCCTAACATGTTCACTGCCCCCCTGCAAATTTTCGAACCTAACGCGCTGATTCCAACAGATGAACTTTTGGCAGCATTTGCAGATTTTCTGGAAATTGACGTTGGGGCGGGGGATGCTTCCAAAGACACCTTAACTACTTATCAACGCCAACTCCTGCAATTTTTAATCTGGTGTGATCGCCATCAGCTTCCTCCCGCCACCGTAACCAAAGAAGGAATTAAAAAATATCGCCGTTGGATGGTAGACACCAAAAAATTCAAACCTGCAACGATTGCTCTGAAACTTTCGGTGGTACGGCGGTTCTATCAAGCAGCAGTAGACAAAGGGTTACTGTCTATGAACCCTGCAACCGGAGTGAAACCGCCCAGAGAAAAACGTGATCCAGCCGAACGAATTACCTATCTGGAACAAGATGAAGTTGAGCAACTCTTCGCCACAATTCCCAATGATGGAACCTTGAAAACCTCACGGGATCGGGTTTTGATTGCTATTATGGCCTTGGAAGGGCCTCGAACCGTTGAACTTCACCGGGCCAATATTGCAGATATCGTCAAACAGGGTCGGAATCTGGGGATTCGGGTAGAAGGCAAACGCAGTATTCGAGTCGTTCCTCTGACTCCGGACATTGCCGAACTGTTGAACTGTTATTTGGAGATTCGTGAATCAGAGGAACAGTTCAAGTCTGCCGATCCGCTATTTATCGCCGTGGGAAATCGGGCTGGAGGCCAACGGCTGTCCCGTCGCGGGGTGCGATTAATTGTGGACGCTTACCTCAACCAAGCTGAACTGAAACATACTCAAGGGAGAACCTTATCCACCCATAGCCTGCGTCACACCGCTGGAACCTTGGCCTTGCGTTCTGGGGCTGAATTGCGCCAGGTTCAAGATTTACTGGGTCATTCCGATCCGCGCACAACCTGTATCTATGCTCATGTGGGCGATCGCTGGGAAAACAACCCTGCCTTGAAACTTGAAGTTCAACTTGGGAAAGATCAAGAACCTAGCTAGCTCATAACCAATAGACTGCTGGTGTGAATCAGGCTTGACCCTCTTCTATCTTTCCAAGTTTGGGAGATAGAAGGGGGTTTTTTAGGGTTCGCGCAGAGTGAGTTTCTAGCATTTATACTGACTTGCAAAATTTAAGTTTTACTAACTGACTTGCTGAACAACTTACTGATTAACTGACTTACTGAGTAACTAAAAAAATAATGTAGTGAGAAAAAAACTCTATGCTCACTGCAAAAAGAACCAATTGTTGCAGTATTACTGGAGTAATAAGCAGAGCAAACCGACACTAGGGCTGTCCTTAGTTGAAGAGTTTTAGCTCTAGCACTCGATTCATTAGGGAATTAACGGGACTTGCACACTTGAGCGGCCAAGAGATCCGTCACATTGTTTGGACATTTTGTTCTGTTATAATTAATACTTCAGTGTATGTTGAGGTATGTGTCCTCAAACCAAAAAGCTCATGCGGGTGATTATTCAACGTGTTGCTGCGTCTCGAGTTACGGTAGATAAGGCAATTATTGGTGAGATTGGCAAAGGATTAACCTTATTGGTTGGAATTGCTACAACAGATACGGAAGCAGAGCTGGATTGGATGGCTCGTAAATGTTTGGAATTGCGCTTATTTCCTCATCCAGAGAATGCCACAGGCCAATGGGAACAGTCTGTTCAAGAGATTGGGGGTGAACTCCTGGTGGTTAGCCAATTTACGCTATATGGAGACTGCCGCAAAGGTCGTCGCCCTTCATTCGATCGTTCTGCTACCCCCGAAATTGCTCTAGAACGCTACGAAAAGTTTGTTGAAAAACTACGGTCTAGTGGATTGGCGGTGAAAACGGGTCAGTTTGGAGCCACGATGCAGGTCTTGATTGAAAATGACGGCCCTGTCACTTTGATTTTAGAACGAGAGTTTCGTGAATAGTTTGCCTAGATTAAGTTGGTAGATCAAGACCCTTAAAAAGGTACCAGGTCTTGCAGGCTTGGCATTCACCTCTGATCATTCCCATCAAGTTTGACAAACTACTAAATTATCGAATTATTAAAGATCACCTTTAGTGTTATGTTTAAAATGAGTTGGTATCGGTTGCGTCTCCCCGTTTTACTCTTTAGCCTTTGTTTAGGATTTATAGTGTTGTTTAATTCTGTTACATCAGCCACAGAGGGAGTGATAGAAAATTCTGGAAAATCTGTAGTTGACCCTTCTCAAGTGACTTTAACTTCTCAATCAATTTCCCTCACTCAGGGTGTCCAAAAAGTAGTTTTAGATAATGGTTTAACCGTTCTAATCAAGGAAGTTCATACCGCACCTGTTGCAGCAGTTCAGGTTTGGTACAAAGTGGGTTCACGAGATGAATCCCCAGGCGTAAATGGCATCACTCACCAACTTGAACATATGCTGTTTCAAGGAACAAAAAATCGTCCGATTCAGTATGGCCGTTTGCTAGCAGCATTGGGTGGGGATTTTAATGCATTTACCAGCTATGATCAGACCGCTTATCACAATACTGTTGAAGTAGACCAATTAGAATCGGTTCTGATTTTAGAAGCCGATCGAATGCAAAATACGTTGATTAATGCTGAACAATTAGAAAAGGAAAAGCAGGTTGTTATTTCTGAGTTACAAGGCTACGCAAATAATCCCTACTATCGCTTGAATCGAGCAGTTATGAAGGCAGCATTTCCTAATCATCCCTATGGTTTAATGGTTGGGGGAAGCAAGGCAGATGTTGAGAGTTTTACCTTGGAACAAGTTCAGGCTTATTATGATCGGGACTATAATCCTAGAAATTCTGTACTGGTTATTTTAGGAGACTTTCAGGCCAAATCTGTTCTCCAGAAAGTCCAAGATATTTTCGGTCAAATTCCTCAGAAAAATGCTGCACAAACCAGTCGAGAACAACGCAAAATTAGTCATGGGATTACTAACACTTTTCCCCCAACTTCTCCTGCTTCTTCTCAGCCGATTGTCTTGCAAGAACCGGGTAACATTTCTATCATGCAAGCTCTCTATCCCTTGCCCGATGCCAATCACCCCGACGTGCCTGCAATGGATGTGATGGACTATCTCTTGAGCAATGGTCGTAGTTCTCGTCTTTATCAAGCAATGGTTGAGTCTGGACTGGCGAGTGAGATAGGAGGAACTGTCACTAATTTAAGTTCTGGAGGTTGGTATGAACTCTATGCAGTTTCGCCTTCAAAGTCCAACTTAAGTGTTTTACAAGACGTGCTACAGGAACAAGTGACTCGGCTTCAAACCCAGCAGATTACAACTCTAGAACTCCAACGGGCAAAAACTCAAATTCAAGCCGATTTAGTGATTGAAAATCGTGATATTACGAGCCAAGCTCTCACGTTAGGAGATGCTGAAACGGTGACAGGAGACTATCAGTCTATTGATCGATACTTGGATGCGATCGCCAAAGTTACTGCGGCAGATATTCAACGCGTTGCTCAAATTTATCTCAGATCAGACTATCAAACAACTGGCTTTTTTATGCCAACTGAAATCGGGGAAACAGACGAAACCCCTAGCCAAAGTTTAAAGCAAACTCAAAACCATTTCCGCCTCAGTATTCCTGCTGATCCCAGTGAAGTTGAGCAGTATCTTCCTCCAGCTAAGACTCAGTTCAGTCGCCAAGAGCGGGCGCGTCCTGAGAAGTTAATCCTCCCCAATGGGATGAAAGTTCTGCTATTAGTTGATCACAATACTTCAACCGTTTCTCTAACAGGATATATTCAAGCAGGCGAAGCATTTGACCCTAAGTCAAAAGCAGGTTTAGCTAACTTAGTTGAAGAGAATTTGCTGAATGGAACAGCCAGTCAGGATGCTCTTGCATTAGCACAAACCTTGGAAAATCAAGGTGCAAGTCTGGAGTTTAAAGCAGATTCTGAAGGATTAAACTTTTCTGGAGTCAGTTTGTCTCCAGACAGTTTTATCTTGATTAAAACCCTGGCAGATGTTCTACAAAATGCTACCTTTCCAGAGCATTATTTAGAGCTAACTCGTCAACAAAACCTGACGGATTTACGAGCCGCAGAAAGTGATGCAGGTTATGTTGCCTATCGAGCTTTGCGACAAAGCCTCTATCCGAAAAATCATCCTTTTCACGAGTTTCCTTCCGAACAAAGTTTGCAGGCAATTCATCGTCGAGATCTGATCAACTTTTATCGAGATTACTATCGACCAGAGAGTACAACATTGGTACTGGTTGGTGATTTTGATCCAACGGTTATACACTCTCAAATTAAAGCCTTATTTGACAACTGGCAAGCAAAAGGAACCTATCCCCAGAAACAGTGGCCAGAGATTTCATTCCCTAGCTCTCCAGTTTACGTCAATGCTGAGTTGCCTGGAATCCAAGAGTCAATTATTATGATGGGTCATCCTAGTATTGTGCGTAGAGATCCTCGATTTTATGCTGCCTTAGTTTTGAATGAAGTGCTGGGAGGCAATACTTTGTCTAGTCGGTTGGGGACTGAATTGCGTGATCGTCTTGGACTCACTTATGGTGTTTTTAGTAGCTTTAATGCCGGACTCCAATCGGGATCATTCACAGTTGATTTACAAACTGCTCCTGAAACTGAACAACAGGCGATCGCAACAACTTTAGCTTTACTAGAGCAAATTCGGAGCCAGGGTGTTACAGCCGCTGAGATTAACATTGCTAAGCGAGGAATTATTAGTAGTAATCAGATTCAACTCACCCATCCTGATGTACTGGCAGAGGTGATTTTATGGCATGAACTGAATCAGTTAACCCAGAATGAGTTAGTAGAATTTGTTACAAAAATTGAGGCAGTTACCCTAGAAGAAGTTAACGCTGCTGCCCAAACGTTAATTCATCCCGATAAGATAGTTGTTGTGACTGCTAGAGGCAAGTAAAAACTCAGCAGAACCAGACTGGTTCCTATCACTCATTCACAATGAGATATCTGCTGTATAAAGATTATGAATCCGGGGTGAATAACAATTTAATGTCCCTTGAGCTGGCAGTAGGATTAGCTTATTTGACTCAAAGGAAGTTAGTCTACTACGGTTCTGAAGGACAGGACAAAAGACTGCGACAATGTCGGGGGGGACACTTTTGGCACATTCCAAAACATCGACAAGATGTTATTAACAACCATTCTGTTCCTACGATTCTAGACTTGATGGATCAACTCCCCGTAGAAATAATTGACTACGGGACGTTTTGTCGAGAAATCTATAGGAAGAAACTCACGTGTTATCACAGTCCTATCCGGTTAATAGAGGCTGCATTTGTACCTCCTAAAACACCGATCGTTCCTAATCTTTTGAAGACTTTTGCCGAAGGACGAACTCTGTTAAAAGATGTAGAGGATGACATTTGGCATCTGAGTGCCTGCAACTTTGGATATTACTCTCGATTTTTTTATCTTCCCACGCCTTCACTATATCAAGTGCTAGAAGCAATTCGCCCTCACTTAATTTATCTCGACCTAGCCCAGAGAATCTGTCAGGTTTTGGGAAAGTTTAATGGGATTCATGTGAGATTGACAGATTATCGTCGTTCAATTCCGGGGGTGCAGGCTGACTACAGTGAAAACATCCTCAAGAATATTCAGGCCAATTTTTCAACTCAAGATTTGCTTGTCATTTGCACCGATGAATCAGAGAACAAAGATTATTTTCAGACCATTACCAACATCTATAAACATCATATTTTTCTGGATGAATGGATTATTCATAAATTCAAGTCCGAATTTTTATCCCTACCGTTTACAGATGAACAAACCTTAGGATTTATCTGCAATTTAGTCATGGGATACGCACAAGAATTTGCCGGAACCCTGCGGAGCACCTACACTGGAATCATCCATCGGAATTGGCTGAGAAACCGACTTTCACAACTTCAACGTTCACAACTTCAGCTTCAGTTTCAGTATGTAGATAGTGGGTTTAAGTTCAACCAAGTCAACTTTCAGAATGGGATTTATCCCGAAACTCGGGCAGGTTTATTTAGTTGGAATCGGGTTGACTTGCCGTTGTATCCAGAAGAAAAATCCTGGTTTCGAGAATGGCCAGAATCGGTAATCTTAATACTTTAATTAGGTTTATTCAATCAAGCCGTTTGAATTTGACGAACAACCCAATCAAATGTCTCTAATGCCTGGGTCAAAGTCTGTTCATCTTGCAAGCCAGATAGCCGCAAAATTGGAGAACGGGACTCAGTTTTATTAAAGGGTAGAGATAAACCAATGGAGCTAAATTTTCCTCGTAGCTCTAGCCAACTTTCCTCGCGATCAAAGGGAGCTTGTGCCCCATACTTACTAGAGGAAATTTCCAGACGACCTGAGATATCTACCGTAAATAACTTGTGTGACTTCCGATATTTTGGATTGGACAAGGCTGTAAATCCACCATAGATATCTCCCGTACCCCATTGAATATCTAAGTTTGGAGCCTGCTGTTTGACCCAGTCATGAATTTGGCGCGCTATGTTGGCCTCGTCAATACCCCGCCGAATTTGCAGTTCAGCAAAAAAGGATTCCTCATCCCACCGCCGTCGCTCTCCCGTAGCACTGGCTTTCTTGAGTTGAGCCGTTTGCCCCAGAATTCTTGGAACCAGAGTTTTCAACCCCTCTTGACTCACGTACTGCTTGATTTCCAAGGCCCAAATCTCAACAGGATCAGTCTGTCTATTGAGAAATTCGACAATCCGTCGCAGGGATGCTGAAATTTCATCGGCAACAAAAACCAGGCGAATTTTTCCAGCTTGAATGTTAGTTTTGACTTGCTGCCAGAATTGTTCTTCATCGGCTTCAGACCCCAGAAACTCCTCAAACACTTGTTCTGGGTCGCGCCCCTGATCTCGACAGTTGGCTTCAAACAAGGCAATAATTGACTCTACAGGCCAATAAATCCCCAAGTTAGCGGCATAATCCAGCATTTCTCCCAAAACTTTTTGTCGCAGTTCTGGACTGAAGTTGCGTTTTACTTCCACTAAAGTTGGAATGGCATCCTGGTCAAGGAACAAATGATCCAGGGCCCAGCGACTCCCCAGGTTTTCCTCCGCCGGGATGGTAGCCTCTCGCGAAATTAGTAGCCATCGCCTCGGGGTTCCCCGATCAATTTCATCTCCAGCCAGTAGGTTTGGATAGGTTTCTAATAACTCTTGAAGCTGATCCTCAGAGTCATAGGGTTGCTCCGTCATTTCAACCAACCGATCATCGTCTTGAACTAGGTAAATTCCGCCGCCCATAGCTTGTAACCTGCAAATTCTTCAGCTCGTTTTCTTTAAGTCTCTTGCTTTAAGTCTCTTACTCTAACGCTTGGCCTCAAGTTCTAGATTACAAACGACTTCGCAAGCAATGTTCTAAAATTATCTACAAGTGAACCCGATAACCGTTATGAGTCCTTGAGCCACTCCCCCGTGAACGTCTTCTGGGCAGGCCCGGTCATGTATAAATGCTGATCCTCCATCGACCATTCGATCTCCAAACATCCCCCTGGCAGTTCAACGGTGGTTTGGCGATCGCAGTTTCCGGTCAGGACTCCAGCAACTACCGCCGCGCAAGCCCCTGTCCCACAAGCTAGAGTGGCTCCAGCTCCCCGCTCCCAAACCCACATCTTGATCAAATTTGGCTGCATGACCTGAATAAATTCAGTATTAATCCGTTCCGGAAACGCCGGATGGTGTTCAAACTGAGGGCCAAGGGTTTCTAGGGGAATGGCAGATCCTGCGTCTACAAAAGTCACGCAGTGAGGGTTGCCCATGCTCACACAAGTGACGGCCCAGGATTGATCCGCAACCTGCAAGGGAACGTTAATCACCTTTTCCGTTGGAGCCATGAGAGTCGTGGGAATTTCGCCCGCAAGTAGTCGAGGTAATCCCATGTCTACTTTGACTTGACCATCCGCCTGCACTTGAGGAACAATGATTCCAGCCAAGGTATTGATTTTATAGCTGACAGAGTCGGAACGATTTTCAAAATCCGCAATAAACTTTGCTAGACAGCGAATACCATTGCCACACATCTCTGGTTCTGAGCCGTCAGAGTTGAAGATTCGCATTGTGTAGTCTGCGTTTGAGTCTCCAGGCAGCGCAAAAATCACACCATCAGCCCCAATCCCAAAATGGCGATCACATAGTTGAATGGCTTGCTCAGGAATAATCATCGGTTCAGTTTGCTGGCGATTGTCAATCAGAATGAAGTCATTCCCCAAACCGTGATACTTTGTAAACTGGACTGTTGTAAACTGAACTGCTGTAAACTGAGTTTCCGAAAACTTGGTTGCCATTGCCCTCACCACTGCTCATAAGACCCAGTCTATCAGAGCTAAGTAAATGCACAAGGAATCTTCTACTACTGAAATATTATCCATGTCTGAATTCGATACTGGCTTACCTAGTATTCGTCAGGTACAAACCTGGACGAAGGAAAAGCGCTCTGTTGAAATCAAACTGCTCACCAATGATGTCTTAGTTGGCACTGTGTTTTGGCAGGATCAGAACTGCATTTGTTTACAGGATAGTCAACAACAAGTCACCCTGATCTACAGACAAGCGATCGCTTATCTCAAGCCCAAAAGTTAATTCGGGGGTTAAGGTTTAGATCCGTAGCAGTTGCTGAACTCTAGGTCTAAAATAGGACTCTTGACTTAAAATACAAGTGAAAAAGCAAATCTTATGACGGCACAGGTACAAATCGAACAGGTCAAACCAGATTTGGCGTGGAAGTCCAATGATGGACTGTCCTATCTCTATCATGGTGACAGTTTAGAATTTATGGCTTCGCTGCCTGCTGAAAGTGTGGATTGCATCTGGACTGATCCACCTTACAACCTTTCCAATGATGGGATTACCTGTGTGGCTGGGCGGATGGTCAAAGTGAACAAAGGAGAATGGGATCGCAGTCAGGGTGTTGAACTAGATCATGAGTTTAACAAAGCATGGTTGGCTGCTTGTTATCGTCTGCTCAAACCCACAGGTACTATCTGGGTGACAGGCACTCTGCATGTGTATCCGTCAGTAGGATTTGCCATGCAGCAGCTTGGCTTTCGGATTCTGAATGACATTATTTGGGAAAAACCTGCTCCACCTCCCAATTTAGGATGCCGCTGTTTTACTCATTCAACAGAGCTAATATTGTGGGCAACGAAAGCGCGTAAAGGGAAAGAACATTACACCTTCAATTACGAGGAAATGAAGGCTGAAAATGGCGACAAGCAGATGAAAAATGTCTGGAGAATGCCTGCTCCAGGCAAAGATGAAAAACTTCATGGCAAACATCCAACACAAAAACCTGTCAGCCTTGTTTCGCGTTGTCTTCGAGCCAGTACAAACCCAGGTGATTTGGTTTTTGATCCTTTTTCAGGCTCTTCCACAACTGGAGTTGCGGCTTTGTCGTTGGGTCGGAAGTTTATTGGTTGTGAAGCAGATGCAGGTCATGTTGAACTCTCCATCAAACGTTTAGCCAATCCTAGTCGAATAGAGTTATCTCCTGGACTGAAGCAAGGTCATTTATGGAAAGAGTAGAGGCAGTCAAAAGACTTACTACACTCGTAGGTAGAGACCTTCGACGATTGGCAGAGCAGTTTGATGTAACGGTTTGGAGCCAAGAAGGTAGGAAAAACAAGGGTTGGGCTGGGCACACAATTGAACGCTATCTGGGATTAGCCATCAACTCATCCCGCTCTCCCAATTTTGGCAGTTGGGAACTAAAGTTAGTTCCACTAATTGCTAAACGAACAGGAGAACTCAGAGTCAAGGAGACGATGGCAATCACGATGATAGATTCAGTTGAGGTTGCAAGCAAAGAATTTGAGGAAAGCCATCTCTTCAATAAACTGCAGAAAATAGTTGTTGTTGCTCGAGTGTTTGAGAGTCAAGCAGATAATCAGTCTCTGGTTCACTCAGTGGCTTCCTTTGATCTTGATGATCCTAAAATCTACGATCAGGTGAAGGCAGACTACAACTTTATCCAAGAGATGATTAGAACTCAGGGATTCTCAAGTCTTAGTGGCAAAATGGGCAAACTTGTTCAGCCAAGAACGAAGGGGAAAGGGCACGGAAGCATCTCCCGCGCTTTCTATGCCCGAACCAGCTTTGTTGCCCATATCTTGGGAGAAGGCTATTCAGTTCCTCTGCCCGTCACACCAGAGTAACCGCTTAAACTCTGGCGACATAGTTTTTCTCAGGCTCTTCTTTTGGAGCAGCAACAGACTCAGGCGATTCGGGTTCAGATACTTTGGGTTGAGGAGGGAGGGCAGGAACTAGAGTTCGTGAAGGCTTAGAAATCAGTTCCCGCCTTGCTCGGTTCAGATCATGGAACCCACCGCACATCATCAGCCGATCTCCCGCTTGCAACCCTAAAGCCCGACTAGGCCACCGAAAGAACTTATCCTCTCGGCGAAGCGCTTGCACTTGAACACCGTAGCGGTTTAGTAAATCAACATCAGCCAAGGTTTTATCAATCACAGAGCTGTTGTCAGGTAGCTCTAACCACTGGCAAGAAATGCTCTCAGCCGGAACTGCGACTTCCCCTTTCGCCAACTGATCAACAATCGCTACGGCTGCAGGCTCTCCCACCAGGAGTAATCGATCTTCTGCTTCCAATAAAACTTGGCCATCGGGATAGTCAATTTCTTCCCCTGTGCTGCGTTGGATCGCCATTAAGCTCACCCCGCTGAGATATTGTAGGTTAGTTTCTTCAATCGTCATCCCCGTCAAGGGAGAATCCTTCGGCAGGACATACCATTTGCTGTTCATGTCTTGGGCCGCATCTTTGACTTCACGGGAGATGACGCTTAGGGGTTGTTCGGGTCGCAACTCCAGGTAGTGACTGTTGCGAATTTGCTGAACCTGTGTCTGGATTTGAGCCAGAGGCAATCCCATCCTCAAGAGTAAATGGGTAGACAGTTCCAGGCTGGCTTCAAATTGAGGCTGAACCACTTCCTTGGCCCCGAGTTGATAGAGCAATTCAATATCCTTATCCCGATAGGCGATCGCGGTAACATCCAAACCAGGGGAAAACTCTAGTGCCCGCTTGAGGCAAAGCCGAGTGGTCATGGGATCAGGCACCGTGATCGCCATCGCTTTTGCTCGGTCAACCCCCGCCGCCTCCAAGACATGTAAGCTAGCAGCACTGCCATAGAGGTAGGGGATCTGAGCAGTTCGGAGTTCTTGAACCACCCGCTCTGAAAAGTCAATCACCACAACAGAATAGTCATGTCTCTGCAACAACTGCACCAGATTTCGCCCCACTTTTCCATACCCACAGACAATCACATGATTCTGTTGAGGGAGATCTTCGGCGACATCAATTGGAGAAGCCGACTGATCAAAGAGTGGAGCCAGCCAAGGAAGGGTCTCTGCCCAGTCCAATAGCTTTGGGACGAGCTGCAAAACGAAGGGGGTGACCACTAGAGTGACTGCTGTTGTTCCTAAGGTCAGGAGATAAACGGGCCGTGAAACCAAGCCCAAAGTTTGTCCGGCGCTGGCCAGCACAAAGGAAAATTCTCCAATTTGAGCCAGTCCTAGGCCAACGATAATCGCAGTTCTCCAAGGGTAGCCAAATAGCCGAACAATCGGAATCACAATCAGAGATTTCCCCACCAGCACCAACAAGACTAAGCCTAAAATTAGCTCCAAATGCTCCCAGAGGAACACGGGATCAATTAACATACCAACGGCAACAAAAAACAGCGCTGCAAAAATATCTCGAAGCGGTTCTACATAAGTTAGGGTTTGATCGGCGTATTCCACCTCAGAAATCATTAATCCTGCAACAAACGCACCCATCTCGATCGAAAAGCCCAGATGTTCTGTAAGTAAAGCAATGCCCAGACAAAGGGTGACCGTTCCCAAGAGAAATAGTTCGCGACTCTCCGTTTTGGCCAAGAATCTCAGTAGAGGCGGGATCAACCAAATCCCAGCAGCAATTGCTCCCAGTGCAAATAGGCTAATCAGCAGCAGCGATCGCCCCACCGCCAACCCAATCACTTCAAGCGGTTGATCCAAGGCAGGGAGCACGGCTAACATGAGTCCTAGGGCCAAATCCTGTACCACTAAAATTCCCAGCATGACTTGACCATGGGGAGTTGCGGCTTCGTTTCTCTCCATCAGGCATTTCAGGACAACTGCCGTTGAAGAGAGGGAGAGAATTGCCCCCAGAAAAATCCCCTGAACTGGGGAAGTGATCCACCCCAAAAGAACTGCTGTAGCCGTTGTTAGCACAATTGTTAGTACAATTTGGAGACCGCCTCCGCCCAAGCTGATGACTTGTACCTTTTTTAATTCGGCAAAGGAAAATTCAACCCCCAAAGCAAACAGTAAAAAAGCCACTCCAAACTGGGCTAGGGTCTCCACTTGAACTAATTCTTCAATCAACCCTAGTCCCGCTGGCCCAATCACAATTCCCCCAACAAGATAGCCCAAGAGTGCAGGCTGCCTCAGGAGTGAGGCCAATAACCCTCCTGTTACTGCAGCAGCAAGAACCAACACAAGATCAACAATTAACCTAAAATCTTCTGGCACAGTGGCATCACTTTTTTACAAAACGTTAAGAGCTTCTCATTCTAATAGGATAGTAAATTCAGACTGGGATTGGGGCTAATCCCGGAGGGAATGGCTGAAAGATTCTGGGCGTTGCTGAATGGTAGGACGAGTATAGCGCCCCAATTCTGAGAGGAGTTAGACTTCCAATCCCTTAGACTTGAAGAATTAGGGGACAATTTGGGTTTGGGTGGATCAATCGCTCAACTTTCATTCAGATTTCATTCAGAATAATTTACTAAAGATGGAGGGCCTGAAGTTGCATTTAAGAGTAAATTTAAGATTGATTTTAAGATTGATTTTAAGATTGATTTTAAGTTTGATCGCTCCCTTAATCTCTAGAGGATTCATGTTCAGGAATTGGCAGCAGTTAGGTCTATTCATGGCAACAGTGAGTGGGGTACTGATTGGGTCGGCGCTGACGGGACTTGCCCTTCAGGTTCAGGTTCTCCCCCAATCGCCCCAACTGGGCGACACGATTTCAGTCCTTCTCACTGCAAGTTCTGTCCCTGATTCTTCTCCCTCAGTGATCAGGGGAGACAAAACCTACCCGATGTTTCCCATGGCCTCAAATCAGTTTCGGGCCTTGTTACCCACGACTCCTCTAGATCCACCGGGAACTCAACAAATCCAGGTGAAGCACGGGACTGAAATCCAGCAGATTTCGATCCTGTTGCGCGATCGCGATTTTCCGACTCAGTCTATTTGGCTCCCTCCCGGCAAGGATGACATTCAGGGAACTGATTTCGAGTTTGATCGAGTGGCTGCCCTCAAAGCCCTAGTGACCCCAGAAAAATATTGGAATGGCGCTTTTGGACGGCCTAGTAATGGCTCAGTGAGCACGGTTTATGGCATCCGACGCTATTACAATGGAGAGTTTGCCAAAGATTACTACCATCGTGGGGTCGATTATGCAGCGGGGACAGGCTCTCCAGTTTATGCACCAGCCCCAGGGCGGGTTGCCTTGGTAGGACGTGAATCCCAGGGATTCGAGCTACATGGCAATACCGTTGGGATTGATCATGGCCAGGGAGTAACCAGTATTTTGATTCACCTGAGTCGGATTAATGTGCAAGAGGGGGATTTTGTTCAGATGGGCCAAGTTGTTGGTGGAGTTGGCTCTACAGGAATTTCTACGGGGCCTCATTTGCACTGGGGATTGTATATTCATGGCCAATCTGTTGACCCAGTTCCTTGGCGTTACAATGGCATTGATTAGTGACGGGGGGCAGATCAAATCTGTCTTCAAGTTGCTGAATCATGGGTAGCTTTTTGATATGGTATTCTTAGCCAAGGACTGAAAAGAGTAGATTTATAAGAATTTTTTCTTACTATAAGGGAAGTCAGGGTGGATGCGGCATTCGCATTGCTGAGTTATTTTTGCAGGTGATTTGGGAAGTATGAGTTATTCAGAGGATGCTGTTAAACGCGGGAGTGCTATGAGCATTGAGAAAATTGTTGAACAGGCGTTACAGGATGGCTACCTTACTCCTTCAATGGAGGCCGAGGTTGGCCGCATTTGTAACACAGCATCTGAGCTGTCCATTGAGGAGTACATGGCTCTGGATCGGCTGATGGGGGCATTGCTCACTGGTGAAGTGGTGGTGCTTCCCCGGAAGCAGTTTATTAACGTGATGGAAGAGTTGATTTTGAGTGAGGCGATCGCCCGAGTTGCTGAGATTGAGGATAACAGCGATAAGTCTCTCGATGTGGGAGATATTGCGGCCTATGCCCTGAATCGTCTTCCGCCTCTCTATGCAACTACAGAAGAAGGGGCTCAATACCAACGGGCTAAAGCCCGAGAGGAGCTACAAGACTTGATCTCAGCTCAAGTGAAAGAGGCAATTACTCGGAATTTAGATCGAGTGGCCCAGAATCAGACGGTATTGGGACAAGTCTCTGGTAAAGCGGTTTTAGATCAGGTCAGTTCTCTCCTGCAAACTTATGCCCAGGACTACGAGCAAAACAACGAACTCTAACTCTCTTTAATACTTTATTCCGAGTTACGAACCTTTCCGGGTTGTACTATTTCCAGGCAAGAAGCCTGGAAATTAAGGGAGGTTGACCGACCCATCAAATTGTTATTCTAAGCCCAATTAAAACTGATGTGGCTTAAGAATCTGAAGGTGATTGTTGGGTTGTCTCACTGGAGGCTTCGGCTGCCTTAGCTGCCCGCTGTTCTTGCTTTTTACGTTCTGCTTGCGCCAACTCTTCCATCATTGTTCGAGCCTGAGCAACTTTCTCAAGATTGCTGCGATAGAGGTCTAGATCCTTCAAAAGTTTATCTTTTGATAAGTTCAAACTCGACGCTAAGGTTTCAATGGTTTGTTCTCGATTATCTTTGTCATTCAGAATCTCTACATCGGTTTGTTCTATTAACGTATAGAGTCCAATCGCAAATGGACGGTTATATTTGAACTTGGGATTAGTAGCAATAGAGCGAAAGTAACTTTGTAAGGGACTGTCTACTGCTCCATGGGATGCTTGTTCAGCCAACTGTAGGAAGTTCTGGATCGAAGTCCCCTGCACAAGCTCACACACTTGTTTTGCATCAGTACGATACTTCTGAGGATCATCTTCCTGCCCTTTAATTAAAGCCTGAAAAATAGACTCTTTGTCACGCTCAGGTAAGTAGCCTTGCATAAAACGGTCAAAAGCAGTCACAACGCCAAGGGCATAAATTGGGTCGTAGCTAAAGTCAACATTGACTTTGAGCAGGTGCATTTCGACCATCAGTTCTTCAATCACGCGACGGTAGACTGAGTTAATTGGACGGGTATGAATACTGTAAAACGCCCGCTTAGTATCTGAAACAGTGCGAATATTGTTCACAAGCTAATTTTCACAGGAACTTAACATTTATTTTTTTCACTCTAACATAACGTGAGTTCGGGATAAGCTGAAATCATGATTCCTTCGGCCTGAAAAGCCTATTTTCTCCCGGATTGCCCCAAAGAAACCGTCTGAACCCGAAATGGCACTAGCATAATTTGAAGGAGCGTGTAACTTGAAGGAGCGAACAAATGGATAGAATTCAGATTCAAGGGATTCGCGGCTACGGCTACACGGGTTACCTCCCTGAGGAGCAAGTTTTAGGGCAATGGTTTGAGGTTGATGTGACTTTGTGGTTGGATTTGACCGCAGCAGGAGAACGGGATGCCATTGCTGACACGTTGGATTATCGCCAGGTGATTGCAACGGTTCAAGAGATTATCAAAACCCGAAAGTTTGCGTTGATCGAACGGTTAACCCAAGAGATTCTTCAGGCATTATTGTCCTGTTCTCACGTAGAGCAGGTTCAGGTTCAACTCACTAAACTCGCCCCTCCAATTCCTGATTTTGGGGGTCAAATTCAAATCGAAATGACTCGAAAAAAAGAGATGCTTTAGTAAGCATCTCCGCTGAGCAGTATTCGGTTCTCAAATATCTTTTCTAGGAACCAATAATCTGGGAATCGGCATTCAGAAAGGCTGCTTTTTGGCTGTATTCATCCATTTCAATCTGAACGGGTTTGACATGCCAGATCTCATCGCAGTATTCCTTGATGGTGCGATCGCTCGAAAATTTTGCCATCCGAACAGCATTCAAGATTGACATTCTTGTCCAGAGGGCTTGATCTTGGAAGGCATGACTCACTTTTTCTTGACATTCAACGTAGGCTTGATAATCCGCAAACAGCATGTACGGATCTTGGTGCATTAAGGAGTTGATCATCGGTTTAAACAGCTCTTGATCTCCGTGGGAGAAATAGCCAGAATTAATCCGATCAATGACTGCCTTTAACTCAGGATTTTGGTTGTAGTAGTCCCTGGGGTTATAGCCCTTGGCCTTCATTTCGTAGACTTCCTGAGCCGTTAAGCCGAATAGGAAGAAGTTTTCTGGCCCTGCTTCTTCTCGGATTTCAATATTGGCTCCGTCCAAGGTTCCAATGGTCATGGCCCCATTCATGGCAAATTTCATGTTGCCTGTTCCAGAGGCTTCCTTGCCCGCAGTTGAAATCTGTTCAGACAGATCGGCGGAGGGATAGATTCTCTGACCTAGGGACGCATTGAAGTTGGCCAAGAAGATCACCTTCAGGCGGCCTCGAACGTCTGGATCGGAGTTCACCACGTCAGCAACGGCATTGACCAGTTTAATGATCAATTTAGCCATGAAGTACCCTGGGGCTGCTTTCCCACCAAAAATGAATGTCCGGGGCACAACCTCAATATCAGGGTTCGCCTTGATGCGGTTGTACCAGGTAATGATGTTCAGCAGACAGAGATGTTGGCGCTTGTATTCATGAATCCGCTTCACCTGGATATCAAACAGGGAGTGGGGATCGACGGAAATGCCATTGTGCTGCCGAATGTAATCAGCAAGTCTCTGCTTGTTGTCCAGTTTGACTTGTCGCCACTGTTCGCAAAACTCTGGGTCATCCAGATAGGCTTCAATACTCCGGAGTTGATCTAGATCCTTGAGCCAACCTGAACCAATTTTAGCGTTGTAAAGGTCTGCCAGCTTCGGATTGCTCAGCAAAATCCACCGTCGGGGGGTGACTCCGTTGGTTTTATTGACAAATTTCTCTGGCCAGATTTTGTAGAACTCTTTCAGGGTGTCTTGCTTCAAGAGTTCGGTGTGAAGGGCGGCAACTCCGTTAATTGCATGGCTTCCCACACAAGCCAAGTTGGCCATTCGCACATATTGTTCTGGCCCTTCTTCAATCAGGGACAGACGCGCGACTAACTGATCATCCTTGGGATACCAGAGCTTTACATCTTCGATAAAGCGGCGGTTGATCTCATAGATGATTTCCATGTGACGGGGCAAGGTGTTAGAAAAAAGACTCACTGGCCATTTTTCTAGGGCCTCTGGCATCAGGGTGTGGTTGGTGTAAGCGAAGGTATTTTGGGTGAGTAGCCATGCCGTATTCCAGTCAATTCCATGGACATCCAACAGGAGACGCATCATCTCGGCGATCGCCACCGCTGGGTGAGTATCATTGAGTTGGATGGCGGCCCCTTCGTGGAGGTTGAGTAAGTTCTTGTACCGCAGCAAGTGAGTTCGGATGATGTCTTGCAACGAACAGGAGACGAAGAAGAATTGTTGCTCTAGGCGAAGTTGCTTGCCTTGGGGAGTGTTGTCGTTGGGATAGAGTACCTTGGAAATGGTCTCAGATCGCATTTTTTCGGCGACAGCACCGTCGTAGTTTCCAGCGTTGAAGGCTTCGAAGTTGAAGTCATCACTAGCTTCAGCTCGCCACAGTCGCAAGGGGTTGACCGTGTTAGTATCATAGCCTGGAACCGGGGTATCATAGGGAATCCCGATGACTGTTGTGGCTGGAATCCAGCGCACCCGATAATTGCCCTTGTCATCGTGGTAAGCCTCGGTATGGCCACCGTATTTGACTTCAATGGCCTGCTCTGGGCGGGCAATTTCCCAAGGATTCCCAAACCGTAACCATTTGTCGGGGATTTCGGCTTGCCAACCGCCCTTAATCATCTGGTGAAAGATACCAAATTCGTAGCGAATGCCATAGCCAATGGCGGGGATTTCCAGGGTTGCCAGAGAGTCCAGGAAGCAGGCCGCTAACCGTCCTAAACCTCCATTACCTAGACCAGGATCAGGTTCTTGCTCTAAAAGCTCATCTAAGCTGAGGCCAGATTCTTCAACCGCTTGACGAATTCGTTCATAGGCGTGGAGATTGATCAAGCTATTCCCCAGATGTCGCCCCATCAAAAATTCGGCTGAGAGGTAGCAGACAATTTTAGGCTTCTTCTCGAGGTAGGTTTTGCTTGTTTCTAACCAGCGACTGAGAATGCGATCGCGCATTGTATAGGCCAAAGCCGCATAGTAATCATAAGCCGCCGCAAAGGACTCATATTTCCCTTGCAAGTAAAACAAATTATCTGCAAAAGCCCGCTTCAGGGTTTCAACACTCATCCCTGTGCGGTCGTCCTCAATTTGAATCGGACATTCATTCAAAGGAATGAAGGATTGGGTCATAAACTCTCCTTATCAATCCTGAACCTAAATTCGGATAGGGTTTCGGTTACTTTTAGACTAGCCAGAACCCGGTCAGATCAAACGTCTTTGGGAATCTGCTTGAAGGACTGACCTAAGTTCCCCTGACGACTCACTGACAAGACAGAAAGAGTCAAAATAAACACAGCTAGCTCTGGGCAATATTTTACCCTGTTTGTTTAAGAGTCATGATTAAGTCGTTATGGAATGTTGACTGAACTAAAGCTCAACTGACCTGAACGGTATAACTTTACTCAAACCCCAATGAGGCAAAGATTTGAGAGCCTTGAGGCTAGGTCAACACGAGTGGAACACAATGCCTAAAACTGATTTTTGAAGACATTAGTCGATTTTTACTCTTGATTCTCTTTGTTTTTTCTTTAGAAGTTATGAACCTACAAGCCTAAGGATTTGGCCCATGTGGAAAGAGTTTTTTCTCAGTCGTTCCAAGCACCACTGGCTCTTGGGACTGATCGGATTGGGGGCTGTAATGGTGGCGATCGCCCTCAGGTATTTTGTTCTGGCTCCGGGGGTTAGTTCTCAAGGGATTAGCTCTCAGGGGGTTCAATCCAAATTTAGCCCTGACTTGAGTTCCGATCAGATTACTCCCCAGACCTTAGAGCAGAATTGGATCGTTAGCGCTGAACAAGCCGTTACCCTTGTTCAACAAGGCGCAATGGTATTAGATGTGCGTTCCCACAAGCGACTCAAACCCTCGATCCCCATGGCGATTCCCGTGACCTGGCAGGAATTTTCCCGTTCTGAAACCCCTTGGCGGGGAAACCTGTTGGACGAGGATCATGTTCTAAATGCAAAATTCCAGAAGTTGGGCATTGTGACCAATCGGCCTGTAATTGTAATTGGGGATGGGAAAAACGGTTGGGGAGAAGAAGGACGCATGGTTTGGATGCTTCGCACCTTGGGGCATTCCCAAGCCGTTTGGGTGGATGGCGGTGGTCAGGGCTTATGGCAGGCTAAGTTGGGACACGTTCAGCAGGTACAAGATCCGCCAGAGAACACCTCAAATGTTCCCGCTCAGTCGTCTCCTGTAAAGCCCTTTACTGTTCAACGTCGCCCAGATTGGGAGATTCAGCGAGAAGTGTTGCGGCAACAGTTAGGAAGACCCAATCTTGTGATTCTGGATACCCGCGAACCTCGGGAATATAGCGGTCAAACCCCCTATGGTGAATCTCGAGGGGGCCATCTTCCAGGAGCAATTCCCCTGTATTTCAAAGATTGGTTGGATGAGACTGGGCTGCTCTTGCCCCGTGAGGTGATTCTCCAACAGCTTGCCCAACAGGGGATCACTCGCGACATGGAAATCATTACTTACTGTACAGGCGGGGTGCGTTCAGCCTGGGTCACATCTGTGTTAGTGAGTTTAGGCTTTAACGCCAAGAACTATGGGGGGTCAATGTGGGAATGGTCAGCGTTTCCTGCCTTGACCCATCCTTTGGTGCTGGGCCAAGAAACTCCTTACCGTCTTCAGGAAACCCCGTGAGAAGACCCATAAAGGCTTGCACTCAAACAGGCGGTTTGGCTCCATGGCGATAAAAACAGGCGAATAGGTTGCACAGCGAGTATTCTAATAAGAGCACGGTTATCGTCGAACCTATGAGACTAGAGGACGCTGTCGAATTTGCTGAAAACCCGGAACCTCGTTGTCCCTGCGTGCTGTTGCTGGACACTTCCGCCTCAATGCAAGGGGTTCCGATCGATGCCCTGAATGCAGGATTGAATATCTTTCAACAAGATTTGAGTCGGGATGAACTCGCCAAAAAACGAGTTGAAGTTGCCATTGTTTCCTTCGACAATCAAGTCAAAATTTTGCAGGACTTTGTTACAGCGGATCAGTTTGAACCGCCGCTGTTAACCGCTCAAGGCCAAACCTTTATGGGGACTGGGATTAACCAAGCTCTGGATTTGGTGGCCGCCCGCAAAACAGAATATCGCAACAATGGCATTGTTTACTATCGTCCCTGGGTGTTTATGATTACGGATGGAGAACCCCAGGGAGAATCGGAACGCATTGCAGAGTCGGCCTCTCAGCGGATTCGACAGGAGGAAGTCAATAAGCAAGTCGCGTTCTTTGCCGTGGGAGTTGAAGGGGCAAATATGGAACGTTTGAGTTTGATTGTTCAGCGCACCCCCCTGAAGCTCAAAGGCTTAGATTTTCGGGAAATGTTTATCTGGCTCTCAGCCAGTATGCAAACGATTTCCCACTCCAAAGTGGACGAACAAGTGGCCCTGCCACCGCCCGGTTGGGGCGCAGTCTAAGACTATGGAACACATGATTCAATCGGATGGGCAAAGTCACTGGCAAGTTGTTGCGGCATCAGTTACGGGTAAAAGCCATGAAAAACAGAGCCTTCCCTGTCAAGATGCCCATGGGTATCAGGCCCTTCAGGACGGAGTTTTAGTGATTGCCGTGGCAGATGGGGCAGGTTCTGCCCAACTCTCTGACTTTGGAGCCCAGATTGCGGTCAAAACTGCGGTGGAAACCGTGGTTGCAACTCTGGCAGAGACAATGGGTAAAGCTGTGGTTGAAACCAGGGTTGAGGGGAAGACTGAACCCATCCCAGTTGCTCTGGATGACCTTTGGCTCGAACTGTTGATGAACGCAGTGAACGCAGCCCGAACCGCTGTTGAACGGGAAGCAGAGACTCAAGGGGTTGAATCGCGAGCCTTGGCCACAACCCTGATTCTCACAGTTGCAACGCCAGCAGGGGTAATTGCAGCCCAAATTGGGGACGGGGCCGTTGTTGTCGCCAACCCACAGGGAGAAATTACGGCCTTGACCACGCCGCACCAGGGAGAACATCTAAATGAAACGACGTTTTTAACCTGTCCAGATGCTCTAGAGACGGCTCAGTTTCAAGTGTTTCATCAGCAACCTGCCCACTTGGCGATTTTTTCTGATGGGCTGCAACTATTAGCCCTCAAACTGCCCGAGGGTATCCCTCATCAGCCGTTCTTCTCGCCCTTATTTGACTTTGTTCGCCAGGTTCAGACTGAAAACGAGGCCACAACACAGTTAGTTGCCTTCCTGAAGTCCCCACGGGTGACTGAACGGACGGACGATGATTTAACCCTGGTATTGGCGGCATTGCAGATTGTTTGAGGACGTTTTTGAGGACGTTGAAAATGCCTAAAAAACAAAAGTTTCCCTATCTGGTGGGATCAAAATGGACGGCCACCCAAAAAACCTGGGGATGGCGACATTTTCAAGTGGTAAATCGGAAAAATGAAGGAAGCTGGGTATTCGCTGAACTGGTTGCATCCTGCGATCCAAATGTGCGATTCTGGCTCAACGCCAAACAGTTGAAAGATCGTGCCCTGTGGGAACCGGGATGGCAATCGACTCAAGACTTGGAGAGTTTATTGCCATAGAACCAGGTCACGGCATCTCTCAAGGCTTGGTCAATGGAAGACTGAGGCAAACCCAGTTCTCGAACGGCCTTTGTGGCATCATAGTACATGGTTTGTTGCGACATCCGAACGCCCTCTAGAGGAACAGCAGGGGATTTTCCCAGGCGACCGAGAACTTGCTCATCCATCCAAGCGACCGTTAACGGTAACCACAGGGGCAGTTCAACCTTGGGGGAAGTTAACCCCGTGATTGCTGCGAGTTGGTTCAACAGCGTTTTCAGCGTCAGGTTTTGATGACCCAGAATATAGCGATCGCCAGTCTTACCTTTTTCCAAAGCCAGTAAGTGGCCCAAAGCCACATCTCGGACATCAATTAAGTTCAGGCCCGTGTCCACATAAGCTGGCATTTTTCCCCGGAGAAACCGCAGGATGATTTCCCCCGTTGGCGTTGGCTTAATATCCCAGGGGCCAATGGGCGTGCTCGGGTTCACAATCACCAGATCTTGGCCCTGTTCAACGGCTGTTTTTGCTTCCTGCTCGGCCCAATATTTTGACTGTTTGTAGTGTCCAATCAATTGCTCAACGGGGCTTTGATAAGTTTCGTCTACAATCACTCCCGGCTTTACCCCAATGGCAGCTACCGAACTGGTATACACAATGCGTTCGATCCCGGCTTGGCCAGCCGCAGCTAAGACATTGCGCGTGCCCAACACATTGTTTTGATAGACGGACAGGCGATCGCGCTGCCAGAGCGAATATTGAGCCCCACAATGAAAGAGCACCTGACAGCCCTGGATTAGGGAATTCAGGTTAGGGCTGAGGAGATTGCCAGCCACTATTTCTACCTCTAAACCCTTCAGGTTGTCCAGATTACTCTCTGGACGCACTAAAACTCGAACCGAGTAACTCGCTTGCAATAAAGCTCGGACTAAATTAGCGCCAACAAATCCTGTGCCCCCCGTTACAAATGCTTTCATTAATTCTCAGGTTCTAACTCTCAAGTTCTAAATCTCAAGTTTTAAATCTCAGGTTCCGACTTGATTGCAGTGGGTCAGATGACTCTGTTGACATCTCTATCTACGTCTAAGTGGGCTACTGATGCAAAACTTTATGAAGTTTTGTGAAAAAATGAGAGGTTGTCTGATAGTATTTTAAATAATTTAAGGTTTTTAGATCACGTTATTTATGACGATATTAGTTGTCGGAGCCACAGGAACTCTGGGCAGGCAGATTGTTCGCCATGGGTTAGATGAAGGATACCAAGTTCGGTGTTTGGTTCGTGGCTACCGCAAAGCAGCTTTTTTAAAGGAGTGGGGCGCTGAGCTAGTTGCCGGGAACTTATGTGAACCAGAAACGTTAAAACCTGCGCTTGAAGGCGTGACTGCTGTGATTGATGCAGCCACAGCTCGACCTACGGATTCCCTAGGAATTAAAGACGTAGACTGGAATGGGAAGGTTAATCTGATTCAGGCTACAGTCGCTGCTGGAGTGGAGCGATTTATTTTCTTTTCATTTTTAGATGCGGAGAAGTATCGTCAAGTTCCTCTGCTAGAAGTCAAGTGTTGCACAGAGCAATTTCTATCAGAATCGGGGTTGAAGTATACGATTTTGCGGCCCTGTGGTTTCCTTCAAGGGTTAATTGGTCAATACGCCATCCCCATTTTAGATAGCCAAGCGGTTTGGGTTCCAGGGAACAGTTCACCGATTGCTTATATAGACACTCAGGATGTTGCAAAGTTTGCCCTTCGAGCGTTGTCTGTATCAGAAACAGAGCAAAAGACATTTCCCGTTGTGGGTTCACGAGCTTGGACGGCGGATGAAATTATTCGCCTCTGTGAACGGTTGTCTGGGAAGCAAGCCAGGGTGACCCGAACGCCGACCAGTGTTTTGCGGTTTGTGCGGCAAATCACCCAGGGCTTTCAATGGACACTCAATATTTCAGAACGACTTGCGTTTGCTGAAGTTCTAGCCACAGGGCAGCCCTTACAAGCCAGCATGGATGATGTTTACCCGATCTTCGGGCTGAACCCTGAGGAAATGACAACCCTAGAAGGATATTTCCAGGATTATTTTAGTCGAATTACAAAGAAACTGAAGGAAGTAGAATACGAACGGGAAAAACAGCGGGAGCGAGAGAGAAAGCGCAAGCAAAAACGTAGTCCATTCAAACCTAAAACTTAGGGTTTTCCAAAAAATCTCCGTTTGGGTATGGCAACTCTAAGACGAATGCAAAATGTGATAAAATTTGCCTGTTTTTTGGGTTGTATTTGAACAGATGCAGGCAGGTCTGCTCACTTTTCCTAACTCAAGAGTCTAAAGCTTTGTTGATTTCTGGACTTTGTCTAAAGTTAAAAGCTACACTACTTGTTGTGGCGCTAAGGAAATGAATTTAAATTTTCAAAGCACTGTCTATAATCTGTCTAAAACAGTCCACCCAAAGTCCAACGGTTTGAACAGGTGAGCTTACTTAGGTCAGTTGCACCTGGGTTAATTGGATTAATTGTGTTTTTTTGAAATTAGAACTAATCGATTCTCGTGCCCAAAATTGGGATTATTTATAACGATGCAAAGCCAATTGCTTGCCGAACCAGTGAAGCGCTGAGAGGTGATCTGGTGGCTCGTGGTTGTGAGGTTTATGTTGCCACTGGAGTCCAAGGATTACTGGGATACGCTGACCCTGAGCATTTTCCGACCCGTTGTCCTTTTGATCAGCTTGCACCCCCTGGTTTTGATCAGGATATGGCGTTTGCAGTGGTGTTGGGCGGGGATGGTACTGTGCTGTCTGCGGCTCGTCAGCTTGCCCCCCAAGGAATTCCGATGCTTGCTGTCAATACAGGACACATGGGGTTCTTGACAGAAATTTATCTCAACCAGATTAATGCTGCCTTGGATCAGGCGTTGACAGAGGGTTTTACTGTCGAAGACCGCAGTATGTTGGCCGTGCAGGTCTATCAACAAGAGACTTTGCTCTGGGAAGTGCTATGTCTGAATGAAATGGTGCTTCAGCGAGAACCAATGACGTGTATGTGCCATTTTGAAGTGAAAATTGGCCGCCATTCTCCCGTTGATATTGCTGCGGATGGGATCATTATTTCAACTCCGACGGGTTCAACGGCTTACTCTCTCTCTGCGGGCGGGGCTGTTGTCACCCCTGACGTTAGAGTCTTGCAACTGTTGCCAATCTGTCCCCACTCTTTAGCGTCTCGCGCCTTGATTTACAACGACACCGAGCCTGTTGTTATTTATGCTGCTAGTCCGAATACCTTGGTCATGGTCGTAGATGGGAATGGGGGATGCTATGTCTTGCCAGACTATCGAGTTCGAGTCGCGCGATCGCCCTATACTGCTCGGTTTATTCGGTTGCAATCCCCAGAATTTTTCCAGATCTTGCGGGAAAAACTGGGTTGGGGGTTGCCCCATATCGCAAAACCCACCTCGGTAGAATTACCCTAAGTGAGATTTTCAAAGATCTATAGATTAAAGATCTATAAATTAAAGATTGACAGATTAAAGATTTACAGATTCAATAAAAACTTCAAACTTCTGTAGTTAATCCTACTTAGACATGATAAAACCAGTGCAGAGGAACACATGAGTTTAGCTCTAGAGAGGTACATCCATGGCGACTATCTCAGATCAACAATCCTTGGTTTTGGTGATTGAGACCGACGATCTGTTGGCCCGACATGTTTCCATCGATTTGGAAGAATCTGGCTACCGCCCTGTCATTGCAACCGATGGCTCTACAGGGATGCAGCAAGCAACTGAACTTCAACCCGCATTGATTATCGTTGATCGGATTTTGGGAGAGGAATCAGGATTGTCTCTGTGCCGCCGCTTGCGGGTTCTGGGTCATAATATGCCAATCTTGGTTTTCTCAGCTCGCGACACCGTGGAGGATCGGGTTGCCTGTTTAGAATCTGGAGCAGATGACTATTTTATCAAGCCCTACCGCACAGAAGGCTTCCTGCAACTGGTCAATCTATACCTGCAGTCTAGCCCCAGTAACAGTGAGCAACTTCGATTTGGAGAGTTGATCTTAGACCTAGCAACACGACGAGCATTTCGCAACAGTCGAACCATTGAGTTAACCATGAAGGAATTTGATTTACTGAGATTCCTGATGCAGAATCCGCGTGAGGTTTTAACTCGGGAGCAAATTTTGGAAAACGTTTGGGGGTACGATTTCCTAGGGGAATCAAATGTGATTGAGGTTTATATTCGTTACCTTCGACTCAAAATTGAAGATGAGGGAGAACGACGGCTGATCCAAACTGTACGGGGGGTAGGATATGTGCTCAGGGAAGCATGAAAACACGTATCAAAGTTAAAGATGATTGTACTGAAACGTTTAGGGATTGGTCTTGGAGTTGGCTGCCTTGTGTTAGGCTGCTTTCCTTCTCTCTCAGGGGTTTCAATCCCCAAATTAACCCCTGTTCCAGAAGCATTAGGTCAAATGTTGCCGATTACTGCCCAAGCTAATATCAACGGTCAACGGATTCAGCTAGAAGTCACTAAAACACCTCAACAACAAGCTTTAGGACTGATGTACCGGACAGAACTCCCAGACAATCGGGGGATGCTATTTGCCTTTGATCCACCCCGAGTTGTAGGGTTCTGGATGAAGAACTGCAAGATTCCCCTTGACATGATTTTTCTGCGAAATGGGGTAGTGCGCGGCATTCAGGTCAATGCTCCCCCTTGCATAACTGAACCTTGTCCCACCTATGGTACAGACGAACTGATTGATCAAGTCATTGAAGTCCGAGGAGGGTGGACTCAAAAATTTGGATTGCAGATTGGAGATACAATCCAGATTGAAAATCTACCATAGAAGGGCCTAAAAATCCTTGATTTTTGCAAACTTATTCTACTGAGTCTTAAGTTTACAAAAATTTACATAATTTGGTAAAGTTCTAATAATAGGATGTACACAATGTAAAATAAATCTGCTATGCTAGCGTCTCTAGCATTCTAAGAATACTGACCGCTAGTCATTTGTGTTTCAGAGCAGTTGGTGCGTGAGGAGTAGCATGGTTCCTAAGAGCGTGTAGAAACGTCTTAGGTGAGTGAGTTAAAGTTTGACAGAGCCTAAGTCAGTGAGTAAAAACTCCAGAGACAAACCTGGCTAACCGAAAAGCAGATTCGGATTGAAAGGGCGTTGGAGCAGGCAAAAATTCCCTGCAGTGGAATTTATGAGCAAACCAGACTATAGAGCTTGCCGAGTTATTTGGTTAAGTTGGCTTTTTGGTCATCATAGATTCTGTTAAACATTCTACCCATGTGTGGCCGTTGGCAATAACAGATCGCACAAAGGTTCAGGCAGGTTATTTTTGTTCCTGGCAATAACTGTGCGGAATTTACTGCACTTGTTTTGTAGATCAGAAAGAGCTTGAGCGTTCAGTTTATTTTTTTCGCATTGCAGCAAAGTTATCCTTAATGGCTTGACTTGGCTTCAATAATAACTTAGGGTCTGTAGACAAATAAAAAACTAGTTTGATATTTTCTGAATGCATTGGATTCAATAACAAGCTAATAGTCACTAACTTAGGAGGTGAATAATAGGGATGACACCATTTACATACTCTAAATTAATCCGATTTTTACAAGAAGAGTTGTCAATTTCTCCGGCCTCAATTGCTTTTGTCCAAAAGGCTCGGGGAGACATGGATGAAAAGCAGGAATATCCTGACGCAAGTCCGTTTTTGATGACGCTGTGGCAATATGGACTGGTTACTCTAGAGCAGTTGGAGAAGATTTTCGATTGGCTAGAAACAGTTTATTAACAAAGTTTGTGGTTAACGGTGAAGGCTTACTATAATGTTGTACTGGGCAGCAAAAGCTAGAGCAATGTAACCAATAAATATGATCCAAGGTCTTGATCCAAAGTCTTGATCACTGGAACTTTCGACCACTAGAACTTCTGATCACTGATACTCGAGTTTGTGTTTTTAAGACAGTTTGTGTTTTTAAGAAAAGCAATTTCAGAACAGTAGTTTGAGAACAGTAGTCTGAGAATAAAAAGTCCGATAAGGGCGAGGTCACCTCGCCCTTATTTGATCAGACTAGGATCTGGGCGGCGGCTGTAACTCCTGCACCAGGTGTAAATCCTTCATAACCCAGGGACTTTAGGGTTCCTTCTAAGGCCGCAATAGCGCTGAGAATATCGCGATCGCTCACAAACCCTAAGTGGCCAATCCGAAAGATTTTTCCACTGAGAGCATCTTGTCCTCCCGCCAAAGCAATATCAAACTGCTTTTTGATCACTGCGCGCACCTGTTCCGCATCGACCGCTGCTCCTGGATAAACCGAAGTAATCGCTGGGCTAGCGGCATGATCTGGAGCAAATAGAGGCAAGTTCAGCGCTTTCACTGCAGCCCGAGTTGCACTCATGAGGCGATGATGGCGACTAAAAAGGTTCTCTAGCCCTTCTGCCTTCATCATGCGTAAAGTCACTTGGAGCGCAAAAAACATATTAACGGGGGGCGTGAATGGAGTTGTATCCTTCGCTGCACTTTTGCGATAAGGCCCTAAATCCAGATAGTATCGGGGCAGGTCTGCTGTCTTATAGGCTTCCCAGGCTTTGGCACTGACTGACACAAACCCTAACCCAGGGGGAATCATGTAAGCTTTCTGAGACCCTGAGCCCACAACATCAAGGCCCCACTGATCAATAGGGAGATTAACAGCCCCTAAACTGGTCACTGCATCCACCATAATCAATGCCTCGCCATGGGCTTTGACATCCCGATTAATTGTTTCTAGATCATTGAGCACCCCAGTTGAAGTTTCACTATGGGTAATAATGACGGCTTTAATTTGTTTTTCAGTATCGGCTTCTAGCTTTTCACGAAACTGTTCGGTGTCCAGGGGTTTGCCCCAATCTGCTGAGATTACCTCCACATTTAAACCGTAAGCTTGGGCAACTTCTACCCAGCGTTCTCCAAATTTACCGTTACTGCCGCATAGCACGCGATCGCCCCGCTTCAGGAAATTGATTATTCCTGCCTCCATTGCCCCCGTTCCACTCGTTGTGAGAATCAGGACATCGTTTTGAGTTTGGTGGAGCCATTTGAGATTCTCAGTCACTTCAGCCATGATTTTGCTAAAGTCACCGCTACGATGCCCGATTGGATGTCTAGCTAAAGCTAGAAGTGCCTGTTCTGGGACTGGAGTAGGCCCCGGAATCATCAACATCAATTTGTCGTCCATGCCCATAATCCTCAAGAGTACGAAACTAAAATGTATCTTATGGTCAGATTAAGGAAGATTTATTTCTGGACTGACTTCATTTAATGACCAACGCGGCTCAACCGGCAAGTTTGCCTGAACGCAACTTCGTTCTAAATGTTTCTGTAGCGCTAGAGCCTTGCGAAGCATAATAATCAACTGATTAACGGTTTCATACTGAGGCGCATGGCCGCGCACCGCATCTCGCGTTTTTCGCTCTAGCAATTGTAGCAGTAGCTCGTAGTGAACATGGGAGGGAAGGGGAATCGGCTCCATGAACCTTAACGACCTCGGTAAAAGAGTAAGCTCTCTATCTTAAGGCTTTTGGGGAGATGTCGCAACAGCATCAACGATCAGCAGCCCTTGAAAATTTCTCTGGGGCGCGACTCAGTTACAACCCACAGTCTGTTTGCTCAAAGTTCTGTGTGCTCAAAGTAATGCTGTTGACCTGACCGCCCATGTGGGCAATGATTTGTAATGTATTTGGTAATTCCTCGTCAGGAACAATCCAGACTTGATTACCACAAACCCGATCAGAGTTCATCTCGGAAACTTCAATTCGATAGGCACAACTCTCTCGGCTTGCGACACTCAAGGAAGGACTGAAAGTCCCTTGTTCCGGTGCTCGGTATGACCATCCTTCAGTGCTACCAGAGGGTTTAACGATGGCTGAGGCTGTGTTGCGACCCAGTTCTTCTGTGAGACGGGACAATTTCCCTTCCAGTTGGGCGCGATCGCTATTAGCATAACCCCGATAGAGGCGGAACATTCGAGTAAAGCCCCTAGTCTTTTGTCCAGATTGAGTGAAGAATCCTCGGCAGTAAGGCACAATTGAATCCCCAAAGTTTTCTCGATACTCCTCAGAATTCAGGTAAGAGTTGATTTCAGCTTCGTAGCCTTCGCGATTAAATAGATTGACGTGATCTGCAATCTCGCCTTGATCATAGGGAGCACGACCCAAAAAATGTTTATAGTTCAGTTCGATAAACCGCACTTGGGGCATTGAGTAGAAAAACTTCTGACGGTAAGGTTCAGAGAATCCTAAACTGCGGATGAAATCTTGAACAGTAAGGTGACCTTGGCGTAGAAGAGACTCCGCATTAGTTAATCGCTCCCATCTCAGCAGGTGTTCATTCCCAAAAACCTGACGATAGGCTGCGATCAGGGCAATGTTTGTCTCGTGCTCTGAGGGATTGAAATGTAGTTCTACTTTTGTAGGCTCGGTAAATGGGGTAATACCCAAGACCCTTGCCGTACTCTGACTAACCATTGCGATTTTTCGATATCATTGCCTAACCGTTGATTCTATAAAAATCCTAAATCAATTGTGCGAAAACTAAAAAGAGATTTGGAGACAAAGCCCCCGAGAAGAGGCAACGGTTCTTCACCTCCGACTCATAGATCATTCCTGATGGCTATAGGTTAAGAATAATAGGTTGAGAGTAAGGCTAGAATGAGGAAAAGCATATAATTTCAGGGTTTAGCTCGTTTCTTCAGTAAATTTTCGCATCTGAATTTAAGTCTAAATTTAAATCAGTTTGAACACTGGGAGGAAGTCGCTGTGGCCATGGACTATAGTTACGACAGCAGTTACGATAGCAATGAAGAACGGCGGCCCCGTCGGATTTTGATCACGGGTGGAGCTGGGTTTATCGGCTCCAACTTTGTCCATCACTGGTGTCGAGCCTATCCCCAAGATCGGGTGCTGGTTTTGGACGCACTGACCTATGCTGGCAATCGGCAAAATTTGGCTCCGGTGGAAGCCTTGGACAATTTTCACTTCGTCCAGGGGGATATTTGCGATCGCTCCCTATTTGAAAGCTTGCTTGAGACTGAGGCGATTGATACAGTCGCTCACTTTGCCGCAGAATCTCACGTTGACCGTTCTATCCTGGGGCCAGGGGCCTTTGTCCAAACAAATGTGGTTGGAACGTTCACGTTGCTAGAAGCCTTTCGCCACCATTGGAATGCTCACGATCGTCCCAGTCACTATCGGTTTTTGCACGTTTCAACAGATGAAGTCTACGGCAGTTTAGGGCCAGACGATCCAGCCTTTACGGAAACAACTCCCTACACCCCAAACAGTCCTTATTCAGCCTCCAAGGCAGGCAGTGATCACCTCGCTCGGGCCTATTATCACACCTACAATTTGCCAACGGTGATTACCAATTGCTCCAATAACTATGGCCCTTATCACTATCCAGAGAAATTAATTCCGTTGATGTGCATCAATATTTTGTTAGGGAAGCCTTTGCCTGTCTACGGGGATGGCCAAAACGTTCGGGATTGGCTCTACGTGTTGGATCACTGTCGGGCGCTAGACGCTGTAGTTCATCGAGGTAAACCGGGAGAAACCTACAATATTGGGGGCAACAATGAAGTCAAGAATCTGGATCTGGTTAAACTGTTGTGTCAGATTATGGATGAACTGGCCCCCCATCTTCCCGTTAAACCCTCAGACCAGTTGATTACCTTCGTGAAAGATCGTCCCGGTCACGATCGTCGCTATGCCATTGATGCGACCAAGATTAAAACCGAACTGGGCTGGGCACCCCTCGTCACGGTAGAAGAGGGATTACGCCAAACGGTGAGTTGGTATTTGGCCCATCGACCTTGGTGGGAACCGCTGTTATCTGAGGAATATCAGGCTTACTATCAAAAGGTCTATGCGTCTTGACACTCCCCAAATTCATCTGGAGAAGACCCTAGAGAAATTCTCTCAAAACCACCAAAAGCTTAGATAATGAACAGGGGATAGGCCGTTCAAGCCATTCCCTCTGGTTCCACGTTCTAGAATCTCCAAGTGCCATGAAGCAACGCTCTTTATTTACGGCCCTGGCAGTGGTCGCGATTCTGCTCCTAGTCAGTTTTATCAGCTTCCAAGGGTTCGGGGGCCGTTCTTCTCTGAAGCTCGTAACAGGGGGTCGATCTGTTCCTGAAGCTGCGATCTTTGTGCCAGAGAACACCTTGGCCATGGGGTCGTTCCTGGTTAACCTGGACGACGCAGAGAACGTGCAACGAGTTCTCACAGCCCATCAGGGCCAATCTCCCAGTGATCTGAGTCGCCTGAGAAACTTAGTCTTAGCAGGGACTGATCTCAACTACAAAAAAGATATTCGGCCCTGGCTGGGGAATGAAGTCACCCTGGCTTTGATCACGGCTGATCTGGATCGCAACCGGAAAAATGGAGAACAACCGGGCTATCTCTTTGCCCTGACCACAACAGATGCCCAACGCAGTCGGGTAGCCTTGGCACAATTCTGGGAGCGTCAGCAGTCTGCCGAGGAAGAGGTGATCTTTGAGCAGTACAAAGGCGTAAATCTGACCTATCGTCAGCCGGGGAAGGGTCGGTTTGCCCAAGGACTGAGTACAGCAATCTTTGGCGATCGCTTTGTTCTCTTTGCCAATTCTCCGAAGGTGTTGCGGGAAGCAATTAATCATGTCCAAGCTCCAAGTTTGAGCCTCAACCAATCCCTGGCTTATCAACGAGCTATCGAGAGTTTAAACGGTGGCCAATTGGGGTTTGTCTTTCTTAATTTGGGCAGTTTAGGCTTAGATTTAACCCGTGAAAATGCAGTTCCGACTCCCCAACCCAGTTTGGCTTTGTCCATTGGTGTCACTCCTCAAGGGTTGGTCGCAGAAACCGCCCTGTTAGCTAGTGAGCAGCTCAGTGACGACTCAATTTCTCCGACCCTGACTCAGCCGATTTCTGCCCTCCAGTATGTTACTGCTGCCAGCCCCC
>JBOFUV010000147.1:0-7368 GCA_051652765.1 Microcoleaceae cyanobacterium | reverse complement strand
GAAAAATTACCAGAAAAACCAACGAACCTGAATCCAGATCAACCACTTTCGCCGGGAGGATTCAGTTGGATTCGGGAACTTGCTCGAAACCCGATCAAGTTTTTGCTTCGAAAAACTCGCAGGGTTGGAGAAGAAATTGAAACAGTGATTCTTCAGCAACCCGATATCCAATCAGCCTACACAGTTGTGGGTTTGCGAGGACAGCCAAACAAGGGAAAAATCTATGTCAAGCTCCAGGAAGAACGATCCCTGACAACGGCGGCATCCCAGGATAAACTTCGGGCAGCCTTACCCGAATTAACGGATGTAACGATTAGTGTAGAAGACATTCAATTTGTGGAAACCGGGGATGAAAAGCCCTTGCAAATTGTGTTGGTGGGGGAGGATTTAGCAGCAGTTAATCAAACGGCTCAAGCGATTCAACACCAGGCCAAACAAATTCCTGGATTTGTCGATGTTGTAGCGACGGGGGCAGAAAACTTATCGGGTTCTATCAATCAGATTCAACGGTTTCAACAGGAACGAGCAGCTTATGTCACGGCGAATTTGAGCCAGGATCAACCGTTAGGAGAGGCGACTGAAACCTTAGTTAAAATTGCCCAACCGCTTTTACCTAACGGTGTTAGATTGAAACTAACGGGAGACTCGGCCCGCATCGGTCAAGTTCTCCGCAGTTTTGCGGCGACGTTGGCGATCGCGATCGCCCTGATGTTGGGGCTCCTGCTACTCACCTTTGGTCGGTTATTGGAGCCACTAGTGGTGGGATTGTCTCTGCCACTGTCCATGGTGGGAGCCATGATTGCGTTATTAGTCACGCGGAGTGATTTTGGGATTATTTCAGTGATTGGCTTAATTTTTCTCTTGGGGTTGCTCGACAAAAACGCCCTGCTAATTATGGACTATATTAACCAACTGCGGCGGACTGGATTAGATCGTTCAACAGCCATTCTAGCCATGGGAGAGGTGCGATTGCGACCGATTTTCATGACAACGATTTCTACGCTGTTGGGAATGTTGCCTGTGGCCTTGGGGTTAGGAACTGGAACGGAACTGCGTCAACCGATGGCAGTGGCCATTATGGGGGGCTTGCTAACTTCAACGGTGCTGAGCCTAATTGTGGTTCCGGTGCTCTACACTGTTTTGGAGGACAGTTGGCTGAGACTGAGGACAAAGAACGTCAGACGTTAGAATTGAACGTAATCGGAAATCCAAATCTGAACCAATCGCAAGTCCAATTTTGTTAAGGATGTCTATTGAGGAAGTGATTACTTTCCATGACTTTAGAAGCAACTCAACCGTCAGACCCGCACGAACCCATAGAAGAAGAAACAATACCCCCTGCTGAGGAATCTGGAATGGAATCTGGAATGAAGTCTGGAATCAGTCGTGCGGCGGGAGAAATCAGCACGAATGAACTCTTTACGGAATCTTCTAAGACTGTCGAGATTCAGTTTGGACAATCCTCCTCACGTCAAGAGTTGCAGCAAGATCTTGTTAGCCTTCAAGCCGCCAAAACCAAACTGCAACAGGAACAGCAAGTCTTAGCAGAAGCTTTGGGGAGTTTGGTCTCAGAAGCCCTTGATCCACTAGAACAGCGCAAACAAACCCTGCAACTGGAAGTCGAGAAACTCGAACGCCGCCGAGATCGGATTCAACAGGAAATGCGAACCAGTTTTGCTGGGGTTTCCCAGGATTTGGCTATTCGGGTGCAGGGTTTTAAAGACTACCTGGTTGGCAGTTTGCAGGATTTGGTCAGTACCGCAGAGCAGCTTGATCTCGTTCCTGACGCGCCTCCTCAGCCAACCCCAGAACGAGTTACCAAAAAACGTTCCCCTGCCCCTGAAGAGGTAGACGCTTCTCCAATCCTGCAATTTGCCGAACAGGGCTTTCAAGAGCAGGCCCGTCAGATTCGGCAACTCCTCGACCAATATCGCACTGATCCAGATTATTATGGCCAACCCTGGCGGCTCCGTCGCACCTTTGAACCGATTCACGCCAAACGGGTTGCCAACTGGTTTTTCACCCAAGGGGGACGGGGGGCATTACGAACCATGGGTAGCCGCTTGCAGAATATCCTGATTGCCTCGGCAATTATCTCAGTCTTGAGAACCCTACATGATCGCCGCCTCTGCACCCTCGTTCTCGCCAACACTCCTGAACGCTTAGGAGACTGGCGACGAGGCGTTCAGGACTGTCTAGGGATTGATCGGCGGGATTTTGGCCCTGACCAAGGGATTGTTTTGTTTGATGATGCAAATGTCATCGCTCAAAAAGCAGATCGCCTGGTTCAACAGGGTAAATTGCCCCTGATTATTGTGGATGACTCTGAAGATAAGATCAGTCTGGCCTTGCTGCAATATCCTTTATGGCTAGCCTTTGCCCCTGAGCCCACAACCCAGCCGCCTCCGATTGACCAATTTTAAAGAGTTGCCCCTGATATCCTGCGCCGATATCCAACGGAAATGTTGCAGCGGTTACACAACAGCTTTATCGTGAACTTGTGAGAGAATTCTGCTGAGCAATCCAGATTAGGGCTAACTCCCCTGAAGGTTTCAAAGCAAAATTTTCCAAAGTAAAATCTCTGAAGCAAAACGTTGAGTTAGATGGAACTATGAAACGCTACCGTTCTGTTTTTTCCTGCATTTTAGCCTTGTTAGTTGCATTTGTAGTGGGTTGTGGTTCTCCTGCCGTAGTTGAACCCCCAACTTACTCCAGCACCCAGATCGAACAGATCCAGAAGTATAGTACTGAGATTGTAGCCCTGCGCGATCGCATGACCAATGAACTATCAACTTATATCCAGCAGCGGAAGTGGGTTCAGGTCGATAACTTTATTCATGGCCCCCTAGGGACAATGCTGCAGACGATGAATTATCTCACGAAGAATTTACTGCCCAATGATCAACCCCAAGCCCGTAAACTGTCGAGGGAGATGTTTGAGTACTTAGTGGATGTCGGCAAGGCTGCCAAAACAGGCAACCAAGCTCAAGCCGCAGCCAGCTATCAAAAAGCATTAGACGACCTTGATGTCTTCTTAGATGCAGTGCCTCAGGCAGTCTTGGGAAAACCTCAAGCGTAGTTTGGCGATCCGCTATCTGTCGAGGATCTTCTAGAAATTACTCCTAGTCGCCTGCTGTACTAATCCTGCTGTACTAATTAAGTGACAAAACGTTAGGAAACGATCAAAGCGGGGTCTGAGGACAAAGTCTTCAAGCAGGGGCAACACTGCTCCACCCCGTCCTTTTATCTCATCTCACAATCATTTGAGATCGATCAGACTCTATTTCACATTCGATCTTACGGGTGCTATCTTTACGTGTTTAGCTTCTATGTTATATGCCTGACTGCTGAGTCCCCATCTCGCTGGAAATCTACTGAATTTGATACTTATCTGAAAGAAAATTACTGTAACTTATTATCAAGCTTGTGATAAAAGCATGACAATCCGGAAAGTGGCACAGCTAGCCCAGGATAGCTTTATGATTCCTTTAAATTAAGTGTGGAGTGCTTGAGCAGTAAGTTTTTCAATCAATCAGGGTCTAATTTTCTGAAGGTTAACTTTTGGAATGAACTTTTGGAATGAATGTTTGAAGAGTGCGGGCTCTTCCCAAGCTATGAGAGAGGTTTGAAAGAGTTATGCATTCGAATGTACCTTGTCAACCGATTTGCTCTAAGAGTTTTTAGCTACAGCTACGGTCTAGTTCTGCGATATTCCAATTGTCGCGCTACTGTGAGCCGAAATATATGGGTGGGTGACTATCAATCTGGGCATGGGTGTAGGTTGATTAATGGCCCCTGTGTCTTGTCAAGCAATGTAATTTTTAGGTGCTTTCACTGAGTGCTTTCACACTGCTTGAATGATTTGTTTGCCCTGTATTACTGGTACATGCCAGTCAAGTATCTGTCACCTTGAGTAAAGATTAGCAGCATTGGATTCGATAAGCTTCTAGTCTCAGAGTAATGTCTTAGAGCGATGTCTTAGAGTCATCATTTCAGACAGCATTTATTCTAGACAGGCTGTCACTAACCAGGGAAGCATTACTACTACTCCGGCCACCCTGTGGCAGATTTAACCAGGCTGAAATCGAGCATGTTCTACACTCATTTTGAACTAACATCTTCGATGGAAAACTTTGACTGTCAATGCACTCCCTTTTCAGTAGGATCTGTTTTTGTCAGATGTGTTAGCAAGTTCGCAGGTTAGTGATGAGTCCGCACTGACCCGATCACATCTACAAGCCTACCTTTATCATGCCTCGTTTGTAATTCTCTAAAGTTCCTACTAACCCAGGGCAGCATCTACTACCGCTGTGAAGTCCTCGTAATTAGGAGTTTGAAGATGAATAGCTCAACTTTCCCCATGGGGACTAATCTGGCTGGAATTGCAGAGTGGTCAACCCAATATCCTTTCACTGATTACTTCAAAAGTTCTCGGGACTGGATCACTCATGGACAGGATACTTGGGATACCGATGAAGCAAACAAACTCAGCTTAGATGAAAACGGTTGGGTCAAGTCCCTAGACGGCGGCGATTTTGTTAGTGTGGGAGCAGCACTGCCCAATGATGACCAGGGTCGTCGATTCGTTGTGCTTTATGACGGTGAAGGTGACCTTGAGTATTCCCTGGGTGCAGAGGAAGATGAGGCCGCTTCTCAACCGGGTCGAGATGTTTTCTATGCTAAACCTGAGCAAAACCTCAACCTCAGAATCATCGAGACTGACCCCAACCAGACCGGAGACTATATTCGAAATATTCGAGTTATCCCGGAAGAGTACGAAGCCATCTATGAATCGCAAATCTTTAATCCCGACTTCCTGGACAGTTTGGAGGGATACGAAACGTTACGATTCATGGACTGGATGAAGACTAACGGTTCTGAACAACGGGAATGGAGCGATCGCGTAGAACCAGAGGATTCCAACTACGTTGGGGAAGGCGTGCCTGTTGAAGTCATGGTTGAACTCGCCAACGAAACTGGAATTGATCCCTGGTTTACCATCCCACACCAAGCCACCGATGACTATGTTCGCAATTTTGCTGAGTATGTCAAGGAAAATCTCGATCCTGATTTAGACGTTTATGTTGAGTATTCCAATGAAGTCTGGAATTATCAGTTTGACCAAGCGAACTATGTCCTGGATCAAGGGAAACAGGAATTTCCTGATCTCAAGAATGATGGCCAAAAAGCCCGCTATTGGTTTGGTCAGCGGACATCTGAGATTACCCAAACTTGGGATCAGGTGTTTGGCACAGATAACGATCGAGTCATCGGTGTTCTTGGAGCCCAGGCTGCGAATAGTGGAACTGCACTGAAGTCCCTAGAGTATCTCGAGTCCACAGGACTCTCCCATGAAGATTTGGGCATTGATGCGATCGCCATTGCTCCTTACTTTAGTTTGCCGTTGAACAACAGTAGCAATGTTGATGCGATCATTGACTGGACAGAGCAGGGGATGACCGCTGCCCTCGACAACCTCTTTCAAGAAGTGATCGCAGGAGGAGTACTGCCTAATGGCTATGCAGGGGGGTCAATCCAGGAATCTGCCGCCCGAATTTCCAAGTACGTTGATATTGCTGAACAGGAGGATCTAGATCTGATTGCCTATGAAGGAGGTCAGCATCTTTCCCCACGCAATGGGATGGAAAACAACCCTGCTATTGTGGATTTGTTCATTGCCGCCAATCGTGATCCTCGAATGGGGGCAGCCTACAGTGAATATTTTGAGGTCTGGGATGAACTCACTGGGGACGGCGTGTTTGCTCACTTCAACGATGTTGGTAACTATACCAAATGGGGGAGTTGGGGGAGTCGGGAGAGTCTGTATCAAGAGAGTTCACCTAAATTTGACGCAATTCAGGACGTTATTGCGGGGTATGACGGCAGCAGTAGCAATCCAGAGGACGAGCCGACACCGATCAATATCTTAATTGCCGTGCTCCCCGATCAACCCAATCCAGGGTTGGGAGAAAAAGACATTCTACTGGGGGATGTAGGGCCTGACTTGTTCGTTCTAGGCAATTCCACAACGGCATTCTACAATGATCACTCGGCAACCTCTCAAGGGAGTTGGGCTAGTTTGGCTACTCTACAAAACTTTGTCCCTGGTGAGGATCAGATTCAGTTGTATGGTGCGCCCACCGATTACATTCTGAAAGCAGCCCAGGGTTCAACCCGAATCTTCGAGACTACCGACCCATCCAAGGAGCTAATTGGTATTGTTCAGGGAGTGACGGGTTTGGACTTGAACAACCCTAGCCAATTTTCCTTTGTCTAGCCTTTTCTGATCGGCACGCTAACAATCACCAATCAAGGCTTCCCTGGGTGAATGCTGGGTTGAAGGTGTGTTGTTGAAGGTGTGTTGAGTAACGCTCCTCTTGCAGGGATGCAACGCGCGGCATTTCTGCAGGATTAGCTACCCTCAATGTGTCAAAAACTTCCTTCAACCCCTGCTAACAGAGTTAGCAACCTAGGAATTCAATTGCGTTAATGCATGTCAGCCCATCCTGTGTGGGATATGCAACTGGCGAGCATCACTTTACTTTGAATCACGAATAAGGAGTTTAGCCCCATGGCAACAATAACTGGAACTGCTGGAAATGATCTTCTGATCGGCAGCACTGGCAACGACAGTGTATACGGTCAAGCTGGAAATGACACCCTGACTGGTGTGAACACTAGCAATCCAAATACCCTGCAAAAAGATCAATTATTTGGTAACAGTGGAGCAGATGTCTTTGTGTTAGGCGATCAAACCCAGAGTTACTATGATCTACAAAACTGGGATGACGTTGGCACGATTAAAGACTTCTCTAAATCCGAAGGGGATAAAATCCAATTGTACGGTAACCCCACCAACTATTCTCTCAAAACCAGTGCCGATGGCAAATCCACCCACATTAAATATCAGGGAGATGTGATTGGTGTTGTGGCTAATGTTACGAACTTGAACCTGAGTGGCACTGAATTTGTTTATCGGGGAAACGGTTCACCAACGCCTACACCAGTTCCCACTCCAACTCCAACGCCTACACCAGTTCCCACTCCAACGCCTACACCAGTTCCAACGCCGACTCCTACACCCACCCCAACGCCCACCCCAACGCCAACACCCGACCCCAATGTCGAAATCGAGGGTGAGCTGAAGAAATGGCATCGGATTGACCTGACGTTCGATGGCCCTCAGACCAGTGAAACCGATGCCACCAATCCATTCCTGGACTATCGACTGGATGTCACCTTCACCAATGGCACAAAAACCTACGTCGTTCCAGGGTACTACGCTGCTGATGGCGATGCCGGTGAAACCAGCGCCAACGACGGCAACCAATGGCGAGTTCATTTTGCTCCTGATGAAGTTGGCACCTG
>JBOFUV010000146.1:0-3362 GCA_051652765.1 Microcoleaceae cyanobacterium | reverse complement strand
CATACTGCAATGTCCAACCATTATCTCTCGCCAGTCGTTTGCTAAAGGATAGCTGAGCACTTGACTCGTCTAGCGAAAATACTTGAATTCGCTCATACAACTCTGTTTGCTCAGTACTCAGTGATTGAACACTCTTGCTGGCCAGCCCTTCAGAGTTCACCATCTTTTTTACCTAGTGTGGAGAAACTTTACTCCGAATTTAACACTGCCTTCAACGTTCGTCGAACGCCAACATGATTCTGAAGTCCAACAGATAGCCTTGCAACTGTGTCCCCACCAAGGAATCAAGCCGTATAACTAGTTATTATATTGAAATTTTCTGCATAACCAACGCTTTTGGGATGATTACCCTGAAATTTTCTACATAATTCCCAACGGAACAACGCCCCAAAAAGCCGTTGGATCAGGTGCACGATGCGATTCGGCTCAAGCACTATGATGGAAGATGTTACTTCTAGCTCAATAGTTGAATAAATCCATGGTGGGTTACGTTTAAGTTCAGATTGATCTCAAACTAAGATTAAGTTGATCGCAGAGCATTTGCCCGTTTATCTCACACCAAACCCGCGTTGATCTCACACCAAACCCGCATTGATCTCATACCAAACCCGCGTTGATCTCACACTAAACCCGCATTGATCTCATACCAAACCTGCGTTGATCTCATACCAAACCCGCGTTGATCTCACTCCATACCCGCATTGATCTTGGGGCGTTGCTGAATTACGGAATGAATCTGTCAAACCACAAAATCTTGCATCGCCCCCTCAATCCCCCGTTCGGCCCTTCAGCTTAGCTTTAGGGTTGAAGGGGGTATACCGCCATTAAGCAACGCCCACAATTTGCCCGTAAGCCTGAACCGTTTGGCGAGCGATCGCCTCCCAACTGTAATATTTCAGAGCGTACTCTCTCGCATTTGACCCTCGACGCTTTCGCTCCGCCTCATTCTGTAGTGCGAGTTTGATTAAACGCGCCATTTCATCAACCTCACCGATTCCCACCCATCCTGCCTGAGCCTGTTCTATTTGGGGCCAGATTTGTACTCCTTTTGAGATCACGACTGGAACCCCAGCCACCATTGCCTCTGCCACCGCAATTCCAAAGTTTTCATAAAACGACGGTAAGACGAACAAATCGGCCTGTTGCAACAATTTTGCTTTTTCTTCTCCCGTGACAAAGCCGGGTAGTGTGGTATGTTCGGCGAGGGAAGACTGCTGAATTTGAGTTTGAATTTGAGCTTCGTAACTGGGGTCTTGAGCATTTGACCCGGCCAGAGCGAACCTGAACAAAATTCCCGCTGCCAGAACTTGCTCTAGGGCGGGAATTAGAATTTCCAGACCTTTCTTGGGTTCGATGCGTGACAGGAATAGAATGAGTGGTGGGTCTTGGGAATTAAGGGCAGTGGACTCAACGGACTTCATGGGCGAGGGAGTGACTCCCAAAGGAATGACCAACTCTTGAGTGTTTACCCCAAACCGTTCGGAGATCCGGGCTTCCTCAGTACTGGTGAAGTGAATTGCTGCTGCTCCTGCCAAATTTGGCCGCTCTAATATTGCAGCGTACAGTTGTTTAAGCCGCTGCTTTTTCTTTAGGTCTGCTGGGTCAAGGGTTCCTAGGGGACGAAGAATATAGGGCAATTGATGCCAACGGCAAATCGTAGCAGATAGGCTGCTGACTGGAGAAAATAGGGCGTGAATATGAGCCAAATCGAATTCTGCCGCATTCTGCCAGAGCCAATTCAGCAAATCAACTGAAAATTTGTACCGTTGAAAGGGGGAACACCGGAAATACCAAACAGTGTAACCGTCTTCCGCAACAGGCTGATTCAGGGTAACCTCCAAAGGCGGTTGACCTCTATCCCCATTGGCATCTGTTGTTAACACTGTAACCTCAGTGCCTTGAGTTGCCAAAGCCGCCGAGAGCCCTCGCACCATCTGACTGGGGCCACCATAAACCAAAGCAATTGATGGCACAATCTGAAGAACTTTCATCCGCAAATATCCTGAGCATTGACTGTTAGCTCCCTATTGCTAAGCAGTGTAGCAGTTGTGAATCTGTTCTAGTGGTTTATCCAGACCAATTTATAGGTTGGGTTTCACTTCGTTCTGCCAATGAGTGGCCAATGAGTTTTCGCTGAGCGTTTGGGTGTGGGTAGTCCCAACGTGCATTTTGTTCAGTAAAAACACTAGAAATTTAGGTGATCTCCAGATAGAATACAGTAAGAAGCTGTAGAATTAAGCTTTTAAAAAGTTAAATCGTCTTAGCTGTCAGCTTTAGATATTTTGGTTCAGGGTTGCTGCGTTCCTCAGATTAATTTGGAATACTAGTATCACAAATGCCTGCAAGTCAGCCAAATCTACCTCTCAATAAGTCTTATCTTCGGAAAACTTCGAGTATTGCAGTATTGACAATTACCTTGAGCAGCATGGTTGTTGCTGCACTATTAGTTTGCTATGGCTGTATTCGGTTCTTTCAGTGGGCAACTCCTTCTGCATCCGTTGCTCCCACCTCAATTCCTTGGCTTAAAAGTCAAAGTGACTGCCAGGAGACAGGTCGTTCTTGGCAGAAGGGACAATGCTGGGATAGAAGCCATGATCGTCTCTTCTAGATCGTTGCGGGGTTCAGGTCAAACTTAATTGGGTTTGGACTGGTTTTTGCAACGGATTCTTTGTCTCTCGACATCTTCATTGCGGGGAATGCTGGATAAATCCATTCCTGGTTGATACAGCGTTTTAGCATCCCAGAGTTTTGCTCCATCTAGCTTTGCTCCAGTTAAATTAGTGGTGTTGTCGATGATTGCTCCACTTAGATCTGCTTTACTGAGGTCAGCGCCTTTCAAATCTGCTCCGCTCAAATTTGCATCCACAAAATTGGCATAAGGAAACTTTGCTTGGGAAAGATTGGCGTTAGACAAATTAGCACAGGTGAAGTAAGACCCTTCAAAGTAGCCATTGCTAAAATTGGCTTGGCTTAAGTTGGCTTGGCGCAACTGAGCATTAACTCGACGGGTATTACTGAGGTCAACTCCCTGTAAATCACAGCCTTGACATGACCGAGTTTGCCCTTTTAAAAAAGCTTCAATATCGGCGGTATTATATTGAGCAATAACGGCAGAGGTTCCAAAAACAAATGATGCGAACACTACAGGAATTCCTAAGGGTTGATATCTCATGCTACTCCTTTGCAACGGGCTTGTTATGTACCTTCAATATTCTCACTTGACGCAAATTTGGCGAATACTTCTGCCTCTGTCATATCTAAGGTTTGATTGGCAAATTTATAGTAACTAGGTTTCATGTCTATAAAGATTTGCTCCTTGAGTTCAAACTCAATTTCATTTTGAAAAAGACCTGCTGGGACAA
>JBOFUV010000145.1:0-12909 GCA_051652765.1 Microcoleaceae cyanobacterium | reverse complement strand
CCCCAGCCCCTTCTCCCAAGACGGGAGAAGGGGAGTCAGAATCGGTTAAAGTCCCTCTCCCCCTCTGGGAGAGGGATTTAGGGTGAGGGCAGTCATCCAACCCGCGTTGATCACAGACCATGATCAACTTGATCTCACTCCCTACCCGCGTTGATCTTTCATCAAACCCGCGTTGATCTCACTCCCTACCCGCATTGATCTTTCATCAAACCCGCGTTGATCTCACTCCCTACCCGCGTTGATCTCATGCCATACCCGCATTGATCTTTCATTAAACCCGCATTGATCTTTTACTAAACCCGCATTGATCTTTCATTAAACCCGCGTTGATCTTTTACTAAACCCGCGTTGATCTTTCATCAAACCTGCGTTATCGATCCGCTATCCAGCAACGCCAAACGTCACTAAAAAAACTGTCAAAAATTTCTCTGCAACTGTTCACGAAGCTGCCATCCCAGCAACGGAGTTGCAAGAATCAAAAGCATCAACAATGGCGCTGAGACAAGGCCAAGAATCAAGCAACAAATCGCCACACCCCTGGGGTTGTGAATCAAAGAGATGTGGGTCTGATAGAGTGCGAGGAAAGTATCTTTGTCAATACAAATCAGAGTTAAAGGGGGTTAGGCAAAGGCTTCATGTTCAAATTGATGGATTCCACCTACTGATCTAGGACTGCCTTACCCGCCTAAATGAGCGAGGTGAAATCACTGGACGTGATCTCGGCCACATCAACTCCGTTTAAGACTGCTAGAACTTCACTGTTGAACTGGAGGATGGTGCTACTGCCATCTTGAACCAGTGTCAAATTGGCAAAGCTCAACCCGCCATCCAACACTAGGAAATCTATACCGTCTTGGAAGTCTAGAATCGTATCTGTTCCATCTCCAGGGGCTAGAACAAAGCGATCGCCACCATCTCCACCCCGAACAGTATCACTTCCTCCGGCCCCCACCAATAAATCGTTCCCATCTCCGCCACTTAAGCGATCATTATCTTCACCGCCATCTAGCACATCATCACCTTGACCGCCTGTAAGGGTATCTTCCCCGGCATTCCCATCGAGCAAGTCAGATCCATTATCTCCACTGACAACATCATTGCCCTCATTCCCCGAAACGGTGTCGGCTTCCTGCCCTCCGTAGAGCAGGTCATTTCCACTGTTTCCTTCTAGCAGATCTTCACCCCGATTCCCAAAGACTTGGTCATCGCCCTCACCTCCCAGTAAGGTATCGTTGTCCTGCCCCCCGAACAGGGTATCTTTACCGTCTTCTCCATTCAGGAAGTCATTATTGCGATTGCCATGGAGCCAATCATCATCCTGACCCCCCAGGATCGTATCACTGCCCAGGTTCCCAAACACAGAGTCAGTTCCTGAGCCGCCCAGAATTTGGTCATCTCCTTGACCGCCGTAGATGGTATCCCCTCCGTTATTGCCATTGATAAAGTCGGTGCCCTTTTGACCGAAGATCGCATCGGGGGCAGTGCTACCGAAGATGTTGTCAGCCCCATTACTCCCTACAGTAGGGGCAACGGCATCGAAGGCAACCGCGATTTCTTCATCCACAACCACTAAAACACTTTCTTGATCGAATTGCCGGAGATAGGCTGTGATAATTTCATCAATAGCGGCCTCGTTTTCCTGAGTATCGTCAAATAGTAGAGTAATCACCTTAGACTGCTCTTCCACCAGAGTTCCAGCGCTATTGAGGAACTGGCCATCCGCATCAAAAATCGTTAGTCCAGCGGGAAACCGAGGTGTAACTTCCTGATCAACAAAAGTCTGAAACTGGGTTTCTGAAACCTCTCCACCGCCGGGAATATTACGACCAAAATATAAATCGGCCTGAATCAATTCTGGGGGTGAATCACTCTCAATTAAATCTTCTCCAGCACCAAACCCAACGGCAACTTCTTCATTAACAGCAATCAGAACACTTTCTTGATTGAACTGTTGGAGATAGGCTGTCACAATGTCATCAATCGCAGACTCATTTTCCTGGGTATCTTCAAACAGCAGGGTAATGACTTTGGACTGCTCCTCAATGATCGTATCGGTACTATCTCGAAACTGCCCGTCTGCATCAAAAATTGTCAATCCGGCAGGAAAGTTTGGTGTAACTACGCTGTCCACAAAAGCCTGGAATTCTGCCTCAGAAACCTCTCCACCTTCAGGAATATTGCGACCAAAAAATAAATCAGTTTGGATCAATTCTGGAGTTGAATCATTGGCAATTAAATTCTCTCCTGCACCAAAACCCACCTGGATGCCATCTGCATTGGTGACTTGCAGGACACTTTCTTGATCGAATTGTTGCAGATAGGCCAAGACAATATCATTGACGGCGATCGCGCTTTCCAGACTGGCTTCAACAAACAGGGTAATCACCTTCGATTGTTCTTCGATGAGGATGTCTGTACTATCCAGAAACTGTCCATCTGCATCAAAGATCGTCAACCCATCGGGGAAACGAGGGGTGACTACGCTATCGACAAAGCCCTCAAATGCCTGTTCAGAGACTTCTCCACCCCCAGGAATATTGCGACCAAAATATAAGTCTTGTTGAATTAATGACTCTGAAGGATCTGGGACTGGAATGACTCTGGCTTCAACAATAATGGTTTCAGCCGGGTTTTCATTTTGTTGAACGTTGGGCGCTTCTACACGGGGCACTCGAACTGTAGGGTCAATTCTTAGGGGAGTTGGGGTTGGGACTGGAGTAGGGGTTGGCGTTGGCGTTGGAACTGGAGTAGGGGTTGGCGTTGGGACTGGAGTGGGAGTTGGCGTTGGCGTTGGCGTTGGCGTTGGAGTTGGCGGTTGAACTGGATTCACCGTGACCGTAAATTCATCAGTAACGGCCTGACCATTGGAAACCCCTTGAATCACCAAGGTTGCTGTCCCTGCTTGAGCAGGATCAAACCCTAACTCCAGTACGTTCCCAACAACTGTTGAGGTGACCAGGGTCGGATTGCTATTATCGAGGACAGACTTTTCAATGAGCAGATCATCGTCATCGGGGTCAGTAAAAACCGTCCCGAGATTGAGGAAGCGTTCAGGAGTTCCTTGGTTGAGGGTTAAATCTGCAATCGGATTCGCCACAACAGGGGGTTGGTCAGCAGGGCCAGGAAGCACGGTAACCGTGAAGGTGTTCGTCACCGTTAACCCGTTAGAGTCTGCCTCAACGGTAATCTCCGCAGTTCCAGTTTGACCGGGTTGGAAGTCTAGGGTTAGGATATTCCCACTAACCGTGGTTTGAACCAGGTCAGGGTTTGTGTTGTCGCGAATAACCTTGGTAATAGCGATGTCATCGTTGTCGGGATCGGTGAAGATAGTAGACAGGTCAATCACAACATTGCTGGCATCTTGACCAACCTCAACGTCTTCGATCGGAGTCGAGACTTCCGGTGGAGCATCAATAGTATCGGCAGGAATCACGGTAGCGGTGAAGGTATCCGTTACTCTTAATCCGTTGGAGGTGCCTTCCAGGGTAACCTCGGCAGTTCCCGTTCCTGGCTGGAAATCGAGCGTCAGTAAATTGCCAGCAACATCAGGCAGCACCAATGTTTCGTTTGTGTTACCAATCACAGCCTTGGTAATCAATAAGTCATCATTGTCAGGGTCAGTGAACACTCGGGTTAGGTCAAACACCCGATCTCCTGAGCCGTCTTCAACGGTAAAATCTGCAATCGGATTCGCCACCGTGGGAGGCTGGTCAATTCTCTGAGTCACGGTGATGATAAAGGTATTCGTCACCGTTAACCCGTTAGAGTCTGCCTCAACGGTAACTGAGGTACTACCGATGGACAGGAAATCTAAGGTGAGAATGTTCCCATCGATGGTAGCCCCAGCAACATTGGGGTCAGCATTGTTCAGAATGGCTTTGGTGATATCGATATCATCATTATCAATATCCGTGAATACCCTGGAGAGGTCAATCACCCGATTGGTGGAATCCTGCTCTGCCGCAACATTAGCAATTGGGTTGGCCACCTCTGGGGGATCGTCAACAGGATCTACCGTAACCACAAACGTATCCGTTACCGTTTGAGAGCCGTCAGTTGCATTAAAGCTTAGATTGGCTGTGCCGAACTGATTCTCCAAGAACGTTAAGGTCAGAATCGTTCCGCCAAGAGTGGCCTCTAATAAACCCGTACTGCTATTAGTCAGCCCATTGAAGTTAAGGGTGGCTGGGTTCAAATTCGGGAAGAGACTCACCAAATCCAGCGCTTGAGGAGGGGCATCTTCATCAACGGTCAAGTCTGGAACTCCCTGTTCCCCCACAGGTCGCACAATCACCTGAAAAGTGGTGTCTACGGTTAGGCCATTGGATGTCCCTTGAATCGCAATATTGGCTGTACCAGACTGATCATCTAGGTAATCTAGGGTGAGAATATTCCCTGTAATCGAGGCATTCACCAAGGTGTCGTTGTCATTGCTCAGAACAGCTTTAGTAATGGCCAAGTCGTCGTTGTCAATGTCCGTGAAGACTTGACTCAAGTCAATAATATTGTTGGAAGCGTTCTCTGCCACCAACAGGTTACTAATTGGATTGGCAATAGTGGGTGGATCATCAACCGGGTTAACAATTACCGTTAACGTGTCCTGAATCTTCAACCCATTCGAATCTCCCTCGATCGCAATTCGAGCTGTGCCAAATCCATCGGGGGTAAAACTGAGGATGAGGGTATTGCCTGCAAGCTCAGGAGTCACTAGGGCTGAATTGCTGTTATCCAAAATGCTCTTGATAATGGCCGTTGGATCGCTGTCAGGGTCAGTAAAGACACCAGAGAGATCAATAGTCCTGGGGTCATCATCTTCATCAACGGTGATAGAACCCAGGGGCGCAACGACAGTCGGGGGCTCATCGATGGCGTCGGTAATGGTGACGGTGATCTGAGCCGTACTGGTTGCCCCATTGTTATCACTAATTGTGTAGTCAAAGGTGTCGGTTGCAGTCTGTCCTGGGGCAAGTCCAGCAAAGGCATTGCCGGGGTTGTACCGAATTGTGGTGGGGCTGTCAACCGTAACAGTTGTGCCAGGGGTAGAGGTTGCACCCACGCTAAACACGCTGAGGGAATCGTTTTGATCTACATCTGTGTCATTGATCAGGGGATTGAAGATAACTGCCGTGGTTGGATTGGTGGTGAAGGGATCTGCCACAGCAACGGGAGCATCGTTAACACCATTGATCGTGATTGTGACCGTTGCGGTGTCTGGATTTGTAAAGATATCTTCAATAGTGTAGGTGAAGGTGTCTATATTGGTCTCACCCACCCCCAACGTCTCGAATTGATCATTGGGGTCATAGCCAAAGGTACCATCGGTATTGTCTGTTACTGTGCCCACTGTCCCTGTGGCATCAAAACTGACAACACTAAAAGCATCCCCATCCGGATCAGAGTCATTCGTGAGGACATTCCCTGTAGTAAAAGACGTATCTTCATCAGTGATGAAGTCTGGATTCCCGGCTGTGTCGGGATCATTCACAGCATCCGGCAAACCATTCTGAATTTCAAAGGCTCCAATATCTGGGGTGAGAGCACTAACCCGCACAAAACCTGTTCCCCGTTGGTCAGTGAGCAAATTCAGGGGGTTGCTACCTGCGCTGAAGGCTGGACTAGTGGCTGGAATCGCATGGGTTAAGGTTGGGCCACCATTATTAGCAAGAGGCTCGATCTGGGGATCAACTAGATTGGCAGAGTCTCCAATCAGAATATTATCAACGGTAAATCCTGTACTGCCTGTTGCATCACCAATCAGGTTACTACCACCATTAGTGAAGCTACCGAATAGATCAGTACCCGTTGGTGCAATATTGGTCGCAACAATCGTACTGGTAATGCTGGTTGTCCCGCTGTTGTAGATACCCCCACCGTCATAACCAGCGCTATTACCAATAATGGTGCTGTTGGTAATGCTAGCTGTCCCGTAGTTGTCGATACCCCCACCGTCATAACCAGCGCTATTGCCACTAATAGTGCTGTTGGTAATGCTAGCTGTCCCGCCGTTGTAGATACCCCCACCGAAATCACTAGCGCTATTGTAACTGATGGTGCTATTTGTAATGTTGGTTGTCCCGCTGTTGTAAATGGCCCCACCTTCATCGCCAACAGTATTACCACTAATGGTGCTATTGGTAATGCTGGCTGTCCCGGTGTTATAGATAGCCCCACCGTCCTCAACAGCGCTATTGACACTAATGGTGCTGTTGGTAATGCTGGTTGTCCCATCGTTGTGGATGGCCCCACCATAATTGCCAGCAATATTGCCACTAATGGTGCTATTGATAATGCTTGCTGTACCGTTGTTGTAGATGGCCCCCCCATAATTGCCAGCAATATTGCCACTAATGGTGCTATTGATAATGCTTGCTGTACCGTTGTTGTAGATGGCCCCACCATCATCGCCAGCTGTATTGCCACTAATAGTGCTGTCGGTAATGCTGGTTGTCCCACCGTCGCTGTAGATACCCCCACCATAGCTAGCCGTATTGCCACTAATGATGCTGTTGGTAATGCTAGCTGTCCCATCATTATTGTAGATACCCCCACCATAACTGCCAGCCGTATTGCCACTAATGGTGCTGTCGGTAATGCTGGTTGTCCCACCGTCGCTGTAGATACCCCCACCGTCTGAAGCGCTATTGCCACTAATGGTGCTGTTAGTTAGGATAGCTGTGCCCTCATCATTGTCGAGGCCGCCCCCATCCTCGTCAGCAGTATTGCCAATAATGGTGCTGTCGGTAATGCTGGTTGTTCCCCGGAAGTGAGTTATGCCTCCACCATCGTCGTTAGCAATATTGCCACTTAGGGTACTGTCAGTAAGAGTGATTGTACCTCGATAGCTATAGATACCCCCACCATCGTCGTCAGTAGTATTGCCACTTAGGGTACTACTGGTAATACTGATTGTCCCAAAACGGTTATTGATTCCGCCGCCGTCGTAGTAAGCATAATTACCACTAATGGTGCTGTTGGTAATGCTAGCTGTCCCGTTGTTGTTGTAGATGCCCCCACCACCATATCCAGCCGAATTGCCACTCAGGGTGCTGTTGGTCAGGGTCAGGTCTTCCTGGTTGAAAATTCCACCGCCATTTGTTGCTGTTCCCCCAGTAATCGTTAGTCCTGAGATCGTAACGGTTTGGACTGTGGCTGTACCATCGTTAACGTTGAATACGCGGGAGAGGTTGTTGCCGCTGACTGTAATATTTTGGGTGGCGGGGTTGCTGTCGGTGTCGCCGTTAATTTGTAGGCTTTCTGTAATGCTCAGTTGGCCAGCGGTTAGGGTGATGGTTCCGTTCGTGATGACGGAATTATCAAACGTGATGGTGTCGGCTCCAGGTGTTGTGTTTGCTGCGGTGATGGCATCTCGGAGGGACACCCCGCCAACTCCAACCCCATCATTCTCATCAACCAGTGTATTAACAGTAAAATCAGCCATAAACCCTCGTTAAAACTTGTTTAAAAAAATAATAGGAACAACAGCAGTTCGCCCCCCGACCCCCAATACTGGGGGAGGTAAACTTCTCAAAGTCCCTCTTCCCCCTCTGGGAGAGGGATTTAGGGTGAGGGAGATCAGGAAAGTTGCACATCCTTTGTCTGTAGACTTATACGATGTCATCCCTCATCCCCCAGCCCCTTCTCCCAAGGCAGGAGAAGGGGAGCCAGAATTGGTTAAAGTCCCTCTTCCCCCTCTGGGAGAGGGATTTAGGGTGAGGGAGATCAGAAAAGTTGCACATCGCGTGATGTAGTCAAATTTGCCAGAGTCAGAGCACCGTGTCAATTGATGGCTACATTAATAAATGTGGAGGCATTCGCGAAGCGTTGCGCTAGTATCAGTCTCCACACCTCCCTGATCACCAGCAATCAGCCGGATTTGATACAATTGCAATCTATCTAACTTTGTCAATCCTCGAAGTTAGCCTTTGGAATTTGCATGAATTACGTTCTGGGTCTCGATGGCGGTGGTACAAAAACGGTGTGTGTGTTGATGGATGAAACTGGTCGGGTGTTGAGTCGAGGTGAATCTGGCCCCGCCAACTATCAAACTGTAGGTTTAGAGGTGGTTCGGCAGTCCTTGGAGGTGGCGATCGCCCAAGCCATTGCTCAGAGTGGTTACTCTAAAGTCGCTATTCGGGGGATGAGCTTGGGTTTGGCAGGAGTGGGTCGTCCGGAGGACTTCCAGGCTATTCAGAGTGTGATTCAACAACTTCAATCCCTGTCTGAACTTCCAGTTCAGTGGAATTTACAGCCAGAAGCCCTCCTGATTGGCAGCGATCACTTAAGCGCGTTAATCGGGGGCTTGGGTCATGGGGTTGGAATTGTGGCGATCGCCGGTACAGGCTCCCATGTTTTCGGGCAAAATTCTCGGGGTCAAACCAAACGGGTTGGGGGTTGGGGATATCTGTTGGGTGACGAGGGCAGCGGATATGACATCGCGATTCAGGGTTTACGGGCAGCCTTGAGATTCTATGATGGGCGAGGTGAGTTTACTCAGTTGGTTGAGGCTTTTCAAGTTCACTTAGAGTTAGACAGTCCTGAAGCCTTGATTGAACTGATTTACCGCCAGGGTTGGGGCGTAAAGGACATTGCTGCCTTGGCCTTGATTGTGGATCGGGTGGCAGTGACGGGGGATAAAATTGCTCAGGATATTATCCTCACAGCAGCTCAAGAGTTGGCGCTAGCAACTCAGGTTGTGATTCATGCCTTGTTCGATCCGATGGCAGATCTGGAAGTGGTTACCCAGGGAGGAACTTGGCAAGGGTTGGCCAATCTGCGCCAACATTTTGAGGCCAGGGTTCGAGAAACTGCCCCTAGAGTTCAAGTGGTTTGGCCCCGTCATGAACCTGCCTATGGTGCTGGAATACTGGCGTTACAAGCATTGGGGTTCAAATATTTTTAAGGGGGCAAGTGTATAACTCCTATGATTTATTAGAGTGAAACTAAGGGAACACCCCTCCTGTCCACCCAATCGATCCTTCAAGTTGGCAACTTCTAATGGCATCTCTCCCAACCCCTCAAACCTCTATCTCTGACACTCCATCTCTCCCAAAACTTCCCTGGCATAGCCTTGAGGTCGAAAAGGTCTGTCAAGTCATGGAGGTTAATCCTCAACAAGGATTGACCCCAGAAGAAATTAGCCGCCGTCAGCAACGCTATGGTGCGAATGAGCTGGAGACAGCCTCCGGTCGCAAACCGTTAGAAATTCTCTGGGAACAATTTACCAACGTGATGTTGGTGATGTTGATTGTGGTTGCGATTATCTCTGCCGTTTTAGATTTTAGGAATGGCAACTTTCCCAAAGATGCGGTGGCAATTTTTTCTATCGTAATCCTGAATGGGGTTTTGGGTTTCATTCAGGAGAGTCGGGCCGAAAAAGCCTTGGCGGCACTCAAACACCTCTCTACCCCGCAAGTTCGAGTGTTTAGATCTCAGCAGATCTTAGAGATTGATTCCCGTGAGTTGATTCCGGGTGACATCGTTTTTTTAGAGGCTGGAGTTCAAATCCCTGCTGATGGACGGTTGCTCGAAGCCCAGAATTTGCAGATTCGGGAAGCAACCCTGACGGGGGAAGCGGCAGCAGTAACCAAGCAAGCCACGGAACAACTCCAAGAAGATATTGGTCTAGCGGATCGCACCAACATGGCCTTCCAGGGAACAGAAGTCGTTCAGGGACGGGGCAAAATGGTGCTCACCGAGACTGGGATGAATACGGAGTTGGGACAGATCGCGGCGATGATCCAGTCAGTCGAGACTGAACCTACCCCGTTGCAGCGGCGCATGACCCAACTAGGAAATGTCTTAGTCACGGGATCTTTAGTTTTGGTGGCGATTATTGTCGTTGGGGGAATTCTTCGCACAGGAGGATGGCAATACCTGGAGGAATTGTTGGAAGTTTCCCTCAGCATGGCGGTTGCTGTTGTTCCAGAGGGATTGCCTGCTGTGGTTACCGTCACCTTGGCCATTGGAACCCAACGGATGGTGCGGCGACAGGCCCTGATTCGCAAACTCCCTGCCGTTGAAACCCTGGGTTCAGTCACCACCATCTGTTCTGACAAAACCGGCACCCTGACCCAAAACAAAATGGTGGTTCAACAGGTCACGACAGCGACTCATCAGTTCACCGTGACTGGAGAAGGGTATGCTCCCTGGGGAGAGATTCGTCGCTCTGAAGAAGAGAACCCTCAAGCTGCAACGGCTCAGGAATTGCAGGAGTTACAACTCTTACTCTTGGCTGGAACCCTGTGTAACGATGCTCAGTTGCAATCTGAAAATGATCAGTGGTCAGTTCTGGGCGACCCAACGGAGGGTGCATTTCTCGCTCTAGCCAGGAAAGCTGGAATTTTTAAACAGACCTGGGAACAGCAGTTGCCTCGGGTTAGCGAAGTTCCTTTCACCTCGGAACGGAAACGGATGAGTGTCATCTGTCAGACTGGAGCAATCCCAACAGGATGTGAGACGCTAAAACTCCCGTCCACTCCTTTTTTGGCTTTTACTAAGGGATCGCCTGAAGAGGTCTTGCAACGATGCGATCGCCTTCTTGTTGGCAGTCAAACCCTTGCCCTGAATCAGGACAACCGTCAAACTATCCTGGATCAAAATAATCAAATGGCGGCTCAAGGCTTACGAGTGATTGGGCTTGCGTACAAGCCCCTCTTAGAAAAGCCGAATGCGACTGAGGCAGAACTCCCAGACCACCCTTTAGAAGAACTAGATCCAGAACAACCCTTAGAACAAGACCCAGAACAAGAACTAGTCTGGCTGGGACTCGTCGGCATGTCAGACCCGCCCCGTCCAGAGGTGAAAGAAGCCGTCAAACTCTGTCGAGTGGCAGGAATTCACCCGATCATGATTACGGGGGATCATCAACTGACGGCCACAGCGATCGCCCAACAGCTTGACATTGCCCGCCCTGGAGATCAAGTGTTAGTCGGGCAGCAACTCCAGCAGATGAGCCAGTCCGAATTGGAGAAACAGACTCAGGTCAGTGTCTATGCCCGCGTGACCCCAGAACACAAACTCCGCATTGTCCAGGCGTTGCAACAACAGGGAGAAATCGTTGCGATGACCGGGGATGGAGTCAATGATGCCCCCGCCTTGAAACAGGCAGATATCGGCATTGCCATGGGAATTTCTGGAACGGACGTTAGCAAAGAGGCCAGCGATATGATCCTGCTAGATGATAATTTTGCCACCATTGTTGCGGCGACGGAGGAAGGCCGAGTTGTTTATGACAATATTCGGCGCTTTGTCAAGTATATTCTGGGCAGTAATATTGGAGAGGTTCTAACGATTGCCGCCGCTCCAATTTTAGGATTGGGTGGATCACCGTTAACCCCCCTGCAAATTCTTTGGATGAACCTGGTGACAGATGGCTTACCTGCCCTAGCCCTGGCCATGGAGCCTGCCGAACCCCATGTGATGCAGCGTTCTCCCTTCAATCCCCGTGAGAGTATTTTTGCCAGAGGACTAGGGTTTTACATGGTTCGGATTGGTTTGGTTTTTTCCCTGCTCACGATTGTGTTGATGATGTGGGCCTATGGGGAATCCCAAGGTTCCAGTCATCCCCAACGCTGGAAGACCATGGTGTTTACCACCCTCTGTTTGGCTCAGATGGGCCATGCCCTGGCAGTTCGCTCCGATACAAAGTTCACCTTCCAAATGAATCCGCTCTCCAATCCCTATCTGTTAGCGGCTGTAACCCTGACCACTATTCTCCAATTGATGTTGGTTTATGTGCCACCGCTGCAAAAGTTTTTTGGGACTGAGGCCCTTACCCTGAGGGAGCTTGGCATCTGTCTGGGATTTAGTCTCTTGGTATTTGTCTGGGTCGAGTTAGAAAAGTTAATTCGGCAATGGGTTAGGGCTAGTCGTAGGTCATAACGCTTTATCCTAGGAGAATTTGACGAGTTTCCAACATCCTAGCCGAAGAGACATTAGTGCCTAATCCCGGTTTGGTAGAAGTAGAGATAAACTAATAGACAATTGTCCGTGGGCATTAGACTGAATCTTGATTGCAGCACAGACAGGTTGCTAACCATTTTTTTACATTGGAGCTTAGGCAATGACTGCATCAGAAGAAACCATTATCAATTCCCATGACGTGCTCAACCAACTGGTGCTTGATGTCCGAACGACAGAAGAAGTGGGTCGGGTCAGTTCAATTCAGATTGATCCTCAGACCCATCAAGTTCTCGGTCTCACCTGTAAGTTGGGATTACTGGGCCGCAAAAAAAATACCCTACCTTTTTCATTGATTCAGACCTTTGGGAAGGACAGCGTTTTAGTCCAACTTTCAGAAGACGCAGAACTCGGACTCCCAGAATCCGCTAGTAGCTTGATTGGCCATCAACTTTGGACAGATGCTGGACACAACGCCGGTAAGGTTGTCAGCTATCGCTTCAATGCGAAAACAGGAGCAATTACAGACTATTTGTTTGTTTCCAATGGTTGGCAAGGAGTTGCCGACGGTGTTTATCAATTCCCCGTCTCTGCGATCACGAGTGTTGGCCCGAAGCGGATTATTGCGGCAGATAGCGTTGTGAAGGAAACTGAACAATACGCCCCAGGATTAACTCAAAAGATGGCTCAAGCGGCTGATTTTCTCAAGGAAGACTACAAGCAAACTCAGCAAGATATGGCAGGAGCTGTTCGAGGGGGGCAAAATATTTTTGAGCAGGCAAAACAGAAAGCTGGAGAAGTCGCAGGTCAAGTCAAACAAAAAGCTGGAGAACTCACCGAACAAGCTAAAGATAAAACTGGCCAACTCCAAGGCAAAGCTCAAGAGTTAGCTGTTCAGGCCAAGCAAAAAGCCGGAGAAGTTGCCGAACAAGCCAAAGATAAAGCCCAAGAGTTAGCGGCTCAAGCCAAGGATAAAGCCGGAGAACTCACCGAACAAGCTAAAGATAAAAC
>JBOFUV010000144.1:0-22588 GCA_051652765.1 Microcoleaceae cyanobacterium | reverse complement strand
GTACACGATGCCTAATTCATCCCTCAAGCTCATGACTGTACTCCCTTTGGGAAAAGCTGCCTGAGCAATCAGTGCTGTTTCCACCGGGATGGGTTCTGGGCTCTCCACTCTAAAGCTCATTTGACTCACTCCTTTTTTTGAGAACTGATTCTATTTTTAACTCCCATTTAATTTTTGGCTCAACAAATGTTAAGTTCGCCAGCAGTATCAACCTTGGGGGACTTTGAGAAGTCTTGCTCCCCCAGGATTGGGGGCTGGGGGCCAAAGAATGCTTAACTGCGTAAGTCCTAAAGGTATTGGAGAGTTTAAGGATTGTAAGGGTTGCACTGAACCGACTGTCTAGCCTGCTGAACCCCTCTACGAGTTGGGTCATAACTCACCAGAATCACCTCGCCTTTTTGATTCTGAATCCATCCCCTCGCCGAAACAATTTCAGAATTGGAAACAGGTTGTTTGTCGGAGTTGGTATTGGAGCGTAAAACAACTAGCGGGACTCGATTGCTTTGAGTGGATGCCCTTGTCGTGGAAGGCTGAACCTCTGGCTGAACCTCTGGGGGCAATGGAATCAAATTGACTACAGGATCGGTACTGCGGAGATGTTCCTGAGGACTGGGAGGTAAGCCACCTCGACCTGTCACAACAAATTCATTCTCTCTCCCCTGGGAACAGGGATCTTGAGCCACCAACAGATTCGGGTCAACGACATCTGCATTCAGTTCGACCAAGCCTTGAGTGGAGTCGAATTGAGTGTTGAGTTCGACGGTTCCACTAAATTCGGGGCCTAGTTCTGAGGTGGCGGTGATGTCACTTTGGGAGGTGAGTTGCGGACGGAATTGGAGACCAAAAATTGCGTCGGCATTGATCGTAACCCGACCTCCTGGCCCTGCCTGGGCATTGGCGGTAATATCGCTGTTTTCCAAGGCCGTTAAGAACTGAGTGTTAATAGCAATGTTGCCTCCGGTTCCGGTTTCCTGGGAGTTGGTGGTAATGGCACTGCCCCCCCGCAGTTGAATGTCTTGGGCGTTGAGGGTGATGTTGCCTTGGTCGCCGAGGCGGGTTTCGGCTCGGAGCCTGCCGTTGTCTAGGTTGATTGAATCTGCCCCAACGATTAAGCTGCCTGCTTCCCCGGTGCCAATGGCGCTAACGTTGACTTCACCTTGATGGGCAACGGTTAAGCTGGGGGTAAACAGGTTCAGATTTCCTGCGTTCCCTGTGCCTTGGGACAGGGTGAACAAGCGGCTATTTTCGATATTGGAACCGATAAGAGTTGTGTCCGTAATCTCAATGGAGTCGGCAGCATTCACAGTAATAGTGCCGCCGGGGCCGCGTTCATTGCTGGGAGCATTCTCTTCCACCAGGGAACCTGCGCCGATCTGCCCCCCTTCCCGAATGATTAATCGATCGACGTTGAGGGTAACGTTGCTGCCACCTCCTGTACCAAAGTTGTCGGCGGAAATGCGGGCTCCTTTTTCAACGATGAGTTCTGGGGTGTTGAGAGTTAATGTTCCTGCGTCGGCGGTGGTAACAATCGGGTTACCGAGAATTGGGTTGCCGGACTCATCCAGAATCGGGTTGCCGGACTCATCCAGAATTGCAGGTTTGATTGCTGGTTCGGCTGAAACAAAAATCCCACTTCTTTGATCTTCTGCGGGTTCGGGAACTGGAACGGTTCCGCTCAGGAGCACAGAATTTGCGTTGATCGTTGTCGTTCCGCCTTGTCCAGTATTCTGGGCGGTTGTGTCAATTTGTCCTCCATCTCTGACAACCAATTGATTTGTGTTGATCACTAGATTTCCGCCATTACCTGTAGCAGTTGCAACATCTCCAACTCCGGCAGATATGAGACTGGGAAAATTTGCCTCTGGAATAGCACCTGCTATTTCTATTGAAGAGGCTTGTATCACTAAATTTCCTGAATTCCCTGCACCAAAGGTTGCAGTTAATACTTGTGCACCGTCTCTGATGATCAATCTATTGGCACTAATGGTTAATATTCCCCCGTTTCCACTTGCTCCGTTTTGAACGCTAGCAAATATTCCGCTGGGTTCGTCGATGCTCTCTGACTCAACGTCAACAAAAGCTCCAATCAGAATAACTTCGTTGGCACTAATATTCAAATCTGTCCCCGACCCCGTACCCAAAACATTAGCAGCTATTTGTGCTCCACCCTGAGCAATGAGTTGATCCGTTGTTAAAGTTAGGCTTCGGCCTACACCTGTAGCTTCACCAGAAGTATCTGTAGAGATTAGAGGCCGAGGCTCCCCTGTTCGCCTAAGTTCGACAGAATCTGATGCAATTACGACTAGATTGCCTGGTTTTACTGGAAACTCACTGTTGGCTTGTGTTGTGATAAAAGCTCCCTCTTGAAGGGTTAGCCTGCTAGTCTCGATTGTTAAATTTCCCCCATCTCCACTACCAGTCGTTTCAGTTGCCAAGATAGTCAGTTCTTCACCCCCGAAAAGTTCTACAGATTCAGATGCCCTAACAATGACATCTCCCCCAGTTTCTGACCCGGAGGTGGAGGAAAGAACATCAGCATCTTCTGTCAGAGTCACCCGCCGTCCCTGAATCTGAATTGCACCGCCCCGCTCTCCACTGGTATTCACTAATGCTTGAGCTGACAAACTAATATCTTGAAAATTCTGAACTCCGTCATAACTCACAGCAAACCCGTTCGATTCTGGGGCAAGGCTGACAAAGCTATTCCCTGCAACACTCCCTAACTCAATTCGTCCCCCTTGAGTTTTCAGGACTCCTCCTTCTAAGCTGACCTCGCCTCCAATCAAAGCCAGGGTTCGCCCAGGATCAACTTGAAGACCTGGAATAACAATTGTCTCCAGCTCTTCACCCAGATCATTATTTCTAACCAGAGCAGCTTGAGCAAGATTCACAATTCTCCCTGAATTGTCCCGAAACCATAGACCCGCAGGAACACTAATCGTTAATAGCGGCGGCGCATTGGGGTTGGTGGCTCTAAACTCTGTGCCATTGGCAAAAATCACGCGGTCGGCGCTGGTGGCCAAGAAGGAACCCCGAATATCCAGGGAGGCATTCTGACCAAAAATAATCCCATTGGGATTGATCAAAAACAAACTCGCCGTGCCATTCGCCCGCAGTGCCCCGTCAATCTCAGAAACCAATCCCCCCGTCACACGGGAGAAAATATTCTGCACCTCAACTGCATTATTAAAAAAAGCAGCCCTGCCCGTTGGGACAGAAAACTGCTCAAAGCTATGAAACAGAGCGTTTCCAGACCTAGTTCCCCCATCAATTTGTAGGGTATTGTTCTGGGGAGTAACGATGGAATTTTGCGGCAGGGTATTGTCTGGAACGATTTGCGCCGCCGCAGGCAGGGAGGTCAACAGAATCCCCAGAAGACTTCCCTGTAAAACACAAAGGCGCGAGGATGGGATGAAATTGTTTAGCACGTTTTGATGGTTGAGTGGGTGAACGTCAAGTTTGCTGTCATTAAAAGCCCCCGAGCCCCCAAGGTTAGAGGGCTTTGATTCCAGTTCCCCCAGTCCTGCATTGCCCCCTAAATCTCCCAAACCCTAAAGGTTAGAGGGCCAAAGGTGATCGCGAGGAACTTAGCCCTACAACTGATGTTCTCACCAAAACCGTCAACAACCCACCATCAATTCAAAAAAATTTACGGCGTTGCTGAACTAAGAGATGAATCTTTCAAACCCTGTAATGCTATATTGCCCCCGAACCCCCAATTCTGGGAGCTTTGATTCCAGTTCCCCCCAAGGTTGGGGGGCCAGGGGGGCAAAGCTTCTGCGTTGAATCGAGCGGAGCCGACAGCATTGCCTGCTGGTTTATTAATACGGACTACAATGAAGAAAGCTTCTTCATCCGCCACGCCTATTTTCTGGGTGCGAGTGATCCTTACAAGTAGCTCAAAACCAACCTCAAAGCCGAAATTGACAAAACCGCCGGGGAAAGCCTCTATGGCAACACCTCTCGATCGTTCCACAAACCCAACTCTGAACGCATCGCGGTCAAAGTGAGCAATCATCTCGGTGATGAAGTCATGAAAGTCTTTAGCGTGGGGTAAACCCTAATGAATCTGAGTGCGATCGACTTATCAATAGAGCTGATCAAATCCTTTTGCCAAAAGTGGCAGATTGCTGAATTTGCCTTGTTTGGCTCGGTGTTGCGCGACGACTTCCGCCCAGACAGCGACTTAGATGTGTTAGTCAGCTTCTTTCCTCATGCCCCTTGGACATTACTTGACCTCGTCATAATGCAGCAAGAACTCCAGCAGATTGTGCAGCGTGACGTTGACTTGATCGAAAAGCGCGTGATTGAAAAGAGTGAAAATTGGATTCGTCGTAACGAAATCCTCAATACAGCCCAAGTTATCTATTCGCAAGCCTATGAACCCGTGTGACCGTGCTTCACTGTAAACTTCTGTCATTGACGTTGAGAGTTTTAGTAGCTTGGTTTACCGTGTAGAATATTCATCAGAATCAGAAGTGCATTTACGATACCTTACAGCCCGACAACAAGCGATTATTTTGGATACTGTTGATGAGCAGCTTATGTATCAGCCAACAGTCGAGACGAAAAACCGTAAACCGATGCGTCCCAATCTGCTTGCTCCTTGGGAACTTCGCATCGGCGACTTGCGCGTCTACTATGATGTAGAGGAGGAACCCGAAGCAGTTGTGTACATCAACGCAGTCGGGATCAAGGAGCGAAGTCAAGTCCGCATTGCAGGAGAGGTTTACGACCTATGAAAATTGTTGAAATCTCAGAGGCAACCGAAACACTAGCCAAGTATGCTTCAGTTCTGGCTGAGGAGCCAGTTATTATAACTAGCAACGGTCAACCCATTGCAGCATTAGTCACACTTGAAAATGTTGACATGGAGACTATTTCGCTAAGTACCAACTCAAAGTTCATTGAGTTGATTGAGCGATCGAGGGCAACGCGACGCTCTGAAGGTGGAATTTCTAGTGCAGAAATGCGCCGCAGGTTGGGGTTGAGCAGGTCTAACAATTCAAATGCAGCGGACAGTTGAAAGCTGCTGGTGCTGAGTTCAGCGTTATTTGCTGCCCCTGATTTGGGTCGTTATACCGCTCAGCCTATAAAAAATGGCGGAAGCAGGAAGATCCAGATGACCCACCCCCTAAATAGTTGACCCTGATTGATCGCTTAACCCCGCTAAAGGCTTTTGGGATTAGGTTCGGGCTGCCATTAATTGGAGCCAAGTTATGGGTTTTTACCCTCAGCTTATGCCGCAAATCGGTATTTCCGTAGTTCCTCATCCAAATCCATGACAAAGCTCACTATTCAAGTTCGCACAGCAGACAATCTTCTTGATTTGCTCAGAGCTAACAAATCAAGTAATACCAATTTCTACAGAGATTGCACTGAATAGTTGGGTATCTGAGGTGGTGGCACTCGATCATTTAGTGCATAACCGTTCAGAATTGGTATAACCCACCCACTCACCGTGTGTGTGCTGAAGAAAATTTGAGGAATTTGGAAGGCAAGATCAACCAGCTTGAAGAAGTCTGTAACTCTCCGACTGCCCAAAAAGTTAATTCAGATTTCCCTGCCAATCCCCCTGACCATGTGGCAAAATGCCACCCGGTTGCATTTCCTAACTCCCTGACTACCCAGGGAATTAAGTCAGATCTCTCTGTCAACCCACAAAATTCTGGAGAGGATCAATTATGTTGTCAGGTTTCTCCTGGGGATTTTGCCAGGGGATTTTTGAGAAGTGCTTAGCAGGAGAAGGCTTTTGACCAGCTCTTTCAGAGCTGCCCAGAGTCTGAACGATTTGATGAAAAAGAAGTCAATGGTAGTACTATTTTGGATAGTAGAGGAATAAAACATGGACGTTTCTGAAGCGCTAATGCTAATTGATCAGTACATCGACCAGTTAGAAGATTGGGAGGTGTCAACTGCTTATTATAGAGATGCCAAGTCCTTCTTTGATTTCCTGAAGGAATACGGCGCAAACATTGGTGCAGTGATCAATATCATCAAGCTGACTACCGGGTTCAGCCCGATTGAAATTAAGAATCGGGGTGATGCTGAGCAGATCAGGGAGTTGCTGAGGCGAACCCAAACCAGTGAGTTTTTGGGACGACGGCGATCGCCCGCAGAACTTGAAAGCTTAGGCAAATCACCTGGGAAGTGGGCAAAGGACAACACAGAGTTTGCTTTTACCGATGATGCAGAGGTCGATCCCGATGAGCTTCTCTGAGAATCTAGCTGAAGTGAGAGTGCGGGGTTTAACCCTGGAGCAGTATCAGTTTGAAGTGAACCAAGCAATCTCCTGTTCTGAGGAGCAGTGGTTCTTCGAGGAAACTCCTAACGACCTCCTCGACACCACAACGCTGACTGATATTTTCCTGGAGTCGGGTGGATGTGCCTGGTACAACCCAGTATTTGAGCGCGAGATTTTTGATGTGTTCCACGAGTGGTTCAAGAAACACAAGTATCTGAAAGTCGTTATCTATTCCCGTGCCTTGCTGTCTGTGCTGCCGGATGACTCATGGTCTGCCCTAAAAGATAAACTGGCAGACTATGCCCAAGGAGAATGGATGAATCATGGTGAGGCCAATCGTTGCATTTGGCCAGCCTTACCGGAAGAATATTTGAAGCATTGGAACTGGCCAATGTTTGAGTTTGCTACCAAATTCTGGGAAGAGAGAAAGGGACTGAAGAAAGCCAAATTTGATTTGATTAAGCAACATCATTCTGGAAGATTCATATAAAGTTTAAAACAGTCCTGCATAAATTAGTAGAAGATGCAGAACTGTTCAGAGAGAACGTGAAGATTAGCAAATGACAATCTCTTTCATATCAACAACCCCGTTAATATCAAATCTCTTTAGTTATACCGATTTTTACAAACATTGCACTGAACAGTTGCTTATCTTAAGAGCGAGTACTCCATTAGGGCGAGCAATTCATGTTTTCAATGATGAAGATACGATGCTGCAAGTTGCTCAAGCTATTATAGAGGGAGGTGAATACACGGGCAGCGTTCAAAACTACGAGCGCTATGGGCTATTTTTTACTGAAGCGATCGGCTATCGGGTTAGCCCAGACAGTTCAAGAACTCCTTTGTTCTACGGTGAGGTAAAAATTGATGCAAACAACCGATACCACGCGATTCCTCGCACCCGACCTAGTGAAGGATGACTGGAACTTCTTAGAAGTTTGGGTAGATTCAATGCAATCACCGCCCTATGTCTTGCTGCTGCTAGGTAACAAAAGGGAGGGTTGTTATGTTTTTGACCCCGCTGAGCACTATAGGCTTGTAAAAGCTTTTCAGAATTATGAAGAAGCTCAACTCTGGCTACTGGAAGATGAATATGAGATTGAAGGCCGTCTATCTAGCCTTGAAGTTCACCAAAGTGCTTGAAACTTATTGTGTAAAACGGCATAACAACGCCCATGCACCCCGCAACGAACGTGGTCTAACTCTAACTCAGGTTTCGCTACATGGACGCGCTCAAAATATTGACTTGTAAGGCTGCCCAGCCAGATGCGCTAAAATCTTGATTGAAAGCTCTTTCGGCATAGCTTAAAGGTATGAAAATTAAAGCAATTATTTGGCGAGAAGATGATGATGTATGGTGCGCTTCTGTACCTGCTCTCCCCGGTTGCCATACTTGGGGAGAGAGCTATGAGCATTTATTAGAGATGATTGAAGATGCTGTTGAAGGCTGGTTAGAAGTTGCAAGTGGACGAGAAGAACTTGAGCCAGAAAAGCAATTGATCGAGCTATCTTTATGAAATCAATTTCTGGCAAAACGCTTTGCAAGATTGTAGAGCGAAATGGGTGGGAGCTAAAACGAGTTACTGGTAGCCATCACATTTACGCTAAAGAAGGGATTGATGCCATTCTTTCTATTCCTGTTCATAGTAATCGGGATTTGCCGAAAGGTACTCTGAAAAGCATCATGAAAGACGCTGAACTGGGAGAAGGAGATTTGGAGTAAGGGTGAGCGCGGCGTAAGCGCTCCAACAACCCGGTTGGAGCGGACTGTCGAAAGATTTTGGGTGGATGCAAAGAGCCGCTGAACGGGAATGTTAGCCGTCTTAAGCTTTAGTTCCGCTCCCTGCTCTACCACTCTTGGAAAAGATACTGGAGTTAAGCGACAAGCTCAAACTATCGTGATAAACTGCTGCAAGATTATTTGTTCTTGTATGGCGATGGCAAATCTACCCCATTTCATTCAATATCAAGGCAGCAAAAGAAATTTGGCAAAACACATTCTCCAGGTTTTTCCAAAAAATATCAAAAGACTGGTAGAGCCTTTTGCTGGAACTGCTGCAATTAGTGTTGCTACATCTGCAAATCAGATTGCCAGTAGTTTTTGGTTAAATGATCTGAATAAGCCTCTAATCGAGCTACTAGAATTAGCTATAGAAGAACCGAATGAGATAGCAGATTTCTACTTAGAACTATGGAATGAACAACATACTAATTCTGTAGCTCATTATTCTGAAGTTAGGTCAAGATTTAATGAGACTAATGATCCAAAATTATTCCTTTATTTACTAGCAAGATGCGTTAAAGGTTCAGTTCGTTACAATTCTGAGGGATTTTTCAACCAAAGCCCAGACAAAAGACGCAAAGGAACACGACCTGAGACGATGAGAAAAAATATAGCAGGTGTATCTAGTCTGCTTAAAGGCAAATGCAAGTTTACGGGCTTGGATTATCGAGAAGTATTAGAGCAAATTCAGGATAATTGTTTTATCTACATGGATCCTCCGTATCAAGGTGTATGCGGAAATAGAGATTCAAGATATCTGTCTGGGATAGATTTCGACGATTTTGTATTGGCACTTGAACGGTTAAATCAAAAAGGAGCTGCATTTGCTATCAGTTACGATGGTAAGTTGGGTGATAAGGCTTTTGGCAAGGTTCTTCCTAAGAGCTTAAATCTTGAAAGAATCGAAATCGAAGTTGGCAGATCTTCACAGTCTACATTACTTGGCAAGGAGGAAACTACGGTTGAATCATTGTACTTGTCACCAAGTTTATCCAGAAGCCTAACGACTACTCAAATCAGCGATTTCAGCTATATTTGCCAGAGACCAAAGCAACTAACTCTTCTAGAAAAACATGGAGAATTCGCAGCAGCTATCAGATGACTTCTTGCAACTTTGCCGCTCCATAACAGCAAAAAGACCGAAGGCGGTTATTGATCACATCTTGCAACACGGATTTATCACAACTGAGGAATTGAAAGAAACCTACAGTTATAACCATCCTCCAAGAGCAGCTAGAGATGTTAGAGAAAATGGTATCCTGTTAGAGACTTTTCGTGTTACTGGAAGTGACGGCAGAAAAATAGCTGCATATCGGTTTGGAGATATTAGTAAGGCAAGATTCACTCGTCTTTCTGGAAGAACAGGTTTATCCAAGCAGATTAAAGAGGCACTAATTAACAGATACGGATGTAAATGTTTTATTTATCTTGAAGAGGTAGATGAACGCGAGTTGCAAATTGATCATCGTGTTCCTTTTGAAGTTGATGGTGAGCCAGATCTAAATCCAGAAAACTTCATGTTGCTTTGTGGCTCTGCTAACCGGGCTAAATCCTGGTCGTGCGAACACTGCGAAAACTGGAACAGTATTAAGGATAAGTTGATTTGTCTATCCTGCTACTGGGCGTATCCAGAAAGCTATGAGCATATCGCGATGCGGCAGGTCAGAAGAATAGATCTACTTTGGGAAGGTGATGACATTGAGATTTATGAAAGGCTCAAGCAAATGGCTGTCAGTGTAGAAAAGGGACTGCCTGAGTTTGTCAAAGAGATTATTGAGCGCGAGATCAAGCGTAATGGCGACAGCTAACAATGCGCTCAACGGACGGGCGCAAGCTCTTGGCGGTGATGCAAAGGTTATCTGCCGCCGCACAACTTCACTATTAGCATAGTTCGTTTCTGGATTAGGTCTGCACAACGGTCTTATCAACTAGTTGCAAGTGCCAAACTCTATTCAGAAATAGGGTAGAAGATTACCTCTCTTTTGAGTTCTGTTCCGAGTAGCTAGCGATCTCGACATTTATTATAAAAAGGCTTGAACTACCAACATAAATCAGGCTTGGCCCCTAACTCTTAATTAGCAGCAGCGATTTTTGCTGGAATTCCAATCGCTGTTTGCCCCGGTGAAACATCCACTAAAGCAACCGCATTTGCCCCAATACTGGCACCATCCCCAATTGTCATCTGGCCTAAAATTTTTGCTCTAGCGAAGAATGCAGTCATCCCCAATCTGGCGATTCCCATGAATGACAGTTCCACTTGGGTGATGGATGATGACTCGCCGTCCCAGCTTGACATTGTCAGGAATCATAACTAACGCGGGTTTGGAGTGAGATCAATGCGGGTTTGGTATGAGATCAATGCGGGTTTAGTGTGAGATCAATGCGGGTTTAGTGTGAGATCAACGCGGGTTTGGAGTGAGATCAACGGGCAAATGCTCTGCGATCAACTTGATCTGAGTTTGAGATCAATGGGGGTTTGATGAGCAATCAATCTAAACTCAAATGCAACCCAACACGGATTTATGGCGTTGCTGAACTGATACGATAATAGTAGAGATGCACTCCAACGATAGGTCTCTTTTTCGGCGTTGCTAAATGTAGAGATGAATCTGTCTGAGTTGTAAGTTTCCTCGCCCCCTAAATCCCCCAAGCTTGGGGGACTTTGAGAAATCCGGCTCCCCCAGAATTGGGGGCTGGGGGGCGAATTCATCCCGCCATTCAGCAATACCTCTTTTTCTTCTTCAGAGGGTAAGAGAATCATGACCACAACCCTTAAACTTAGTCCCATCATCCAACTGACGGACGAACTGTTCTATCGTCTGTGTCAGTTCAACCCGGATCTGAGACTTGAACGCACTGCTCAAGGAGAACTGATTGTGAATCCACCTACTGGAGGCGATACTGGAAACTACAACGTTGGACTGGCAGCTAAGCTCTGGATCTGGAATGATCGTGTCAATCTGGGGAAGGTATTTGATTCTTCCACAGGTTTCAAACTCCCCAACGGGGCAACCCGCTCGCCCGATGTTTCCTGGATTCACTCCGAGCGCTGGAACCAACTGTCCCCAGAACAGCAAGTGGGCTTTCCCCCCATCGCCCCTGATTTTGTTCTGGAACTGATGTCCCCCAGTGATGACCTGAGAGAGGTTCGGGACAAGATGAGAGAGTATATGGACAACGGCGTTCAGCTAGGATGGCTGATCAATCGCAAAGAGTCTAGTGTTGAAATCTATCGCTCTTATCAACCGATTCAGACGCTAAAAATGCCCACCAAGCTCAGCGGAGAAGAGGTATTGCCAGGGTTTGAGTTGGAAGTATTCAAAGCCCCCAATTCTGGGGGACTTTGACTTGGACTCTGGTTCCCCCCAAGAATTGGGGGGCTAGGGGGGCGAAAATTCAAAGTCCCCTAAATCCCCCATTGACTCCAGTTCCCCCCCCGTCCTGCATTGCCCCCAAACCCCCAATTCTGGGGGCTTTGACTTAGATTCCGGTTCCCCCCCAAAGTTGGGGGGCTAGGGGGGCGAAGCTTTGAAGCTCCCCAAGGTTGGAGGGCTAGGGGGGCGACCATACCACCACCAATTCAAAAAAATTTACTATTTCATCTGAAACCGACGCTTCACTCCCAAACCAACACCTAGCGCTCCTAAAACCAATAGACTGTTGCTGGAATTTACTTCGGGAATTGTAATAATTTCAGCCTCTGTATCAGAAGCATTGCTAGGAACTGAAACTATTACATCTGGATTACTAAATGATGGCCCACTTACCCGAATGGTATTTACAAGTTCTAATAACTGTTCATTAATGATATATTCCAGAGAATTAACAGCTTGTCTTCGTTCCCTCGAAGAATCCAAACTATCAATATTACTAAATAGAGGCGGAAAATCACTGGATTCCTCATCAATAATTAGAGCAAGCTCCGTGATTCCTTTATTTTCCAAATCATCGCCGGACAAAATATACTCAATTCTCCTATCAAATAAAACTGTATTGAGATTGAGAGTTAAAGGCTCACTGATTTTCAATGGGCTATTAAAGGTGAAACGGTTATTTATATCTTCTTCAAAGCTTCCAGTAAAGTCTGTAATTACATTTGAAAAAGATCCTCTTCTATTTCTAGGATCTGCATCTGTTGCTGTAGGAAATAACTTAAAGCTGTAATCTAATGTAATTTCGTCAAACGATCCACCTTTTGCTCCACTTCCTGTCTGCGTAACTCCCACCGCCCCCTCTACAACACTCCCAAAAGCGGCCCCAACCGTTAACATCGTAACGGCCACCAACTTTAACCCCTTCATATTCACTAATCTCCAATAACTAAAAAAACTGTTAACTTCGAGTCACTTTCTCTGTTCAAAAATTTACTATTTCATCTGCAACCGACGCTTCACTCCTAGACCAACACCTAACGCTCCTAAAGCCAACAGACTGCTGCTGGGATTGGATTCGGGAATGGGTCGAACAATGAACTCAACATTGGCTTCATCAAAACCGCTGCTTCGCGCAATCCTTCCTGAACCATCTGAAGACAGACCCGTAACTCGAATATCATTAACTAGTCCAAGTAAGCCTTTGCCAATGATGTAATCCAAATCGTTAACAGCCAGTTCACGCTCTTCCAAAGTATCGAGGAAAGAATGATTACTAAGGTCATCAATAGTCAAAGCTAACCCATTAATGCCTCTCCGTCTAAGTTGATCGCCCCGCAGAATGTACTCGATTCTGTCATCTGATTCCTGCAAATTGGCTCTCAAGTTAAGGGTTAGAGGTTCGTCGATAAATTCATACCCGATGTCAGTAATGTCATTGTCCTCAATTACGCTGGACTCGACAATTTCTAGAAGGTCAAAAGCAAAAAGATCATCAAGATCCTCAAACCCTCCAGTAAAGTCGGTGATGGCATTTTGGAAAAAGCCTTTGGTGTTGTCCACATCACGGTCTTCTACCGTAGGAAACAAAGTAAAACTGTAATCTAATTCGGTTGAGTCAAATCTGTTTCCAGTGGCTTTATTACCGGCTATAAGTCGAGAAATGGACTCAGCACTGATAACAGAAAGACTCGAATTATCAGGGTTTCGCACAACAATCCCTGAACCATCTGAGGATGGCCCCGTAACTTGGATGTCATCGATCAGTCCAAGTAATCTGTTATTAATGATGTAATCCAAATCGTTAACAGCCAGTTCACGCTCTTCTAAAGTATCGAGGAAAGAATTAACACTAAGGTCGTTAATAATCAAAGCTAACCCGTTAACGCCTCTCTCTGTAAGTTTATAGCCCTCCAGAATGTACTCGATTCTGTCATCTGATTCCTGCAAATTGGCTCTCAAGTTAAGGGTTAGAGGTTCGTCGATAAATTCATACCCACTATCATTTCTATCAACATCCGCAATTACATCGGAGCTAACAATTTCTATCAGGTCAAAAGCAAAAAGATCACCAAAATCCTCAAACCCTCCAGTAAAGTCGGTGATGGCATTTTGGAAAAAGCCTTTAGTGTTGTCACTATCACGGTCTTCTACCGTAGGAAACAAAGTAAAACTGTAATCTAATTCGGTTGAGTCAAATCTGCCTCCAATAGGATTAATTCCAGTCTGCTTAACTCCCACCGCCCCCTCTACAACACTCCCAATAACAGCCCCCACTGCTAACACCGTAGCAGCCACCAACTTTAACCCCTTCATATTCACTAGTCTCCCAATAACTAAAAAAACTGTTAACTTCGAGTCACTTTCTCTGTTCAAAAATTTACTATTTCATCTGAAACCGACACTTCACTCCTAGACCAACACCTAGCGCTCCCAAAGCCAACAGACTGCTGCTGGGATTGGATTCGGGAATGGTTCGAGTAATGAACTCAACATCGCTGTCAGCGCCACCGCTGCTTCGCGCAATCCTTCCTGAACCATTTGAGGATGGCCCTGTAACTCGAATCTGATTAACTAGTCCAAGCAATCCGTAGTTAATGATGTAATCCAAATCGTTAACAGCCAGTTCTCGCTCTTCTAAAGTATCGAGGAAAGGATTACTAAAGCCATCAATAATCAAAGCTAACCCATTAATGCCTCTCTGTCTAAGTTGATCGCCCCGCAGAATGTACTCGATTCTGTCATCTGATTCCTGCAAATTAGCTCTCAAGTTAAGGTTTAGAGGTTCATCAATCAGCTCATAAGTTTCAAGTGAACCGTCTGACTTAACACTAATCTTAGAAGGATCAACAAAGTCAGATTCAACAATTTCTATCAGGTCAAAAGTAAAAAGATTGTCAAAATCATCAAATCCTCCAGTAAAGTCTGTGATGACATTTGGGAAAAAGCCTCTGGTGTTGTCACTATCACGATCTTCTGTTGTAGGAAACAAGGTAAAACTGTAATCTAATGTGGTTGAGTTAACCGATCTACCTTTTGGTTGAGTTCCAGTTTGCGTAACTCCTGCCGCCCCCTCTACAACACTCCCAATAACAGCCCCCACTGCTAACACCGTAGCAGCCACCAACTTTAACCCCTTCATATTCACTAATCTCCAATAACTAAAAAAATTGTTAACTTCGAGTTCCTGTCGTTCGATTCAACTCACCCTGAAGCTCGTATCACTAGTTTTGAAATTGGCCTTCCCGTTCCTCATCCCTTAACTCTATGCAGAAGGCCCGCTCATCCATCAAATTTGTTTGTTCCTTCCTACAGTATTCAGCCTAACCCCCAAACGAGCAACCCCCTTTATCAACTCTTTCAAAACCAGAGAGAAAGCTTCACATTAGGGGGTGTTATGTAAAGCTGACAAAACTAAACGCCTCGCTATTCAACGTTAGACCCGACTCTCCCTGCACAATCCCAATCAATTCACTCTCCCCTGCGGCTTGGTAGAAAATCCCAACCCCCGTTGGCAATCCTTCAGGGTTAGTAACCAATTCATAATCAGCCGCCGCCCCCCTCAACTGAATCACATCCTCACCCAAGACAAAATCCGTAACCAACCCATAATCTTCCCCGGCTGCACCGTTGTAATACACCTGAACCCCATCTCCTAGCACAAACCTGTCATTCCCTGCACCCCCGGTCAGGGTATCTACTTCCCCCGCTCCAGGATTGGCCGCCTCAACATCTACCCCAGAGAGGGTGTCATTGCCGCGATCGCCATAGACCACATCATCCCCACCATTTCCGAGGAGAGTGTCATCATCCCGACCCCCGTACAGGGCATCCTGACTTTCTCCACCATTCACCCAATCATTCCCCTGGTTGCCCCCCAGCCAGTCGTTATCAGCAAGGCCGCTGATGGTATCATCCCCCGCAAGCCCCATGAAGGTATCCTCTCCCTCATCTCCACTTAACGTGTCATTCTCCTCAGTCCCTAAGTTGGGAGTCCCTAAATTGGGAGTCCCTAAGCTGGGTTCACTGCGAACCGGGCCAACTTGTTCTCCAGGCAAATCTTCAGGTTCCTGATCTATAGGTTCAGGAGAGCGATCGCCCACTTCTGGTTCAGGAGTCGGTTCAGGGTTTGGTTCAGAGGCTGGTTCAGAGGAGTCTTCGGCATCCTCCAAATCTGATTCCTTGGCGGATTCATCCCCACTGCGGCCTTCAGGAACGTCTTCTGAGTCATCTAAAACTTCATCGTCATCAAGTTCAGGTTCAGCCCCAGGTTCGTTGGAAACCTCAGTTTGATCCTGACCTTTTGGAGTGCCGACTGCATCTTCAAGTTCGGTTTCTTCGTCCGATTCTCCATCACGTTCCTCTCTCGTTGGATTGCCAGAACGGTCTTCTCCATCATCAACTGTTTCTTCTAAATCGTCTAAGATTTCATCTTGATTCTGGCTCTCAGAATCGTCCTCTACAGGGCCATCTTCTAGGCGATCCAAGGCTGCTTCAGGGTCTTCTGAAGGGTCATCCCGAGTTTCTGCTATTTCTTCTGGCAATTCTTCGGGCTCAACAGGTTGAGAATTGGGTTGATTTTTAGAGTCATTATTAGAGTCATCAACAGTGCTATTATCAACAGATTCAGGCTCTGCTTCCGCTTCGCTTCCCCGACCTTCTTCCCCAACTAATTCTTCAGAATTTTCAACTGTTTCAGATTCCGCTTCGGGTTCAGATATTTCAGGAGTTTCAGTGCGATTAGAAACTTGTTCCTGACTCTGTTCAATGTCATTTGAAGTTTCAGGGAAACCATTAGCAATATCTTCTACAAAAACTGCTTCAGCTTCAAGATTGAAGGTGTCAAAATCTTCCAGTACTTCTTCAGAGGATTCATCAAGAGATTCATCAAGAGATTCGTCAGAAACCCCTAGACTATGAACTGTTAAACTGATATTACTATCTGCATTTAGCTCCTCAATTGATAAGGTAGAAACTTCTTGAACGAAGTGGGTGTAGGTTGGTAAGTTAACGTCATTTGAGTCATCTTCTCGGATATCGTAATAGTCTTCTACAATGTGGGCTTGTTGTTCCCGATTGAAGCTCATTAAACCTTCACCTGAATTCATCTGATTTTGCAGTTCAGTGACTCCGCCATAGTCATATCCTGCGTCTGAGTTCTGGGCGGCGATCGCCTCTGGAATATAAATTGCGCCTTCATTTTCATATTGCCAAACATGGGTTAATTCATGAATCAGGGTTGCATCGCTCATCCCTCCCCAAGTATTAATGGTATGGAACGTTGTGTAGGGTCGATTTCTATCAGCTCCATCGATCACTCGGGCAATCGGAACTGAAATTGACCATTCATCAATTCGCACCAGGCTGTAATTAATTGAATCTCCAAATACACTGCGAGCAATCTCAATTTCTTCATTCGTTAATGACCGAGTATTCAGTTTAAATTGACTGGCGATAGTCTCAGCAGTATCAGGAATCCCAGCAACTTCAGCCGCATTAACTGCATTTGTTCCGAGCCACTCCCCAAAGTTTGTCCAGAAACCGCCTTCATTGTTCCAAAAGTCATCCCAGAACCCTTCTCCAAACCGTTCAATTCGCTCTGGAAATTCCTGAATCCATTGAATCTCCCGTTCCAGACGACCGAGGATTGTATCTCCAACCAACCCAGCAACTATTTCTAAACCATCACCTGTATAGTCAAATGCCGTATTTAAGCCATCACCCACGCGATCAAAAACATGATTAATTGATGCGCCCAGGGAGTCAAGGCCAACAAAGCCAAATACTCCATCTGTAACGTCTCCCGCAGCATCCAAGATCACGTCTGCAATATCCCCTGCCGCATCAGTTACCCCATCTACAACGCCACCAAATTCGTCAACAAAATCATCTGCTATGTCAATGGCTCCATCGACAACATCAACAGCAATTTCCACAAAATCACTGACAGTTCCAGCTACAAATTCAGTTGTACTTGCAACCGTGTCAACAGCAACTTCACCGATGTTAACAGCAGTTTCAGCTACAAATTCAGTTGTACTTTCAACAGTATTAACAGCAGTTTCCACAAAATCACTGGCAGTTTCAGCTACAAGCTCAGTGGCACTTTCAACCGTGTCAACAGCAGTTTCAACAGTATCTCCAATGAAATTACCAGCATCTTCAATAGCATCTTCAATAAACCCGAAGAGCAGCGGGCGTTCAGTTCCTAGATTTTGTGAAGTCTGAGAATCAAATTGGGGAGCAACCAATCCTGTTGGAACTTCATAGAGAACAGGTATTGTAGCGACGGCTAGATTCATGGCGGCTTCTGGATTGAGCATCCCAACACCTGTTTCAGCATCCCATCCCAGGGTATTCAAATCTGTAGCGGTGGTTTTAAGAAGTTCTACAACCTGATGATAGGAGAGTTGAGGATTCGTTGCCCAGACTTGAGAAAGTATGCCTGTAACTCGAGCCGCCGCAACTGAAGTTCCGGTGTCACTGTGGGTCAGTAACGTTAAGCCCTCGCCGTAACTTGAATAATCGGCCCGCCCTGAACCATTGGCAGTACCGACCGTAATAATATTGTCAAATTCTTGAGAGGCGGAACCCAGAGCCGAAATCTCACCTGCTTGATTCCCCGCAGCAGCCACGATCAGAACACCGTGTTGACGGGCATAGTCTAGAGCCGCTTTTTCCTCAGAAGTGAGTTCAGATCGAGTTGTGATGGCACCGTCTGGATTAACCTGAGTCAGATCAAAACTGAGGTTAACCACGGCATTGGGTTGCCCAGAGGCTTTGGCTGCTTCTACAAACTCGACTAAAGACGCGGCCCATTGACCTGAACCAACAGCACGACTGATCCATAGAGGCGCTTCATCGTTAACACCATCAATGCCAATGCCGTTATTCTGAGTTGCTCCAATAACATTTAGGATTTGCGTGCCATGTTCAGACTCAGTTCCTGTTGGAAGTAAAGGATGATGATCGCCATCGACGTAGTCCCCTCCCAACTGAACTCTTGAAATATCAATATCTGGGTTGTCTTCATTGAAACCTGTATCAATCACGCCAATTAAAGGCTGACTAGAGTAGTCAAGAGTTAGACTGTTGGGGCTAAGGTTCAGTGTATTCATGCTCTGTTCCCATATTGAACTGTGTTCTATCTAGGTTTCTGAAGTAGCGCCAGTTTTTTTCGGAAAATTGAAAAACTTTTATCAGCAGCCTTTAGACTTTAAGAGAAAGCGATCGCACTTATGCTTTGGAAAAGTGCGATCACTTTAGAAAAAGTTTGTAATTACAACTTGGTTATGCTAGCTAAGCCTGATTCCTTCATTGTCTAAATTAGCTGAATATCCAATGAAGGAATGAAAGCATCGTCGTTTGGCATGTTTGTAAATTGAGCAACCAATACAGGAGCAACTCCGTCAGTTGGAGAAACATCAAAGTACAGACTGTCGATCTGAGAGGATGAATTGAATACAGATGTGAATTGAGCAAGAGAAGTTGCCCCAAACCCTGATTTCACAATAACAACAAAATCACTTTGAGAGAATTCAAAGTCTGTGATTGTATCAACCTTATTTGAAAGAGCCTCGAACTTGAACTGATCTGCGCCTGCACCGCCTGTAAGTGTATCGTTGCCTGCTTGCCCGTTTAACGTATCGTTACCATCCTCTCCATACAGCTTATCTGTGCCGTTGTACCCAATCAGGAAATCGTTATCTCCTCCACCCCAGATGAAATCATTGCCAGGGCCGCCATTGAACACGTCATTGCCAGCATCACCATATAGGCTGTCACTACCTCCTTCACCTTGGAGGTTGTCGTTGCCATTCTCACCCAGCAAGCTGTCATTACCAGATCCACCGAATAGCTTGTCATCATTATCATGACCTCTCACAGTGTCATTGTTGTCTCCGCCATTGAGCCAATCCACACCGCTCCCCCCCCACAGAAAATCACTCCCTCCCTCTCCATAAAGGGTGTCGTTGCTAGTATCGAAGCTGTCAACAGTACCGCCATCGAGATAATCGTTGTCTGGCCCTCCATAAAGTTTGTCAGCGCCAGTACCACCATAAAGGCTATCCAGTCCAGCCTCACCAAGCAAACTGTCATTGCCTGAGTTACCCTCGAGCCAGTCGTTACCGCCGCCGCCTCTGACTGTATCAGCCCCACCAAGGGCCTGTACTGTATCAGCGTTATTGGTTGTACGTAAGGGTAAAGGGCTGGTAGGTGTAATTAAGTCGTCTCCAGGTGGTCCAAATCCAGGTGGTCCAAATCCAAATCCAGGAGCTGTCATTTTGGTTCTTCCTTATAGTTTCAAGTGAGTTGTTCTACTAAGGTTTCTGAAGTAGCGCCAGTTTTTTTCGGAAAATTGAAAAACTTTTATCAGCAGCCTTTAGACTTTAAGAGAAAGCGATCGCACTTTTCCTCGAGGAATTAGTGCGATCGCTTCAGAAAAAGTTTGTAATTACAACCTGATTATGTTAGCCAAGCCCAATTCATTCATTGTCTAAATTAGCTGAATATCCAATGAAGGAATGAAAGCATCGTCGTTTGGCATGTTTGTAAATTGAGCAACCAATACAGGAGCAACCCCATCCGTTGGAGATGCATCAAAGTACAGACTGTCGATCTGAGAGGATGAATTGTATACAGATGTGAATTGAGTCAACGAAGTTGCCCCAAACCCTGATTTCACAATAACAACAAAATCACTTTGAGAGAATTCAAAGTCTGTGATTGTATCAACCTTATTTGAAAGAGCCTCAAACTTGAACTGATCTGCGCCTGCACCGCCTGTGAGAGTATCGTTGCCTGCTTGCCCGTTTAACGTATCGTTACCATCCTCTCCATACAGCTTGTCTGTGCCGTTGTACCCAATCAGGAAATCGTTCTCTCCTCCGCCCCACAGGAAGTCATTCTCAGAACCGCCATTGAACACGTCATTGCCAAAACCCCCATACAGGCTGTCACTACCTGCTTCACCTTGGAGGTTATCGTTGCCATTCTCACCCAGCAAACTGTCATTACCAGATCCACCGAATAGCTTGTCATCATTATCATGACCTCTCACAGTGTCGTTATTATCTCCGCCAGAGAGATAATCCTTACCGCTCCCCCCCCACAGAAAATCACTCCCTCCCTCTCCATAAAGGGTGTCGTTGCTAGTATCGAAGCTGTCAACAGTACCGCCATCAAGATGATCGTTGTCTGGCCCTCCATAAAGTTTGTCAGTGCCAGTACCGCCATAGATTGTGTCTCGTCCAGCCTCACCGAGCAAACTGTCATTGCCTGAGCCACCCTCGATCAAGTCGTTGCCGCCGCCACCTCTGACCGTATCATCCCCACCATGAGCATATACAGTGTCAGCGCCATGAGTTGTCCGTCGGGGGAAAGGGGATGTAGGCGTAATTAACTCGCTTGCAGATGGTGGGGGTGGGGGTGGGCCGATCGTCGCCATTTTGGTTCTCCTTGTAGTTTCAAGTGAGTTGTTCTACTAAGGTTTCTGGAGTAACGTTAGTTTTTTTCGAAAAATCACAAAAAAATTCTTCTGGCAATCGAAGACAAAAAAATCAGCAAGTTAATCTTGGTTACAAGACAACCTGCTGAACAATTTCAAGACTTTTAATTGTTTAATTGTTTAATTTTAATCAATCACCCAGAATCCATTGCGTCGCCAATATTGCTCTTTTAAAGCTTGTTGTAGGTCATCTTCTTGAATGAATCCCTGTATTAATAGAAGTTCTCCAACTCTCATAGGGCATGAAACCTGAAGCTCAACTGTTGCCATTAGTTGCGATGAAGTAATCAAGTTCCTCTGAATCAATATTTGACCAAGTTTCATCATTACGCTAGCTCCATGAATTAACTGATAAACTTCATCTCTCAACACTTCAGATTAAAACTTTAGATTAAAACTTCAGACCTGGGATTATTTAAACAGAGTTCACTTGCCTTCCTCTAGCTAGACTTGGCAAACTCTAAATTGAGAAAAAATAATCGCTGGATGTTGCTCAAAGACAATTTCGCTGTAGTCTGCTAAGTTATCTAAACCAGCCAAATTCAAAATTAACTCTGATACCAACCAAATTGCGCCTTGGATCAGCAGTTTTTTCCACCGAATATTCATTGTGTTCCACCTCCAACCCTTTTTACGTTTCCAAACCTTCATTGAGTGTTGTTCTATAGAGGTTTCTGAAGTGGCGCTACCTTTTTTCGGAAAGGTAGCAAAAAGGTAGCAAATTTTTTGACCGCGATGCCGTCGGGTGTCTTCCTCAAGCTTCCCCTCATGACTTTGATTCTGGGTCGCGGCTCTTTACTGATTGGGGTACGCTTGTGATCAATTTCTAGTAAATAAGAACAATTCTTAATAGCAGTCTTCATGTTACAATAATCTTTAACATCTGCAATTGGGAATCACTTTCATTAAGTTAGTAGGGCTAATACTCCTGAGGTATCAGCTTATGGAGTCTTTTGGATGTTATTAATTAGGAGAGAAAAGCAACGATGTACAAAGTCACAAGGCGTAGTTTTTTAATTGGTGGGGGCGCGATCGCGGCAGTAACCTTAGGAGAGTTAGGTCGGGGCCAGCACAGTGTGGCCAATCCCAAAGTGGTCAATGTTTACTCCGCCCGCCACTATGACAGCGACAAAAAGATTTTTGCGAACTTTACTCAAAAGACAGGCATCAAAGTTAACGTTGTTGAGGGCAAAGCGGAAGAACTCGTTGAACGGATTAAAAGTGAAGGGGCAAACAGTCCAGCAGATATGCTGATCACAGTTGATGCTGGCAACCTCTGGCGAACTCAGCAAGCTGGGGTGCTTCAGCCTATTTCCTCCTCAGTATTAACCAGTGCTATTCCCGCAAGTCTTCGAGATTCAGGAAACCATTGGTTTGGGCTCTCTAAACGGGCGCGGGTGATTGTGTACAACAAGGCAAAGGTTAATCCAGCCCAACTCTCAACCTATGAAGATTTAGCAACGTCTAAATGGAAGGGGAAAGTCCTGACTCGTTCCTCTGGCAATATTTATAATCAGTCCCTAGTCGCATCAATGATTGAAACCCAGGGAGCGGCTGATGTCGAAAAATGGGCTAAGGGTTTAGTGGCGAACTTTGCCAGACCCCCAGAAGGCAATGACACCAGTCAGATTCAAGCCGTTGCCGCTGGAATTGGGGATGTAGCCCTGGTTAATACCTACTAC
>JBOFUV010000143.1:0-32063 GCA_051652765.1 Microcoleaceae cyanobacterium | reverse complement strand
CAGTAAGGTCACGGGCAGATTACCCGTTGATAGGTGCTCGGTGGAAGTGCAGCGATGTATGTAGCCAAGGCACACTAATAGACCGAGGGCTTGACCTTCTCCTCTTTCTCTTCTCTCTCTATGCAGTCTTTAGGGTTCTTAAGTTTTTGTAATGTCTTACCTCAAGAGCCAGTTCTGGAGTTCCGAACTGGCTCTTGAGGTTTTGAAGAAACTTTGCAACCTAGTCTTTATGGAAAGATAATTTCTAAAGACTAGGTTGTTGCTAATTCAACACTTGTAAACAATAGACTTAACGAGGACAGACTGGGATTAGATTTGCGTTGAACACAATTGTTCCAGCGGGTTTTTGATTGATCAAGATGGGGTTTCCTGTATCTTTTTTGATCAGTAAAGGATTGGCCGCCAAACATTCCTGAATCAACTCGCCCCATTCCTCAATTTTGCGAGTGTACTCCGCTCTAGCGCGAGGAACATCATCCAAAGTAGCACCACTAGGAACTGGAGGTAAGTTTGCGAGGAATACCTCATCCGTAATTACCGCGTCACTGGTAATATCTTTATTGACCGCCATTTCATAAATAATTGGATACTTGAACTTTGCTGGCAGAGTTCTATCAGGCAATGCTAGATCAGGTAGGGTCTCATATTTGGGAGGCTCTACTTTTCCAGTCTCTGCATTCTTCGACTTGTACCTATAGTCGAAATCAGAAGGAACAGTAATTACACCAATCTGAGCCAAGGCAGGAAGGGGAAGAGCTGTTGTGGCTAGTAAAGCGCACAACCCTCCAATCAGCTTATATTTCACCATACTCATCTCCTCAATTTCACCAACTTGAACTACAAGGTTAAATTCCCAAGCCTAGACTGTAAGCTACCTCTGAAATGAGTTCCCCAATGTTTTGTCAAAACGTCTTGTAAGAATCTTGCAAACTGGGCAGCTATTCTTGGAATCTTACAAAATTATACCCTAGATGATCAAGCCATGGTAGCGTAGAGGGAAAGCTTGGATGGCCCACACTCTATATGTCATTAGACTGGTCTGAAGGAATTAGTGTCCCCCTTGCCCCAGCAGGTTATAAGTCAGGATTTGTGGGAATTATTGGACGGCCTAATGTTGGCAAATCAACTTTGATGAACCAACTGATTGGACAGAAGGTTGCGATTACTTCTCCTGTTGCCCAGACTACGCGCAATCGCCTCCGAGGAATTTTAACGACTCCAGAGGCACAAATTATTTTTGTCGATACTCCTGGCATTCACAAACCTCATCATCAACTGGGACAGGTTCTAGTCAAAAATGCCCAGCTTGCAATTCACTCTGTTGACGTTCTCCTATTTGTGGTAGACGGCTCAGTCGAAGTTGGAGGGGGTGATCGTTTCATTGCCAATCTCTTACAATTAGTAAAAGTACCTATTGTTCTGGGCTTGAACAAGTTAGATCAACGACTTACCGATGCTCCAGAAATTGAGGAAGGGTATCAACAACTGGTTCAACCTCAAAATTGGCCAATCATAGAGTTTTCTGCGCTGACAGGTTTAGGACTGGAAGCTTTACAAGATCTTTTGATTCAGAACCTAGATTCTGGCCCCTATTACTATCCTCCAGAGCTGGTAACCGATCAACCTGAGCGGTTTATTATGGCGGAGCTCATCCGTGAGCAAATTCTTTTACAAACCCGTGAAGAGGTTCCTCATTCCGTTGCAATTGTGATCGACCGGGTAGAAGAAGCACCTGAAATTACTCGAATTTTGGCAACTATCTGTGTTGAGCGCCCTTCTCAAAAGGGAATTCTCATCGGGAAGGGAGGTCAGATGTTGAAAGCAATTGGTAGCGAGGCGCGCCAACAGATTCAAAAACTGGTTGACGGGCAGGTTTATCTTGAACTTTTTGTCAAAGTACAACCCAAGTGGCGACAGTCTCGATCTCAACTGGCTGATTTAGGATATCAAGTTGAGGAGTAAAGAACTGTTGTAGGGTTTCAGTTGCCACCAGTCTCACATTCTCTAGACTCAAACTCTAGACTCGAAAAACCGCCAGACCATTTTGAACCGGAGCTGCCGTATCCGCCGTACGATTCAATAATTGACCCCCCAACACTAGACTGGTAGAACTGCCCCCATCTAGGTTTAAAGCATCTATAGCGCCTAACTGTTGCATCAGTTGAGCCATTTCCGTCAACTTTGGCCCAGTCCCCCCGACACGATTGTGAACTGTTACAATCAGCATTTCCCCTAGCGCTGTTACCCCGACTCCACTGCGGATCGCAGCTTGCTGCCCAAACCAATAATTAAATCCTTCAGCCTCAGCATCTACAACCACCTTGCCTCCCTGTAACAGCAATGGCCCACCACCCAAAATATTGGGGAAAGATCCAAAGTCTGCGGGGGTAGTCTGGGTTTCAAGGATAACCTGAGTTCCGACTGGAAATGCACCGAGAGCGCTGCGGAAGGAACGCAAAATCAGTAAGTATCCTTTTGCCGGAATGGCAATGGGAGTTTTGTCATCAGGGGCTTCAACTTGGCGAGTGACAAGATTATTTTCAACAACAAGGGCAACTTCATTCAAGGTCAAGGGCGTGTAAGTACTCCCCCAAGCCGAGGTGTAGCGGGCAATTCCAGCTTTGACGTAGCCTGTGTTGAGCAAGTCAGTATCAAAGCGAGTTCCAGTTGAATTTGTTACCCGTTCAACTAAAGTTAACCGTGCCATTTTTACGGTTCCTGTGTCATTCCAGGCGATCGCCCCCCGGTTCAAAATCGGCCCCGAAAACCAAGTTCCCTCCCGGCGAATTGCGCCTAACGGCAAGAGATTATTCCGATTAAAATATCCCCCATTAATTGCAGCCAAACTCTTCCAGGTTTCTGCCATTTGGACTAGGGCTGTAATCCCTTTCATTTGAGTTGGATCAGTCCAAATTGGACGCAAAATTAACCCTGATTTGGGTTGAAGTTTTAACCAGACTACAGGGAACTGATCCAGCCCTAAAGTGAGATATTGTTGTCGCCAATTGAGGCCAGATGTCCAAAGAATATTGCGGTTGACCAAGGCATCTTGGCGCAGTTCAATTCTAATTTGATTTGGAGCTGTAGAAGTAGACACCCGCACTCGATATCCCTCAGGCAACCTGCCCTGAATAACTGTTTGGGCAATTCCTGGCTTTACTATTGGGGGTTTGGGCTGTTCGAGGCTGCCTATCGTTTCACCTTCATTTTCTGCTTCTGAATGATTAGGAGGAGTCGGCAGTTCAGTCTGTTTGGAAAACTGATCGGCGATCACTTGGGAAGTAATAGCATCAATAACAACCTCCCATTCAGAATTTAATTCATATAGTTCCCACGGAGTTGGTTGATTCAGATCAATTTTGATTTGAGCTTGATTTTTTGCTGCTGTCCAGGTAATCCCCTTTACCTGTTGAATGACAGAGAAAATATTTAAAGTTTTGCCATCAATTTCTACTTCCCAATCATGATCAATACCAAATTGATTAATATCGAGGTAACGATATTCTGGATCAAAATAGGTGGGCATTGCAGCCGGTGAATTCGTCGTTAAAAACCAATGAATGAGTTGACGAGAGGGTTCAGTGGTATCCAAGGGATTGATTCCAAGGACTAGCATGATGCCCTTATCACTAATTCCAGTTGCCATGGTAATCCCCGAACTCTGCTGCCCCCAGGCAATCTTCCACCGCCTGCCATTCACTGCCAGATGAGTTCCATTGCGAATCGTGCCAGAAGTAGCAGGTTCCACAATATAGGCAGAAGCGATGGGTAAAAGCCTAGCCTGCTCTACTAAGGCTTGATGGACACAGGTACAAACTTCGGCGCGGGTTGCGGGTCGATTGGGGTTGAGCAGGGCAGGATTGGGAAAGTTAACAATGATGTGTTTCTGGGTTGCGGTCTGGATGGCGGCGATCGCATATCCCGGAATCTGATTGAAGTCAGTATAAATGTTCTCTAGGGCAAGGACAGGAGTCGCAGGTTGAAGCCTTAAGCCTGAAACTAGGGCCAGTAAGACGTGGAGCCGAATAATATTTCGTTGAGGATAAAAATAGTTTCCTGGAAAGCCTGAGATGAAACCTGCTTCGTGGGCATAACGAATCGCCGCTGCCCCCCAGAAATTAATCGGCACATCCACAAAAGGAACGTAGGTTCGTTGGGGAGCCACAGCAAAGGCCGCCTTGAGAACTGTCGCAAATTCAGCACGAGTCATCGGCTGTTCAGGGCGAAAGGTTCCATCTGGAAATCCCCGTATGATGCCCTGACGAGAGAGCCGCAGAATAAATGGGCGAGCCCAATGGTGCGTCAGATCGGAGAAGTTGGCTTGAGGGTTGATCATTGAATTGACGAAAAGGAATGGCTGTAACGGTTCACTTTAACAGTTCACCTTAACGTTTCACGACCGCAACTAGCATTAACTTGGTTGGTTAAGGTTTCTGAACCAGACAATTGGGGCTGATCTGAGTTTATGTTCTGGGTTTATTTTCTCAATTCACGTTCTGAATTTATCTTCTGGACTTATGTTCTGAATTTATGTTCTCAATTTATTTGCCGAAAGCGCCATATACGCTTTGTAGACGAAAGATATTAGATGAGGAGGGGCATTACGCTAAAAAAAATGATGAATTGGGACGTAGAAGAATCATTTTGGTTGAATGACCCCGAGTCCATGGCACGGATCATTCAAGATCGGGGAGGTAAAATTGATCGAAACAATGATGATTTAGCTTGCGTGCTATATGCTCATATTTTCTTAAGGCCCAGAACATCAGCCTTTTGGATTGACCCACTCAAGAAACTTGGTAGCAACTTTTGGGCTAGAGAGTAACAGTCACAGGGCAACGCTGGGAACTTGTTAAGATGATAATTAAAGGTTGAGCCATCCAAAACAGGGGAATTTCACTTGAGGTGACCCACTTAACCTGCATCATCTAAACTTGCATCATCTAAACCTGCATAATCTTAAGTAAGTTGAGGGCTTAGGGAGAAATTAAACAATGCTTGATCTTGGCAAATTTTTTAAAGCGTGTAGTCCAGCCTACAAACTAGATATGGCAAAGCCAGAGGATCAGCAGTATTACATTGATTTCTCTCAAGTTCGGGGCAGTCATGTAATCAAGGAATTGCGCCGCACGATTAGTTTCCTAGCCAATGAGCCCACCTGTCAATTGTTTACAGGTCATATTGGCTGTGGCAAGTCTACAGAACTGTCCTGCCTCAAAACTGAATTAGAAAGTCTGGGGTTTCATGTGGTTTATTTTGAGTCTTCCCAAGACTTGGACATGGCAGATGTTGATATCAGCGATATTTTGTTGGCGATCGCGCATCAAGTCAGCCAAAGCTTAGAGAAAGTTCAAATTCGGCTGCAACCCAATCGGTTTCAGAATTTACTCCAGGGCGCAGCCAATTTGTTAAATGCAGATATCACCGGTCTAAGAGTCCCATTGCCGGGGGTAGGAACCCTTGGTGGAAACTTAGAAGACGGAACGTTTTCCCTAGCTTTAGGCATTGGTGAAATCACAGCTAAAGCGAAAAGTAGTCGGGATGTACGAACACTTTTAAGACAGCATTTAGAACCCCGAGTTAATAATATTATTGAAGCCATTAATCAAGAACTGCTTGCTCCCGCCCAACAACAATTAAAGCAACGAGGAATGGCAGGACTAGTTGTGATCATCGATAACCTAGACCGACTGGACAATACTCCAAAACCTTCCAATCGAGCCCAGCCCGAGTACCTGTTTATAGATCGAGGAGAACAGTTAAACCAACTCAAGTGTCACGTCGTTTATACAATTCCGTTGATTCTCACATTTTCCAACGATAAGGAATACTTAGTCAATCGTTTTGGTTCGGCTCCTAAATTGTTACCTATGGTGCGAGTTCAGGAACGAGATGGTGACCCCTGCAAAGAAGGGATTCGATTGTTGAGCCAATTGATTTTAACTCGGGCTTTCCCTGAAGTAGATTATCAGAAGCGATCGAGCCTGATTCCAGAACTATTTGACACTCCCCAAACCCTAACTCGACTCTGTCAAGTCAGTGGAGGTCATGTTCGTAATTTACTTGTTTTGATGTCAAACTGCATTCAAAAAGATGATCCACCCTTTTCTCATGAGTTAATTGAGCGAGCAATTAGTGAGCGTCGTAATGAACTCAGTAAAGCAATTACTGCTAATGAATGGCTACTCCTAAAGAAAGTTTCTCAACATAAAACAGTGCGAGGAGAAGATGAATACCAAACGCTACTGAGAAGCTTATTTGTATTTGAATATCGAGATGACTCTCAAGGAAGCTGGTTTGATATCAATCCAATTTTAATGGATGCCCAGGAGTTGCGTGATGGATGATGCCCCAACCCTTCAAAATCAAAGTGCCCTGAAACAATTGACCCGAACCATCAAACTATCACAGGGAGAATTTTCCCTAGTCCTTGCCTGTTGTAGTTATGAGAAAGTCAGAACTCAGATTATTTATCAGTTACATATAGATTGTCCAATTCCAATTCGAGAACTCACCCTAGATCCAACAACTAAAACCCTTTATACAACAATTACTGAAGCAGTTCGACAAGATTATCCTCAGGCTTTAATGGTGCTGGGTTTAGAGACTATTGTTGATCTTGAATCATTATTAACTGCGACCAAACTGATTGGAGAAGAATTTTATGACTTTCCTTTTCCTCTGATTGTATGGGTCACAGATGCAGTTCTTCACAAGATGATTCGATTAGCACCAGACTTTCATAATCGAGCGACTAGCGTACAGTTTAAAGTTTCAACAGCAGACCTCATCCAACTCATTCAAACTACAGTTGATGCTATTTTTGCTGAAGTTCTAAAGTCTCGAGAGAATATCTTTTTAGACAATATAACCCTGGGCTTAGCTCAAGGATCGCCTCATTGCATTGAACTTCTGGCAGCGTGTAAAGAAATTGAAAATCGAGGAATAAAACTGAGTCTTGAGCTATCAGCAGGGCTCGAATTTGTTCTAGGTCGAACTTCAGATAATACCCAAAAAAGTGCTCGAGAATATTACGAGCGCAGCTTGAAACTTTGGCAACAAGTTGGTAATCAAGGACGACAAGGGCATTTACTATTCTATTTAGGACTGTGGTGGTTGAACTACGCAGTACAGCACTATGCTGAACGTCAAGTCGCTGGGAATAAAGCAAAAGAATATTTCCGCAAATCAATTCAAGCTTTTAAAGCAGCCAATCAACCCAAATGTGCCGCTAAATTTATTAACTTTCTCTGTGAAGCGCTCCATCGCTTAGAAGAGTGGGACGAACTTGAAGTTGAAGCAAAAAATGCCTTAAAACTACTTCAGAATCACCCTGATTTATTCAGGCAGGCTCGAACCTATGGTTTTCTAGCAGAGGTAGAGTTAGCTCGATCATCGCCAAGCAAAGCCAAAATCCTTGCTCAAAATGCATTGATGGCTTTAAGTGTTGCCGAAAAAATGTTTCTTGACCCCTCCCCTCAAGAGCAAGCCTTTCTCGATTGGGAGCAGTCCTTTCATCAAGGTTGGTATTTGTTTTCCTTGGGAAAAGCTCAATATCTTCTAGGCCAAACTCAAAGTGCAATTGAGACATTGGAAGAGGCTAAGGAAACAACAAAACCCTATTATGATCCTCTGCTGTATATTGGTATTCTCAAACATTTGGGGGAAGCTTTTTATGGACAGAAAAACTATCTAGCTGCATTTGAAAGCAAGCGTGAATCTCAAGTTGTTGAAAGTCAATTTGGCCTGAGAACCTTTGTGGGAGCAGCTCGATTAAGACCTCGACAACAGGTTAAAAATCCGGCCCTTCCACAGGCATCAAGCTCAGGAACAATTGCTAAAGAAATCCTAGCCTCGCGCCGAATAAATGATCTGAATTGCCTACTTTTAAGAATTAAACGGGATGACTATAAGTTAATCATTATTCATGGTCAGTCAGGCGTTGGAAAAAGTTCAATTCTTCAAGCTGGACTTGTGCCCGCCCTGAGGGAACAGCCGATTGATACCCGTAACGTCTTACCTGTTTTGCAGCGGGTTTATACGAATTGGGTTAAGGAGCTAGGAGTGCGTCTGAAACAGGCTCTCAAGGATGTTCAACTCGGTTTAATCAGTGACCCTCTAAATTCAGTCGAAAATTTGCTTAAACAACTCCGAAAAAACTCCGAGAACAACCTCTTGACTGTTCTGATATTTGATCAATTTGAAGAGCTATTTTTTGATTGCCTAAAACCAGAACACAGAAAGTTATTCTATGATTTTCTGAAACAATGTCTAGATATTCCCTATGTGAAAGTTGTTTTAACCCTGCGGGAAGACTATCTCCATTTTTTATTAGAATGCAATGATCGCTTGGTTAACTTAGATATTATTAATAATAACATTCTTGACCAGAAGATCCTTTATTACCTAGGAAATTTTAATCCCGAGGAAGCTAAGGATTTAATTCGAGCACTTACGTCTGATACTGCCTTTCAACTTGAAGATAAATTGATTAGTCGCTTAGTTGAAGATTTGTCAGAGGAACTGGGCGAAGTTCGACCAATTGAATTACAAGTTGTTGGGGCACAACTCCAAGCTGAAAGGATTACAACTTTATCTCGATATCAACGACTGGTCAGAGATTTAGATCGTCAATCTCATCAAAACTCATCATCAATTTTACTGCTGCCCTTTCAAGAGTTATTTGGGAATCTTTCAAAAACGTTCTCAAGAACCCTCTCAAAAATTCTCCCAAGTAATTTGAATAAAAATTTCAACTTCAAACTTGAGAAAGATCCAAACTTTAATGAATCCCTAAAACCAAAATTTGTTTTGGTTAATCGATATCTGGAAGATGTGATTAAAAACTGTGGTAAAGAGAATCAGCAAGTTGCCGAAGTTGTTCTCTATCTACTCACAGATGAAAAAAAGAATCGCCCGATTAAAACCTCAGTTGATCTCGACCGAGAACTAAAAGTTTTAGCGGAGTCTCCTGAAACCAAGCTAGAAACTCTAGATTTAATTCTCGACATTTTTGTTAAATCGGGGGTCGTTACGCTATTAAAACAAGTTCCTTCACCACGATATCAACTGGTTCATGACTACCTCGTTACAGTCATTCGTCAGCGCCAGGGAGATAAAATTCTGAGAGATTTAAGGGAATTCAGACAGAGGCAAGATCGTTTACAAAAACGGATTACCTATGGAGCATTATTTTTTAGTTTGGCTATGGCTGCCTTGGCCGGATTTGCTGGACTTCAGTGGCAGTATGTTAAAGAGAGTAAACGACAAACAAATCTTGCTAAACTGAATGCAAACTATCAGTTATTACAACAAATTGAGGACGATCAGCTTTCAGCTTTTGTCACGATTCTGAGGGCAAGTAAACAACTACAAAATCAAAACATTGATACTGGATCTGAGGAGGAAACCCGCAATCATCTTTGGAGGGCCGTTCATTTCACTCCCGAACGAAATCGCTTAAAATATCATAGGGCTAGCGTTACTAGTGTGAGTGCAAGTTCGGATGGTAAACTCATTGCTTCAGCGAGTGCTGATGCAACCGTTAAAGTTTGGAATATTGATGGTTCTCCATACACTGATTCTGCTGGAGAACCGATGATTTTAGAGCATGATGATATAGTTCGATGCGTTAGTTTTAGCCCTGATCAAAACCCTGAAAATCTAGTAATTGCTTCAGCAGGCAAGGACAAAAAAATCAGACTTTGGAACTTAAGGGAGAGCAACCCAATCTGGATTTCTCCTGAACATGATGATGAAGTAAGATGGGTCAGCTTCAGTCCAAATGGTCAAATGATTGCCTCTGCCAGTGCGGACAAAACAGTAAGACTATGGGATGGCGATCATAGCAATAAAAAGTTAATCACAACCCTAATCGGTCACACTGATATAGTATACGGGGTCAGTTTTAGTCCAGATGGTCGAATGATTGCCTCTGCCAGTAAAGATAAAACTGTTAAGTTATGGACTTTAGAGGGAAAATTACTGAACTCTTTAACGGCGCATCAGGGCGGCGTGAACAGTGTCAATTTTAGTCCAGATGGTCAAACTCTTGCCTCTTCGAGTGATGACGGGACGGTGAAATTGTGGCAATTGAATGGGGATTTATCCAAAATTATTCCTCCAAAAACTATTGGAATTGGAAATATAAAGGCCAATGGGAAAGCCCAAATGACCCAAGTGAATAGTGTAGTTTTTAATGCAACAGGTACTCGCATTGCAACAGCTAGTAATGATGGACAAATCAGAATCTGGACAAAGGATGGAAGATTTATTCTGGCTCTATCCGGTCATCGAGCAATAGTCAATCAGGTTAAGTTCATACCAAGGACTAGTCAACAACAAGTTAATCAGCAACAAATTAATCAACAACAAGTTAATCAGCAACAAAAGAATGAAATGTTGGTATCTGCAGGTGTAGATAAAAGCGTTCGGCTTTGGAGTTTAGATACAGCTTTGTCAACTGTTGTTGTACAACCTGGGTATATCGTTTCAGGAAAGGGAGCAACCTTCAGTCCAAATGGAAATCTGATTGCTTCAACAAGTACAGTTGAGAATAATATTATTAGCCTTTGGAACCCTGAAAAAGTTACAGAACATTCTGAATTACCTGGACAAACAGAGTGGGTTAACAGTATCTCCTTCAGTTCTGATGGTCAAGTGATTGCCTCAGGACTTGAAGATGGTACTATCAAGCTTTGGAAACAAAATGGTAAGCCGATCCGCACTTTAAGAGGTCATAAAGCTGCGATTACAAAAGTTCTGTTTAGTCCTGGAAAAACTGATTCAGAATTCAGCTCAAAAACTAATTCAGAACAGGGAAGTATCACTTCCTCTAATATCCTTGCTGCCGCGAGTAAAGATGGCACAGTCAAGTTGTGGACTGTAGAGGGGAAGCTACTCACCATGATTCCGCACAAAAGCCCTGTAGTGGATGTTGACTTCAGCCAAGACGGGCAAACCTTGGTTTCAGCAAGTAATTCTCCAAATGGAGAAAATATCTTGTTGGTTTGGCGACGAGATGGGACTCGAATTGCAAAGTTAGAGTCAGATGAAAGATTCTCTTCAGTCAGTTTTAATCCCCAAGATAATACGTTAATTGCAACCGCAATGGCCGATTACTCTATAAAGTTTTGGAGAATTGTAGGAACCCAATTGGAAGAAAAAGTACAATTATCTCCAACTATTGGCCAGCATAAAGGAGTAATTTACAAGATTAGCTTTAGCCCCGATGGCGAACTTTTGGCTTCTGCAAGTGCAGACGGTACAATTAAAATTTGGGATAAAAAGGGAGTCTTCCTTGCGACTCTGCATGAAGGCTCAGATTTGATAGAGTGGGTTGGTTTCAACTCTAAAGGAGAATTGGCGGCAATTGATTCAGCAAATCAAGTCAGAATTTGGAAAGATCTAACTCGGTTCAAAAGAGAAGAAATAGAGAGTGTGGATAAGCTGATTGAAACGGCTTGCCAGCAAATTGGAGATTACTTAAAATATAATGTAAGAAATAATGGAAATCCAAAGTCTGAGGATCAAAACCTCTGTCAAAAGATGAAGGATAATCCCTGGCCCTGGAATTAATAATTTAATCACTATTCAAACTGTAGCGTTTACGGAGATATTCTCTGTTCGTCAGAGTCTCGAGGGTTTCAGAAATTGAGAGTTTCAAGTTGTTGAGAATATCTCCGGGTAAGGTTTTTTGGCGTTACTCAGTTATCGTCTTGGGGGCACGAGTTCGTCATCACTCTGGGCTGGGTAGCTTGGATTCAGCGGACTTCTTCCATATCCATAAGAATGATCCTGCTGGCACGGTTGCCCTTTGAACGCACTCGTTTGGGTGAGAAAATGTCTATCTTTGCTGGGCAAATTGACTAATTCTTCTGCTAAACCTGGATGTGCTGTGGCAAGTAATGCTAACGAGCTACTGAGACAAAAACTGTAATGCAACAGCTTGGTTTTCATTTGAACCTCCTACTGAAATGAATGTATTTTGATTACGAATTAAGAATCCCTGAATATTCCCTTTAAAAGTTTCTGATCCGTGGCTGTAAAACTTAGCCTGAGAGACACTCTAGGCAGAGGAGTCTTACAGCATTTCAGCACTACTCTTTTACTTTTAAAGTAGCACTCCTTGAACACCCGCTAAACCTGTATTAGGCGTGATTGTACACCCTTGAAATTGGGGTTTACTAATCTACGATACAGAGCAATTATCTAACATCCGGAAAGGCTGATAACCTGTGGCCCAGATTGTTATAGAGTAAGAGGTGATTTCTGAAGCAATTGTTAAACGAGAATGCATTATGTTCAGACCATTCAAGCCTCTGTGTTGTGGCGTTCTCTTGATGAATGTATTGATCGGGATCTCAGCCTGTCACACTCGGCTTAACCTTTCGACCCAGTCTGTCCCGAATCCCTCTACCCTTGTTCAAAATCAACCGCTCACTCCCCCTCAGTTTGAACTGAAGCCGATTAGCGAGAACGGCGGGTACTTTTGTTCGAATGGTGAAACTGCCCTGGGGCCAATTAGCCGAAGAATGGTGCAAAAGTGTCGAGATTGGGGTGGGGGTAGCTCTTGCGATACAACTGAATGGTCGGAAGCCCTCTTTCTAAAAGCCTACGGAACAGAACGCTGCCCCGATGGTTCGCGGTTGAATTCATTGACTGGGTATTGCATAGAAGGACGCAATGTTCTTGGCCCCTTTCCGCAGAAATTAGTCACGGCCTGTGAGAACCTGGGAGGCGGAACCTCCTGCCAGTCTTCCCGATGGGATGCCGATGTGTTTCATCAGGTATTACGCAGTCAAGGAATGTTGCCAGTCCCCACTCGTAAACCCCCACAATTTGTTCTACTAGCGTTTGACGGGTCTGAATCCATCGAGGCTTGGAATAAATCCCGCAACTTCACCAAAGCGATGAAGCAACAGGGAACTTCTGTTCACTTCACCTATTTTATTAGTGGGGTTTACTTTGTGAGTCGAGAACATCGCAACCTTTATAATGCCCCTGCGGGCAAGGGCAAAGGGCGGTCAGCCATTGGTTGGGGCGGTTCGGCTGAGGAGGTGCAGCAACGTTTAGAACAATTGAATTTAGCCCATCAAGAGGGTCATGAGATTGCGTCCCATGCCGTGGGGCACTTCAACGGTCAGAAGTGGAGCGAGGCTGACTGGACAAAGGAATTTGACTATTTTGATCAGTTTATTTTTGAGTCTCACAAAATTAACGGCTTATCAGGCTCCCTGATTTTTGACCGTGATGAAATCGAAGGATTTCGGGCTCCAGAGCTAGGCAAAAGTGCGGGTCTATACAAAACCTTGCAAAAGCAAGAATTTCGGTATGACACCAGCAAGGAAGATCAAGCAGGCAATTGGCCAGAAAAACAAAATGGGGTTTGGAACTTTCCTTTAGTCAGCCTCAAAACGGCCTTAACGCGCAAGAACACTTTGTCAATGGATTACAACTTTTATATGGCTCATTCCAGAGCCAGACCTAATGCCGCCAACGCCAAGCAGTACGAGGAGGATACGTTCCAAACTTATCTCAACTATTTTAAAAGTAACTACGACGGCAACCGGGCTCCCGTTCACATTGGACATCATTTCTCAGCCTGGAATGGCGGAGCCTATTGGAACGCCTTGTTTCGCTTTGCAGAATCAGTTTGTGGGTTAGCAGAGGTTCGCTGCGTCACCTATCGGGAGTTAGCCGATTTCATGGACTTGCTGACTCCCGAACAAATTGCTAGCTACCAAAAGGGAAACTTTTCTAGTCCTGTCTCTAGCGCCCCACCCGGAAATCAATCCGCTCAAAGTCCTAGTCTGGGTCTGAGTCTTGAAGAACACAAACAACTCTGTCAGCCTTGATGTTCTCCCGGACTTTACCATAGTCCCCGTATAGGTTTGCCCTCCTCAATCTGAGGAAGTTCCCCACCCACCGCTGCACATTGCTTCCCATAAAGGCGATCGCAGATTTGCTGAATTTTTTCCTGACCGGCTAAAGGTTGCCGATAGCCGCGAAATAGTGGGCCTGTAATGATCTGCTCATATTCCTGTTGAGAGATGCGTTCGATCACAAGATTCCTCAACGCCAACCCGCGAGTCAGACGGTTGATTCTTTGGCCCGCAGACAGGGTGATTGCGTCAGGGTCATTCGGGTTATCTTGAGGGGCCAGTCGCACCTGGCCCTCTAAAACATTAATCGACCCTATGCCCTCTTGATCCGTACTCATGACATAGATTGTCCCCTCAACACCGACTGAAAACCCTGCAATACAGCCATTAGCAGGGCCAGACGCAACAATTGTGCCCTGATTGACTTCAATACATTGACCCACAACAATTGCCGAATTTTGGATCATGCGTCCGGTAGCTCCAGTGTTGAAACTAAGCTGAGCGCGGGCTTGCTCGGTTCGGACTTCTTCGCCTAGATTGGCATCATCACTTTTTTGAGCAACTTGATTCTCAATGAAAACCTCTTCCGTGTTACCGAGAATATCGGTGATCACGGCCAAGTTAACTTGGGCTAGGACTGGCAAGCTGATGAGGGCGATCACTCCCACGAGCCCTATTTCACCGAATCGGGTAAAGGATTTAAAACCAGAGGATTTAAACTTCAAAGACTGCATCCAGTTCAATTTTGATAGATTTTTCATCTGTGGTCAGGATCGGTAAGTGAACTCATTAAGAGGTTCAGTGTTTTCACAAGAATTTCAGGATGTTTCCATCACTGATCCTGAATTCATCAGTAGCCCTAGGGAACAGGCAAGCAATCTTTCACGGTTTCCAAGCCTTTCAAAAAACTCTATCGGCTCTCTGACCATGGGGTAAAAATGGCACATAAATACCTACCCGTACTTTTAAAACAGCTTAACCCGGTACAAATTCACTGAGCATCTAGGATTCAAGCAACTAATTCTACTGATTCTACTGAGTATCTATTTCATTTCCTTCCTCAACCCGTAGATGCTCACACAACTGTTGCTCAAGTAGCTCAATACCATCCTTGCTGGCCTGATAAATCTCTAAATCTGCATCCGAAGGAGCTTCAAATAGCAGATATTCTCCTGGAAAAATCACTCTCTCCAGATACCAATTCGTAATATTACTGATCCGAGCTACCTGCACCTTTTGAGTTTGATTGAGGTAGTAACACATCACTTTATTAGCAAAATCCTGAGGGAGTCGGTCAAGTACTAAAGTCATTTTTAAATCCCCACTTTATGCAGTTTCTATGATGTTTTTAGAATGAAGTAAGACAATATTTAAGAGGATAAATCAAGGGTAATAGTCATCACAATTCTTAAATCATAAAATGCCCAAGCTAGATAGAGTAAAAAGCCAACTTTCGATCTCAAGACTTGACACAAAAAGCTTGACACAATAAAAACACGAGGGGAGTTGAACCGAATAAATTGACCCTTGCCTCAAGGCTTAACCTGAGCTTTTTAGATTTGAAATTTTGATAAGAACCAGCTTTAATTTTAGCTGGCCTTACAAAACACATCAAGTCAATCTGCTGTGTTTGCTTGGCAAGGTGGGCATTGCCCACCTGATGATTGTTGATGCCACAGTTCAGATCTTCTTTAGGGAGTCGCCATCGCCACTCCAGCGGCAACCCGTGCTGCAGCAGCTTCGTCAGGATGAATATTCAGACGAGTCAGGTTGATACGACCTTTATTGTCAATTTCTCGAACCTTGACAATCACTTCATCCCCGACGGCAACTTCATCCTCAACCCGAGGCACTCGGTAGTCAGCCAATTGGGAAATGTGGATCATGCCTTCCTTTCCGGGCAAAATTTCTACAAAGGCCCCAATCTGAATAATCCGGGTGATCTTACCCACGTAAACATCTCCTGAATTGAGCTTGCGCGTCATGCCCTGAATGATCTGGCAAGCCCGAGCCGCCTTTTCACTTTCGGTCGAGGCAATTGTCACCGTTCCGTCATCATCGATGTCGATTTTGACTCCGGTTTCTTCAGTGATGCCCTTAATGGTTTTCCCTCCTGGCCCAATCACCAGACCGATTAATTCTGGATCGATTTTCATGGTCAACAAACGGGGGGCAAAGGGAGAGAGATCCGGTCGGGGTTTCTCCAGGGTTGCCAACATTTTCTCCAGAATATGTAACCGGGCAGGTCGCGCTTGGTTGATCGCCTCGGCAATCACTGCCAGGGGGAGCCCTGTGATCTTCATGTCCATCTGCAAGGCGGTGATCCCTGTATCGGTACCCGCCACCTTAAAGTCCATATCTCCTAAGAAGTCTTCAATTCCCTGGATGTCAGTCAGAATCCGAACTTCATCTCCTTCCTTGATCAGACCCATGGCTGCACCACTGACAGGCTTGGTAATCGGAACTCCAGCATCCATTAAAGACAAGGTCGAGCCACAAACCGAACCCATAGAAGTTGATCCATTGGAAGACAAGACTTCAGAGACAACACGAATGACATAGGGAAACTGTTCCTTGGAGGGCAAAACCGGAATTAAGGCCCGTTCTGCTAGCGCGCCATGGCCAATTTCTCGCCGTCCGGGCGATCGCATGGGTCGAGTTTCTCCCACAGAGTAGGGGGGGAAATTGTAGTGATGCATGTAGCGCTTTTCGTCCTGAGGATGCAGATCATCCAGATCTTGAGCATCTCCAGGAGTCCCCAGGGTAGCAATGGACAACACCTGAGTCAATCCCCGGTTGAACAGAGCGCTACCATGAACGCGCTTGGGCAAACAGCTCACGCGACAGGAAACAGCACGAACCTCATCCAATTTGCGGCCATCCACCCGCACGCCTTCATCCAGGATCTGCTTCCGCATCAAGGTACGAGTTAGACCTTTGAAGACCCGACTCACGGCCTTGGAATCCCCAGTTGTAAGAACCTGTAACGGATCGCCCTCTGGCAATTGGGCGATCGCCTCCAAGACTTCCTGCGCCTTAATCACATCCAGGGCTGCATCCCGTTCTGGCTTGCCCATTTCGTACTGGGTCAAAATCTGCTTGATTTGATCCGTTGTACGACTCTGGATGAACTCTACCAGAGTTGAATTTTCTTGAGGCGGCTCTCCCGCTGAAATCTCAATTCCCAACTCCTGCACAATCTCTCGCTGGGCGCGAATCAGGTCGGCAACTGCTTCATAGCCAAAGTCAATCGCCTCAATGATATCCTGTTCTGGCAGTTGGCTGGCTCCTGCCTCCACCATGATGACTCCATCGGGAGATCCAGCCACGACCAAATCCAAATCACCGCTCTTGATTTCTTTGTAGGTGGGATTAATAATAAAATCGTCCCCCACTAACCCCACCCGGACAGCCGCCATTGGCCCATAAAAAGGAATTCGGGCCAGTAAAACTGCGACAGAAGCCCCAGTGACGGCCAACACATCTGGAGGTACCTGTTCATCCATTGAGAGCGTTGTTGCCACGACCTGAATATCATCTCGTATCCAATCGGGAATGAGAGGTCGAAGCGGACGGTCAATCAATCGACTAGTTAAAGTCACTCGGTCTGGCGGACGACCTTCCCGACGCAAGAACCCCCCTGGAATGCGACCTCCGGCGTAGAGGCGTTCTTCATAATCAACCAACAAGGGTAGAAAATCAATTCCGGGTCTGCTCTCAGCACGAGTTGCAGTGACTAAAACTGAGGTGTCTCCTGACTCAATCAAAAGGGCTCCACCTGCCTGTGGCGCAAGCAATCCAATTCTGAGTTCAATATCCCGACCATCAAAAGATATTGACTTATTGATTTCTTCCATTTATTCCATCTTCCTTCTCTGATCGCATTTCGATTTTGTTCGCCATCGTAACACTACGCACTGGAGAGTGGGACATTCTCCTGGGTTTGCCGTGACCTTGGAGTTGGTTCGCAAGCATGGCGTTAATAGGTTGAATCTAACAACTCACAAGCTTCAGATCACAAACCTCAGAGAAACTCAAACTTAGATGTCCCATCCTTGGAACGTAGCCGAGTAGTTTTCCTAACTTCTACACCTGACTCCTATAATACTGGCACATTGCCTGGGTATCGATCGAGCCTTAGTTCAATCCTCTAGATTCTGATTTGGGAATCGTCAGCTAGAGTGATACACTAACGTCATAGTTTTTCACCCGTTCTTCACAAGTGCTTGAGATTCAGGTTTAGGAGTCTGCATTAAACGCTAAATCATTTTGAGTTTATTCCCTCACCTAACTTTGGCTTCTATTCAGTCAATTTCAGCGTCATGAGAGATGGGCTGTCAACAACTGAAATCCAGTTGCTTATTATACTTTAGATAGGAGGAGTTGTTCATATCGTCAAACCAAACCTTACTCTCGTTGAACTTTATTAGACAAAGGATTAGACAGAGGGAACCTTCTGTAGGGTTCATCTGTACTGTTCATCTATTATGAAAGTTAGGGGCAGGGATGTTCAGTCGAGCTTAAGGGAAGAACGCATTTAACTCATGGGCTTAATAGTTGGGATTGGGGAATTGAAAAGCTGTAAACCTGAGGGTTAGTTTCAGATGGCTGTTTTGCGCGGTAGTTGGAACACAGGTAGTTGGAACACAGGTAGTTGGAATAATGGTCAGACAAAGCACGCTCAACGCTCTCAAATCAGTTATTTTTTTGTTTGGCTAGAAACCTGGCGGCGCATTCCAGAACCTCTAACCGTCCCGGATGAAATCTTTGATTCTTGGGGCTTTGGTGATTCTCAGGAAGTTATCCCCAATGGTTTGTATCCGTTTGCAATGACGGTCTCAGAACTCTCGGCCTGGTTGACGAAGCATCCCCAACCGCTCTTTCCGGAAACAGCAATTACCGTAGAGATCATTGCTTTACCAACTCAGATTGATGTAACAACAGGACAACTCAGCCCGATTTATTCAGGGTCTCTCACCCCAGAATCAGAGGATGCTCAAAGTGATGATCAAAGTGCTGTGTTTTTGTTTCCGTGGGCTGTTCCAGGGATTCGTTTAGACAGCTCGGCAGCCTTGAGTTTTTTGCAGACCTTACCTCTCGGCAACGTTGTAGAAGCCGATGTAGTTCTGGGAGAGGATTTGCGATTCTGGTCTCATGTTAGTCGCTGGATTTTAGATTTGCTGGCCCGGGGGAAGTTTCTACCGACCCTTCAACAGGTCAATGGAGTGTTCGTTGCCCAGTGGCAACCCCTACTGGACGGAGCCGTTGATCAAGGCCGATTGTTGCGGTTTACTGACCACATGCCAACGGTGTGCCGCCTGTATCAACAATTCCCAGGGTTAGCAACCGAGTTAGCACCCACCTCAACACCTAATCCCCAGGGACATTCCCCCGAAGGTTTTGGCCCTATCCCGCTAGTCCTTGACGTGCCCAAACCCGCCGCAGAGATCTTGTCCAACTTTTTGCAAACTGCCGTTGATGCCCAAGTCCAAAAGGGTGCAGGGGAATTGGCACAGGTTACCCCTCAGAATCATTTGCCCAAGAGTGTGGCAGACTGGTTGCAGGGTCTAGCGCCAGCCTCCCAAACCTTGCCGAATAGTGTGCTGAACACTGCTGATTTAGCAGAATTGGAAGCCCTAGAAACGACCCTGAAAGCCTGGTTGACCCCTCTGCAATCGACCCTTGGTCAAGGTAATACATTCCGGGTCGGATTTCAACTTCTGCCCCCAGGAATAGATCGGCAAGAATGGCAGCTTGAGTACTGTCTTCAGGCCATCGACGATCCTGAATTTACCGTCAATGCCCTGACGATTTGGCAGTATCCCGTTGAGGCCCTAAGCTATCGGGGGCGTATCGTTCATTCCCCCCAGGAAACATTACTGCGGGGCTTGGGCATTGCCTCTCGTCTGTATCCGGTGCTGGACTCTAGCCTGCAAGTAGCCCAACCCCAAGGATGTTTGTTGACTCCTATTCAAGCCTATGAATTCCTAAAAACTACGGCTTGGCGATTTGCTGACAGTGGGTTAGGGGTGATTTTGCCTCCAAGTCTTGCCAATCGGGAGGGCTGGGCAAACCGTCTAGGGTTGAGCTTGCGATCTGAACCGTTAAAACTTGATCCCAAAAAACGCCTCGGACTGAATAGCTTGCTGAATTTTCAGTGGAAAATTTCAATTGGAGGCCAAACTTTAACGCAGACAGAGTTTGAGGGGCTTGTTGCCCAGAACAGTCCCCTCGTTGAAGTCAATGGTGAATGGGTGGAACTGCGCCCCTTAGACGTTCGTTCTGCAAAAGCCTTCTTTGCCAGTCGCAAAAACAAAATGGAGCTGACTTTAGAAGATGCCCTGCGGTTGGCAACGGGAGACACTCAAACCATTGAGAAGCTGCCCGTCGTTCGTTTTGAGGCCGAGGGGAAACTCCAAGAAATTTTACAAACCTTAACCTGCAATCAATCCCTCCAGGAAATAAAAACCCCAGAACAGTTTCGCGGAGAGTTGCGTCCCTACCAGGCCAAAGGGGTCAGTTGGCTCGCCTTTTTAGAACACTGGGGATTGGGAGCCTGTCTCGCTGACGACATGGGCCTTGGCAAAACCATTGAACTGATCGCTTTTCTACTGTATCTGCAAGATCAAGAAACCTTGAAAAATCCGGTATTACTCGTTTGTCCAACCTCTGTTTTAGGCAATTGGGAACGGGAAGTCAAACGGTTTGCTCCCACTTTAAAAGCCATTGTTCATCACGGTGAAAAACGTGTCAAAGGCAAAAGCTTTGCCCAAGTTGCTCAACAAAACAACTTGGTCATTACCAGTTATCCGCTGATGTTTCGAGATGAAAAAGAACTAAAAACTGTTCCTTGGCAAGGCATTGTTTTGGATGAAGCTCAAAATATTAAGAATCCTGAAGCCAAACAATCAAAAACAGTGAAAAGCTTAGAGGCATCGTTTAAAATTGCCTTGACGGGAACTCCGTTAGAAAATCGTCTGTCTGAACTTTGGTCGATTATGGATTTTCTTAATCCGGGCTATTTAGGTCAGTTACCCTTTTTTCAGCGGCGATTTGCAATTCCGATTGAAAAATATGGAGATACAGATTCTCTGCAAACTTTGCGATCGCTGATCCAACCTTTTATTTTGCGTCGTCTCAAAACGGACAAAGATATTATTCAAGACTTGCCTGATAAGCAGGAAAATGCCGTGTTTTGTTCCCTTTCTAGGGAGCAAGCTGCCCTTTATCAAAGTACCGTTGATGAATTTTTAAGTACAATTGATGCCGCCGATGGTATTCAACGACGAGGTTTGATTTTGGCGTTATTAGTGAGGCTAAAACAACTCTGCAATCATCCGAGTTTAATTCAGGCAAAGTCCCAGGCAATAGGGACAACCCTTAACGCTCAACATTCTGGTAAATTGCAGCGACTTCATGAAATGCTAGAGGAGATTTTAGCAGAGGGCGATCGCACGTTAATCTTTACCCAATTTGCCGAATGGGGCAAACGATTACAGCCTTATCTCGAACAGCATTTAAACTGTAAAACTTTGTTTCTTTACGGCGGAACCCGTAAAGCTCAACGGGAAGAAATGGTGGATCAATTTCAACATGATCCTCAAGGGCCTCCGATTTTTATTCTCTCGTTAAAGGCGGGGGGCGTGGGCTTGAACCTGACTAGAGCAACCCATGTTTTTCACTTTGATCGATGGTGGAATCCAGCCGTAGAAAATCAGGCGACGGATCGAGCCTTTCGGATTGGTCAAACCCGCAATGTTCAGGTGCATAAGTTCGTTTGTAGTGGAACCCTGGAAGAGAAAATTCATGAATTAATTGAAAGTAAAAAAACTTTAGCAGAACAGGTTGTCGGAGCCGGAGAAAGCTGGTTAACAGAATTAGACTCTAACCAGTTGCGAGATCTGCTGTTATTAGATCGAAATAGTGTGATTAATGAAGATGAATAAAGCCATGACTGAGGATTCTATACAAACCAATCGAGAATGGTGGTCTCAACAATGGTTAGATCTGCTCGATAAATATCGCTTTAAAAAACGGTTAGAACGGGCTAGAGATTATGCTCGACAGGGAAATGTCTTGAAAATAGAATTCAAAGATCAAAAAGTCTATGCTCAAGTTCAAGGCACTCAAGCAGAACCGTATCAAGTTTCGTTGTGGCTCGATAGGTTCAGTACAGACGAGTGGAACTATGTGATGGAAACCCTATCTCAAAAAGCCATCTTTTCAGCAAAGTTATTGGCTGGAGAAATGCCTCAAGATATTGAAGAGGTTTTTTCAACCAATGGATTACGATTATTTCCATTTGCCCTAGATGAAGTTCATGCTCACTGTAGTTGCCCTGACAAAGCCAACCCCTGTAAACATATTGGCGCTATTTACTATATGCTTGGCGATCGCTTCAGTGAAGACCCATTTATATTGTTCCAATTGCGAGGACGAACTCAAGCTGAAATTGGCGATCTATTACGGAACTTGCGTTGCTCTTCCCAGCCCCATGAAGCCCATGCATTAAACCCTAATGAAACAGTGTTAATGCCTCCTGTTTCACTGCTTCAACTTCATCAATTCTGGCATTACAAAGAACAGCTAGAATCCTCCCTCGTGGTGATCACACCTTCACCCAGTTCGGAAACTGTGTTAGACCGATTGGGGACAATTCCTTTAGGCTCAATAGACTCAACTGCAACCCCCGATCAGCTTGAATTGAGCAGTCAATTGGTGATGGAAAACTTGCAGAACGTTTATCAGACCGTTGCTCAACAGGCTGTTTTAAAAGCGTTAAGCTAAGCGTTAACTCTCTGAACTGAAGTAGAGTAGTTCATAACGCAAACAAAACTGCATGAGCGCCCCCGCTGGACAAACAACCATGCCCGACCTAAGACCTGTGAGATGCTGTTCAGATCGAAGAAGTCATGCATCAATCTCAAGAACTGAGAAATAGAATGTCTCATCCCCTATTCAACTTTGATAATCAGCAATTGCTGCGTCAGGCTTTAACCCATCGTTCCTATGTGAATGAAAATCCCTTGTTGAAAGAGGAAGACAACGAACGGTTAGAGTTTTTGGGGGATGCTATTCTGAACTTCCTCAGTGGACAGTATTGGTACAACAAAGAACCTCCTTTGGGCGAGGATGAAATGACCCGACGGCGGGCGGCGTTGGTGAACGAAAAGCAACTGGCTCGATTTGCAGTGACTATCGGCTTGGATTTAAAAATGCGACTGGGTAAAGGAGCAATTCGGGAGGGAGGATTTCAGAATGATAATCTCTTGAGTAGCACTTTCGAGGCCGTTGTGGGAGCTTATTACCTGGATAAGGGATCAAATGTTGAGGAAATACGACCCCTGATCGAACAGCTCTTTGCGTCTGTTCCCGAACAGAGTTTGAGTTCTCGCTCTAATGTTGATGTCAAAAATCAGTTGCAGGAATGGGTTCAGGCCAATCTTGGCCCTATAACCCCCTGGTATAAGACTGAAAAAATTGGTGGGCCAGATCACTCCCCTCATTTTTCTGCCCAGGTTCTTGTAGATCAGCAAGAATATGGCCAAGGAGAAGGTCGCAGTAAAAAAGATGCAGAAAAACAGGCTGCTGAGGATGCCCTTGTCAGATTAAAGCACCAGGGAAAGTTGTAATTACAGGAGTGATCCAACAACCGTCTTGGAAAAATCTGTCAAATTGTTAAGTTGTTCACCAGTCCAGTGATCAGGATTAAACTAACTAGGATAATGGCACATCCAGACGAATGATTGCACTTGATTTCATAGATTTAATTTTGGTGGTGGGGTTGATGGCGATCGCGATCGCTCTTTCAGCTTGGCAACATCTTGGGTTAGAAGTATCACTCGCGATCGCTGCGGCTAGAACCATTGTGCAATTGGGGATAGTAGGCTATGGTCTGGCCATTGTGTTTGATCTCGAAAGCCCCAATACTGGGGTAACCCTGGCTTTCCTTTTGGTTTTGTCTCTCCTCGTTGCCGTCGTCACCCGAAACCGGATTAGCCGCACCCTACCGCACTTATTTTTCTGGGTTTGGGGGAGTTTGCTACTCAGTACCGTTTTGGTCGTCAGCTATGCCCAATTTTTAATCATTCAACCCCCAAACTGGGCCGATCCCCAGTACCTTGTCCCCTTGGTTGCCGTCATTTTAGGAAACGGGATGAATGGAGCGGCGATCGCTGGGGAGCACCTCGTTAATGCCTTGAACTACAACCAAACTGAAATTGAAACTCACCTCAGTTTAGGGGCAACTCCCCAACGGTCAGTTAGCGCTTATCGTCGAGCGGCAATTCGAGCAGGGCTAGCTCCGGGCCTAAATTCTATGATGATTGTAGGAATTGTCACCCTTCCGGGGATTTTGTCAGGGCAACTCCTGGCTGGGGCGAGTCCATTGGATGCCGTTTCCTATCAGATTCTGCTGTTATTTTTAGGGATTGTTGCTGAGCTGCTGATTGGCTTGATATTAACAAGTAGGATTTGCCGACAGTTTTTTAGCCCAGAAGCTCAACTGCAGAAATTCTAACCCGTTGCATTCTCTGGTTAAATCAGATAGGGTATCTAACTTGACGTATTACCCCAAATTGCCTCTGTAGTAAGGTTTTTACAGTTAAGCATATTGGTTTATTAGCCAAATTTCCCACCAAATTCTCACCAAACCTTAAAAATTAAACTCTGGGATGAAAGTTTCACCTACACTTGCAACGTAGTTATCGATAGCTGTCTGAGGTTTATTGCCCATGATTTCAGCTAGTTCCACTGGGGGCATTCCCTGTTTAGCGCATAGGCTAGCAAAGGTATGACGGGTTTGATTGGGGTTACGGTCTTCAATGCCTAGCTCAGCTAAGCACTTGTGCCAGATCTCACCAAAGACAGCGGGGTCAATTGCAAATCCTTTAATACTGGGGAACACAAATTGATTGACAGCGCTGTCTTTGGCTTTTGAGAGAATATTTTTGATTTGATCATTCATATAAATAGTCCGTTCGGGCTGAGACTTTAGTCCTGATAGCCGCTGTCTGCCACCTTGAGCATTAACCATTCTGTGAGTGAATGTGACGGTTTTGCGGGTGAAGGAGACAGTGTCATCCCATAGGGCTTGAGCTTCATTGTGGCGACAGCCTGTTGCAAACAGGAAGGCCATGAACCATTGATAGTGCCTGTATGTTCTGTGTTCGGCAAACCAGATCAAAATCTGTCTGACCTCATCTTGAGTAAATGGCTTGGCGTTAGACTTGGCTCTGGTACGATGGAGCCTGATTTTGCTTGCCATTCCTTCAAAGGGTGACCGCTGGAGCTTAACCCGTTTTGCTGCGATCGCCCATTCTAGACAACGGTTCAGATATTGTAGTAGCCGCTTGCGAGTGTCGGGGCTTAGCCTCGATGCTGCTGACCAATCAAATAGCCCTTGTGCCCAGCCGCTAGTGTTGGCATCAGGCACAATCTCAGCATAGGGTGACCGCGCCAGGTGGTTGTGCATCGTGCCAAACCCAGCCTTTTCATAGTTGGGTGAGATTGTAGGCTTTTGAGATTCCCAGTACATCAAACTCAACTCGACAAGAGTTAAGGCTTTAGGCTGTTTGATGATGGGGGTTGCCTTGCGTTTGTACTTATTGAGGCTGACATCAAAGTTGCCATTTAGGTAGTCTCGTTCCATTTCGGCTGAAAGGCGTTTAGCCATTGCCCAACCTTCTGGGGTATTCCTCAAACCGGGGTAGAAATGTCTATTGTTGTTATGAACTAGCTCTCTGGGTAGTGAAATTCTCAGGGAATTCCCATCAATAGTTACCCCAAAGTTGCCCTTGTAGCGAAGGGTTTGTTTGGATTTAGATTTCATTGCCAGATTGGGTTAACGAACTCGTTGAGTCAGGGTGTTATCTTTCCATCTGAGATTCATCTGACCAACTTTAGCGATTATGGGTTGAGCCTTGGGGTCAAAACTCTCGATTGACCGCATAACTTCAGAACGACTTTGGGAATTTAGCCCCTGCCACAGACTTAAAACTGCATCTGGGGTGTTGCAATTGGGAACCAAATTAAAAAAGATTTCTACCTGATTTTCCTGTTTTTCTACTTGCCCCAATTCCTGCCCCAATTTGGGGGGGGTGTTTTTCTGAAACTGGCTCTGAGTCAGGGTTTTGCCTGCCCCAAAACCTGCCCCAGACTGCCCCAAAAGTGCCCCAATCTGCCCCAAACCTGCCCCAGACTGCCCCAAACCTGCCCCAATCTGCCCCAGCACTGCCCCAATCGGCTCAAGCCCTCTCTCTGAGCCTGTTTGAGCAGTATCTAGTATTTTGATTGGGTCACAGTCTTGGAATGGATTGTCATAATTAACCCGATAGTTCTCAAGATCTTCTGGGACAGCTTGCCAGGTGTCATCTTTTGAGTTGTAGATCCCTCGCCCCTGTTCAGCTAATGTCTGAGCAAGTTGACGGAGTATCGGAACTGACCTTAATTTGGTTCGTTTAAAATTGTTGTTCCGTAACTGGGTGATCGTTCTGGGTTCAGTTAACTTTGTGGTTTTTTCCCAGAATGCTAGAGCATCTTCATGGATCATGTCCTGCATCAGGTAAACCAATTTTGCCTGCCCCAAATAGTACCCAGCTAGTTCAATTGCTAGTTCCATCGTCTGCCCCGAGATTGTTGGGGGTGCTTCAATCCCAGCTAAGGCACTGTTGACCAGGTGCAACCATAGGGCTATTCGCAAGGTGTAAGCTTCAGTCTTGGAATAGACAAGCTCAATGCTTTTATCTGATTCCTCGTCTTGCCAATTCACAAGCTGACGATGCCAAGCGTCAAAGGGTGCTAAGGCATCCCGGCTGAGTAAGTAGTCTTTGGGGTTTTGGTGAAGTCGTAGGTGTTGATAAAGATGGGCTAATTCTCCGTCTAGGGTGTCTGGGGATGGTTCAGACAGTAGGTTGAGCCTTCGTTTCGGTGCTTGAACGGCACAGAATAACCAGCGAGCGTTATAACCGTTTTCAATTTTGCCCTGCAAGGCTTCCTTTAAAGCACTCCATTGATAGGCTCCAGTTCGTGAGATTGAGCAGTTGGGAATCATGACGTTCCGGCTCTGTCGGTCAACCATCAAGGTTCCACCGTTCCACTGCTGTAGTGTGGATTCTAGATCGGAGTTATTTTTCTTGTACTGCCCCATTGATTTGAGGTCACCAATTAACTCATCTCGATAAACCAGTAATCCTCTGGGGTTTTGATGGTGAATACTCTCTAAGGCTTCAAGTGTGGAGTCTTTGGACATGAACCGCTGACGGACTGGTTCTTCTTTGCGGTCATCTTTATCGGTTTTATTCCACTCCTCGAGGTCTCGCCTGTATTGCTCATAGGCCGCTACCTCCATCTGCTCTAAAGGTGAGACTATCGCCATTTGTGCCGGGGTCTTGAGCGTTCCCGAGCGACCGACAATTGCTGTCCAGAACATAAGGGGCTGAGTGTAATTGCCGTCGGCTTTAACGATGACCTTATTCTGTCCCCCGGCGATACTGGCAGCGACTGGTAACAGCGTGGTGAAAAGAAAGTCAGGAATCGTGCTCATCGCCCTGGCGCGTTTGACCAGCGCGCGCGCCAACTTGCCCCCGTCACCAAACAGGTAGCGGCAAGGGTTTAGGCTTGGTTTACGAGCTTCAATGAGTGAGGGTAATTTGAACTCGGGAGACTTAAAAAACTCTTGCTGTTCTGATTCTCTTTGTCCAATTTCACAGAGGTCTTTAAGCTCTTTAACACCGAGCTTATATCCCCTAGAGGCAACGATTAAGCTGACCTGTTTGTCAACTTCAGAGTCACTAGATTGGTTGTAGCGCTTGATGAAGTCTTTCAGTTCTAGGGGTTCATCCAGAGGTTTATTGACGGCCTGATTTAACTTGATTAACTCCTGGACGTTCTGAAATACTGCATCTTCATTGACAGCAAAGAAGTCAGTGACTACAAAACTATTGATATCTACGATAATGTCTCTCCAAGCTCGCTCAGGATAGCTACCCTGTAGCAACTCAGAAGAGACCATCATCAAGTCACAAAGCTTGTCCTGTGCATCCAGGATGAGGCAAGCCTGATAAACTGACCCGTAGTAATGGGGGTGAAGATGTTCAGGTCTTAGCCCGTGATCGTAGATGAGCTTAACTTTGCTCTGCTGTCCTTCTGGCTGTTGTCTGGCGTTGCGGAAGATGTGAGCCAGAATTCGCTTGGACAAATCGATTTGAACTTCGAAAACCTGATCGTTACCTTGTTGCTGAGTCTGGCACGATGCAATATTATTCATGGTATGATTTCCTCAGTTGGAAAGTGATAAATAACAGGCCGCTGCTCTCAAACCCTAAGTACAGAGCAGTGGTTTTGTTTTTCAACACTCCTATAATCAATGAGGCGCATAGGGTGAAGGCATGTTTACCTCCACAATAGGGGATGACCAAAGCTCCCCCCCCGCCGGATGACTCTATCGCTACTGACTTTCTGGTAAAAGCTGACGTTATGTCGTCATTTCACGAATAGAGTCCCTGTGTGCGTTAAGCCATCCTCGCGGATGTCGCAGGGTTCTCTCGTCCATTGTTTTTTGCAGTCATGTTGAAAATTAAACCATATTTCCTCTTTAGAGCAAACCCCACGACCTCTGATACTCTGCATTTCTATTCAAAAGGCTCAATTGGATCGCCGGGTTCTGTATGCGATTCGAGTATTTTCATCCTCTCTGCAAACTCTCTTTCTTTCGTGGTCAGTGGTCTATACATCTCAAGATTTTTTACTTCACCAATTTTTTCACCTAGAGTAATCGTCAGTATCAACTGATAAGCATGAGAAGTTCCCTTAACCTTTGAGATGTTATTCTTCCAAACCTTTAGATAACCCAGATCGTGCAAGTAGTAAAACACCATTTGAAACAGTATTAATTGATGTTTTACTCCCCTACATTTGAATACAGCCATGAGATCAGATATTCCTACAAAACTGGGTATATTCGGCTACTTGAATAATTAATCTATTCGTGAAATTACGGGTAAATTCAAGAGGTGTGCGGAATTGTAAGGATTTGTACGATATGAACCTATAAAGCTTATACCTTTCGTATAGAAAACTTGGCGATTCTTTGGGCTTTTTCCTTATTCCTTCGTATGAAAGTAGTACTAGATACATAGACTTGCCCCGACTACTGAATTTTGTCTCAAGTCAGCCTTGACCCGGTTAATGCTGTGAGCGTCGCAAAATTGCCCCTAGAACAAATCAAAAACCCTTTCACGCATATTCCCTAGCTTAAGCCTGGAAGCCGTAAGTTAAAGCGCTAACGTGTCCTAATTCAAATCTCCGTACAGAACATCAATTTTCAACAACAACCCAGTTCTGATCAACTACTCATAAATAGAAAAGATTGCTATTCACTAAATAGCGATTAGAGACTGCATTAACCACTAAACTCCAATCCCAAAAAACGGGTTTACCTTAGAGAAAAAATAAACCCGTTGGGTTTCATAGTCTAAACAGATCAGACGTTAAACTCCTGCATCTGCACTTCTAACTTCACCTGCTCCAGGTGCAGTCGGGCAATATGACTCGCTATCTCAGCTTTGCGGCTGGCAGATTCAATCTGTTCAATCGCGGCCAATCGGTCAGCCTGAATCATTAGATCGGTTTCTGCCCGAGCCGTTTCGTCTACTTCAATTGCTTTGTTGTGTTGGTTGCGGCGATAGCCTTCACCCGCGACAATGCATCCTGCAAGTAGGGAGATGTGCTTCAAGGTTTGCCCAAATGTTGCCATTGTCCCCAGAAAGGTTAGGATCAGAGCTAGTAACATAGCTTGCCCTACCCATTCGTTCCTGCGAGTGGGTTTGCTATTAGTATCCATAGCTGAAGAATGCTCCTATTGCTGCAAGGGTTGTGGTAATCAGAATTTTGTTGGTGTGATGATGACTGCCCTCACCACTGAGTAGAGTGATGGCAACTGCCACAGATGCCAGGTGAACGATCAGGCTGTACCAAAAGTTCAGGTAGCTGTGAACAATCTGGGAGAGAGAGAAGGCCATAACGCCTAGGGCGATGTAGTCAACGTATTTGGAGGTCAACACAGTTAGGCCACTCCTGATCTGAGGGACTGCAACCGCTTGCGCTTAACCTCAAAGGATTGGTCAATCAAAGCTATGGTTTGCTGTCCCTGAACGCTTGCCAGTTGCAATGAACGGTTTTGTCGGTGTATCTCTGGCTTGACCCGTGTCTCAACAAAGTTCTTGCTGTTGACGGCTTGACCTCGCATCGTTAGCCCTTCATTCAGGCGATGGCGTAGGCTTTGCTGTTCTTGCCCATGAATTCGTCTGGCAGAAGTCATAGCCCCGTCCTCTGCAACACTTTTCCGTCTGTAGAAGGATTCTTGTTGCTTAAGGGTCTGCGCTGTCTCTTCTGCCTGAGCAACCTCATGTTCTGACAGACGATTAACACCGCTAAAATTGCCGTGAACAAGGTCATGAAAATCGTACTTATTCCCATGAGGAGAATAAGATTCAATATTGACATTGGGCATCCCTGAACGGCGAGAAAGATTGCTGTCTCCATTACCCATGAACTTAGAAAGTAGTCCCATTTATTGTTACCTCAATTGTTCAACTCGTTGTTTAATGTCTTCAAAGGTATCCCACATAGGATCTTTAGAGCTTATCGCTATTTCCTGTAGTTCATCCAACACTGACCAAGCGATTCTTTTGCGAATTTTCTTCATCATTGATGTAGCCAGGATTCCTGCTATCAAGCCAATCAGTAGACTCGGATAATTTAGAAACTGCATCGTCAAGAAGTTTAATTGCGTTACGAATAATCTGAGAAGTTGCTTGAACTTTGTGCTCAACAAATATGACTTCTCGTTTGCATTTTCCTATCTGCTCAACGTCGGTAGGGTCATAGCCAGATTCAACCACTAAACGAGTAAAATCTATTCCACTAATTGGACTTCCCTGAAAACATCTGACCTCAACAAAGTATGTTTTGTCTTGCTTGTATTCGTAATAAAGTTCTTCGACTTCTAGTGTTGCCATCTTCTGAAATCCTCCCTAATTATTTGGACTGTTTGAATACATCAACCAACCGGGACTTGCCCCGATTGAACCCGGCAGAGAACGACTCAACATAAACCTTATGCGCTAGGTTTTCCCCCAGACGCTCGTAATGCTCTGCCGTCTGCTCTGCCCATTTAGCAATCTCGTTCTGAAAGTTGACCACGCTAGGCGTGACCTGGTCATTCTCTGGCATCACCTGAACAGGCACGATAGGGGCAATCTCAGCCATAAATTCAGACCGCCATTCGTCATAAGTTCGCCCAGCCGCCAGAGCATCTTTGTAGTTAGCAATCAGGTTGACCCCTTCACGAGTGATGTAGCCGTCAGGGGTGAAGATGTTGGGGTTGACAGAGGCGACCCGGTTTAAGATGCCACCGCTGTCATTGCGGGTCAGAGATTTGGGACTGTAGCCCGTCATCTCAGCCGCTTCAGCAATCGTAAAGTTGTCTGAGTCTTCGTACATAAACCTCTCCTGCGTAAGGGATTCGTAAGGTGTGTCGTAAGGTTTTGAGCCAGTAGTGCTCAAAAATCCTCCATGGGGTTAACTGTACGTCAAAAGTACACCCACCGTCAACCCCATTTAGTAAAATGAGGGGGTACTGTACAATGGTTCTGCAAACATGAATACGTCAGCCGTGCCCAGTAAGCTGCCAAGAGTCAACGTCTACCTTGAAGAGGAGTTGAAACGCAAAGGAGAGATGTTGGCGAAAAGCCGAGTCAGGTCATTGAGTAATCTCTTGGTGTGGTTGCTGCAAAGAGAAATTGCAGAGGCAGAGGCTTCAGGAGAGATTCTTACCGAAAACATTAGCCAGGTGCAGAGTAAATCGAACACATCTGAAGAGTGACCGTTGAGACTGATCCAGTCATAACGAGTAAAGCTAGTTAGCTGGTTTTCCAATACACAACACCAAAAAGCTTGGGGCCCAATTCAGAGATGGATGGCCCCAAGCTTTTTAGTTGAGATGGCCCATAAGTATTAATACTCAAAAACCCTTGTTTTTAGCTCTGGGGCAGTTGGGGCACTTTTGGGGCAGTTTGGGGCACTTTTGGGGCACTTTTGGGGCTGGTTTGGGGCAGTACTGGGGCAGTACTGGGGCAGGTGAAACGTATACAGAGAGAGAGATTGAGAGTTTTTATATTT
>JBOFUV010000142.1:0-7880 GCA_051652765.1 Microcoleaceae cyanobacterium | reverse complement strand
TCCAATGACTACGGTCGGTTATCAAGTCGGTTTGGGGTAAAGCCCAAGGTTCTGCCCATGATTCCAGTGCGGTTTCGTCACGGAGAAGACAATCCCGCCGGTGTAGCTCTCATGAAGCAGATGTTAATGGCGAGAGCCTTTCCGGAGATTCCCCCTGAAGAGCGGCTGCGCCTCGTGTCTGCAGTTTTTGACAGTCAAGAAACTCTGGATCGACTGTGTTACATTAGCGGGGGTCATATTCGTCGGTTCCTGATGCTGATCTATAGTTGCTTGCAGCAGGAAGATCCACCTTTGACTCGAGACTGCCTGGAGAATGTGATCCGAGAGTACCGCGATGACCTGTTACGGGGGATTACCCAGGAGGAGTGGGAACTGTTGTTCCAGGTTGTCCAAACTCAACATGTGCGTGGCGAAGAGGAATGCCAAGCATTACTCCGCAGTATGTTTGTGTTTGAGTATCGCGATCGCGATGGGCATTGGTTTGGGATCAATCCAGTTCTCGCGGAAACACCGCAGTATCGTCAGTGGCTGGCGGACTCAGGGAAACCGATGTATGCCAAGACGGAAAAGTAGGGTCTAAAGTGATGCCTGATGCTGCTACTTCCGTTCAGCCATGGATTCAACGATGGCATCGTCATCTGGGCTATCTGGGCCAAGGTCAGTGCATGTAGGCAGTTCAGGATGTTGTCAATAACGGCTCAAACAACCTCTCTGAGACTGCTCAACTCAGTAGGGCTGGAATGGGGTTGGCGGATGTAGCATTTTGTAACGGGGGATCATTTGTGTGTCAGCATTAGATCTGAAATTAAGGCAGGGTGATTGTGAGATTGCAAAATTTGCACTATATCCTCTCCTTTTTGAGAGAGCATGTGATTCGCAGAAGCTTGTTTTTGGGGTTGCCCACTCAAAGCAACTTGATATTTCTTGGGAGTCCTGCAATGAGATGGACAACTGAACAATTTTTGCCAGATCCTGATATGGCTGATCCAAACTCTGCGGATGATTTGTACACCATAGCCCAAGCGGAGGAACGAAACCAGCGATCGCTACAACGGCTGATGCGTTCTCTCAATCTCTCGGATGGGCAATTTTCCCTGATTCTGGCTCAGTGTAACTATGCCCAGCTCCAACTGCAATTGTTAAAGCACTTGGAGGAACAGTCCCATCTTTCGATTCAACGGCTGATGCTGCCTCAGTCGGTTCAAACCCTTTACACCACCATTGCCGAGGCCGTTACTGAGCCGCCTCCCGCTGCCTTAATTGTGCTAGGGCTAGAGGCGGTAGATGAACTTGATCAGTTGCTGAACTCCACCAATCAAGTCAGGGATGAGTTTCGCAAGCAGTTTAAGTTTCCCATCGTCTTGTGGATTACGGATGAAGTCGCCATCAAGTTAATCCGATTGGCTCCTGATTTTAAGAGTTGGGCGGCGGCAACGATTAAATTTGAGCTGGCAACCTGCGAACTGGAAACCTATCTCAAGCTCCAAGCGAATATCCTGTTTTCCTTGGCAGAACTCAAAATCAAAGACTGTGAGTTTCCATTTCAGGGCACGTTTCAGGGGATAGACATTCCTAGTCTTCAGTATGATTTCACGATGGGTTCCCGTCGTCGCCGGGAGTTGGAAGCGGCTTGGCGAGATCTCCAAGGTCGAGGCTATTTGTTAAACCCAGCCCTAGAAGCCAGTCGTGAGTTTATCTGGGGTCAAGACAACGATGCGCGTGATCAAAGCGACTTAGCCCGGGAACATTACCAAAAAAGCTTCCTTGCCCTTTTGCAGTACGACACAACCCAACAAAATCTGACATTGGAAGGCAGTCAGAACCAGAACATTGAGCCCCATGCTCAATTTTTGCCTCTGACCTCTGCTTCTGTAACGTCTGCTTCTGCAACGTCAGTTTCTCCGCTTTCATTTGCCTATTTAGCCAGCCGAGATAGCCTGATTGAATGTCAGGGAATTGTCCTATTCTACATTGCCCTGACCTATCGATTACAAGCGGCCCGCACCCCAACGCAGCAAACCCCATTACTTCATAAAGCCAAAGCCAGCTTAGAACAGTGCCACCAGGTTTTCAAACAAGCAGGACGAGCTGATTTGGAGGCAGGAGTCATGTCTTATATGGGAGAGATTTTGCAACGTTTACGGGCATGGGACGAACTGGAAGGATTTGCCAGTCAGGTCTTGAAAATGCACCTGACCCATGGAACCCCCCGTCAACTGGCCAAGGACTATGGATTGATGGCTGAGGTGGCCTTGCATCATCAAAAATGGTCGCAGGCCAATAAGTTGGCTCGATTAGCCTTAGCGATTTTGCCTAAATCCGATCCGATTTCTAGTCGAGGGGTTTACTTATTACTCCTGGCTCGGAGCTACAAACATTTAGAACGGTGGGATAAGGCAGTCGAGGTGCTAGAAGTTGCTCAGGTCGGAACTGAGCCAGAGTACGATCCTCAGCTTTATATTCAAATCCTGGCAGAACTACGGGCAATTTATTACACTCAGGGCCAATATGTACGGGCGTTTCGCCTCAAGAAAAAGCAACGTGAAATTGAACATCAGTATGGATTTCGGGCGTTCATCGGAGCAAACCAACTCCAACCGATTAAACGAGCCCTTAACCCTTCTTCTAGTGTCAGGGTTGACCCACAATCTACTGTTGCTGAGGAGATCATGGCCTCCTGTCGTCAACAAGATATTCACCACTTAATTCACCGCCTCGGACGCAATGACCATAAATTGGTGGTGATTCATGGTCGCTCCGGGGTGGGCAAAAGTTCTTTAGTCAATGCGGGTCTGATTCCAGCGTTGAAGACGATTAGTTTGGGGGCTCGTACGGTTTTGCCTGTTGCGATTCATACCTATACGAACTGGGTGCGAGAATTGGAGCGATCGCTGGCAAAAGGGATCTTAAATCAGGAAGATCTACAATTTAAGCCTCAACTCAACTTAAAAAAATTGTGGTCACAGGTCATCGCTCAGGCATCCCATCGCCCTTGGAGCAAGCAGGAAAATTATCAGTCCTCATTTATTCTCAATCCCTCCTCATTTGTCTTGCGGTACTTGCGTCAAAATGCAGAGAAAAATATCTTAACGGTTTTGATTTTTGATCAATTTGAAGAATTTTTCTTTGTCAATAGCGCCGCAGAAGTGCAAGTTTTTTCTGAGTTTCTCCAGGTTTGTTTAAATTTGCCCTTTGTCAAAATTATTCTTTCCTTGCGGGAGGATTATTTACACTGTTTGTTGGAGTGTGAAAATTTAGTTACCCTAGATGCCATTGACAACAATATTTTGGATCGCAAGCATCGCTACAACCTCAAGGATTTTTCTCAAGCTGAAGCTCAGGCTGTGATTGAACGATTGACCCAACGGGCAAAATTTGAGCTAGAACCTGCTTTGATTCAAGCCTTGGTCAGGGACTTGGCGGATGAAAAAGGAGAGGTGAGACCGATTGAGCTACAGGTGGTCGGCGCCCAACTTCAGGAGGAAAACCTCGGCGGGATCACAACCCTGGCTGCCTACGAACGGTTGGGGCCAAATCCCAAGGCAGAATTGATCAAACATTCCATTGAACAAGTGATTCGGGATTGTGGGCCTGAAAATCAGGCCGCCGCTTGGGATATTTTGTTCGCCTTGACCGATGACAAGTTCACTCGACCGATCAAAACCCGGCGGGAGTTATTGACTGGGATGCGTTTGATCTCAGGGACAGAGCGAGGCAGCAAAGACACTTCAGACAACAGCGTGACAGACTCAGACCCGTTCATTGATGTCATCCTGGAGTCTGGTCTCTTGCTCCGACGGCGAGAGAAGCCAGAAGATCGCTATCAACTGTTGCATGACTATCTCGTCATACCCATTCGTCAACGCTACGCCCTAGAAGAGCGAGAACGCCAATCCGAAATTCAGCGACGGCTCTGTCAGGCTCAAGTGGCCAAGCATCAGGCCGAGGCAGCCCAAAAGTTGAGCCAGCAACAGTTGCTCCATCGCAATCGACTCCTCAAACAACTTCTGTGTGTTTCCCTCGTGACCACAATTGGTTTGGCCTTGGCAACCCGAACGGCCTATCAGCAGAAGCAACTAGCCAATATTGCCACGTTGACGGCGGCTTCCGATGCCTTGTACTTTTCTCAGCAAAAATTTGATGCGATCCTTGAGAGCCTGCGAGCTACCGAACGATTACGGCGGATCAAATGGCTAAACTTGGGCGGAGATTTACAGAGCACTGAAACTCAAATTGCCGCCACCCTCCAGCAGGCAATTTATGGAATTCATGAGCAAAATCGGTTGGAGGGACACAGTGAGGTAGTCTGGGATGTGAATTTTAATCCTGCGGGCACGCTGATTGCCTCTGGGGGAGCTGACGATACCGTTCGACTCTGGACACCGGAGGGCAAGCTCGTTCAGGTGCTCAAGAGTCATAAGCGATCGGTCACCAGTGTAAGTTTCAGTCCTGATGGCCGTTTCCTGGCTTCAAGCTCTCGCGATCGCACCGTAAAGCTTTGGCAACTCAATGCAGTCAATCCAGACCTGAATTCCGGGCCAAAGCCAGGGTCAACCCCAGACCCAAACCCAGCCTCTGTTGCCACTTCAGTGCCCCTCACCTTGAGAGGACACAAGAGTAAGGTCACCAGTGTGAGTTTCTCTCCCAAAGGTCAACTGCTGGCTTCCGCTTCAGAAGACAAAACGGTTATGCTTTGGAATCTAGAGGGTCAGCTCATCAGGACGTTGCAGTTCAGCAAAACGCCAATTCACTGGATTACCTTTAGTCCAGAGGGTCAGTTTCTGGCGGTGGGAGGCGGTAATGGCAGCGTAAAAATTACAGATTTGTTTGGGAAAGTTCAAACGATCCTCCAACACGGCGATTACTCAGACTGCAAGGTTTATGGGGTGAGCTTTTCCCCAGATGGCCGTACCATTGCTACGGCAGGTGACAACAACCTGGTCAAGCTTTGGAGTCGAGAGGGTGAGCTGCTAAAGACTCTCCAAGGCCATGCGGGAATTGTTTACAGTGTCAAATTTGCTCCGGATGGGCGATCGCTCGCCACGGTTAGTGGGGATAAGACGATTAAACTGTGGAGTCTTGAGGGCACGCTGTTGCAGACCTTACTAGGTCACGGCGATCAAGTGACGAATGTTAGCTTTTCCCCAGATGGTCAAGTCTTGGCTTCCTCTAGCTATGACAAAACAGTGAGGCTTTGGCAACTCAAGGATACTCCCCTGAAAATTCTTGAAGGTCATCCAGATCGGGTCTTGAGTGTTAGTTTTAATCCCGAGGGAACCCTCCTCGCTTCAGCCTCCCAGGATGGCATTGTCAAACTCTGGAATCGTCAAGGCACTGTGCTCCAAAGTCTTCAGGCCCATGGAGAGCGAGTTTCTGCCGTTCGCTTTAGTCCGGAGGGTGAGTCTTTTGTCACCGTTGGCTATGATAACAAAGTTCGCATTTGGGCGATCCAGGGCCAATCTCAGCCTGCAAAAGATCAACAGAAAAGGTTCGGGATTGACGTGTTGCCCAGTCCTCAACCTCTGTCTGAACCCTCCGAATTTTCTCCATTTTCTCTTGCCCAAAGTTGGAATGCTCACCATGACAGTGTGCTGAGTGTGAGCTTTAGCCCAGATGGGAAGGTGTTGGCAACGGGAAGTAAAGATAAGACTATTAAACTGTGGAATCGAGAGGGTCAGTTGATTCGCACCTTGACGGGCAATCAGGGCTGGGTCAATGGCTTAGACTTCAGTCCCAATGGTCAAACCATTGCATCAGCCAGTGATGATGGGACGGTGAAACTCTGGAGCATCCAGGGAAAGCTACTAAAAACAATTGCAGCCCACGATGCCTATGTGTTAGGGGTAAGTTTTAGCCCCGACGGTCACACGATTGCCTCTGCAGGCTATGACAACACGGTAAAACTTTGGAGCCGCAATGGCATGTTGCTGAAAACCCTGCTCAAAGGTTCCAGTGATAGCGTTGCCAGCGTGGTCTTCAGCCCCGATAGTAAACTAGTTGCTTCTGGGAGCTACGATGGCCAAGTCAGGCTTTGGAGTCGTCACGACGGCACGCTACTGAAAACCCTAATCGGTCACAAGAATGGAGTGATGGGCTTGAGCTTTAGTCCAGATAGCAAAATGTTGGCTTCTGCGAGTCGAGACAAGACTGTGATTCTTTGGAACCTCGATCTGGATAACCTGGTGGACTGGGCTTGTCACTGGCTAGGAAACTACCTGGAAAATAATTACAACGTCAGCGAAGAAGATCGCCATCTGTGTAAAACAGTGAAGGAATGAACGACTTCCCTCAAACAAAAATAGGGACTCACACAGGCAAATTTAGTCCAGACAAACTGCGATCGCCATGGGATTCGATTCCTGTCTGGGGAGTTGGAAGAGTCGAAGATTTCTACAATCTGCCAGAACACCCCTAAGTATTCGGTTCGTTTGGTTAAAATAAGATGATTACAACCTTATCAAGAGTTAAAAGCTACATGCAAAAACGACCTGATATTGACTCGATAGAGATCACTCGTAGAGCCTCTGATTTGATTAGTGCTGCCTCCAATCGGTATCGCATCACAGTTCAGGTGGCTAACCGAGCTAAGCGGTGTCGCTATGAAGACTTTGATAGTACCGATGATACAGTGATGATGAAACCTGTATTACGTGCTATCGTCGAGATGTCTGATGAGCTGACTCAGCCAGAAATTATTTCAGATTAATTCCTGAGATCTACAAATTCCCGATGTTTGGTTCTCAATTTCTTAATTCCAGAAAGATCTTTTACTTTGGTCTGGCAATGTTTTGGACTGCTAGCTTGATAGTTCTGGGAAGTTCTACGTTAGGAAATTCTCAACCTATTCCCCATCGGGAATTGACTCAAGTCATAGACCCTCCAGAAGGGAAATTACGAGTTGCTCAGTCTCGGCGACTTAAAGTTCAAGATATCTGGCAACAAATCTATCAGCAGCTTCCGGACTTACCGAAGGAAAATAGCTACGTTGCAATTGAAACCGGACAGGTTGCAGAGGATGACACCCTAATTGGCCGGTTAGTTCGATATCATTTTTATGTAAGAGGCCGTTCACCCCTTTATCGCTTTGACTGGAAACTAACTTTGGCTGATTATTTGGGCGTGAACGAGGTCATGTTTGAGGGGGAGTATCCTAGTCAAGACAAATTTAAGGAAAACCCGATAGTGGGCGATCGCGCTGCAATTGAAAGTCTCACCCTAGCCCAGCGGGACGCTTTAGTAACAGCACTAGCGGATATATTCAACCCTGCCCCCCAAGGTAACCCTCCTCGATCCCCAGGGAATCAGCCCGATTCAGGCAAACCCTCGGACAACCCAGATGTCATCTTACCTCCCCAACCCAAACCCGGTAGTGCTGAGTTGTTGTTGCCATAGTCCCCACGATGACAGAACGCATTCTGAAAAGCGGCAAAGGCTGGCGATTAGGCTGGAATCCAGCAGCTCCGGAGTTTCAAGGGTTAGTCGGTGGAGAAAATTGGGCAATTGAGTTGACAGCAGCAGAACTTAACGATTTTTGTCGTCTACTGAGTCAACTTGCAGAAACGATGGTTCAGATGGCAACAGAGCTAGTAGAGGCAGAAAAAATTGCCTGTGAAGCGGAAAGTGATTTACTGTGGATGCAAGTTGAAGGCTATCCTAGGGCCTACAGCCTGCAACTGATTTTGCATACAGGACGCAGGAGCGAAGGTTGTTGGTCAGCGGATATCTTGCCTGATTTAATTCATGGGGCAAAAACATTAAAAACTTTCTAGATTCTTAGACTGCAATGCTATACTAGGAAAGCAAAACGGGGCGTAGCGCAGCTTGGTAGCGTACCACTTTGGGGTAGTGGGGGTCGTGGGTTCAAATCCCGCCGCTCCGAT
>JBOFUV010000141.1:0-1614 GCA_051652765.1 Microcoleaceae cyanobacterium | reverse complement strand
GACAGTGTGTAAGGCAGAAATTCACTGGTATGAAGCCCAGGGAATCGGTCAAAAAGAATTCAAGATCAAATATATTTTGGAGTAAAGATTATGGAATTTGTCGTTTGCATCAATAACACAGATTATTCAGCTTCCTTAGAAATTCGCAAAATTTATCAAGTTTTACCCGACCCTAAAGCCAACAATTATCATAAGATTCGTGTCATAGATGAATCTGGAGAAGACTACCTATACCCCAGCCGTTATTTTATGGCTATTGAGTTATCAGAACCCCTCCAACAAGCTCTTGCTACCTGCCTTTAAAATTAACCCAGAAACCGGGTTTCTGCATTAGTTTCTGCATCCTAACCCAGACTTAATCAAGAAACCCTGTTTCGGCATCGGGTTGTGGTGTTACCCGAAACCCGCGACAAGCTATGAAATAGTGATTGGATAGATACTATCATAAAAGATTGAATGTGTTGACATTGTATATACAAAACAGTTAAATTAGAAAAGTCTCCTATGGAGGTAAGCGTTATGTACGCATCAGAAAATGAAGAGTCAGTTAGCAAGATCCGCGATGTTACAATCAACATTCGAGCGAAGCAGAATCAACGCGATCTAATTGATCATGCGGCTCAAGTGCAAGGCAAGAGCCGATCAGAGTTTATGCTGGAATCAGCCTATCAGAAAGCCCAAGAGGTTCTTCTGGATCGCAGTTTATTTGGGTTAGATGAACTTAAATTTCAGCAATTTGTTGCCTTGCTGGATGCACCTCCTACGCGAGATCAAAAGCTACACACATTGCTAACAACCAAATCTCCGTGGGATTAGAGCCAGAGCAAAATAAACTCCGCCCCCCTGAAAAACTGAAGTCATCACATCGAATTGCGGCCTTTGATTCAGGTAATACTCAGCTAGATGACTGGCTGAAACGTCGTGCTCTCAAAAATGAGTTAGATGGGGCTTCACGCACTTATGTTCTCTGTACAGAGGAAGACGTAGCGATCGCGTACTACTGTCTTGCTAATGGAGCAGTGGCACAAGCGACTGCAACAGGCAGAGTTCGGCGTAATATGCCCGATCCGATTCCTGTTATAGTTATTGGACGACTCGCGGTTGATTGTCACTGGCAAGGTAAAGGTATCGGGCGTGCTTTGCTACGAGATGCCATTCTTCGGACTCTGCAAGCGGCTGAGATTGCAGGGATACGGGCAATTCTGGTACACGCGATCTCGAAAGAGGCGAAACAGTTTTATGAGAATTGTGGTTTTACGGCTTCACCTGTTGATCCGATGACACTGATGGTGAAAGTTAACGATGCCATTGTTTCACTGGGTTTGTAAATTTGACCGTTATTGGTCTGAGAAAATTGAATGGTCAAATGAGGAGGTACTGGCATTAGGACAGGCAATTCGTCAAGGTGATGAGTTTGTGCTAGAAGCACAAGACGAGCTATGAAATATTTATTGGATACATAGTATAATAAAAGGTTGGTGCAAAAAATTTTATGCGGAGAAAAAGTTAGATGGCTCGATATAGAGGCCCCCGTCTGAGAATCGTTCGTCGTTTGGGCGATTTACCTGGATTAACTCGGAAATCCCCCAGAAAGGCCTATCCCCCTGGACAACA
>JBOFUV010000140.1:0-3539 GCA_051652765.1 Microcoleaceae cyanobacterium | reverse complement strand
TATGATTTGAATCAACTCTTAACCCAAAATTCCTGTGTTCATTTTTTCTGGAGTTCTTGTGACTTCAGTGGAGCAGATTTACAAAGCAAAAATCTTGCAAGGGTAAATCTCTCAGGGGCAAACTTGAGCAACGCGAACTTGAGTCATGCAATATTAAAGTATGCCAATCTTTCAGGGGCAAACTTACAAGGCGCAACGTTAGTTCACTCCAATTTGCTAGGAGCCAATTTAAGCCGAGCCAATTTAACCACAGCCAACTTAAATCATTCAGGACTGTGGCAAGCAGACTTAACATTAGCCAACCTCAAGGAAGCAAATTTAGCAGCCGCCAACCTGTTAGAAGCGCGTTTGTGGGGGGCCAACTTACAGCAAGCTAATCTTAGCTCTGCTAGCTTGCGCGGCGCTAATTTACAACATGCCAACTTAGCTCAGAGTGACCTGAGGTATGCTGATTTACACAGCGTTTATTTCCGAGGCCATACTGAAGCAACGAACCTCAGCAACGCCAACTTAGAAGGAGCAAATTTAGAAGGCGCTAATTTGGACGGCACGAATCTCCAAGGAACAGTTCTCCAGAATACAATTATGCCTGACGGCAAGATTAACGTAGAGTAACTAATCCAAAAGATTAAAAGACTAGAAATCAAAGGACTAAAAGTCAAAGGATTAAAAGTCAAAGTAAATATAAGGCAAGCTCCCCTCTGGGGATAGTAGCCAAACCACAAAAAAACAGAGGGGTACAAAGAGTAGCTTCACAGGCCAATTCAACTGCAATTTCAATCCTCGGGTAAATAGAGCAGAAATCCCCATGGCGACAAAAATTGTTCCTAGAATTAGTACTAAGTGAATCCGTTCCAAACCCAGGGATTCTACATAAACTTTGTGGGCAAACTGAATATCTGCTTCATAATTCCACAGATGTTGAACGGCCAGACTAGAGTCTTTTAAATTGGGTAATCGGAAGAAAATCCAAGCAAAAAATATCATCAATTGTGTTATCAGCCATCCACTGATCAGACCCATTGGTGTTTGCCAGATCCATGCCAATGAATACTGTTTTGAAGCTGCATCAGTAAGACGATGAATGATCAATGCAATTCCGTGCAAAACACCCCAAATAATAAATCCCCAAGCGGCTCCGTGCCAAATTCCAGCAATCAACATCACCATGAGTAAGTTCAAACAGGTTCGTACTAATCCAACCCGTGATCCCCCCAATGGAAAATACAAATAGTTGCGTAACCAGTCTCCCAAAGTTATGTGCCATCGCCGCCAAAAATCAGCAATACTGGTGCTGAAATAGGGAGTATCAAAATTCCGAGGCAGGCTTAATCCTAACAGTAACGCACTCCCCCTTGCCAAATCGACATAACCACTAAAGTCCAAATAAAGTTGCAGTCCATAGGCAACCGTTGCCAGCCAAATATCTCCACTGCCAGCCCGCTGCAAATTATTAAAACTAAGGTCAACTAACACTCCCAAGTTGTCAGCCAATAGCCCTTTTTTTACGGCTCCTGTTGCCATTAGCCACAGCCCATCTGCAATTTGATCCGCAGTTGGAAACTTGAGAAACTTGAACTGACTTTCTAAGTGATGAAATCGAGTAATTGGGCCAGAAATTAGCTTTGGAAAGAAGAGTTTATAGGACGCAAACGACAAAAATGAGGTTGCAGCAGGGGCTCCCCGATAAACATCAATCAAGTAAGCTACTAACTCGAAACAAAAAAAACTTAATCCAACGGGGGCAATGATATTTGTTGTGAACCAATCGGCCTGATCAATTGCTGTTGGGAGACCAAAAATAGTGCCCGTTGTAGTTAGGATAAACGGCACATATTTAAACCCTAACAGTAACCCAACATTAACAACAATTCCCAATCCTAGTAATAAGGAACGTCGCCGATTCCAAGCTGAATTAGCAACCCGCCAATCCAAAGGTTCTCCAATGGCGATCGCCAACCCAAAGTTAAATAGAATACAGATTAGGAGAAAGGGAATATAGTAAACTTGAAGTGTGCCATAAAAAATTAAACTGGCAACCAGAAGCGTCAATAACCGCCAAGATTGCCAAGACACAACCCAGTAAACTCCAAATAGAACTAGAAGAAATAGGGCGTAGTTAGAGGAAATAAACGTCATGGATTTTACTCAATTCAATCCTGAATGTACTCCTCTCCAGTCAGCAAGGCAATCTCTGCCCGAACGAATTCTCGCCCCAGATACAAAGCATGGTCAAAACAACTGAGAGGACAAGGGCTTGCTTCTTCGGCAATTTTGATCCCTAATTCCTTTGCAGTTCTGCCTCGGTAAATTTGAGTTGGTATGCGTTTCAAACTCCCTGTGCAAGGAAAAGGTTCTCCAGTCTCTGGATCAACCGCAAGCCCTTGGTCATTAATGGCATTGGTGTAGTGTTCGGCACAAATTAACCCCGCCTCTCGGTCAAGATAAATAATGAAATAACCGACTGGGTCAAGCTGAATGAATCGCTGGGAAAATTGATCATCAATTGCTTTTAGTAGGGCAACCGTCGGCTTAACAATTTGCGTCATGGCAACAACTTAAATCAGGTCAGTCCTTTTTAGTAGTTTTAGTAGTCTGTCAATCTTGATAGGGATCCTCCTCAATTCCCCCTTAAAAAGCAGGGCTTGATTGGCTAAGATATCCCTGATTGAGTTAAAAACCGCCGTAATGCAAGTGGATTTGACAAACGACTCTCAATCTAATTTGCATCATGAACACGGCGTAAGTATCCTGCCGCGTAAGCTAGAATCCTACACCACAGACATCTCATGAACCATTACTGATTGCTAGAGTAGTGATACAGTTAAAACAAATAGTAACAAACTTATTCAGACTTCAATGATGAACTTCTTCATCACCTGGGTAATGGCGGCGATCGCCCTTGCTGTTACCGCTTCTATAGTACCGGGTGTCGAAATTGCCAATTGGCAGACTGCGGGAATAGCTGCCATTGTTATGGGATTAGTCAATGCAATTGTTAAGCCAATCTTAACAATTCTGACCCTACCCCTGACCTTATTAACTCTAGGGCTGTTCTTGCTGGTGGTCAACGCGATCTCACTGTCGCTGGTGGGTTTCATTACTCCAGGGCTGACTATTGAGGGATTTTGGCCTGCCCTATTCGGGTCAATTGTCCTTTCTATTATCTCCGGCGTGATGGGTTCAATCTTCAGCAAATCTGAAACAGAACGGTAGGGGCCACACGAGTAGTTTACTTGGCAAACTTTGTCGCTTGACCCGTTTTCCCTGACCACGCTAAGACACAAAATGGCGACTGCGGAGCCGTAAGAAGTGAAGCCCAACAATCTCTTGAACAAGTTCACTTGAGGCTCTTGGGTCTTACAAGTCCTGTGCCAACCTGTACAACCTATCCTCAAGTTATAGCAGTCGCCAGATAGATTAGGACATAATAAAAGGGTCTACCCTAATTAGAGTATCTCCATGCCGAAATCTTACAGCTATGACCTGCGGTGCAAAGTGATTGAAGCAATCGAACTCAATGGCATGAAACGGAGTGA
>JBOFUV010000139.1:0-4671 GCA_051652765.1 Microcoleaceae cyanobacterium | reverse complement strand
AACACCCGACCGTCAAACCACCGACCATCTTTAAGAACGACTTCAACGGTTTCCGTATTTTCAACAACATGGCTGTTGGTCAAAATATGGCCCTCTGAACTTAGGATAAATCCTGACCCTGTACCCTGTTCTAGAGAGTCTGGAGGCAGAGGACGACTTTCAAAAAACTCCTCCGGAAAGGGCTCGTCAAACCGCTCAATCCCCGTACCTACCCGTCGGGAAGCATTAATTCGAACAACTGCTGGCCCAACTTGATCGACCGCAGCCACAATAAAATTGGAGTTGACTGGCGTGGTGAGTTGTGGATTGGATTTCTTAGTTCGCCAAGACGGGGACTTCGACTTTGGAGGCAGTTCTGATGGTAAGAGGGATATATCTTCGGATGGGTTACCTTCGGACTGCCCGATTTGCGAACCTGAGGCTGCTACTTTTGGTGCAAGCCATCTTTCCCCAATCAAAACCCCACCCGCTCCAACTAATAATAAGAGAAGATACAGGGCGGGGTGCTTCCAAAGGTGAAATTTCTGATCCATGGAGTGGTTCGTTCCCAAAAGTGCCAGTCCTATTCTTGGTGGAGAGCTGATGTACCAGCTAAAGACAATGCATTTCAAAGACATGCATTTAAATACAATGCAACCAAATACAACATATCTAAATACATTATAACCTTGGAGAGGTGAAGGGTTTTGCCCCTAAGACCGCGACGGCTCAACCCAACAAAGCCTCTGGCTTCACTCATTAGTCTTTTGACTACGGCATCAGAGTTAAATAGATTGTGAATTAAATTGACACTCTTTTAACTCTAACACTATCCCTCCTCAAGCAAGGGACTCAATGATAGAAATTTGACACTGGGTTCAGGGTCGCTAATTTGAAGGACTTTGGTGCAGATCTCTGGGTCGAGAGCCACCTTTTAGGCTGAAAGGGCAGATATTCAAGGGTATTAAACTTTCTAAAATATTCTTGGGCTGAATTTAGCTGTATCGAGTAAACTGGAGTTCTCTGGATTTGAACAACAGAAATCCGGGCCATCTCGACTTCATGGCCCCTATTGCCCAACTCTTAGTCCCAGACGTTAGCAGTGGAAACTTCCCCCAAGAATTTATGGCCTCAAGTCCTTGAGCGTCTTCAGGTACAGGTCGGCGAGCCCACCTACGACACCTGGATTAAGACAGCTTGTGCCGAACATCTGGATGAGCATTGTTTGGTCATCCGTACCCCTAACCCTTTTGTTCGGAACTGGCTGCAGAAACACTATCAGGAGATGATTGCCGAAGCAGTTCAGGATATTTTGGGCTATGGGGTTGAGATCTATATCACTACTGAGGTTGTAGATCCTGTAGAGACTCAGGTTACTTCATTGGATAGTTTTATTCCTCGGGCAGCTCGGGTTCATCTAGCCTCAGACTCCAACGGGGTTCGGTCTGAGCCCACGAACCTGAATGCCAAGTATATCTTTTCTCGTTTTGTTGTCGGCGCTAACAGTCGGTTGGCCCATGCAGCCGCTCTAGCGGTGGCCGAATCTCCGGGACGGGAGTTTAATCCGTTGTTTTTGTGTGGGGGGGTTGGTCTGGGAAAAACTCATCTGATGCAGGCGATTGGGCATTATCGACTGAGAATTAACCCAAGATCTAAGGTGTTTTATGTGTCGAGTGAAAAGTTCACTAATGATCTGATTACCTCAATTCGGCGGGACAGTGTCCAAACCTTTCGAGAACACTATCGAGCTGCAGATGTTCTGTTGGTCGATGATATTCAGTTTATTGAGGGCAAGGAATACACCCAGGAGGAATTCTTCCACACCTTCAATACCTTGCATGAATCAGGGAAGCAGGTTGTGCTGGCCTCAGATCGCCCACCCAATCATATTCCTCGGTTGCAGGAACGGCTATGTTCTCGATTTTCTATGGGCCTAGTGGCCGACATTCAAGCTCCTGACCTAGAGACCCGAATGGCTATCTTGCTCAAAAAATCAGAGTACGAACAGGTTCAGCTTCCCCGTGATGTGATTGAGTACATTGCTTCGACGTACACGTCAAATATTCGAGAGTTGGAAGGCGCTTTAACCCGTGTCATTGCTTATACTTCAATCTCGGGCTTACCCATTACGCTGGAGAATATTGCTCCCGTCCTCAACCCTGTAGAACAAGTGGAAGATTCTTCCCCAGAGGCAGTGTTACAGGCGATCGCCGAAACGTTTAAAGTGACCCTTGAGGATCTAAAAAGTAGTTCGAGGCGGCGCGAAATTAGTCTGGCTCGTCAAGTTGCGATGTATCTGATGCGACAGCATACAGGTTTAAGCTTGCCTAAAATAGGTGAGGTTTTTGGGGGGAAAGATCACACCACAGTGATGTATGCTTGTGAGAAGGTAACTAAATTGCGAAATCGTGATCCGGAATTGGCCCAGACTATCAGGCAACTTAGTGATCGGATTAACTTTGCTAGCCGATCGCGGAACAGTCGGTAGGGGGTATGGATCGATGCCAAAAGTTTATAAAGTTTATGGAAGCAGGGTACAGTCTTGACTCATGCAGGTTGATTGTTGCTAAGGTTGCAGAGGATTTTGGAGAACTAGCAAGGCTTTTTTTTATACCTAGATCCGTTTAGGGCTTCCTGAAGGTTGAATTGTATTTTCATTTCTGAATGTTGACTTCTGTGGAAAAAGCTGTGGATAACTCTGCAGAGTTCTGTGGGTCTGACCTGATTACTCGTCCCCAGAGTAAGGATTAGTAGTGTTTTGGAGGTTTTCCACAGGCATGATTTGCCTTGCTACTAGACGTAATAATCAACCTTGATAAAAATCAATGCTAACCAGTGATCAGCGATATAATACGATTCTCTAACTGCTGCGATTGATCTTTCAAGTTTTGGCTTGAGCTATGGAATGTTTGAACAGATCAAGAGGGTAGTTTGAACTGCGTTTCACTCGACAAGTTTCACCCGATAACAGGATTAGTTTATGCGCTTTGTGATTGAACAGGAAAAGTTAAATGCAGGACTGTCTTTTGTTTCTCGGGCCATTCCTTCCCGTCCAAACCATCCTATCCTGGCCAATATCTTGCTAGTCGCAGATGAATCCAAACAAACCTTAAGTTTTACTGCTTTTGATTTGAGCTTGGGAATTCATACGCGCATTGCTGCCGAAGTTCAGGTCGGGGGAACTTGCACCTTGCCTGCAAAGTTATTGAGTGACATTGTCTCCCGTCTGGCTCAGGGATTGGTGACGATTGAGAATGCCCCCGGAGAACCGAGTATCACCTTAACTGCAAGTTCTGGTCAGTACCAGATTCGGGGAATGGGAGCAGAGGAATACCCAGAATTGCCTCAGATTGACGCTGGAGAATCTGTTCAACTTTCGGCAGATGCGTTGCTTGAAGGTTTGAGAGGAACCTTATTTGCAACGAGCCCCGATGAAACGAAGCAAGTGCTGACTGGGGTTCACTTAAAAATTCAGTCGGATACTTTAGAATTTGCCTCGACCGATGGTCACCGACTGGCTATTGTGCAAACTCAAAATCTAAAAGGAACTGATTCCCCAACCCTCGATGCTGCTGACACTGGGCTGGAGGTGACTATTCCGGCTCGAGCCTTGCGCGAGGTCGAACGGATGGTGAGCTTGGGAAGTTCAAGTCAAGAAGATGCCCTTGCCCCAATAACTTTGAGGTTCGACGAGAGTCAAGTGATTTTTGAGCTGGGCAACCAACGGTTGAATAGCCGCAAATTAGAAGGAGCCTATCCAGCCTATCGCCAACTTGTGCCTCAGCAGTTTTTGAGTCGGGTTGATTTGGATCGCCGCCAACTCATCGGGGCTCTGGAACGCATCGCCGTTTTGGCCAGCCAAAAAAATGACATTATCAAATGTGTTATTGATAGCGATCGCCAGATAGTTTCTCTCTCTGTAGAAGCAGCAGAGGTTGGAAATGCAGTTGAATCCCTGTCAGCCCAAGTGTCTGGGGATGAGCCAAAGGAGTTGGCTTTTAATGTAAAATATCTTCTAGAAGGGTTAAAAGTGTTCAATACTTCAGAACTCCAGATGTCGCTGAACACGGCCACGAGCCCTGTGATTCTGAACCCTTTAGGGGAGCTAAAAATGACTTATCTAGTGATGCCTGTTCAAATCAGGGGTTAGTGCTTGCCGTCTCCGTTACCGTGATTTCTCTTGAACAGCTTTCAGGCTGTCACTAGGAAAGTATAATTCAATCATAAAATTGGGACAAAGCGGAACAAACTTTTGTGCTGTTCGGTACTCAGGGATTTTCAGGATTCTAACTTTACCCAAGCCGCATCAGGAAGCCGCATCAGGAAAACGATCTTCACCATTTGGCCGCTCAAACCCTGTGGATGAGTCAAGGGTAAATCTAAGTTCTTAATGGTTGCGACTCCAAGCTTGTAATGGGTCAGCAATTTCGATATTTCGGTTACCTGTTTCGTCTCTGACTGATGTCACAATGATTAAATTTTTATTATTAATATTAGCATTGATTTTTGGGCTGATTCTTGGCGAAACATCCTCAGTTTTAGCTGTTAACTCTTATGATTTGAATCAACTCTTAACCCAAAATTCCTGTGTTCATTTTTTCTGGAGTTCTTGTGACTTCAGTGGAGCAGATTTACAAAGCAAAAATCTTGCAAGGGTAAATCTCTCAGGGGCAAACTTGAGCAACGCGAACT
>JBOFUV010000138.1:0-4569 GCA_051652765.1 Microcoleaceae cyanobacterium | reverse complement strand
GCTCTCCTGCGCTGAGATCCTGAATCCGAATAGTCAGATCACTAAGCTGATTACCTTCAATGTTGACATACAGTGAACCATCCAAATAATCACCTACTGGGAAATTCTCGGTTTGAGCTAAAGCAGGAGCATTGAAAGCTACAGCAAGCAAGTTTGGTATGGAAACACCCAAAATCATTGATAAAGCAATTCCTGTAACATTCATATCCTTATACCTCAACCTCTAGTCAAATCAATAACTACCAACTTTACCCTGCTAGACAGCCCAGAACTATTTCTGCCACGACCGTCTCAATATTTATGGGACAGTAATTGCAACATCACGAAATTGAGCTTGAGAGTTAACACCCCTACCGTAATAACCTACTGCTAAGACTGCCAGATCAGATACTTCCGTCGGAAGCTCAAATCTGACGCTTGCTCGTGTAGGAATATTTCGGATTAGGTTTACTTCAGCACGTCCACCCTGAGACTGAGATTGACCAGCTTGATTAGCCACAACTAAATATTCATTCCCAGAGAAATCAAATACTCTGGAAGTATTCGCATCAGTGGAACCTTTTAATGTCAAACTTTCATCTCTACTTCCTATACTTGTAATCGTAAAATTACAGGTTACTGTTTCACCACTTCGCAAACAGTTTTGCAAGTTAAACCTAAACCCATTTTCCTCAGTGGTTTGCTGGGCTGGTGCAATTTCGTGAGCAATAGTTACACAGGGCATTACAGTAAAAGCCGAGATCCCAACTAAAGCGACTGTTGTAGAAAATTTTCTCACACTACTCATTATGATCATCCTCATGATCATCCTCCGATCGTACTGAAACTGATTTTTTTACACATAGCCTCGCTGTGCCGTCCTAACCCAGAAACGAAGCAGGCTAGCTAGTTATTATATTGAAATTTTCTGCATAACCAACGCTTTTGGGATGATGATGATTACCCTGAAACTTTCCATATAGTCCACCCTAATACTGCAATTAGACTGAAACTTTCTGGGTATACATCCTAAATTTGAGGATTATCCTGAAATTTTCTGTATATTCTCCGATGAAATGCAACAGTAACGGGCCTAACATCGATTTATTCGGAGGATTACCTTGAAATTTTCTGTATAAACCCCAAATGGAACAACGCCCCAAAAAGCTGTTGGAGCAGGTGCGCGATGTGATTCGGCTCAAGCACTATTCCTACCGAACTGAGCAAATTTACGTCTATTGGGTCAGGCGCTACATATTGTTTCATCAAATCCGCCATCCTCAAGAAATGGGGTCTGTTGAGATTGAGCAGTTGGCAACTCAGCGATCAGCCATCACCTGACACCGGATTTGAGGTCAAAGTCATGTCAAATAATCAATTAACTGCTCCAAGTCTAACGATTATGGCAGGGGGCAAAGGCAATGCTCAACACAGCTCTGAATCTGCCGAACACTACACCCCTGCCCCGTTCGTCGAGTCCTCCCGCAAAGTGATGGGTTCCATTGCCCTCGACCCCGCTTCCTGTGAGTTGGCCAATCAAGTCGTTCAAGCCCAGCGGATCTTCACCAGCATTGAAGATGGTCTGACTCAATCCTGGGAAGCATCTACGGTTTTCTTGAATCTGCCAAGGGGAAAGTTACGGAAGGAGGGCGATCGCTGGGTTTCAGTCCCTTCCAACGGATTCGGCGAATCAAGTCAGGCGATCTGGTGGGATTACCTGGTGCAGCAGTATGAATCAGGTCAGGTTCAGCAAGCCATCTTTGTTGCCTTCAGTCTGGAGTTGATCCCGAAGCGGGATGGTGTTTTGAGCTATCCCGTCTGTTTTGTGACGACCCGGGCGAAGAATGAGTACATTTCTGGTTCGGGTCGGATTAAATTCAATAGGCCAGAGAATGGGCAAATTGTCCCTTCTAATTCTCCTTGTCATGGCAACTTCATCGTCTATCTGCCAGATAAGAATGATCCGGGGGCGATCGCTAGGTTCTATAAGGAGTTTGGGCAGTATGGCAGAGTAATTACATCACCAACGGAATCCCTTAACTTCAGCGGTAGTTGTCGCCTGCTCCAGGAACTTGATGAGGCAAAGGCACAGATCCGACAACTGCAACAGTCTCTCATTTGTGAACATGATGATGGCCTCCCCTCAGTTTCATCCCAACACGCATTGGGACTACATGAGATTCCTTCTACTCAAGTCCATCAGCGCATTGGAGGATCTGGATGTCTCAATGAACGCCCAGAGAGGGGTTTGTTTCGCTTCGTTTACTACGATGGGGAAAGGCGAAAAGAGGTGAGTTTCTCTAATCTCTGTATTGCCTTGGCCGGGGAGGTTCGACGCATGATAGAAGACAAACGGGAGGCAAGGTTCATTGCCCAATACATCAAAGACCATCGAGGATAGGTTAGGAATAAGTATATTTGCAGTCCCAATGCGTGTTGGGACTGACTTTCGCGCTGATTGTCGGATTGCTTGTGAAGGACAACCCCATAAGTGTTGTAGCTTGTATGAAGTGCTTCATTTAATCTATCTGCTTGTTAAGTTACAAACTGTTAATTAAGTTCTCTCAGCCATAGATTGAAAAAAAGATCGCGTATAGACAGCGGGCTGAATTCATTAGATTTTCCTTGAATAGCCAAGAAGAATGCCTCACAATTTATCCTGCCGATACTGAACCCAAACACCCCACCCCAAAACTTAGCATTCATCCTGCCAATCCTCGTATGGATTTAACCTCAAACCAAGCCCGATTGGATACCAACAGATATACTTCAAATACCCTAGCCTAAGGACTCCAGCAGGCTAACGTTCCCAATTACCCGCCGCAGATAACCTCGAACTCAGCACCAGCAGCTTTCGTCCGTCCACTGCCACGTAGCATTAGGCATCTGTACTGGAATCTCCATCTGAGATATTTTCAAGGTGCTCAGTCAGTTCATCACGTAGCAACCCACTAAACTCTATCAACATGTCGAGCTTCTCAATTCTTGAACTTAATTCATGACGTTTTTGTTCACGGACTTTTTCTTCAGGATTACCTTCTTGAGATTCTCCAACAAGGCGAACAATTATGGAGAGATCATCACACTCATCATCAGAAATTCCTGTAGATTTTTCGATCCAGGCAGCAGTTTCTTCATCTTCTGCATTACAGGTAGCTTGCTTAAGTGCAAAATCGATCAGAACACGTGCAGCAGAATCAATTGAAAGTGTTAGATTTATCCATAATTGAGTCTCATTAGCTCGATTTTCAGATGTATCATTATTTTCTGTTTTCTGAAGACGAGAGTTTTCAAAATAGTAAGATCGAGAGTTATTTGGATCAAGTCTACTTAAAGCTTGAAATATAGGCTCAAAATTCTTAAAAGGATATCGATTATTTGGTAGTGATGATCGATGTTCCCAAAGCTTCAAAATAGTGTCAAAACATTGCTGTTCCGCTTCAATATTCTCTCTGCCTGTTGTAGTTTCTGCGATCACAATTTGTTCAGCAACATAGTGTGCCATCCACCTTGAAAGGGTATCAACTCCAGGTTCAAGGCTAAGCTATTGGACAAGAGCCTTACCTAAGCTGATAGCACGTGCCTGTGTCTCTGAGTTTACCGTCTGCTGAGAGGATATAAACTTTGCTATTTGCGGCTGGGTATTCTCCGTCATCATCGCTCCTAGTGTAATATGACGACTTGCGTAAACGACGCTCGATTTGTACTTCGATGATGAGTTCACGCTCAAGAGTGACACAGAGTTGGTTTAGAAACTCTAATGATGCACTCATTCGTATTCCATATTTATGTGGTTCTTCCTTATCTTCTCCTCTATGTGTACTCCAAAGTTCACAAACGAGCGATTCTTGCGCCCTACCTGTCATAAACCATTTTCGTTGTTCTAAATCTACAGAAAGTCCAAGTTGCTTAATGATTGAATCACCGATTCTATAAGGTGGATAATCAATTTTACCCGCATGTGGGTCAGCAGCGTCAATCCCCTCACCTTGATAACCTCGCCAAATCCATCTCTGTAGTTCAAAGGGAGGTTCATTAAACTCCATTTCTTCTTCCTCTTCCTCACAAGCAGGAAGTTTAAAGTCATGCGGATTTAGGCAAGTACTCAGCGCATTTAATAGTGACTCAGAGGTTCTTTGTGAAACAAGCGCACTTGTAATGTAAAAACTCTCCTGTCTTGCGCTATCGCTATCACTCCAAGACCCATGGATATTTAACCAAGTTTCTCCTTTGTAATTAGTCAATAGACCGTCAAGAAAATCATCAGGCTTTATGTCCTGTCGCCAATTCTCAGTTAGCTTCTCTGATAACCAAGCACGTCGCTCCAGTGGAGGTGGATCTCGTCTATCAGCTAACCATCGATCATCGGATCGAGTCAAAGTACGGCGTTGAAGCCAGTCAGCCCATTCATCTTCGCACCAGCTATCGCTATGAACAACGGGCATCTCTGATATAGCAGTCGCCAGATAGATTAGGACATAATAAAAGGGTCTACCCTAATTAGAGTATCTCCATGCCGAAATCTTACAGCTATGACCTGCGGTGCAAAGTGATTGAAGCAATCGAACTCAATGGCATGAAACGGAGTGA
>JBOFUV010000137.1:0-1971 GCA_051652765.1 Microcoleaceae cyanobacterium | reverse complement strand
AATCGTTTGGAAGGAGCCTTTGCGATCGCCGCCCTGTGTGCCGATTATCCCAATGAAATCATCATCGCTCGCCAAAATTCAGCCCCATTGTGCATTGGGTTTGGTCAGGGAGAATTTTTCTGTGCGTCCGATACGCCCGCGTTGCTCGCCCATACCCAGGCTGTTCTGCACCTGGAAAGCCAAGAATTAGCTCGGTTGACCCATTTGGGTGTAGAAATCTACAGTTTTGCTGGGGAACGGTTGCATAAAATTCCACGAATTTTGGAAGTCAGCGCGTCCCTGGTGGACAAGCACACCTTCAAACACTTCATGCTCAAGGAGATTCATGAACAACCAGGAGTCGTGCGGGATTGCCTGCAAGCCTACCTCATAAATGATTGGGAACTCGAAGCCACCCGTGTTAAACCTGATGCCCTCCATCCAGCCCCAGTCCATGATCAATCTCCCATCCATCTGGGTTTAGACGCTGCCCTCTATGAAAACCTGGAACAAATTCAGATCTTTGCCTGTGGAACCAGTTGGCATGCCAGCTTGGTGGGGAAGTATCTCTTGGAACAATTGGCCGACATTCCCACGGGGGTTCACTATGCCTCGGAAGCTCGCTATGCCCCGTCTCCCTTGCGGTCTAACACTCTCACTATCGGCGTAACTCAGTCCGGGGAAACCGCAGATACTCTGGCCGCCCTCACCATGGAATATCAGCGCTGTCAAAAGGCTGGGGCTCAATTTCAACCCCGGATGTTGGGAATTACCAACCGCCCTGAAAGTTCCCTGGGTCAGCTAGTCCCCAACTTGATTCACACCCGTGCTGGCCTTGAAGTTGGGGTAGCAGCAACCAAAACCTTTGTGACTCAGTTAGTGGCATTCTATTTATTGGCCCTCGATTTAGCTTGGAAACGGGAAACTCTCCCCCAAGATCGGATTAAAGAAATCATCCAGGGCTTGCGACAGTTACCCGCACAAATCGAGTTCATTTTAAATACTCAAGCCCCTAAACTTGAAGAGTTTTCCCATGAGTTTAATGAAACTCAAGACTTCATTTTTATTGGACGGGGGATTAACTTTCCAATTGCCCTAGAAGGGGCGTTGAAATTGAAGGAAATTAGCTACATTCATGCCGAGGGTTATCCAGCCGGAGAAATGAAACATGGGCCGATTGCTTTACTCGATGAAAAGGTTCCCGTCGTGGCGATCGCCACCCCCGGCAGTGTCTATGAAAAGGTTATTTCCAATGCCCAAGAAGCCAAGGCCCGTGATGCTCGGTTAATTGGGATTACATCCAAAGAATTTTCGGAAGAGGCAGATATCTTTGATGATTTATTGCCTGTTCCGCTTGTGGATGAATTGTTGTCACCGATTCTCAACGTGATTCCCCTACAGTTGTTGGCTTATTACATTGCAGCTCATCGAGGGTTAGACGTGGATCAGCCTAGAAATTTGGCCAAATCCGTCACGGTTGAATAGGAGTTGAATAGGAGTTGAATCGTAGCTAAATCGTAACTTTGTCATCTCTTCCCGACTAACGGTTTTTTCAGAGTGTCTCGCCAGGATTCAACTCAACTCCCAGAGCTTAACCTCATAACGCTTAACCTCATAACGCCTCAATTCGAGAGGCTCCACTGCTCTGAATCCAGGCAATTTGCTGAATGCCTTGGGAGCGAGCATAGCCCTGGATCAGATCAGGGGTTCGTCTGCCCAAGTCAAGTTCAACCTGCACGCCGGGAGTAGCAGTTCTCAGCTTTTCGGCATAGGCTAAGGCAACTCCATAGGCTTGAGGAGTCTCCGGCACCACTAACCAGGTACTGGCTGGAATATTCATTGGCAGTTGTCCACTCGTCAACAAGGCTTGATGCACCTCTTCTATATTGAGCACAAACCCAATCCCTGGCTCCGTTTTGCCCTGAGGATGATACAAGCCTAGGAGTTGATCATAGCGTCCTCCCTGACCTAACACCCTGGCTCCAGAAGTCG
>JBOFUV010000136.1:0-32207 GCA_051652765.1 Microcoleaceae cyanobacterium | reverse complement strand
GCATTCCAGCAGAAGATTTAGACCATCTGTTTCAACGCGGGTATCGCGGGGCACAGGCAAAGGGAAATATTCCTGGCACAGGCTTAGGACTGGCAATCACTCAGGATCTCATCCAGCAAATGGATGGAGATATTTGGATTGTATCGCCGTTGAGCCGCCAATGGGTTCCTGAGGATTTTCCTGAGTCTTCACCCACATTATTGGGAACAACGGTAACCATTTGGTTGAGAATGAATGTTGAGAGCTAATCTGGCTTGTAATCTAGCTTGATGGTAAGAATCTCTATATTTGGAACCCAAGCCAAACGAATATTTTAGAGCCTAAAAAAACTGTTACTCTCCTGTTGTAATCTCAAATATTTGTTGATTATTTGTTGGATCTCAAGCTCTTGATGGGTCTGAAGTTCCTAGAACAGCAGGGGGGCTCAATGGATTGGTCTCACCATCCTCAGAATAGTTTCCAGGATACTTGAATGTATCTGCAATTCGCTTAACAAAACTTGCAGTTGGAACTGCTAGAATCAACCCCAAAAATCCGCCAGAGCGTGCCCCTACTAATAGAGAAATAAACACAACTGCAGGATTTAACCCAGTAATCCCGCCAATGAGGCGAGGCGCAATTACATTTTCATTAATCTGCCCAAGAATCAGAGCTGTAGCCAGTACCTTTGTCCCTAGCCAGACATCTTGAAACGCCAGCAATCCACTCACCAGAGCAATCGTAGTGATTCCGCCAAAAGGAATCACACTCGCAACCCCAATCCCAATCCCAAAGAGCAAACCAAAGGGAATTTTGAGCAGTGTAAATGCGATTGAAAGCACCACTCCTAGAATTGAGGCAATGATGGCCTGCCCTGAAAAATACCCCTGGAAGCTAGGTCGAAGTGCCATTTGAACGCGATCGCTCCACAAAGGCGGCAGCCAGCTCAACAGCCCTTCCCACAACATAGGCCCACTAATCACTAGCAAAATTGAGAGTACTAGGGTAACCAAAAAATTGAGGGTACCATTAATGGTCTCAAAGGTAAAATTAATCAGTCTACTAGTGAAAGAATTGAATGTACTTGAAATTTGATCAGAGATCTGATCTGCTAAACCACTCAGGTTGAAAGGTAGATTTTGTAGAATGCCCCGGTCAGACAAGATTTGTAACTGCTGCTCAGCTTTATTCAACCAGTCAGGTAGGCGCTTAGCAAATTCAATCGATTGCTGCACAACAAGCGGGCCAAGAATCAAACTGATGAGGCTGAATATTACCAGAGCCACCAACAGCACCAGTAAAATTGCCCAGGTTCGTTTCAAACCTTGTTTTTCCAGGGAGATAATCGGAAATTCGAGTAGAAAAGCAATCAGGCTAGCCGTAACAATGATGCTAGGGATGGGCTGTAAAAATTGGCAGAGTCGGACAAGTAGCCATGCATCCAGAGCTAAAATTGGGAATACAAGACACAGATTCAGCCAAGTGGGTAACTTGAGATTTGAAATCATTGAACCGACTAAGTATTTTTTTGAATCGTGATCAGAATATACCGTAGAGCCGCCACATCCGACCGCTAATACGAACAGTACACCTATAAGCAGCGACCCTGGGACAATCTCTGCTTCTGCTCCAGTTTAATATCATTCGAGATTGCCATGGATGCCATAGATCAATTGGAGAGTTGAGCACTCCCCAGATGGGAGCACAGATTTATGTTAAGATAAGGCTAAAATTTAAAATAAAGTTCATAGTAAAAGTTCAAAGTAAAAATCCAAAGTAAAGTTCAGAACTAGAAAGGGTTTACATAATTTAGTGTTGCAAGGAAGCACGTCAGGGTGAAACGTTGCTGATGGGAGAAATTCAAGATGAACTGGAACAATTTTCATTCTCTTAGAACGCTAGCGGCCAGTGTCGTACTGAGTTTAGCTGTCTGGTTTCCAACTCCAGGGTTAACCCAAGCTAGTGCCCTTCACGATGTAATCGCCTATCGGATGTTGGAATTGCAAGAATCCTCAGATCGCTGGATTGAGATTGATTTAGCTCGACAGCGATTAATTGCTTGGGAAGGCAACAAGGCCGTTTATGCCATAGTGGTCTCTACAGGAAAACCCTCAACCCCCACTCGCAAAGGCACCTTTGAGATCCAGACAAAGCATCAAGAGACTCGAATGCAAGGGCCAGATTATGACGTTCCAGACGTTCCTTATACGATGTATTATGATGGCGGCATGGCGATTCACGGTGCGTATTGGCATCAGAGGTTTGGTACCCCGGTCAGCCACGGTTGTACAAATGTTGCAGTAAACCATGCAGAGTGGCTGTTTGAGTGGGCATCAGTGGGAACACCTGTTGTAGTTCATGACTAGCATCCAGAGAGCAGCGCGAGTTTTAGCAGTAGGGGATATTCACGGCTGTTTAACTGCATGGGACACCTTGATGACTGCAGTTCGGTTACAACCCCAAGACCAAGTGGTCACCCTAGGAGACTATGTTGATCGTGGGCCAGACTCCAAGGGGGTAATCGAGCGCTTAATGACACTGCACCGAAAGGGACAATTGATTGCCCTCAGGGGAAATCATGAACTTATGATGCTGCGGGCAAGGCAGTCAGAACGGTTTGCTCTCTATCACTGGCTATCTGCAGGGGGTGAGGAAACCCTAGATTCCTACACCGAAACAGGGGAGAGTAGGGGTTTAGCCTGTATTCCGGAAGAGCATTGGCACTTTCTAGAGAAAATTTGTGTGAATTGGTGGGAAACAACGTCCCACTTCTTTGTCCATGCTAATGCCTATTCTAATCTGCCCCTGAGTCAGCAACCTGAACGGATGCTGTTTTGGCAGAAGTTTAATCGACCTGCTCCCCATCGTTCTGGGAAAACGATGGTCTGTGGTCATACCAGCCAAAAAAGTGGCGAACCTCTGAATTTAGGCCATGCTATCTGTATTGACACCTGGGTCTATGGCCGAGGCTGGCTAACCTGTTTGGATGTGACGAGTGGTCAAGTTTGGCAAGCAAATCAAGGCGGTCAGTCCCGGACTGCCTGGATCAACGATTTTGGGCGTTATAACACCTACTAGGTAGCAGTGATTAGATTGGATTAGGTCTGGGCTGGGTTAGTTGGTCTCGAAATCAAGCGGGGTTTGATCCCCTAAACCCCGCTTGATTGCTGATTCAGATCTCGTTACAAACGGTGTGGCAATCAGGACTAACTGAATCTCTATCGATAGTGTTCATCGATAATCCTGGGACTGAATATTCCGTAGACGCGCCTCGGGGCGCTTAAAGCGATCCACCTGAGCCTCAAAGAACTTCCGGTTCGCCATCAGGTGCTTCGGATTTGGATCATCTAGGGGGTATAGCAACGCCGTTCGCAAGGCTTGAATTACCGCTGAGGTCACGCAGTACATAGAGCGCTGAAAGCTAATCGCGAGCTGAATCAACATATCCTGCTCTCCTCGACAATACCCTTGGTAATACTCCACTAAATACTGAGGCAAAAAGTGGAACATATCCTGAGCTAACAAGGTAGGCGGAATGCCCGCTGTCCCGACGGGAAACTTATCCGCATACAGCACCCCGTAGTGAAAGTCCTTTTGTTCATCAGGAACCTGCTTGGCTTGGGCATTGTAAGACTTTGTGCCACGAAACGGCGACGTACGATAGAACACCGCTTCAACATAGGGTAGGGCAGCCTCGTACAGCCACATGAACCCTTTGGACTTGGGAATAACCTCGTAACATTCTCCCCGGATATAAACATGGTGGTAAATGGGCCGTCCCGCGATCGCAAAAATTCCATTCACCAAAAAATTCATCGCCTCGGGAACGCTGGTCAGCTTGCCCTCATCATACAGATCAGACATTTCAAAAAACACCGGAGCCATGACTTCCCAGAACAGGCCCAAGTTGGCATAGTAAGAGGCTTGGCGGCACTGCTCCAGAAACATCTCTGGAAAGAGTTGGTACAGCCCCAACATCAGGGGATTGCCCTTGAAATAAGCCTTGATTGCTCGATCGGCGTTTTGCCGATATTCTTCACTATCCAAATAGGCATCAAATAACCCCATGCCCATATCCCGACCATGCCAGAACATTGCCCGCATACACTCTTCAGCAAATTCCATATTGATGCGGTCGTGGAACAAGTGATGAAACAGGCGCGGCAGCTTGGACTTTACCTCTCCTTTTTCAATAAAAGCCAGCAATTCTGGATGGGTAGAGGCTTCCCCCCGCCAAATCCGGAGGTCAGCATCCTCCCCCGCGTAGTGATTGTGTCGATCTAAATAGTCTTGAGGGATAAAGTACTTGAAAAATGGCAAGGGTTCTAGAAAAACCTGTTCCCCAATATAGAGTAAATCCCGCCAATAAAAATCCATAGGCACGGCATACGCTTTATACAATCCAATAATTTGCATCAGATTTTCTGGCGTGTCCGGCAGCATTGTGCCCCCTGCTTCCAACCGATGAATCACATCTGGAAATTCATGGGTAGATGGGGGTAAAACAGGCTTGGTTTGAGGTTCAACTGCAACAGTCATAGGTAAAGTCTCAACGATAGTTTTGCTAGATCAGATCGGGAGTTGGAGGGGGAGTCGAGAATGGGGGCTAAGCCAGTCAAAACAGCGTGAAAATTCAGACTTTGAAACAGAGAAGACTGAGGACATACAGCCGTTTTTGTTAACGTGTAATCCAGATCAATCCCACTTCAATCCCCCTACTCTAACGAGAAGCGCTTCGCCTCTAGAAAAAGGGAACTTGAAATTTTTAGTTAGGCAAGATACCTGAGCCACGGCGATCGCTGTTTTCAGGATTAAACGCCTTCAATGCAACTTGGGTAGGGGAAGGATGGTCAAAGGCAACCACCATCGCTTTAACGGTGGGTTCAATCCAGCGCAGCAGCCAACCCGGTTGTACACCCAAGAAGAAAATTAATGCAGCTAAAACTAGAGCCGGAGCCTGTTCTGAATTGTTCACCACAGGATAATAAGCAGAGTCATTATCCAACTTGCCAAAACAAGTGCGATTGAGCAGAATCACAAAGTAAACCGCTGTTAAACCCGATGCAATAATGCACAGCAAGCTTTGGATCGGAAACACCGAAAATGTTCCTTGAAACACCAAGAATTCAGCCACAAACCCAACTAATCCAGGAATCCCAGCACTTGCCATTCCAGCCATAATCAGCAATCCACTCACCAGAGGCAATCCCCGGATCGGATTCATTAAGCCATTCAGGACATTTAGATCCCGAGTTCCGACCTTGGTTTCAACCACTCCCACTAGATGGAAGAGAATCGCCAGAATTAACCCGTGAGCCACCATCTGGGCGATCGCCCCAATCAAACTAACTGGAGTTCCAGCAGCAGCAGCAACCACAATGTAACCCATGTGACCAATGGAACTATAAGCCACCATCCGTTTAATATCCTGCTGGGCAATGGCCGTTAACGCCCCATACATCACGCTGACCACGCCAATGATCGACAGGCTAGGGGCAATCAATTGCCAGGTTTCCGGGAAAAGTTGGAAGCAGAAGCGGATCAAGCCGTAGGTTCCCAGTTTTGCCAGAATCCCACCCAAAAGAATCGTCACAGGGGCGGAAGACTCTACATAGGCATCAGGTAACCAGGTGTGAAGGGGAACCAGAGGAATCTTAATCCCAAATCCGACCAGCAGTAAAGTCAGCAACACCAATTGAACCGTCGTGGACAAACTGCGGGTATCTAGCCCTCGGTAATCAAAACTGGTAGCGTTGCTCAGCCAAGCAACGCCTAGAAATCCGGCCAGAATGAGAATGCCGGATACAGCGGTGTACAGCAGAAACTTCATAGCGGCGTAGCCCCGTTTCTCACTGCCCCAAATCGCAATCAACAAATAAACTGGAATCAGTTCCAATTCATAAAACAACACGAACAGCAGTAAATTTTGAGCCAGGAACGCCCCAGCAATCGCCGCATTGACCAACAAAATCAAGGAATAGTACAAGCGCGGACGATGAATATCCGGTCTTGTACTGGAAATGGCGATCGCCACCAAAACCCCATTCAACGCCAACAGCGGAAAGGACAAACCATCCGTTCCCAAACTGTAAGACAGGCCCAACTGAGGAATCCAGGAGTAATACTCTGAAAACTGGAATGAAGCCGTCGTGAGATCAAAGGCCCAGGCCAGCTTCACCGTCCAGAGCAGAACCGTTACTATCACACCCAAGGCTAGGGCCCGAACTTGTCTAGCAGTTAGGGAGGTGGGCAAGAATGCCACTAAAGCAGCCCCTAAAACTGGAATCAGAATAAATAAGCTCAGTGTCATGTTAATCCAGGAATTTAATTAATTCAGGAATTCAATCAGATGAATTGCCAGTGGACTGGTGTCAACAGGAAATTAACCGGGTTAAAACAGGCCATAGACCAACAAACCTAGGAACGCGGCCATCCCTAAAACAATCGTCAGGGCATAAAATTGGGTTTGACCCGAGACGTTATAACGCAGGCTTTGTCCACCAAAAATGGTTGCCAAACCGACTAAATTCACCACGCCATCGACTAGGTATTGATCGATCCAGAACATCAACTTGGAGATGACTGCAACAATGGCAATAATCGTGACTCGGTAAAGCTTTGCAGTGTAAAAATCGTAAGCAAAAAAGTCCTGAACGGCTTGGGAGGGAAGCTTAACAGGTTTTTCCCACTTCTCATTGCAGTAAATTAAAGCACCAATTCCGACTCCAATTCCGGTCGAGAGTAGGGAACTCAAGGCCACAGTTTTATTTAAGTTGGCCCAGGATGGAATGAGCTGACATTGCCAGAGCAACAAAGGCAAATGGAGACAAAATCCCGCCAGAATTGTAGTGGGTAATACCATCGCCCACAGAGGTTCTGGAGAGCGCACCGTCATGGGTTTGGACTTGCCTGTAAAAATCAACCCAAACTCACGGGTTAAACTAAATGCCGTCACCCCATTCACAATCAATGGAACCAAGGCAACCCCAGGATGAGTTACCCAAAGGTTTTCTGCTAGCCTTTGAACGGCCCAAAATCCGCCAAAGGGAGGGCACGCAATCAAGGTCGCTGCTCCAATAATAAAACACAGCCCTGTGATCGGTCGCCGTGACCACAGCCCACCGTACTGAGTTAAATCTTGAGTAATACAGTTTAATACCACCATGCCAACACTCATCACCAAAAGAGCCATCCCAAACGCATAGGTCAGCATTAACAAGAAAGCACTTGCGGTCTGTCCAGTCCCAATGGCAATAAAAATAATTCCCATGTAGGCGCTGACTGAATAGGAAATCGAGCGCTTAGCATCAATCTGGGCGATCGCAATCAAACTTGCACCCACCGCCGTTGCCGCCCCCACAAAAACAGTTGCTGACATGACCGTTGGCGATAGGGCTAAGATCGGTTCAAGCTTGACCAAAACCCAAGCCCCGGCAGTCACAACCACCGCGTTCCGTAGAATTGTACTGGGCATCGGGCCTTCCATCGCCTCATCCAGCCATAGGTGCAAGGGAAACTGAGCACATTTCCCGACAGGCCCTGCCAGCAACACCAAACCGAGCAGCAGTGCTGTTTTGGGATCAAGGTCAGTTGTGGCTGCCCAAGTGGCTAACTCTGAAAAGTTCCAGGTTCCTGCCAAGGGATAGAGCGCCACAACTCCCATTAACAGAAACAAATCCCCGACCCGTTTCGTTAGAAAGGCATCCCTAGCCCCCGTGACAACTAAAGACTGATTGAACCAGAACCCGACCAACAAATAGGTTCCCAGGGTGAGAATTTCCAGAATAATGTAGCTATAAAACAGAGAATCACACAACACTAAACCCGAAAGCCCAGCCTCAAATAGAGCCAAAAGGGAATAGAATCTGGCCCATCCCCAGTCCATTTCCATGTAGCCAACCGCATAAATTTGGGCAGCCAGATTTAACCCAGTAATCACTACCGTTGCCCCAAGGGTAACCATTGAGATATCCAGGGGAATGGAAAAATCGAGATCAACCACTTGCAACCAGGGAATGATCAGCTCATGGGCAGGTTGGCCCCAAATGCCTTGCAGCGCCAACACACTGTGTAAGAACGCAAGCAACGTCATCAAAATGTTAATGTAGCCCGCAGGTCGTGGCCCTGTGCGCCGAATAATTGCCGGAGACCAAGGAACTGACAATAACGCGCCAATCAACGGATAACACGGTATCCACCAAACAGTTTTCAAAAAAAATTCAATCATGCCAACTTCCGTAAAAATCCACTTTGAATCAACACTCTTCTAAACAGATCCGCCCTCACCCTCTCCAGGGAAAAAGCTGAAGACCAGAAAGCCAACTAAAGTCAAACTGAACCGTAAATACCCGATCTAAACCCTTGGCTCAATCCAAAGTTGAGTGAGAAGTCTAAACCTATGGCATAGATTTTTAAAAAAGTTCAAGCAGCTTCGTATTGATTTTAATCTATGGCAAAATCAAAAAAACATTGAATTAGAAAATGTTTTTGATTGCAAGCTTAAGCCAAACTTATGTAGCAATCAGGTATGGCAGTTAGGAATGATTTGCGCTCAAGGGCGTTGTCCCTGCTTGAGAACTCTGTCCCCAAACTCCTATTTGGTAGTCTTATCATTGATTTCTAGTTACGATCCCTACAACCCAAAACTCTAGGCCGGGATGAGATTCACTCACCCTGGCCGGTCAATATTGATGTCAGTGCCTAGTTGCGATCGCAGCTCAAGCTCCAAGATTCAGACTCTAGTAAACTTCCCTTGAGACAGTCTATACCTTTTCTAATCCGGCGAGAAACGGTAACGGTGCTGACCCCTAGTCGTCGAGCTGCCTCTTTGTGGGTCAACTCCTCCAGGAAGACAAACTCTAGAACCTTGCGGGTTCCTTCTTCCAACATTTCAAGAGCTTGTCTGAGACAGAGTTGATCTTCTTGGGCAGATTGAAAGCCGAAGTAATTTTGATCCAACATTAGGTCTCCGAGATAAGTCACCCCTTCATCCCCCTCGTTCACTGGAGCATCTAAACTCAACAGGGAGCGGTTGCGGCTCATCAGTTTTACCTGATTCCACTCCGCCACTGAAATGTCCAGAGCGCTAGCAATTTCTGCATCTTTGGGAGCGCGATCAAACTGAGTTTGCAGTTGATGAATCACCTTCTCGGCCTGCCGTTCCAGTGTTGTCCAAGTTCGAGGCAACCGCACAGCAGGGCTTTTGTCCCGCAGATAATGTTGGATCTCGCCGCGAATATAGGGAACGGCAAAGGAGCTAAAGGCATGACCCTTGGAGACATTGAACCGCTCAATCGCCCGAATCAAACCGAGGCAGCCAACTTGCAGCAAATCATCATAGCTTTCCCCGCACCGATTCACCCACCGATGCACCTCTTTTCGGACTAGGCCAAGATTCAATTGGACAATTTGATTCCGCAAAGGTTGAGAGGGGGAATACTGAAATTGACGGAGCAATTCCAAACTATCAGACTTAAGTTCTTGGGTGGCTGCAAGTGGCATAACAAATATCTCCTGGGCACAAATTGTAGGTGAGTTCAACTTGAAACTGATTTGAGAGGGTTAGAGAGGAAACTTCAAACCCTTTTGATTTAATCTGACTATCCCATGCTTGACTTGAGGGTTACTTCGCCCATCTGGGTGACCCAGTAGCATAGTTTTTGTGTGAGCTGATTTGAATTTTTTAAAATTCATTAAAAATTCATTAAAAAAGAATTTTGAAAGGTGTTTTCCGATTAATAGGGCTGATTTTTCAAATTCGAGCCCTAAAAATTTGGGCTTCCATAGAGCCAAGATAAAGCTCTTGAAAACCTAACTCGAATCGATTGCCAGGACTAAAAATAATGGTTGTTGACGGTTGAGCCCGTACAAGACTTTTAACAAACCCGATAATCAGTTCCTAAAGATAAACCTAACAATTTAGTCCCGATAAATCTTCCGTGAAATTAATGAACTTGTTTTAAAATCGGATTGCGAGAATTTACTGATACCAATTTACTGTTTACACGCTATATGGCAGTCAGTCATGATTTGTCAGATGTCTATGGAGCAGACTAGAAGCCTGCGTGGACAGGATTCCCACGTCACGTTCACGATTCAAAAAAGACTGCTTCTGAGTTTAAGCAAGAGCCAGATCTTTTCGCTGAGAATTGCTGGCATTGCCCTCGTCATCTTTACTAAGCTAACTTGAAGAGACTCCCAACCCGAAACGACCGATCAGCCCAAGACTCCTGCTCCATAAGTTTTATAGTCTTCGTCTACTTCGGGTTCTGTAAAGTTATGCATTTGCCCCAACTCGTAAATTGAGCTGTATAATTCAGTAGCTTTGTCTCATTAATCTTGTCTGCTGACTGATGGCAACCCCAAAATTTTATCGGTGTAAAGAATATTAGTGATACAAATATTTTAATAACTTATATTCTAATAACTTAACGTTAATCACAACTTGAATCACTGAGTTTTAACAACGTTTTAACAACGTTCTAACAATGTGGAGCCCAAAACCAGACAATTTTTTATGATCATGGCGATCGCAGTTTGATAAGCTAATAGCATTCTACGGTACGCTATTCACCCCGTCCCCAGATTATGACTTACCTTAACCTCATTTCTTTCCTGGGAATTTTTGGTCTTTGTGCAGTGGCATGGCTCTTTTCGGAGAATAAACGGGTTGTTCCATGGCGCACAATTGGTTTAGGAATCGGTTTACTGTTATTTCTGGCGTTTTTGATTTTTTGGTTTCCGCCGACCCGCACGGTATTGGAGTGGTTTAGCAGTTTGCTAGATAGCGTGTTTATTGCTGCTGATGCAGGCGCTCGGTTTGTATTTGGTCGGAATATTGTTCCAGTTCCAGGGGAAGAACCTACTGTGAACTTAGGCTATATTTTTGCCTTTCGTGCCTTGCCCACCGTGATCTTTTTCTCTGGTTTAATGGCGCTGTTATACAACTTAGGGATGATTCAAGTTCTGACAAATATTTTTGCTAAATTGTTCTACTACACCATGCGATTAAGTGGAGCTGAAGCCCTCAGCGGTGCAGCGAACATTTTCGTTGGGATTGAAGCAGCAATTGTTGTGAAACCCTATCTGGCACAGATGACCCGTTCAGAGTTGTGTGCGATTCTATCGTGTTGTTTTGGAACAGCCGCATCATCAACCCTGGCAATTTACGTTAGTTTTCTTCGGCCTGTATTTCCCAATATTTTGGGGCATTTAGTTTCAGCCTCAATTTTAGGCATTCCAGCCTGTTTTGTCATCTCAAAAATCTTAGTTCCTGAGGTCGAAAAACCCTTAACCCTTGGGGGAATCCCCACAGAGGCATCTGCTCAGGTGCTAGAACGCTCTGACTCAGATCTCAGAGATGATCCGAGTCGCAGGGAACTTTTGGAAACAATTGCTGGGGAACCGTTGGAACGGATGAGTCCTTTGGATGCCGCCATTGTTGGATCGTTAGATGGGGTGAAAATGGCGGTTTCAATTGCGGCGGTGTTGATTTTAATTTTAGGGTTAGTCTCCTTAGTGAACCAATTTTTCACCTGGTTAGGAACCCTCCCTGATCCCATTGGTAGTATTTTTCAAGTGGTTACCCTAGCGAATATTCAGGGAGCCCTGTTTTACCCGTTAACCCTGTTGACGGGGGTTCCATTCGATGAATCCTGGACGGCTTCAGTTTTAATTGGGCGGCGACTTTTGGAAACTGCAATTCCGCCTTATCAAGCCCTAGCGGAAGCGGCAAAACAAGGAATTATTGGCCCTAGAACGTTGTTAATTGTAAGTTATGCCTTGTCCGGGTTTGCTCATCTTGCCTCTGTCGGTATTTTTGTGGGGGGAACCATTGCCCTAGTCCCCTCTCGTCGTCAGGACATCTCTGAACTAGGTTGGAAAGCATTACTTGCAGGAACCTTAGCAACCTTGATGATTGCTTGTTTGGCTGGCGTTTATGACAATGGCAACCCAACAATCTTAGGACTGTAACAAAGGTAAGGTTAACGCTAAAGTTAACGCCCTAAGGCAAAAACCGATCAAGGGCTGCTTTGAGGGCTTCAATTTCACAGTCTATATTTCCTTCTTTGGCGGCCCGAGCCACACACTCGCTCAAATGCTCATCCAGAATCATGCGAGATACCCGATCTAACGCACCCCGAACGGCTGCTAACTGGACTAAAACATCTGGACAGGGACGGCTTTCTTGCACCATCGTTTTCACACCGCGAACATGACCCTCAATCCGCGACAGGCGATTGACAATCTGTCGTAGAGACTCCTCACTATGAACATGAGAATGAATAAGAGAGTGATCTCCATGTTCATGACTGTGTGAAGATGATTCGTCTTCTGTAATGATTTCTAATTTAGAGGTTTCTAATTTAGAGGTTTCTAATTTAGAGGTTTCTAATTTAGAGGTTTCTAATTTAGGACTTTGTAACTTAGGGTTCTTCGATTCAGTGCGTTCTGATCCGATCATTCTAGTGCCTTACTAATGCCTTAAATCAAGCAGTCGTAACCCCATCCTAGCGTATCCCCATGGTTTCAGCAGCAACATTTCTGGGCAAATAGGCCCTAGACTAAGATAAAATTCCGGAGTAAAACCTAGATTCTGAATTAAACTCATCTCTACTCATTTGATTTGGAGCAGGTCTTATCAGAAGTCATGGGCAGATGACTAGATTTAGGGTCTATCGCTTGTTAGGAGGAGTGGGCTATGAGACTACAACGATTGAGTCTATGGGGATTGAGTCTATGGGGATTGAGCGTGATCGGGGCTTTCCAGGGTTTAGGACTGGCGATCGCCCAACCTGATTTAGCCCCAGCACCACAACCTTTGGATCAAAGGGCGCAGGCGGCTCAACTGAACCGACCCAGATTGCAATCCGGTAGCCAAGGGCCAGAAGTTCTGGAATTGCAAGCGGCATTATACCTGTTGGGATTTTACCGAGGAGCCATTAACGGAATCTATAGCCGTGAGACCGCTCAAGCTGTTACCCAGTTTCAGGCTGGAGCGGGTCTGAATCCTGATGGAGTCATGGATCAAACGACTTGGAATCGTTTATTTCCTCCTAGTGATTCCGCTCAAATTCGATCTGTTATGTCTCAGCAACCGGTTCAGCAACCTGAGCCAGCCCTGCAACCTGATCGCAGCTCTGCAACATCTTCTGTGATCCAAGCAACGGCCAACTCAATAGATTCTTCAAGCAGCTCAGAAATTTTGGCTGAATCGATCCGTCTACCCGTCCTCAAATTCGGAATGCGGGGAGAAGCAGTCACTGGACTTCAGGAACGTTTACGGGCCAAGGGCTTTCTTCAGGGTCAGAGCGATGGTGTATTTGGGCCAGCAACCGAAGAGGCCGTTCAAGCAGCCCAAAGACAGTTCCAACTGGCTCCTGATGGTGTTGTTGGTAGGGAGACTTGGATGATGCTATTGCGTCCCTAGGCAAGGAAGTCCCAAAATCTACTTTGCAACCGCAATCATTATCCAAACCCAGAGGGACTATTAATTGCGTTCAGAGCAATCAGTGATAACATCTACTCTGTTACAACTGATTTTTAAATTAAGGGATACCTACCCATGATTCAAGCTAACTCCCCTCGAAAAGTTGGTGTTTGGTTGCTGAGTCTGCTGATGGGCATTGCATTTGTAGGGCCAGTAGCGATTGTTCAAGCTGGAGGCCCACCGCCCCAGGGTAAGCCTACACCAGCAGAATCGACTGACAAGCCCAGTGAGACCGCAGAAAAGGCCGAGGAAAGCTCAACTTCAACAGCACCAGCCGCCCCAGCAAACCCCGCTGAAACTCCTGAAATACCTCCCCGTTTTCCCCTGCCCAGCGCCAGAGTCGCTGGTGTGAATGGAGTTGTAACTCTCAAGCTGATGAATCAAACCAATGCTGTCATCAACTATCAAATCGTAGCGGGGACGCGGGAACGTAGCCTAGGAGAGCAGTCTCAGGTTGAACTTCAGAGTTTGTCAATGCCCTTAACCCTGACTTACCAACGTCAGGATAATGGATTACTGTTGGTGATTCCAAAATCAACAGAACCAGGGGTTTTAGAAGTGCGGTTTGAAGCGACCAATGACTTTAGTCTAGATACTAAAGCCCTAGAAGTTAACCAGACCGGAGCCGTCTTTCTGAACTAAGTTCTGAATCAAGTTCTGAATTAAGGGCTCTGCATGTTGGCCTAATTTTCAAGATCTGTTTGATCTTTTACAAGACTCCTCATACTCAATTCAATTCAGCTCAGTCTGGTTAAGCTCAGTCTAGTTAAGCTCAATCCAATTAAGCCCAGTCCAATTAAGCTTCGTTCAATGAAATCCTGTTCTCAGTTCTCCGTCCTTAGTCCTCAACCTTTCTAGTAGTAGGGGCAGGGTCACCTTGCCCCTACTGATTTGCCTGATCAATTCCCTGTAATCAAGAGCACCGAGAGTTCACTTTGCCTGATGGCTTTGCTGCTGTTGATTGTCGTAGGTCAGGTTCATCAGATGTTGGTAGATTCCTGCTTCTTGCTGCAGCTCTCTGTGAACACCTTGTTGTGCAATCTTGCCTTGGCCGAGAACAAAAATTTGATCGCACTCTTTCAAAGCGCTGAGATAGTGAGTAATGAGAATGCAAGTGCATTCTCGACGACGAATATTTCCTAAAATAATTTGTTGACTTTGGCCATCCAGGGCACTCATCGCTTCATCCATGACTAGAATGGTTGGATTATTCACCAATGCCCTGGCAATTTCTAGCTGTTGTCGTTCGCTGCCACTAAAGTTGGCTCCTTCTTCAATGACGAGACCATCATAGGCTCCGGGAATCCCCAGAATTGCCTGGTGAATTGCGGCATCCTGACAAGCCTGAACCAGTTGAGCATCTGGAATGGTGGTATCCCAGAGGGTGAGATTATCTCGCACTGTGCCTTCAAACAAGGTTGGGTGCTGTTCTGCCAAGGTCAAAGAAGTGGTTAGAATACTGCGGTCAATTTCTGTTCTCCTTTTTCCATCAAACAAGATTTCCCCAGCCCATGGTTGGTATAGGCCACAAATTAATTTAGCAAGAGTTGATTTCCCCGAACCATTTGTCCCAACCAAACCCACCAGTTGTCCAGGCTGAATCGCGAGCGTCACCTGCTGAATTAAGGGGGGTGTCACCTGAGCATAGCCAAAGGTAACTTCTCGTAGCTCAACAAACCCACTCAAACGATCCTCTCTCAAAGAAGCAACAGGATAACTAGTTGAGCTTGAAGTTGGGCTTGAGTTGCCGTTTGAATGCAAGGATGTTCGACTTTTAACCCCAGACGGTAACAAGTCTGATTCAGCAGCAACATAGTCTTCAGGACAATCACTAACATGGCTGTAGACGTTCGAGGATGGAGAACTAGAATCAACTTTGGGCTCTGGGTCTCGACGCAGGACTGCCGCTTGAGTTCTGTCTTCAATCGGATACCTGAGAACTTCATCCAGTTGCTCTAGATTTGCGGAGAGTCCTTGCAGGGTTCTGAGGGACTGAACTAAAACATTGGCCGGGTGTTGAACACTCTGAATCAAACTCTGAAATGCAACCAACATTCCTAGCGTGAGAGAACCCTCCATGACTTTAAGACTACCAATCCCTAGAATCAAAGCAGCAGTCAGAGTTCGCAGGAGTAAGGCAAGGATATTGAGGATTTGGTTGGAAAGCTCAATATCCTGCTCAGCATTGATTGCTTTTGTCCAATGACCTGCCCAGTGCGAGAAAAACTCTGACTCCATCGCAGAAGCTTTCAGGGTTTCAAGATTTTGTAGCCCTGCAATGCCAACCGCAGTCACCTGACTATTGGCTAGAGCAAATCTTGAGATTGCATTTTTGCTCTGGCGCAAAGCCCAGTTCAATGTCAGTAAATTAACTACTACGCTGCTAATCCCAACCAAGGTTAACAGTGGGTCGAAGGTCAGCATCACCAAAACATAGAGCACAACCATAGTCGCATCAATCACTGCAACACTGATTGAGCCAGAGAGGGTTTGGGCTAGGGTTTCATTGAAGCGAAGGCGATTGCCGATTTCTCCCGTAAAGCGTTGGGCATAAAATCCAATCGGAAGCGCCAGCAAATGTTTGATAAAGTGGCTTGACAGTTCTATCGTAAGCTTCACCCGTAACCGTCTCAGGGTTCGCAATCGCAGCAGTAGTAATAGTCCTTGTAATCCCACAACCAGGATTAACCCTAAAACCAGAGGGCGCAGCCAATTGGTCTCAGCCCTGACCAATCCCCAATCCACCAAAAGTTGGATCAAGATCGGAATGGCCACCCCCGGAAGAACCAACAGAAACCCGACTAAAGTGCAGTAAAGCACTCCACCGATTGACCCTTGTAACCGGGAAAATACCAAAGACAGTCGGCTAGAAACTCGACCTCCCGCCTGAAACTCAGGCTCCGGTCTGATGCTTAAAACAACCCCAGTAAACCCTTGGGTAAACTCTGACCAAGAGACCCAGCGAGGCCCAGTCGCCGGATCATTTAAAAAAACCTTATCTTTGCTAAATCCCTCAACCACTAGAAAATGATTGAAATTCCAAAAGACAATAAACGGAAGAGGCTGCTGGGATAGGGCATTGATCTCCATTCGATACCCCTCTGCCCGCATTCCATAGTGTCTGGCAGAGAGAATCATATTTGAGGCTTGGCTCCCGCTAGAAGTAATCCCACAAACTTGACGTAGCTCCGCAAGCGATACCGTTCGACCGTAGTAGCTCAAAATAATAGCTAGAGCTACTGCGCCGCATTCGACCGCTTCCATTTGCAAGATTGTTGGAGTTCTGACACGCATGAACCAACCTAAATCAGCAGCATCATGGAACTGCTACAGCCACAAATCAGACTATTGAACCTGCATATAAGCAGCATTAGAAATCGTTGGAATCTCAGCATACTGCCCTCTAACAGACTGAACAACGGAGTAACCCACAGCCGCTAGTGTTCCGAGGAAAATCATGTTGTAAAAGGTTTCTCCAATGAATCCCGTCAGCGCTCCTCCGAAGACCCCTAAGATCAAGCCACAGAGCAGCAAAACAATATCTAGCAAAATCGCCTGCATGGCATTAAAGCGAATGAAGTGGGAAATATTGCTATTGCGAACAACCAAAGCATAAAGCGCAATAAAAATGATCAGTGGCCCCAAGCCAAAGGGAATTAGACCAAAAATCACACCCACCGGGCGCAAGGGAAGAGTAATCCAACTTAAAACAGGGAACTGAGCCAGAAGAAAACCACCAAACGGCAACCCATCATACAGCGGGAGCAAGTAAGGCAAACAGGCAAATATTCTGTCCTTTGGAGTTGTAGAGCCACGCCATGTCATGTGAGTATTCCTCTTACCAATTTACAATCCATTGAGTCAATCCATTGAGTCAATCCATAGTTCCAGGATAACGTACAGCTCTTGCTTAATGTTGAGTTAGAGCGATCTTAAACTTAGACTTTAAACTCAGACCTTAAACGCAACGGCGCTCAAAAGTTATGAAGATTTACTCAATATTGGCGATGCGAAATCCCATTTGACACTCGTACTGACTCGGTTGATTATCTACAGGTCTACGCACTAACTGACCACAACTAAGCTGTCCCCCCCTCCAGCGAGGTTGACCGCTCTGATCAGCCAGTAAGCATCCTTGACAAACCTGCTGTAGCTCAATGAGTTGGTTCTCCATTAGAATCACAAGCATTTTTATCTCTCCAACCACTTCCAAAATCACTTCCAAAATCACTTCCAAACCCGTGTTCCTATTGTAGTCTAGACTTCCCTAAAATCATGGTCGTCGATCCACAACGTAACGTATTTGTCAAGAACTGATCTGAAAACGATTGACAGAACTGTTCCTATCCTGAACAACTAGACAAGGTTAAGATTTAGAAACATTGAGGAATTGTACCGTGACTAATACTAGCCTAGACGCTTCGTCTCAAACCCTATCTCAAACTGATCCAATCGTGGCCGAGCTGGTACAACGAGAGCTGCAACGCCAACGGGATCACCTAGAATTGATTGCCAGTGAAAACTTTACCTCCCCAGCGGTGATGGCCGCCCAGGGATCGATTTTAACCAACAAGTATGCCGAAGGTCTCCCCAAAAAACGCTACTACGGCGGGTGTGAGTTTATCGACAGTATTGAGCAGTTGGCCATTGACCGGGCCAAGGAACTGTTTGGAGCAGCCCACGCCAATGTTCAACCCCACTCTGGCGCTCAGGCCAACTTTGCCGTATTCCTGTCTCTGCTGGAACCAGATGATACGATCATGGGGATGGACTTGTCCCACGGGGGTCACCTCACCCATGGCTCTCCCGTGAACGTTTCTGGGAAGTGGTTTAAAGCCTGTCACTACGGGGTTGCCCCGGAAACAGAAGTGTTAGACTACGACCACATTCTGGACTTGGCCCAACAGCATCAGCCGAAGCTAATCATCTGTGGCTTTTCGGCCTACTCCCGAATCATTGACTTTGAAAAGTTTCGGGCGATCGCCGATCAGGTTGGAGCCTACTTACTAGCAGACATTGCCCATATTGCTGGATTGGTCGCAACCGGGCATCATCCCAGTCCAGTGCCACACTGCGATGTTGTCACCACGACGACCCACAAAACCCTCCGGGGGCCTCGGGGCGGGTTGATTTTGACCCGTGACCTAGAGTTGGGCAAAAAGCTGGATAAGGCCGTGTTTCCTGGCACTCAGGGAGGGCCCTTAGAACATGTGATTGCCGGAAAAGCCGTTGCCTTTGGAGAAGCCCTCAAACCAGAATTCAAAGCCTATTCTGCTCAAGTGATTCACAATGCTCAAGCTATGGCCGGTCAGTTGCAGCAACGAGGACTCAGAATTGTTTCAGGGGGAACGGACAATCACTTGCTGCTGATCGACCTGCGTTCCGTTGGGCTGACGGGCAAGCAAGCGGATCAACTGGTGAGTGAGATTAACATCACAGCCAATAAAAACACGATTCCCTTTGACCCAGAATCCCCCTTTGTCACGAGTGGACTGCGAGTGGGGTCTCCAGCCATGACGACTCGAGGCATGGGCACAGCAGAGTTTGTCGAGATTGGGGACATTATTGCAGAGCGGCTACTTCACCCAGAAGATGGGGCGATCGCCCAAACGTGTCGTCAACGGATTGCCAACCTCTGCGAACGGTTTCCGCTCTATCCCCATCTGACCCCAAAAGTTCCTGCTTTGGCATGATTCTGGCATGATCTGGCATAACCTCAGGATCAGAAATAGGCTGAAATGTAGTAGACTCTGCCTGTAATTGCTGTTGTCCTGTGTCCAAATCTACTCCAGATGCCCCATACTCTCTATCATCTGCTGGCCTTTCTTGTCTCTGCCCTAGTCGTTTTGCTCAGTACACCCTTGGTCAAACAGGTGGGTCTGAAAAGCGGACGAGTTGATTTGCCATCGGATCGTAAGGTGCATCAGCGCCCGATGGTCAGGCTGGGGGGGGTTTCCATCTTTGCTGGTACCTTAATTGCGTTGTTGGTGGTTTGGTGGTCAGGGGGATTTATTGATGCGAGTGGCCAAGCCTTGAGTCCCCAACAGGAGTATGAGATTTGGGGTGTAACCTTAGGAGGACTGGCCTTTTTTCTCATTGGTCTGGCAGATGATTTGTACAGTTTGTCTCCCTTCACTCGGCTGCTATTGCAAGCAGGGGTTGCGAGTTTGGCTTGGGGGGTTGGTGTTCGGATTGAGTTTCTCACCATTCCGTTTGTGGGGCTAGTTCATATTGGCTGGTTGAGTTTGCCTGTCACTATTACCTGGCTGGTGGGAATGGTGAATGCGATCAACTGGATTGACGGGTTGGATGGCTTGGCAGCAGGGGTTTCAGCCATTTCAGCAATGGTCATGTGCATTGTCAGCCTGTTCATGAACCAACCCGCTGCGGCCATAATTTCAGCGGCCCTAGCGGGCAGTGCAATTGGATTTCTACGGTACAACTTTAATCCTGCCCAAATTTTCATGGGGGATGGAGGTTCCTACTTTATTGGCTTCACCTTAGCGGGAGTTGGGGTGATTGGCTTGGTCAAAACCACCGTGGTAACATCAGTATTGCTGCCCTACATTATCCTGGCTGTACCGATTCTGGACATGGTGGCGGTGATTGTAGATCGCTTGCGGGAAGGGAAGTCCCCATTTAAAGCAGACAAGCGTCACTTGCATCATCGCTTGCTCAAGGCAGGTTTATCTCAAAAACTGACGGTATTTTTCATCTACTCTCTCACGCTTTGGGTGGGATGTTTGGCCCTCGCTTTTTCTGGAATTCCGAGTGGTTTGGCCTACGCCTTAGGAGCAACAGGGCTATTAGGGTATACCAGTTGGAAGACCTTGAAACGGGCAAAGTAGACTGAATCAGCAAAAAACTATGAACAAAGTCTATGGTTAGGGTCTATGGTTGCTGAACTGATTTGTGTTGGAACGGAGCTGCTGCTCGGAGATATTCTCAACAGTAATGCTCAATTTTTGGGACAACAACTGGCTGAACTGGGGATTCCTCATTATCACCAAAATGTTGTTGGAGATAATCCTGAGCGGCTGAAACAGGTGATTGCCATCGCCGCCAAACGCTCCCAACTCTTGCTGTTCACCGGAGGACTTGGCCCAACCCCCGATGATTTAACCGTTGAGACTATTGCTGATTTTTTTGGGGCTCCTCTAGAAGAACGGGCAGAAATCCTGGAAGACATCCAGCACAAGTTTGCTCAACGGGGTCGGACGATGTCCCCAAGCAATTGCAAGCAAGCCTTAATCCCTAAGGGAGCAGACATTTTACCCAATCCTGTGGGTAGTGCCCCAGGTATTATCTGGCAACCCCGTCAGGACAAGTTAACCCTGATGACCTTTCCGGGAGTTCCAACTGAGATGAAAGCTATGTGGCAGGAAACAGCCATTCCCTATCTCCAAACCCGTCATTGGAGTCAAGCCACCATTCGCAGTCGAACCTTAAGATTTTGGGGCATCGCTGAATCAACTTTGGCGGAAAAAGTAATCGGCTATTTGAACCTTCCCAACCCCACCGTTGCCCCCTACGCCAACCACGGAGAGGCAAAACTACGGATTTCAGCACGGGCAGCCACGGAGGACGATGCCTATCAACTCATCGCCCCAGTAGAGCAACACATTCGAGACCTGACCGGGTTGGATTGCTATGGTCAGGATGAAGACTCCTTAGCATCCGTTGTGGGTCAGTTGCTTCAGAATCAGGGAGCCACTTTGAGTGTAGCCGAATCCTGCACAGGGGGAGGCTTGGGTCAAATGTTGACCACGATTCCGGGCAGTTCCCAATATTTTTATGGCGGGATCATCGCCTATGAAAATTTTGTGAAGGTCAATCTATTAAACGTTAACTCAGATGACCTAAACCAATTTGGAGCCGTAAGTCCCCAAATTGCTGAACAGATGGCAGTCGGGGTTCAATCCAGTTTACAAACAACTTGGGGATTGAGCATTACAGGCGTTGCAGGGCCGGGAGGCGGAACGGACACAAAACCCGTTGGCTTGGTCTATATTGGGTTGGCAGGGCCAGGGAACACGGTTACCAGTTTTGAGTGTCCCTGTGGTAGTTCGCGGGGTCGGGAATGGATTCGGCGGGTCAGTGGTTGCAATGCCTTAGATATCTTGCGCCGTCAGCTATTAGCCTGAGCCCAATCTTGCCTTCACTCATCCAACAGCCCATCCAACAATTGTCAGGACTTACGCACTTGCCACTACTCTCATTCTTGGACGACATCTCAACCCAAATATCAATATCCTTTGTGTAACGAGGATATCCATAGAAAACTTGATCGTTTGATAGAAACCCAACTTATTCAACCCCAAACTCGACGTAAATTCAACACAAAACCCGGTACGACTTCTTCACCGGATAGTTCACTCGGATTGGACAAGACTTCTACTGTTACACCAATTCGATACACTTCCACCGTTCGATTTTGGGGATCGATTAACCAACCCATTCTCGCCCCGTTCTTCATGTACTCCTGCATTTTTTCTTGCAGGGATTTAAGCGTATCCGAACTCGACCGCAATTCCACCACAAAGTCTGGGCAAATATTCGCAAAGGTTCCTTTTTGTTCCTCCGTTAGTGCATCCCAACGGGCTTGACTGATCCAACAGGCATCGGGAGAACGATTTGCACCATTGGGCAAGAAGAATCCCGTTGAAGAGTCAAAGGCTTTGCCGGGTTCACCTGCATTCCGCCACCAGAGATATAACTCTCCGGAAAGACTACTATTCCGTTCTCCCGTTTCCCAACCCGTTGGTGGATTCACGATTAATTCTCCCTCTGCGGTTCTTTCCATTTGTAATTCTCGATTGCTGGCAGCCAGGGCGACAAACTGTTCTGGGGTAACGTAGAGCTTCAGCGTTTTGGGCAGATTGAGGGACAGCGTTTCAGTTGCCAACTGTGCAGGGGTTTGTACCATCTTGACCTCCCGTATCCCAGAGATTATCTAGCTTAGATTTTAGCCGTTTGCCCGCATAGCAAAACAACAGTCAACACAAGAGTTCCGCACTTGCCTCCTTTAGACCGCAGAGTTTCTCGGAGAGTAATTCCCCAACATTGGGGGCTTTGAGTCTAGTTCTTCCCGGAATTAAAAGCCCCCAAACCCCCTGCCCAACCTTGGGGGGCAAGGGGGGCCAAAGAATGCTTAACTGCATAAGTCCTAAATTGTTATACCGGTTAATTGCCAAGACAAAAAACAGGGAAATCTCAGAGGATCACCCTGTTTAAGTTCAGCGAGTGGCTAGTCTGCAAGAGGTCAAACTAGTGCGAGTTCCACCCATAGACAAGAAAACTCGCACCGAATAATCCCGTATAATCCCGCTTAAGCCGATTGTAGATAAACCGTGACATCCTGACTGTCAAAGTTGGAGGTGGCAAAGTCTGACTGACCGTTGTTGTCAAAGTCAGCCACCACTAACCCTTGCGGAATGTCCCCAACGGTGAAGCTTTCCGGCGCAGCAAAGCTGCCATCCCCTTGATTCAGCAGGAGGGTGACCTGATTCCCCTGACGACTTCCATCATTAAAGAACACTGAGTTTCGCATGATCAGGTCAGGCTGGCCATCGCCATCCAGATCTGCCGCACTCAGGGTGCTGGGGTTTGCGCCCGAGTCAAGGGCGATCGCCGCCGCAAACGTCCCATCCCCATTACTCAACAGCACTGAACTGGTGCCATCCCCAAAGTTGGCAGTTGCTAGATCCAGGTTACCATCCCCATCGAAATCGTCGGCAACAATGTCATTAGGGCGATCGCCTACGGCAACTTCCACTGCTTGAGTGAACGTACCACTACCTTGATTGAATAGGACAGAAACCGTATCAGTGCGTTCGTTAGCGGTGGCCAGATCCAGATCTCCGTCCCCGTCCAGATCCGCAGCAGTCACATCCTGTACCCCTTCCTCAACAGTTACTGTGGACTTCTGGGGAAAGTTGCCCGCACCATCGTTATAGTAAATGGAGACTGTATTCCCGAAGTAACCCACACCGAACTCACTCTCAATCGAGTTGATGGTCAATAAATCTGGGCTGCCATCCCCATCGAGATCGGCTGCTTCCCTTAGAATTGGGCGATCGCTGGCGGGTAAACTGTAATTTTTGCTACTATCACCGAAATACAGCAAGATTTGATCCGAATCTGCTTCGGCATTGGCCACATCTAAAACCCCATCCCCATCAAAGTCCGCAGTGACTACAGTAGGGTCATCTCCGGCTCCGGAGGAGAAGAAGTCTGTTTCAAAGTCAATTGGGGCTTCAAAAGAACCATCCCCGCTATTGAACAGCAGGGAGAACCCGCTGGAGAACCCACTAAATAACCCACTGGTGTTGGTCACGATTAAATCTTCGTCCCCATCGGCATCCAGGTCACCGTTTACCATAAGTCCGGGTTGTTGATTGACAAAGTAATCTGCCCGTGTCCATTGAGTATTGGTAAAAGTTTCTGTTGTAACATCTGCAGCAAAGAAATCCAGGCCAAAGGCATCATAGATTGGTGCTCCAGTGGTTTCATCCGTTGTTGCTACGAAGTCCAACTCACTACCCATGCCGTCAAACCCAGAGGGCAAACCAAAGCTGAAGAAATAAGGAGTATAGGCGGTGTTACTCGCATCCACATCCGCATAGGCACTCACAAATACCTCCCCTGATCTTGACGTTTCGGGAGCAGCAGTTTCACCAAAGACAAAGTACAACCCATTTTCCCCTGCTTCATTGGGCATGGGCTGAACGTCATAGAGTGTGCCAATGTCAAAGCTACCAGGTTCAGCATAGGTATAACCAAAGTAGTAGTCACTGCTTACACTCAATCCGTCGTAGAGGTAAGCAAAGTCATACCGAACTAGAGAAGGTTCAGTTGGGGGTTCTTCTGGAGGCGTACCTTTTAAAGCAAGAATCGCTTCTCCCAAGGCCAGAACGTTCACGCGCTCATACTCAGTCTGAGTATTAATTATGTTGTCATCTTCATCGTCTCCATCGAAGATTGTGTCACCCGATTCCTGAATCAAGCTATTGAATTCATCGAAAGTGAGACGGCGACCCAACTCCTGAACTGCTAGTTCCTGAGCCAGAACTGCAATTCCGGCGATATGGGGAGAGGCTTGGCTGGTTCCTCCCTGGTCAACAGTTTCGCCGTTTTGATTTGCACCCGTAATGAATGCACCCGGAGCAAAGATGTCCAGCAATTCAGGATGACGTTGGGAGAAGGAGGTAATCTGATCTTCCCCTGTGCTGAAGTCTATTGCGCCATCAGCCCATGCAATAAACGAACCATTGTCTCCATCCCAAACGGCACCAACGGCCAGGGAGTTCGGGTCAGCAGCAGGGTAACTTACCCCAGGGCCAAACTCAAAGAAGCTGTTCCCAGCGGCAGAGACAACGATGACATTATTGTCTGTTAGGGCAGCTAGTTCATCCCCAATCCCAAATACTTCTGGAGAAACTGCTTCCGTGAGATTTCCTCCACCCAGGGACATGTTAACGCTGGCAATATTATAGGTCTCAGCATTCTCAACAACCCATTGCAAGGCTTCTTCGATATCACCAAAACTCGCTCCTGCACTAGGATCATCCGAGAACACCTTCAGGTGGATAATATCGGCGCTGGGAGCCATTCCTGTAAAGACAGGATCTTCAGAGGCGACAATACTGGAAACGTTAGACCCATGGCCATCAACATCACTGGCATCGGCATCATTGTCAGCAAAGTCGTATTGATAGACAATTCGGTCGGCAATGCCATTGCCATCCGCATCTGGCCCGAAAAAAGGATGATCCAGGTCAATGCCAGTATCAATGATCACTGTGGCAAAACCGCTGCCATCAATCCCGGCAAACCGAGGATCAGTGCGGAAAGCAGTGCCACTGGGGTCGGCTGGAGCCGGAACCAAACCCACTAAAGCTGTAGATTCATCGGTAAATAACTCGAACTCTTCCTCTGAACCTCCGGTAGAGATGTCAGGATCGCGGGGAATTGCTGTCACATTCAGGTTGTAGTCTGTGACTTCCGGCTCAAGAGCTTTCACCTGGATGAAGTAGGTTCCGGCTGTTAACGGCTGGGTGATGAACTCATCAGAAATTCCTAAACGTTCAGAACGTTGAATCTCAGTACCATTACTATCAAGAAGAAACAGATCCGCGTCATGGTTCAGGCCGCCTAGGGAGAGCATCAGGTTGCTACTAGCTCCCACCGAGAACACATACAGATCCTCTGGATCAGTTGCACTCACTTGTTCTGAATAGATCAACGTATTGGAACTAACCGCAATATCCAGGGCTGTCTCCAGGGTGTTACCCGGATCTGCGGTAACTTCCCGTTCTTTTCCATCTCCCATGTCAGGCAAATCAATCTCAATCACCTCAACTGGGGCATCTTCAATTACCTCAGGATCAGGCAGTCCCGGAACTACAATAGGAGGCTCAGGGGGTTCTCCGGAAACCGCATCAAAGGTAAAGCTGACGGTGGCAGTGGATACCAACCCCGCTTGATCCATAGCTTCCAGTTGGAGGATGTAGGCCGTGTTATCAACTAAAGCGGCCCCTTGGAGAATCTCCAAATCTTGACGACTGAGGCTGAACTGACCATTGGTTCCTAGTTCATCCGAGATATCAGTTAAAGTCCCAGCAAAGCCTGCCCGCAACTCCACGATTCCCACTGTGCTCAGAATCGTGCCGTTAATGGTGGCATCAGTCGTCACACCATCGGTGTTGCTGTCCCCAGTATCATTGGCCAATCCTGCCGTAATTTGGGGAGCGTCAGTAGCCAGAGTAAAGGAAACAGTGATTACTTCAGAAACCTGTTCAGAAGTATCCACCGCCCGCAGTTGCAGCGCGTAGCTGCCATCGGTTAACTGACTACCCCGAATGAATTCCAGATCGCCTCGACCCAGAACAAAGTTACCTGAACTGTTGAAGGTCGGGAAAACCGTGGTGAAAGTTTCCCCATCCAGACTGGCTTCCAGTCGAGCAATGCCAACGTTATCATTGAAACCACCAATGATTGTGGGGTCAGAGGTAACAAAGTCCGTTCCGCTCACTCCGGTATCGTTTGCCAGTGCAGCTTGAATGACTGGAGGCTCAAAGTCTGGGATTGTGGGCGGCTCTGGTTCGGGTGGATTAGTAACTGGCAGGAAACTGTCTACAGTGATCGTTGCGCTGTCAACCCCTTGCAGAACTACAAAAATTTCACCCGTTGTGTTGTCCTGAATGACGGTGTTGCCTGCATTTGCCAGAATATCTAAATCAGTAAAGATTAACCCTTCTGCGAGTTGAATCAAGTCCTCGCCAACCGTAAAGTCAATAATTAAGTCACTCTCTGGAATACTGAACCCTCCTGTTCCGGGAGCTATCACAAAAACATCGGCTTCAGTCCCTCCCGTGAGAATGTCGGCCCCTTTGTCCCCATAGAGTGTATCGTTATCGCTGTCGCCGGAGATCTGATCATTGCCCTGACCGCCGAACATTAGATCATTGCCCTGACCACCAAAACCGAAGTCATCGGCTTGAGCCCCATAGAGAATATCTGCATCAGCATTGCCGTAAAGGCCATCAATTCCCTCTCCCCCAACAATACTGTCCGCGCCCTGCAAACCAAAAATGGCATCTTGAGCGGTTGTGCCAACCAGAAGGTTAGCATTTGAGTCTCCGAAAATTGAATTATCTGGTAGAAAGACCATGGGTGATTCATCCTAAAGTATCTAGATTGAGAAAAGGGCTCGAGTACCGGAACTGGCATTCAATTCCGGCTCGACAAACCGTCTACCAGAATATATCTCTGAAGTTAAAAAGCTTATGCAGTTAAGCATTCTTTGGCCCCCCTGCTCCTAAGCTTAGGGGCAGGAGGCGAGTGCGTAAGTCTTGTCTGCGATCGCTTGGCAAGATCTACTTGCAATTCTGATCCAGCGCCGCTTTTAGTTCTCTGGTTTGTTTAGCAATGCCTGAATAATACGACGGGAAACCCGAAAATTCGTTTGTTGCAATTGTGCGATCGCTTCAGCAAGGTTGATCAAACCTTGAGTTGAGGCATCATCTAAAATTCCCAGGGTGCCGATGATGGCAATACCACGATCGCTTGCAATCCTTCGTCCCAAGCGTTCATCGATAATCAGCAGATCTGCTGGTAGGGTTTGAGCCAGGGTAATCGCTGCCTGTTCTCCAGGATCAAGGGTGTTGAGGGTTGTATCGATTACGGGAACGGTTTGAACAGTGAGCCAGGAGGGTGGATTAGTAATCCATCGCTGAAGAACTGGTGGTGCATCTGGATCAAGCATTTCATCCCGAACCACGTCAGGGATAATGATTTCCTGGAATAGACGAGGTAGTAGATCAATCTGGTTAATGAGCAGTAGATAGTTGATCGGTGAGGTATCAGCAACGACGATCATAAAAGGCTACGGGTGGGCTTTGCTCGTAGTTGGTGAAGGGTGGTGCGATCGCGCTCCAAATCAACCTCATCGTAATGCAAATCAGCATTGTGCTGTTTCAAAAAGGCATCCACTGCCCAACGAGAAGGTAGCTCCAGAATACGACCCACTTCAGCATGGGTAATTTTCTCAGTTTGGTAGGCTTGTATCACCAGAGCTTCTAGGATCTCACGGGCAAGGCGATCGTGATTAAAGTGCTGAATTAGCTCTTCAGGAAGATCGATGGTGATTTGCATAATCCAGACTCCGTATTGAATGTTTTGATCAGGTTAGGGATGATTTCAGTGTTCCTGATGAACAACTAGGAGAGCATCCTTCAAAGAATCTATGAAGTTGCCGTGACTCATATTCTAACTGCCATAATTAGGTGGTTGAAGCAATAAAATTCTGGAGCGGCTGATGGTGGAACCTGTAACAACCCTGACGGCAACAGCAATCGCGACAATGATTGCGACTAAAGCATTTGAGAAAACGGGCGAGAAAATTGGTGAAGCGGTTGGAGGCTTGATACCCAAGTTCCTCGGTGCTTTGCGGCGTAAAGATCCCAAAACGGCTGATGCCATTGCTACCGTAGTGCAGCAACCAGAACTGGCAGAGCAGCAGCCAGAAATTTACGGCACATCGGCTCTTGTTGCCAAGGTTGAGGCAATTGCCCAAGAAGATGCAGAAATTCGGCAGGCAGTGCAGGAGGTTCAAACCGCCGTTCAAGCGCAGCCCAGTGCTATCGTTAATTTAACCCAACTGGCAGAAAAAATTGGCGTGGTGAACCAGGGGACAATTATCAATCAAACGAATACCTTCTCGTTCTAGCCCTCAGCCATGAGAGAACCGATCGCCAACAAGGTTGGGGTGGTGAATTTAGCGACGGTCTATGGTCAGACCAATAACGTCATCATTTATGAAGCTCAAAAAGTAGCGCTGATCTACAGTGACCCTTTGCCCGACCTGCGGGTTTTTCAAGGACGGGGTGATGAACGCTCAAAACTCAACACCTGGCTAGCCAATCCAGCCGTCTTGATGATTGGCATTCGGGGCGAGGGTGGGATTGGCAAATCTACGTTGATGGCAAAAGTGTTTGCTGAGAGCTTGGGATTTGCAGGTAAGTTTTGGGCAGATGTGCGAACGGGCATGTCTATCGCAACTTTGGCAGAACGAGTGCTGCAAGAGTTTGGTGTGTTGCATGAGCAGGTGCGATCGCTGGAAGAAAAGGATCTGATTCTCCGCCTGTTACGGCAATTGCAGCAGGGGCGCTATTTGCTGGCGATCGACAACCTGGAATCGGTGCTGACGGCAACCGGGGACTGGCGCGGAGGCTACGAAGAGTTCCTGGATCGTTTTCAGAACCTGGGTAGCGAAAGCGTGCTGCTGTTGGCAGGGCGAGAATATCCTCAGAAGTATCATGGTTGGCGACAATCTCGCTGGCTGACGTTGGAGCAGGGCTTAGAGCCAATTGAAGGAGCCGCACTGCTGGAAAGCTTGGAGGTGGCAGACACGATCGAAAATCGAGCCACGGTATCAGAACAAGTCCAGGGCAACCCACTCGCCCTATCCCTAATTGCAGGCTGGCTACGGGATGAATATCGCCAACCCCAACGGCTGGTTTGCCACCTGAACCAGCACACCGATTTATTTCAACTGGAAGGAAAGCATCGGGGCGAGCCAAACATCAGTGTGGACAGGGTTTTGCAGTGGAGCGTCGATCGCCTGACATCCGCACGGCAGTATCTTTTAACTCAGGTGAGCATTTTGCGTGGGGCTTTTGATGCCGAATTGGCAACGGCTTTGGTTCTAGAGCCACCCATCAGCGATGCCGATTTGCATGATTTAGAGCGGCGATCGCTCTTACAAGAATTACCAAAGCGGAATCAAGAGGGACAACGACTGTTTCAACTTCAGCCCCGCATCCGAGAGTTTGTCCAAAAGAGGGCGAATGATCTGACCACAGCCCATGAACGGGCGATCGACTATTTCTGGAGCCATCGTCGGACTGAAGTTGCCGCAGATGATAGCCGGGAGGTTGTTGCTGAATATGAAGAAACGTTCTATCATCAGTGCCAATTGGGGCGCTATATCAATGCCGCAGACACCTTATTTGTCTTTGAGGAATTTTTAAGACGACGTGGCTATGCCCAGACCCTGGTTGACCTTTTCAGCCAACTCTACACCAACTGGCAACCCACGCCAGACCAACAGCAAACCTACGCTGCTGTTTGCAACAATCTGGGGAGTGCATACCGTTCCTTAGGGCAATACCAGAAGGCGATCGAGTTCCATCAGCAGTCCTTAGCGATTCGACGCGAGATTGGCGAAGCCTTTGGCACGAGCATTGCTCTACGCCAAGGTGAAGCTAATTCGTTAGGCGGTCTGGGGAATGCCTACCAGTTCTTAGGGCAATACCAGAAGGCGATCGAGTTCCATCAGCAGTCCTTAGCGATTCAACGCGAGATTGGCGATCGCGACGGTGAAGCGAACTCGTTATTCAACATGGGCAATGCGCTGGCTCGGCTCGATCAGCATTATGAGGCATTGCAGAGCTTTCAACAGGCTTTGGCAATTTACGAAGCGCTCAAGCTTGATCACCGGGTTGAACAATGCAAAACCGCCATTGCAGAACGGAATCGAATCATTGTGGCTCAACGACGCATGGCACCGAGTATTGGCACTGAGAAACACAACAATGACGATTGGTATGCCAAGAGTTTGCCTACCGGGGCAAAAACTTCTGCTTCGCGTTCTTCTCGCCAAGCACAGAGATGGTGGCAGAACTCGTGGTTGTGGTTTGCGGTAGGGTTGGCGATCGCGCTCCTAATTTGGTGGCTGCGATAATTGCTGTAGGAACTTGGATGGTAGACTGCTGGGGTGATCACTGAAGATGATAGTTGAGGGCGATCACCTTCTGGGTGCTTGCACACTCACCGAAAACCTTCAAGGACGAGTGCAAGGACTGTGCGCTGGCAAGATAACGTTGAACTTACCCGCTGCTGATAGCTTCAGAATTAATCCAATAATACTATTGCAGGTCGTGTGCAGTGATTGGTTAGCTTGACTTGGGCGAGCTGACTGCCTCTTAACTCAGCAAAATGACCAGCGCAGATAATGCAAACCCTCTCTCAACAGTCAGTCGCCCTTCGGGTTCAACTCCATAGGGAAGCTATGGTGCGCTGGCAAGATAACGTTCCTGCTGAGCGGCTGCAAACAACCTTTGCAACATCGCCAAGATCTCTCGACAGTCCGCTCCAGCCAGGTTGCTAGCCCTTTTAAGTAGTTGCCAATTCGTCAAGTTTATACTGCTCACGATGGCTTGTATTATAGAGATAGCAATTCTAAGCCATTATCTACATTCCAGAATGAACCAATTACCTAACTTGTTAAATCGTATCACGCAAACGCCTGGGCAGTGTGGCGGTCGTCCTTGCATTCGAGGAATGAGAATTCGAGTGAGTGATATTTTAGAAATGCTAGCTGAAAACGTCAGTGTCAAAGAGATTTTGGAAGATTTTCCTGATCTAGAGTCTGAAGACATTCAAGCTTGCTTGCTATTTGCTGCACGACGTACTGACTTTCCTCGATTAACTGCATGAACATTTGGATTGATGCTCAGTTACCTCCAACGTTAGCTAGCTGGCTGAATTCTACATTTGAAGTAAATGCAATGGCGCTGCGGGATTTCGGATTACGAGATGCCAAGGATGTCGAAATCTTTGAGGAGGCGCGAGTCGCAAATGCTGTCATAATGACAAAAGATAGCGATTTTGTTGATTTGGTCTGCCGATTGGGAAGCCCTCCTCAAATTCTTTGGCTGACTTGTGGTAGCGTCACCAACCGAAATTTGCGGCGACTCTTAACCATTACTTTTCCTGATGCATTGGAAAGACTGCGGCAAGGTGAAATGATCGTGGAAATTAGCAACAGTCCGTAAAGAAGAGTTAAGCCGAAGATAAGATTTCTAAACCTCACTGAAACAATCTTTTAACGCTTGGCTGTGATAAGTAATAAGCTATCAGGATGTCCAGAGCAATTCTGACGAGTCGAAGAGTTGTATCACCAACAGTCATTTCCTGTCCTGGAAATATTGGAAATATTAAAATTATCCCTAATAGAATTGCAATATAGAATTGCAATGATGCCAAGCCAAAATGTAAGGTTTAATCCCCAAGCTTGAAGTGACCACAGTCCATAAGTATAGCAGTCGCCAGATAGATTAGGACATAATAAAAGGGTCTACCCTAATCAGAGTATCTCCATGCCGAAATCTTACAGCTATGACCTGCGGTGCAAAGTGATTGAAGCAATCGAACTCAATGGCATGAAACGGAGTGA
>JBOFUV010000135.1:0-2350 GCA_051652765.1 Microcoleaceae cyanobacterium | reverse complement strand
CGATAGCCGACAGCGACGTTGGGATGATTCAAAGGCGCAGTCTCGATCACAATTCCATCTGCCAGGGTCAGCCGATCACCAGGAACAATGTCGTGAAATTTCAGTTCTGACTGCATGACGTGAAGCGGCACCGGAAAGTTTGGATGAACCATCTGATCGGACAGACGCTCCTTAATCGTGCTCCCATCTGGGGCGATCGCCCCATAGATGTAAAACCGATTCACAGGAATAAAGGCAGGGACAAAAAAAGGAAACCCTTGGATGTGATCCCAGTGAGTATGGGCAAAAAACAAATAAGCTTCTACGGGCATCTCTTTCAAGAGGCTCATGCCCAGAACGCGAAGCCCTGTACCCCCGTCAAAAATCAATCGCTGTTTCCCAACTCTCAGCTCAACACAAGCAGTATTACCACCATAGCGAACGGTATGGCGACCGGGGGTAGGAACACTACCTCGAACCCCCCAAAATTGAACCTGGAACCCATTTGATTCTGAATCTAACTGGCTCTGGGGAACGGTATCAGAAGCTGACATTGTTGTTAGTAGGTTGGGAATTGAAAAAACTAACCATTAACGCAGGACAGAATAGAAACCCCCAACTTGAAGCTTGAATTCTCTAGATCAGGAAATTGCTAACAGGATGGGCAGAAGATGGCACCACAAGTTTTCGGCCAATAGAAGTCAAGTCTAAAGCATTGATTTTGCTTGAGCCCTTTCTATTTAAAAATATTGTAGCTTCTAATTTCTACAACCTGATTGTCTTCATTCACAAAAACCACCTTGGGAGAATGAGTTGTCACCTCTTCTGGCAGAAATTGTCCATAGGTTAGGATAATCAGGCGATCGCCCGGAACCCCTAGTCGAGCTGCTGCACCATTTAACTCAATGGCTCCCGAATGGGCTGAAGCTGGAATTACATAAGTAATCAACCGTTTCCCATTGGCAAGATTTAAAACCTGCACCTGTTCGTAGGCAAGAATTCCAGATGCATCAAGCAAGACCTGATCGATACTAATGCTCCCTGTGTAGTCTAGGTTTGCTGCTGTCAATCTACAATTATGAATTTTTGCCAGTAAAAACGTCCGATGCATAGTTGAGTTTTAAGGTTTAGAAGATCACTAGGAAGTTTCCGGTTTAACCGCCTCTAGTGGATTGGACTAGTTGCTATAACTGTTGTTACAACTGTTGCTATGGCCAGGGTCTTTAGCTAGCAATATATGCCTTGATACACTCTTCAACTAACGGAGTCACTTTGTCAACATCTTGCCAACCCAGAATTTCAGTCACCTTTTTCTCCAAATTTTTGTAGGTTCGGAAAAATTCGGCCACTTCGTCTAGGCGATGGGGAGCAATATCACTCAAGGACTTAACCCCGGCATAGCGCGGGTCTTTGTCAGGAACACAGAGAATTTTTTCGTCGCGATCGCCTCCGTCAATCATCTCAAGCATCCCAATGGGTCGAGCTGCAATCACGCATCCTGGAAAAGTCGGCTGATCCATCATGACCATCCCATCCAGGGGATCGCCATCATCTGCCAAGGTATTGGGTATAAAGCCATAATCATAGGGATATTGAACTGATGCATACAGTACCCGATCTAAGGCAAAGGCTTGCAAATCCTTATCAAATTCGTACTTGTTTTTGCTCCCAGCAGGAATCTCAATTAAGACATTAATTAAGCCGGGTTTGGGCTGGGCCGGAATCAGAGACAAATCCACTAAATTACTCTCCAAAGAACTCTCAACAGTTAAGGAGGACTCTCCTGAATTCAACTTTCATCAAGAAAATTGACTTTCAGGAGATTGACAAACTTCCCCAATTAAAATTCTAGAGGGGATTGGGTAATCCTCCAAGTTCAACCGTCAAGAAATAGCTGTAGCAGAAATAGCAGACACGATTTTTAACACGTACCCACGATTCAGCTAGAGCCATCAAATTTTTGCAAATTAGAGAGCACAGGCCATAGTGGCCTATCTAGACAACTTTGTCGCCAGAGTTCCCTATCGTCAACTCAAGTTCACGATCCCAGCAAGCTTGACAAACTAATCCAGTCTCAAACCAATATTTAACTCTTTCTGCAATCTTTCGGCAAAGCCTGATAGCCCCTGCAAAAACTCCCCTAGGAAGCCCAGCTACTTAGAGCGCCATAGAAACACCCCGCTTGTTCCTGCCTCCGATCGAGTTAACTGACTGGGAGAATACTGAGTAACCGCTAACAGGGGAAGAGTTAGAGTTAACAAGGCAATAAATGCACCTAAAACACCTGCAAGCTTGTGATTTAAATCACTTGGGGTACTGGCAGGGTTACCATCTGAATTCATATAAAACTTTGAAGATTACTTGATGATTA
>JBOFUV010000134.1:0-40508 GCA_051652765.1 Microcoleaceae cyanobacterium | reverse complement strand
GGTTGGATTGACTTTGATGGAGATGGGGTCTTCCAGGCTGATGAAGCAGTTTCAGCCATTGTTGCCAATAATGCCACCACAGCCACCCTCACCTGGGATGCTACAACCGCTCCAGGATTTACAGGGATTGTTGGGGGAGATACCTTTGCCCGATTCCGCATCTCTACTGATCCCAACATCACTGCTACGAGTGCTGCTCCTGATGGGGAAGTTGAGGATTACCAACTGACCATTCTAGCCGTGACCCCCCCTGTTGCTGTAGATGACAGTGCTATTACTCCCGTTGATGTGCCCGTCTTCTTGAATATTCTGGAGGATGACTTTGATCCCAGTGGCGATCCGGTTGAGTTGGTTGGCGTTACTCAGAATCCCATCAACGGTACAGTCACCATCAACGACAATGGTACTCCTAACGATGCAACGGATGACTTTGCCATTTACACTCCTAACTCAGGATTTACCGGAACGGATAGTTTTGTTTACGAAATTGTCAATCCTTCTGGATTGACAGATACCGCAACCGTTACTATCCGAATCACTGAGCTTTCCCCAGTGCAGGATGACTTTGCCACAACCCCTCCAGGTCAACCAGTAACGATTAGTGTCCTGGATAACGACAATCAGGGTGATGGTGGCCCCTTCACCCTGATTCCTGACGGTTTTAGCGACCCACCCAATGGTAGTGTGACATTTGACGACAACGGCACCCCCAATGATCCAGCAGATGACGTTCTGGTCTATACCCCTGCTCCTGGTTTTACGGGTACAGATACGTTTACCTATGATGTCACTGATCCTGACGGTAATGTTCTGACGGCCAACGTAACTGTTTTAGTCGGAGATATTCCTCTAGCTGCCCCTGACCGCACCACAACCCCTCCAGCCACTCCAGTCAACATTGACGTTCTGGTGAATGACTCTGACCCGAACAACTTGCCGTTGGAGATTGTTAGCTTTACCAATCCCACCAGCGGTACAGTAACGCTTAACGATAACGGCACTCCTGACCCCAGCGATGATCGTTTTGTTTATACTCCTAATCCTAGTTTTGTTGGCACCGATACCTTCACCTACACAATTGAAAATCCCAATGGTGATGCATCTACAACAACGGTCAATATCACCATTGTTGATACCACTGTAAATACTCCTCCTGTTGCAGTTGATGACTTTGTATCCGGAGCCTTTAACAGCATCACATTGATCAGCCCCTTGAGGAATGACTCAGACCCAGACGGTGACCCCCTAAATATTGTAGATTTTGACACTACGAGGACAAGGGGGCAAGTACAACTGAATGGGAATCAGTTTCTGTACACCCCACCCAACGGATTCACGGGAACAGACACCTTTACCTACACTATTTCTGATGGTCAAGGCGGAACTGATACTGCTACGGTAACGATTGTGGTTCCTGGCCCAACAAATGCTCCTCCCGTTGCCAATGATGACAGGGTTACAACCCTAGTTGATGCTCCAGTCACCATTGGAGCATTGAGCAATGACTCTGATCCGGATGGAGATCCTTTAACAATCAGCCAGTTTGACGCTAATTCAGTCAACGGCGGTACCGTTGTCATTGATGGGGATCAGTTCATCTACACCCCACCCGCAGGCTTCACGGGAACGGACACCTTTACCTACCAAATTAGTGATGGCAACGGCGGGTTCGATACGGCAACAGTGACGATCACAATCAACGCCGCGATCGCCCCGATTCCACCAGACTGTCCCGAATGTCCTGAACCACCGTCACCAGACCCGATTAGCATTGCTATCTCCCCTGTTCCTCCAACAGAAATTCTACCCCTTCGTCCAGATGCCAGCACCAACACCATTGAAGGGACAGAGGCTGGAGACATCCTTCAAGGAACCGAGGATGCTGACCAGATTGATGGTTTGGGCGGCAATGATATTCTGCTGGCGGAGGCTGGGAATGACACGATTCTCTCTGGCACAGGCAATGACGGGTCATTGGGTTCAGCAGGGGATGACCTGATTTACGGTGATCCCGGCAACGACTTCCTTAAGGGAGACGCAGGCAATGACACCCTAATTGGTGGAATTACAGGGGGCCCTGCCGATGCTCGCGATCCTGATCCTGACCTGATTCAAGCTGATGACGGTGATGATCTGCTTGCAGGCGCAAGGGGAAATGACACTCTGAATGGCGGTCAAGGCAACGACTTAGTCTTTGCGGGTCAGGGAGATGACCTAGTTCTGTCAGAATTGGGGAATGATACTCTCCTGGGGGAACAGGGGGATGATACACTTCTGGGTGGAACCAGCAACGCTCTTGGGGTTCCTCAAGACTTGGACGGTCAAGACTTGATGTTTGGTGGAGAGGGCAATGATACCCTGTTTGGCAACCAGAATAATGACACCCTGGTTGGCAATGAAGGCAATGACCAAGTCCACGGCGGCCAGAATGATGACCTGATGGATGGGAACGAAGGCAACGACATCCTATTTGGTGAACTGGGGAATGATACCCTGGTGGGTGGCCCCAGTGGTGATGACCCATTAGGAGATACCGGGGAACAAGATATTATCTTCGGGAATGAAGGCGATGACGTGATTGCCGGGAACTTGGGTCAAGACACCCTGAACGGTGGTGAACAGAACGATGATGTGCGCGGTGGCAAGGACAATGACCTGGTTCTAGGAGAATTGGGCAACGACACCCTGCTCGGAGAAGAGGGAGATGACACCCTCTTCGGCGGTACTTTTAATGATGCTGACGACCCGGTTCGGGATGCGGATGGTTCAGATTTGATCTTTGCAGGTAGTGGCAATGACCGAATTGACGGCAATGAAGGGGATGACCAGATTATTGCTGGGGAGGGAGATGATACGGCTTTTGGGGGTCAGGAGAATGACTTCCTCTGGGGTGAACCTGGAGATGACTTCCTCTTGGGAGACAACGGCAACGACACCCTCTGCGGCGATGCAGGCAATGACACCCTGCGGGGTGACCCGATTGATGATGGGGATTCTCCAGCAGTGGGAGCCAATGGTCAGCAGGACAAGCTCTATGGCGGTACTGGTCGGGATATCCTCTTCGGTGATGAAGGTCGGGATGAACTCTGTGGCAATGAGGACAATGACACCCTATTCGCTGGCAAGGATGATGACATTGCCTGGGGTGGCGCTGGGAATGACTCACTCCTGGGAGATGAGGGCAATGACACCCTGGTGGGCGGTGATGGCCGCGACACTTTAGTTGGAGGGGACGGAGAGGATTTATTTGTGTTCTTCAGCGGCAATTCTGGTAACTTGATTCAAGACTTTGAACTCGAACAAGACCAAATTGTCCTGGGTGGCGGGTTAACCTTTAGCCAGTTGACCTTAACTGACGATGGCAGTGGCAACACTAATATCTTTGTTGGTGAGCAACAGTTAGTCACCTTGACGGAGATTGCAGCAGCGGACTTAACCTCTGGGCAGTTCCTCAGTTTCTAGGCGTTGTTGATGAAAAATCATTGGGGTAGGTTTCAAACCTACCTCAACAATCTATCAATTAGATTAATGGCTTATTATCACCCAATGGGATGTTGCAAGTTGAGAACATCACGTTCAAGGTTGTCACCCACCTCTGCCAGATTACGATTGGGTAACTATCGTCTTTATCCTTTGAGTTGGATGGACACATTAGCAATGTAGGGTGTGTCCATTCCCAGAATGGAGGGAAGAGGAAGGATTTTGAGACATTTGTACAGGGAACTTAACTGAGAAGGGAATTTATTCTTCCTCTAGATTAACGCCCATTGCCCGTAACCGCTCCGCCAACTTTGCTGCTTTTTGCTCGGCTTTGGCTGTCCGCTGCCGTTCTAGATCGACCTGATGCTGAGCCTGTTCAGCTTGACGTTGAGCTTGTTCAGCCCGTTGCTTTTCTAGTTCTGCTCTTTCATTACCAATCAACAACAAATTCCCCTCCAGATCCCACCAGCGGAGCCAGAGTTGGGTTTGATTTTGGTAGGTGCCTTGCCAGAGTCCCAACTCAACCCCCAAGGGCTTAATAGAATAGTGCCCTCGTTCATTGGGAATGAGTCTTTGATAGGAAAAATCAACCAGATGGTAAACCTCTAAGCTATTGCTACTGATTTCAAAAATACCGTAGTAGGGAATCCGCAAGATTTGTTCGTACACCCAGCATTTTCCTGGTTTCTGAATCGTGCCCTCGGCATCTGCCCAGAGAGGGGTGATGTCTCGCTCGGCTGAACCATCACCGCTGGCGAACTCTAGGGCAATCAGTGGTGCTTTCAACTCTCGCCAGAATACATAGGAGCGACGAATTTGTCCCTTGAGTTTGGGAGGCACATTGGGAACATAGAACCAATCGGGCGCTTCTGCCCCCTGTTCTGGTGGATCGGTCTGTCGCCAATAAATTCCGCAATCTTGACCAATAGCGTACTGCCCATCTGGGTGTAGTTGTTCCAAGACTGAACCAATGGAGTCAGTTAAAAAAATACTCTGGGGATGTTCCTGAAAATTCTTCACAAACGTTCCATCGGATTCGGGAAGCTGAGTATGATCGGGAAAAGCTGGGGGAATATCCGGATGAATTTCAACTTGAGGCGCAGTTTGAGTTGGAGTTTCAGTCATGATTGCTTTTGTCCTGCAATTTCTATCAAGATCTGAAAAGTTAGATGGACATTGCCCGACTCGTAAACTGCTGCAAAATGCTGCAATTCTAAGCTGCAATTCTAAGCTGCAATTCTAAGCTGCAATTCTAAGCTGCAAACGATTCAAAACTATTGATCAGACCTATTAATCAGTCTAGCAAAATTCTAAAGATGACTTGTTTGTGTGCTTCAGCGGCAGTTCTGGTCATCAGATTCAAGACTTTGAACTCGAACAAGACCAGATTATCCTGGAGGCATTGCTTTGATGCCAAACCAAACAAGCCTAGTCCGGCTTGATCCGCATTAACGTTTGGCCATACTCAACGGGAGCCCCACTGTCTACTAAAATCTCAATCACTCGGCCAGAACTCTCGCTCTCTATCTCATTCATGAGTTTCATGGCTTCAATAATGCAAACGCTTTGTCCAACCCCAATGCGATCGCCCACATTCACAAAAGGAGGTTCATTGGGAGCTGGGGATCGATAGAACGTTCCGACCATCGGAGAGGTCACCTCGAAGAACCGAGTTTCAATTGGCAAAGGCCCAACGGTAGGAGGGGGCGTAGTTGAGGGAGCCGATCTCCCAGGGGACTCAGAGCCAATTGGAGCAACAGGAGCAACCCATTCTGGACGTGCAACCCCAGTTGCCAACAGGGAATCAATCGGTTGCAAAGGACGATCGCCCAGAGAAATTTCTTTGCGAACGGTCAGTTCGAAGTCTTCACTTTTCAGGGTCAACTCCGAAATATTCGTTTTATCAAAATCGGCCAAAAGCTCCCGAAGCTGATTTAGATCAAGTTGCACAGTTGGTTTGGCTCCCTCTAGGGTTAGTGTGCGAGCAGGTATTGCCCGATGTTTATTCCCGACCTAAGTACGTATCATTGCGGGTGTCAATCCGAATTCTTTCACCAATAGAAATGAACAGCGGCACCATCACCATCGCTCCAGTTTCAAGGATTGCAGGCTTTGTCCCGCCCGTCGCCGTATCTCCCTTGACCCCTGGGTCGGTTTCAGTGATCTCCAAAACCACAGAGTTGGGCAGTTCAACCTCTAGAACCTGATCATCCCAGAAGACGACGCTGACTTCCATCCCTTCTTTGAGATATTTGACGCGATCGCCAATTTGCCCTGCCGTGAGCTGAGCCTCTTCATAAGAATCCATATCCATGAAGATAAACTGCTCTGCTTCCTTGTAGGTATGCTGCATCACTTTTTTTTCTAAAGTGGCCTGAGGCACAGTTTCCGCAGCTCGAAAGGTACGTTCAACGGTATTCCCACTCTGGACATTTTTGAGCTTTGTTCGCACAAAGGCTGAACCTTTCCCTGGCTTGACGTGAAGAAACTCAATTACCCGCCAAACTGACCCATCTAGCTCAATTGTTACACCTGGGCGAAAGTCGTTACTCGAAATCATGAAGCTTTTTAGGTAGCAGGACAATCGGGATTTTATTGTACCTCCAATAGGGTCTTCCCTAAAGTCTTCAGAAGAGTTCTTTACATTCTGAGCCTGAGCTAGAACTTTCAACTAGAACTTTCAAACTGTGAGTTGACCCCCCTATGGCAAGATGGGATAGGGAAAACAACCGCTGAAGTTTGTGCTGTTTGTGCTGCTGAAACTGATCGCGTTTCCCTGGCAAGCAAGGTTGGGGTCTGGGACTTCGCTCCAGGCAGGAACTATGCCCCTAAGCCCCTAAGTTTGTCCCTGAGCTGAATCTGATTGGAAATCTTTATATGATGAATCCTTATATGATGAATCTTTACGACCGTTGGCTCAAGACTGGAATTGTTGCTGTACTGCTATTTTCCCTGTCCCTCGGTCTGAGTGGTGCGGTTTTGGATGGCGGCAGCAAGTCTAAACGAGAGAGTGTGCTGCCTGCGGGCAATGCCGTGACGGATGGCAAAGCTTTGTTGCAGTATGCCCTGCCAATTGACAATGAACCTGTTCGCAAGCTGCAAAAAAGCCTAGAAATCATTGCTGAACGGATTCGGGGCAAGCGCTGGAGTCCGGTTAGTGGAGATATTGCGATCGCCTCTAGAGTCTTGACCAGTGAGAAACCCAAATTGCTGGCGAGTATCCCTGCCGATCGGCAAGCGGAAGCCCAGGAAATCATTACCCAACTGGATGCTGGGATTGACCGCCTCCGGGGAGCCTTGGAAGTGAAGGATGGAGAAATGTTGCTGGAAACTCGGGCTGATATGTTACAGAACGTAGGTCAGCTTGAGGAATTAATGGTTCAGAAATTCCCCTTTGAAGTCCCAGCCGAGTATGCCAATCTTCCTCAATTAAAAGGACGGGCCACCGTTGAAATTAAAACCAGTAAAGGGAATGTCACGGTGGTTGCCGATGGCTATAGTGCTCCTGTGACCGCTGGAAACTTTGTCGATTTGGTACAACGCGGGTTTTACAACGGGTTAAAGTTTATCCGGTCTGAGGCATCCTACGTGTTACAAGTTGGCGATCCCCCTGGCCCAGAGGAAGGATTTATTGATCCCAAAACGGGAGAGTATCGGGCGATTCCCTTAGAAATTTTGTTGCGAGGCGATTCTGAGCCAATTTACGGCTTTACCCTTGAAGAGATTGGTCGCTATCGAGATAAGCCTGTATTGCCCTTTTCCGCCTATGGAACGGTTGCTCTAGCGCGCCCAGAACCTAACCCAGACGGAGGCTCCTCCCAAATTTTCTTCTTTCTGTTTGAACCTGAACTCACCCCCGCTGGCCTGAATCTGTTGGATGGTCGCTATGGGGCCTTTGGATATGTGGTTGAAGGCAAAGAAGTCTTGGAGCAACTCACCGAAGGAGATACTATTGAGTCTGCCAAGGTGGTTCAGGGGGCCAAAAATTTGGTAGAGCCCGTGAGTTAACCCAGAACCCAGTTTAGATTTGCAAGCAAAGAGCCTAAATTGCAGGATTTTGACACTTTAATTTGCTGACCACTGATTCCACTAACCTATCTTCAAACCCATGGCTATTTTTGAATTTCTAGGAATTGCAGGATTGGGTGTATTCGTTGGTTTTCTGATTAATAATCTCAGCGCAAACCGAGCACAAAAACGGGAACTGGATACTGCCTTCTACCGATTGCTATCGAGTCAGAACGGTCGAGTGTCTTTGATTCAACTGGCTGCCGTCGCCCAGGTCAGTGCGGAGGTCGCTCAAGCATATCTCGATCGCCAGGTGAGCGTCTTTGCGGCCTTTCCTGAAGTGGATGACGAAGGAAACACAATCTATCGATTTCCCCAATTGAACTTACCCAGAACCTTGGAAGGGGGTAAAGGCTGGTAAGGCAAATCCCGCCCCTAGTCTTCTTCCCAGGGAGGAACATCGTCGTTACCCCCTGGCTGATCCTCTTCCGGGCTACTTGATTTCTTGCGCTTGTTGGAACGGGGTTCTGGGACTGGAACAGGCGATCGCTCTACCGCTTCGCTACTGTTCATCTCCAAGCTTTCTGTCACCACGTCTTCCAAACTTAATCCTACCGCTTGGGCCAAGTTGGTAATGAACCATAGACAATCTCCCAGTTGTTCCTGAAGTTTATTCAGGTTTGCATCCTCTAAACTTTCCAGCCGTTTGGCCTTGGTGTTGATCTCTTTAACTTCCTGCTCAAGGCCAATCGCACAAAATTTAAAGAACTTGATCGAGGCTAGCCCTTGACGAGTTGCTCGGTATTGATAATCTCTTAAATCCATAACTTGTCACTTAATAGCTACCTAAAGATGAGCTGTTTCTTACAAACTATAGCAATCAGTCATAATTTATGAGATATCTGTAGTGCAGACTTCCAGGATGCAGACTTCCAGGATGCAGATTTCCAGACTACGCGGGCAAGATGACCACTCTACAGTTATGAATCATGATTAGGACTGACGCAGTTAAGCATTCTTTGGCCCCCCAGCCCTCAATACTGGGGGAGCCAGATTTCTCAAAGTCCCCCAGGATTGGGGGATTTAGGGGGCAAGTGCGTAGGCCCTGATGATGAATCTTGTCAGTTATACCGATATCGAAGCTGCCGCCAAACGCTTAAACGGTTACGCCCGCCGCACGCCGGTCATGACCTCTCGAACGGTGAACGAACTGACTCAGGCTGAGGTGTTTTTCAAATGTGAGAATTTTCAGCGGACAGGTTCTTTTAAATTTCGGGGAGCGTTCAATGCCCTCTCTCAACTTTCTAACGATCAAAAACAGCAAGGAATTTTAACGTTTTCCTCTGGTAATCATGCTCAGGCGATCGCCCTTGCTGGACAGATCCTCGGAGTTCCGGCAACGATTGTCATGCCTGCGGATGCTCCACAGGTGAAACGGATCGCCACAGCAGGGTATGGGGCCGAGATCTTGCTCTACGAACGGTCGGAAATTGCCAGGGAAGCCTTGGGTCAGCAGATTGCCACAGAACGGGGATTGACGATAATTCCGCCCTATGACCATCGCGATGTGATTGCTGGCCAGGGAACAACGGCAGTGGAATTGATTCAGGAGGTGGGGCCTCTTGATCTCTTGCTGGTCTGTTGTGGGGGTGGGGGACTGCTTTCTGGATGTGCGATCGCAACATGCCACCTATGCCCTACCTGTCAAGTGATCGGAGTTGAGCCCACCAATGCGGATGATGCGACCCGTTCCTATCACAGCAAAACTCTGCAAACCATCGAAAATCCTGACACGATTGCTGATGGCGCAAGAACCCCTTATCTGGGTAAGCTCACGTTTCCAATTGTGCTGAACTGTGTGGATGATATGGTCACGGTTTCTGAGGAGGAGATTTTGCAGACAATGCTCTTCCTCTGGGAACGGATGAAGTTGGTCGTGGAGCCGACAGGAGCTTTGGCGGCGGCGGCTTTGCTTCAGGGGATTGTGACTCGACCTCAAGCCCGCATTGGTATCGTTATCAGTGGGGGCAATGTAGATTTAAGGCAAGCCACTCATCTGTTCAGCTCTATTTCTTGACTTCGAATATTGTTTAGTTAGGACTGACGCAGTTAAGCATTCTTTGGCCCCCCAGCCCCAATCCTGGGGGGAGCCGGATTTCTTAAAGTCCCCTAGCATTGGGGGATTTAGGGGGCAAGTGGGTAAGTCCTGTTAGTTTGACAGTTGGCGTTTGATCGACTGGTCTGGTTTGTATCGTCTCATCGACCCACCTCCCCAGATCCTTGAGAACCTGATTCTTTCGCTGACTTGCGTCGATGCCTTGTTCAGTAAGCATTTCAGACTCAGTTGTAAATCACATCAAACCCCTATTGGTTCTGGATACAGTTAAAGTTGATCTCGAAAGGAGATCAAGTTGATGTCAAAGCATGTGCAGATTGATCTCATACTAAACCCGCGTTGATCTCATACTAAACCCGCGTTGATCTCACACCAAACCCGCATTGATCTCATACTAAACCCGCATTGATCTCACACCAAACCCGCGTTGATCTCACACCAAACCCGCGTTGATCTCACACCAAACCCGCGTTGATCTCACACCAAACCCGCATTGATCTTAACGATGATCTGTGAAAGCGCGAAGATTATAGGTTTGGACGGTGGCTTGGGTCAGGTTTGCCAGTTGCAAAGCACCGCGAAGTCAGTTTGTTGAGGCAGTTGTGGTTTCGGGTTAGACTGTGAGTGTCAAGGTTGGCCTGGGTTTGGTTGACGGTGTGGCAGGCTAACACTGCGCTGCACCAGAACAACGAGGTCGGTCGGTTGGGTTTGAGAGTTTGTTTGTGTCCGGTGAGCTTAGCCGTTATCCCTCTCAATTGTTGATTATGGTTCATGAACAATATTCTCTAGCGGAGCCAGACTTCTTTTCTTTGTGGTAATCTAGCCAAGGTCATTTGTTCTTGCTCCTTTGGAAATGGCTACTTTACCGCAACAGCTTACACTTCTAGAAAAGCATGGACAGTTCTCAGCAGTTACCCGATGATTTTATCCAACTTTGTCAATCAGTAACCGCTAAAAGACCAAAAGCTGTGATTGATCACATTATGAACGATTGAGACAACGTGCTACTAGTCTTGACAAGGAAATCCCTGAGTTTATCAAGGAGATCGTCGAACGCGAAATAAGGCAAAATGGCGACGATGGCTAACAAGCCCAATGCACTCGACCGTTTAGAGGTTATCTGTGAGTGTTCAAGGTCGTCTGCGGCGGGTGATGGGCAACGTTAGACCGCTGATTTTGTAATAGTACGGTTGTGAAAAATTGATCTTGATATACTGTTTTTGCTGAGCTATTACTATTCGTAAATCTTGGCTTTTCTGTTGGCTTGTTAAAGGTTAAAGTCTGGCAGCAATTGATGCAAGAGCCTCCGATATGAAATCTATGAATACTTGAAGTTTTCCAGAGTGTTGGCGATGTTTTGGGTAAATCGCATACAGAGTCAAAGGTTCCGTAGACCATTCTTGCAAGACAGTTTTCAGCATCCCACGTTCCAATTCATCTAAGACTGTGAACATGGGCAAAAAAATCAAACCGAGTCCTGCAACAGCCGCTTGACTCGCAGCAAGGCTATTGTTCACTTTCAAAGATCCATCGACATGCACTGACACTGTTTCATGACCTCGCCAAAAGCTCCACTCATGGGGCGATCGCGCTAGCGTATAAACCACACAATGGTGCTGCTTTAGATCCTCCGGCGATTGGGGTTCACCATACTGTTTTAGATATGCCGGTGATGCACAAACGACTCGTTGAATGTCGCCGATTCGATGTGAGACCAGACTATTATCGTTGACCAATCCGCCCCCTCTGATCCCCACATCAAATCCCTCCTCAATGAGATCCACATAACGATCGTTGAGGATGAGTTCGATCCGTATATCTGGATAAATGGATTGAAATTGATAAATCGCTGTTGCGACATGGGTTAAACCCAGAGACATGGGTGCTGTCACGCGAAGCAGTCCATGGGGTTTGACCGAGAGATCGGCAACAGTTTCTTCAACACTTTCCAGTTCATCCAGAATCGAGGAAACTCGCTGAAAATAGAGTCGTCCGGCTTCAGTCAAGTTCAAACGTCTGGTGGTTCGATGGATCAACTGGGTTCCCAGTTCTTTTTCCAGTTCCTGGACATTTTTACTGACGGCTGCATTTGATAAGTTCAGAGCGTTTGCTGCACAGCTAAAACTCTCCAACTCAACGACCCGTCTAAAGACGTTCAGAGCAATTAATTTGTCCATAGAAAACCACTTACAAAATGATCCATCGCGCCACCTGTATTATTCACTATGGGTGAAAAGTTATTCAACTAAATCGGTCTTTATCTTTTTTAAGTGAAGAGTTATGGTCTAAGTATGCGCTTCAAACTGTGATAACCCGAAGCGCGGAGGAACTATGAATCAAGCACAAGTTTATGCAGTGGATAAACAGGTTTACGGCATTGAATATGCTGCGATCGTCGATCTGCTCAAGCGATATTACGACGCTTTATATCGTTGTGATACAGCTCTTTTGGCAACTGTGTTTCATGCCAGTGCTCAATACTTTACTGCATCTAGTGGAGAACTATTGCATCTGGATATGAATTCCTATTTTCCAATCGTTGAGCAACGAATTTCACCAGAAGATTCTGGTGAACCCTATTCATTTTTGATCGAATCGATCGAGTTCGCAGGCGCTGTAACCGCGATCGCCCGAATGCGTTCTTCCATGCTAGGCAAAGATTTTATTGATCTCCTCAGCCTCATTCAGCTTGAGGGTGAATGGAAAATTATTACCAAAGTCTTTCACTACACGAACCATGTAGACACGGCAATATTGCCAACAAGCCAAAATTAGCGGGAGGTCAAACCATGCCCTATGTAAACATCAAAATCACTCGCGAAGGAGCAACAGCACAGCAAAAAGCTGAACTAATCAAAGGTGTAACAGAACTTTTGGTGCGTGTTCTAAATAAGACACCCGCAACGACATTTGTCGTTATTGATGAAGTTGCGACTGAAGATTGGGGAATTGCTGGCGTGCCTGTGAAAGAACTTCGGCAAGGCATTCAGCAACAATTACATTGAAAAATATCGATCTAGACAGTCAAATCTTTGAACCGAATTGGAGGTAGATAGCATGACAACTCAGACTGTAATTATCACGGGCGGTGCAACTGGCTTAGGTTATGCCATTGCTGAAGCATTTTTGCACAATCAGGCGAATGTGATACTGAACGGGAGAACATTCTCAAAGCTTGAAATGGCGGCTCAAAAACTCGATCGCCCCGATCGCATCCATCTTGTCGCAGGTGACATTACCGATCCGGCATTTGCGCCAAAACTAGTTGATGAAGCTATCTCCAGGTTTGGTCGAGTGAATGTGCTCATCAATAATGCTGGCATCTTTGCGGTCAAACCCTTTACTGAATATAGCATTGGGGAGTTAGACCAATACCTAAACTATGTGCGCGGTACCTTTGCACTCACTCAGGAAACCGTCAAGCAAATGCGCTTGCAAGGAGATGGCGGCGCAATTATCAACATTGGGACGATTCTCACATTCCACGCTAGCCAGTCAACTCCTGCTTCAGCACCGATTATGGCGAAAGCCGCAATTACAGCTATGGCGAAAAACCTATCCTTTGAGTTAGCCGAGGATAGGATTCGGATCAACACGATCGCGCCTGGGATTGTACCAACACCTCTTCATGGTGAACTGACCCAAGAAACATTAAATTATTTAGATCGGCAGCATCCTCTGGGTCGGGTTGGCACGCCCAAAGATATCGCCGATGCCGTTCTATATTTGGCAAATGCAAGCTGGGTAACGGGGGTAATCCTCCCGGTGGATGGTGGTATTGCGGCTGGAGGAGATGGCTTTAACAATCGCCAGCAAGCAGCTTAAGTCGCTGTCCAGAAGCAGTCTCATGCATTTTCTGCACTAACCCCTTCGGTGCAGAAAATGCATGAGATCAGACAGTCAACAGCTAAAGGCGTAAATCTGTCTAACAACGCCCATGCACACCGACCGCCACAATGTAATCGGTTATGATGCAGAGGTAGTCTGCGGCGGGTGATGGGCAACGTTATCTTGCCAGCGCACCACAGTTTCCGTGTGGAGTTGAACCGAAGGGCGACTGACTATTATCCCTCTCGAATGGAGAAGACTTTATGCAAAAAATCGTTCCTTGTTTGTGGTTCGACGGCAACGCCGAGGCGGCGGCTGAGTTCTATGTCTCGCTGCTGCCAGATTCGCGAATCGACCGTGTTTTGAAGTCTCCTGCTGACACGCCGAGTGTTCCTACCGGAAAGGTCTTGACTGTCGAATTCACTTTGGCTGGTGTGCAATACATGGGGCTAAACGGCGGCCCTCAGTTTCCGTTCACTGAAGCAGTGTCGTTTCAAATCTATTGTGATGACCAGCCTGAAGTTGATCGCCTATGGACTGCTCTCGCAGATGGTGGATCGGAAGTCGCATGCGGATGGGTCAAAGATCGTTGGGGACTTTCTTGGCAGATCGTACCCAAGCGGATGATCGAATTACTCAACGACCCCGACACAAGCCGTGCTCGACGTGCCCAAGAGGCGATGATGCAAATGGTCAAGATTGACATTGCCACGATTGAGCGTGCAGCGGACGGCATCAGTTAGCCAACAACTAACCCCTACCTAATCATGGGATAACAACCCAATTGGAGCGGACTGAACAAAGTTGGTTGGTGTTGCGTTTCAAGTCCTCTGCCGCTGCTGATTTGAGAAGTTGTGCGTCTAATTGATAGAGCCTGTAACTGAGTTTTCGCTGATCTATTCAGACATTTGCTAGGTGAGGGCTGTAGGGTTATGCTTGAAGAGCACTTCGAACTAGATCATCTCTTCATTTGGGTAGCTTCAGATGCGCCCGAGAAGACAACACTAATAGAGTCTGGTTTCCAATTTGATGAGGAACTCATTGTCCATCATGGGCAGGGAACTGCGTCGATCACTTTCTCCTTTGAGAACGCCTACATTGAGTTGATCTGGGTCAATGATGAGGACGAGGCGGCAAAGTTTGGGCAGGCGATTAATACAGATCTGCTTGCGCGCGCACGTTGGCATAGTACAGGTGCTTGCCCCTTTGGAATTGCCCTACGGCGAAAGGATAAGGTTCGTGCAGCATTGCCTTTCGCGGTTCGTCCCTTTCATGCTGAGTGGATGAGGGCAAACGATACGATTCTGTTTGCCGAAGGTGCATCCGATCTCGGAACGCCTCTCATTTTCGTTATTCCGCCCGAGATGGATTGGGCTGCGGCAGTCGAAGGAGATGCAAATCTCCGGGATTCGATATGCCACCCGATTGGTTCTCGTCAACTTACACTCACGCAAGCCACGATCACTAGCACAATATTTGATATTGGAGCATTGGGGGCACTTACTAATGCACTACAATTTGAGGTCGGATCGGCACCCTTGGTCTCGCTTACACTGGATGATGGCAGACAAAGACAAGCGATGAGCTTTGAACCTGCGCTCCCGCTCAAAATTCAGCTATAGAACCCATTTGGTATCTTGAGAAAAGGAGCAATTAAGGGAAAAGCATGAAGTATTCAAGTAGCCTGACCGAAAAAGAGTGGGAAATTGTCAAACCCCTGCTGCCACAGAAGAAGAGAACTAGACCTAGAGAGAAGCAATGCTTGGGTAGAAAGATGCAAGAGTTTAGTCAAAAACTTTGAGAGAACTCTTGGGCACGCCACAGCCAAGGTCAATCTTTGTTTCGTCAGATTCATGCTCAAAAGACTTGCTGCAGGTTAAGTAGATCCCAAATGGGTTCTATAGAATGCAATAGACTCAAGTTATCCCTACATAACCCAGAGGGCAAGACACCATGACCATTACCCTTAAACTCACCCCCATCCTCCACCTCACCGACGACCAGTTCTATCGCCTGTGTGGGGCCAACCGAGATCTCAGACTCGAACTCACCGCCACCGGAGAACTCATCGTGAATCCACCTACAGGTTCAGAGACAGGACAATACCTTGGAATTGAACGTCAGCAGCAGGAAAAATTAGCAGCCAAACTCCGAGAATTGAATATTGATCCAGACACACTGTAAATTGCCCACCCGATTGTTAGCACTTTACAGAACAATGTTTGCAGGGGTAGCACGATGTCACCTAAGGGTCTGGAACGCTTAAGCCCTTGAGTTTAATCGGTTGTAAGTGATTCAACCCTTTGCTTTGGATCAGGACTCCAAAGTTGCCTAATCCCATGGGGTTAATCAAGCTGTGTAGGGCCTCGCGATGGCGCAGGACTGCTGAGAGAGACAATCCTGAAGGTTGGGAGAGGGTTGCAAGGCGATCGCCCAACCCCAAAGCCATGAGAAACAAGGCTTGTTGCGTAAACCCCACCGTTTCCAATCCCCACCGTTCACCCTGCTTTTCCAAGGCCGTAAAGTTAACGTGGGCGGTCAGATCCTGATATCCAATATTCAGGTAAGGATGATTGTGGTAGCGATGTTGAAAATAACATTGTAGAGTTCCCCCTTGGCGCATCGGGCTATAGTACTTCTGAGCGGAGTAACCGTAGTCAATTGTCAATACAAAGCCTTGATGCAACTTACTCGCAATCGTTGTCATCCAATCCAGGGCGGCCAGATTGACTTCAGTTCGATAGTGATCAGGGTAAAGCTCTGAGTTGAAGTGAATATCCAAAAATTGGAAGTATTCTGAAAGTTGAGGCGTTGACAGGTCACCAATCACTTCTGTGAATTCTGCGAACTGAAGTGATTGGGGATTGGCATCTTCTGAACCCAAATCTACAGTCACATAGACTTCTTGCAATTGTCCATTCTCAAAAACGACTTGATGAACCGGAAAAGCATCAACCAACTCATTGGAAAAAAAACAGCCGGTGATTGAATTTTGAGGAATAGCTTCCCAGTCCAACCATTGAATAGAACACCCCAAATCACTCCAAGGCTTAAGCCTGTGAGCTTGCTCTGTGCGGAACCTAGGGGAGTGCTCAATAATGCCGTAGGTCAAAGCGCGCAGAAATTCTGGATGCCTCTCTTGCAAGTACTGCAAGATGTCCACCGCCAGTATCCCCTGTCCGGCCCCCATTTCTACTAGCGTAAAAGGTTCAGGGCAACCCAGAACTTCCCACAGTTCAACGAATTGTTCTGCCAGCAACTCCCCAAAGTCTGGGCCCAGATGAACTGATGTAAAAAAGTCTCCTCCTGCCCCAATTTTTGGCTGACTCCCATTGTAATAACCGAATTCAGGGTGATACAGTACCCAATTCATGTATTCTGAAAAAGTAATCCTTCTCTGGGAACTGACTCTAACTTGTTCCTTCACAAACTGGAATAACGATAAGTTATGTTCATGACAGCCAAGGTCTGTCGATCGAATGTTCATGTCCTCAGCTAGCTCCTGTTCATCGTTAATCAAACCACCTCATCATCAGCCTTACGGCCCTTCTCTCAACAGCACCCTGCGGATAAACTTTACAGGTGAACTTTACAGGTGAACTTTACAAAAGTACCCCAATTGTGAAGCTTCCGGAAAAACTTTGTAAATCTTCTGTAAAACCAACCGTTCGACTAGTGATATTCTAAGGCAAAGATTTTATACTTGCCGTAATCAGAATATATACCGAAGTTATACATCCAGTAATTTTTTTGTCGCTGAGCCGAGTTGTTTGGGGTTGGTTCGCGCAGTTCCTGATTCTGTTCTATTGTCTAATCCAAACACTTCGCTTTTGCGGACTTGATCACTTAATCCTAGATGCAGTTTTTTTGGAGTCGTCTACCGATGAATATATTTGAGTCAATGTCTCAGAAGCCCGGAACAAAGCCGTCTTTATCGGCTAGCTTGATTGCAGGTTGGCTATCGGTAGCAGGAATGACTGGGTTGGCAACATTGCTGCCTTCCCCTGTTCAGGCGATGTCAATCAAGCAAGACGTTACACCATTGGCTAATCAGCTAACCAAGGATTACTCAGTGCTTGATTTGTACACTGGAGGCTACACTACAGGCACTCGAGGTTCACAAACTCTGGATGATTTCAGCTTTCTAGACCAAGCCCAACTGCCAGGGTTGGTTGGTGATGCTCAAACGGTTTCGGACAATGCGTTTGCCGTCAATGCAACGCAAACTTTTAATAGTGCATCCATCACGGCTCCATTCACCATTCAAGATGCAGGACTTTCTACTCAGTTTCGGAATTTGATTCAGTTCAGCGGAAGTCTAGATTTGAGTAACACAGAGGTGACTCTCAAGGGTGGCCGAGGTGCAACTTTTGTGATTGTGGTTGAGGATGACCTGAAGCTGAATAATTCTTCTTTCAAGCTTGAGGGTGGGGCACTAACAGATAACGTCCTGTTTGTAGTGGGTGGATCAGCGGATCTGAGCAACAACTCCAGTTTGTTTGGTTCACTCTTTGTAACGGGCGACGGCTCTACAACGTCTATTAGCAACGGAGTTATTGACGGCTCAGTGATTGCTCAACAAATTGCCCTTGCAGATGCAGAGATCAACGGAGTCTACTTCGTTCCTGAGCCTCTGACGATCCTAGGCACAGGAGCTGCCTTAGGGTTTGGTGCTGTCTTTAAGAAAGAGTACGGTAAGAAGCAGCAGAAGAGCAAGGCAAAGGCATAGATGCCTGAGATTCAGCAGGAGCATATTTCAGTAATCACTTAGATGCTCTCATGGGTCGCTGTCTGGCCCATGAGATTTTTATTGGTGATTAATTCATCCAGTTTTGTCATGCAGAATGGAGTATAAGGGAGAAGGGGCTTTCTTTTAAGAGAGTTCAAATTACACTGTAAAATAGAGAGTCAGGGCAGCTTAGTATTTTTTTCCCTTGTTATTCAAATTGAGGAGAAGTTACCTTGAGCCAGCAGCAAGATGTTATTGCACCCCATGGTGGAGAACTGATTAACCGGATCGCCAGCCCCGAAAAACGACAAGAGATGCTTGAAAAAGCAGACTTTCTGCCTCGGGTTCAGCTTGATGTGCGATCGCTCTCTGACCTGCATATGATTGCTATTGGAGGATTCAGCCCCTTAACTGGCTTTATGGAACAGGCCGACTATGACACCGTCGTCACGAGTATGCGCCTGAGCAATGGGCTCCCCTGGTCAGTGCCAATCACCCTCTCTGTCTCAGAAGAAGTTGCAACCCCTCTACTGGAAGGAAGTCTAGTTCGGCTAGATTCCCCTGAAGGAGAGTTTGTTGGAGTTCTAGAACTGACCCAGAAATATACTTACGACAAGACCAAAGAAGCTCAACAGGTCTACCTCACAACGGAAGACAAGCATCCTGGGGTCAAGGTGGTCTACGATCAAGGCCCAATTAATTTGGCAGGCCCAGTTTGGCTCTTGCAACGCGATCCTCATCCTGAGTTTCCTGTTTACCAAATCGATCCAGCCGTTTCACGGGCGTTATTCTGGGAACGGGGCTGGAAAACGATTGTGGGCTTCCAAACGCGTAACCCCATTCACCGTGCCCACGAATATATTCAGAAGTGCGCCCTAGAAACAGTAGACGGACTGTTTCTGCATCCGCTGGTTGGAGCAACCAAGTCCGATGATATTCCGGCTGATGTGCGGATGCGGTGCTATGAAATCCTGATGGATCATTACTATCCAGCGGAACGAGTGATTTTGGCGATTAATCCGGCGGCGATGCGTTATGCTGGCCCCCGCGAAGCGATTTTCCATGCGTTAGTTCGCAAGAACTATGGCTGTACTCACTTTATTGTGGGTCGAGATCATGCTGGAGTGGGAGACTACTACGGCACCTACGATGCTCAGCATATTTTCGATGAATTTGAGCCCGGAGAGCTAGGCATTGTGCCAATGAAGTTTGAACATGCATTTTACTGCACGGTCACTAAGGGTATGGCGACAAATAAGACTAGCCCAAGCAAACCAGAACAACGAATTCACTTGTCTGGAACTAAAGTGCGAGAGATGCTGCGTCGGGGTGAACTGCCACCGCCTGAGTTCTCCCGTCCTGAAGTTGCGGCTGAACTTGCGAAAGCAATGCAAGATGCCGAGTAGTCCTAGTTATAGAATTGGGAACTAATCTGCTCTAAGTTCCCTGAATTTGTTGTACAACTGAACCAGATGTTGGGGTGCATCTTTTCTGAATCTATAAGGTGTGTCAGGGACAGGGCATGAGACTAACACGGCGAAGTTTTTTACAACGAACTGGCCTGTGGCTAGGGGCGTTGGGCGTTAGTGAAGTGGGATGGTGGCAGTTGGGCGATCGCTATGCTCAGGTGTTAGCTCAACCTACGCAGCGAAAACTGGCGCTTTTGGTGGGGATTAATCAATACCCTGCAGGCAAGGACTGTTTCGAGCCTTTGCGCGGCTGTATCACAGATGTTGAGCTACAACGGGAATTACTGCAGGCTCGCTTCGGGTTTCAATCTGCAGATATTCTAACCCTGACGGATACCCAGGCCACTCGGGAGAACATTGAGACAGCGTTTATTACCCATCTCACGGAACAAGCCCAAGCGGAAGATATAGTGGTGTTTCACTTCAGTGGATACGGATGTTGCGTCCTGCGTCCTCATGACTCGTCTGTGGTGGGTGTTCCTCCCACTCAAAATGCCTTGGTTCCGGCTGACGGACACTTCCTCGCCTCAGAAGACAATCTTGTGAATGGCATTTTGGAAGATACATTGTGGCTGCTGCTGCGATCGCTGCGAACGCCATGGGTAATTACAGTATTAGATACCAGTTATACTTACCCCAGTTTTTCTCATCCAGGGACTTTAAGGATTCGCTCATCAGCCCACTCAACCGGCTTTCAACCCGATCCAAAAGAACTCGCATTCCAGGAACATCTGTTGAGTCAAGCCAATCTTTTCCTGAATCAGCTTGAAGATCCAGGAATTCCCCAGAGTGCCTCTCTCTTGTTCACCGCAGCTAAACCGTCCCAAATTGCTGCCGAAATCACCCGAGAGGGATTTAGTGCCGGACTCTTTACCTACAGCTTGACTCAAGCGTTATGGTCAGCGACTCCGTCGATTACTTTAACAACTCCAATGCGCCAAGCCGCCGCTCAGGTTGAACAGTTGATGGGAACTGCTCAACAGCCTCAACTCTATTACCAGCACGACTCTCTGCAAAAGATAGAGTCTGCCCTAGGCCAAATCCTGAAAACAGTTCCGGTTGCCGATGGGATTGTTCAGTCTGTGGACAATGGCAACAAAACAGCTAAAGTCTGGCTAGCAGGTTTGTCCCCCCCATTTCTGGATGGCTATGGGATCAATTCGGTGTTGGCGGTCTTGCCGAATCACCCGGGGCCGAACAATCAGCCTAGGCAAAACCCTGTCCAGCCCCAGTTATTGGTTCGCTCTCAAACGGGCCTAGTTGCCAAGGCAACCCTTCGAACCCTGGGAACAGACAACTTAACTCCACTGCTGCACAAGGGACAGCTAGTTCAAGAGGCAATTCGGGTACTCCCTCGACAGGTCAGTTTAAAAGTAGGTTTAGATCCAGATCTGGCCAGGATTGAGCGAGTTGATGCAACGAGTGCCTTTTCAGGGATTACTCAGGTGACCGTTGTGTCTGGTGAGCAACCGGCTGAATATCTACTGGGTCGGGTTCAGGACACAGCTATTGCCCAAAGTCCCAATGCTCCATTGCCTGCACTGTCTCCAGGACGATATGGACTATTCTCCTTGGGTCAAGTCCTGATCCCGGAAACCCTAGGAGAAAGGGGGGAAACCGTGAAGGTGGCTGTACAACGTTTGACTCCTCAGTTGAAAATCCGTTTAGCGGTGAAGCTCCTACATCTGACGGTCAATGAGCGATCTCTGGTTCTTAAAACCAGGGTTACTTTTGCCTTGTTAGCCCCTCAATCCCGCGTTCTCATGCAACAAGAGACTCCTCAAGATCGGGCTAACAGTCAACCCTTAGACCTGATAGAGGAAACGAAAGATCAGCAGCCTCAGGAGACCGAGCAACTCCCTAAATCGAAGAATGAAAAGCTGGAGAAGCCAGAAACTCAGGCCCTTGTCAGCCCATTCCAAAGTTCTACCTCGCAAGGAATAGTGACAACACCGGTTGGGAGTCGCATTCAGTATCAAATTCAAAATAATGGGTCATTGCCCCTCTTCTTTATCTTGTTCCAACTGGATAGCCGAGGACGGGCCTACTTATTAGACCCAACCTTAACTCCTGCAATCAAAACAGATGCAATCAAAACAGAAAATCTTGAGGCTCAACCCGCTCAACAACAGGTTGCTCCGGGGAAAACCCTAAGTTTGCCAACGGCCAGTGCCTATGCAGGATCTGGTTCTGCCGGAATCCCTGGAGAAATCGTCCAAGGGCCAGAAGGTTTGGCAGAAACCTATGTCGTACTCAGTCACGCCCCATTTACTCGCACCTTGCAGGCGATCGCCCCTGAAACCAAAAAAGATGGAGGAATGCTGAAGGTCTTACCTCTATCTAATCCGCTAGCAGTTACTGAAGCGGTTTTGCAAGATCTTAACCGTGCCAGTCAACCGGGAGTAGAGCGAGCAGGGGTTTCAACGGATGATATTGCTTTGGATATCAATGCTTGGGCAACTTTTAATTTCGTATATCGCGTGATAGAGAAGGTTTAAAATTACACTTTTTTGACTAGCGCTGAAATTCTTGTTGCAATTGATAGACCAATGTGTCTCGATCCAAGTGACCTATCACTTCTTGAATAACGGTATCAATCCCTAATTCTCCCCAAGTGCAGCCCTGTTCTAGATACACTTGGGCCGTTCGGCCGACAGTATAGGTTCCATAGGCAGCAATTGAAGCTTGAGTAATTGCCACTCCGGCATAGGTAGTCACATTTGCTGCCAGTCCTGCCGCCGTTTTGCCCAGTCCCATGAGTGCGCCACTGCCCATTTCTGCTAGGATTAACCCCCCAGAACTGAAGAGAATTTTCTGCAACAGTTTGCCTGCTTCAAAGCTGGTCATCGGTAAACCATACAAGCGCGCTAAGGCCCGGATCATCATCAAGTCTGTTACAGAGGCTCCCACTACGTCGAGCACTGCAATTGGGTTCAAGGCAACTCCCAGAGCTTTGTACTTGGTAAATGTCCAGATCAAATCCTCTGATTCGGCCTGAAGCAGGAAGATACTTTTACGGGCGATCGCCTTTTCGGCATCGCGGGCTTGGACTAAAGCATTCAAGGCTAAGAGAGACTGTCCGTCTTGGTTCAGAAGTTTGACAATCGCTTGCTTCAATTCCTCTACTTGAGCGGGGGGTTTTTCTAACTCTTGAGTCACACGACCATCAGGCCATTCAGTTCGGACTTGGACAGGAGCAGGATCGGCAGCAACCTTGACAATATCCCAAGGTCGGTTTGAGGCGGCTGTAGAGCTGAACGCAAATTGCTCATTGTAAGGTTCTAGCTCCCAATCCTCTGGTTCTTCTCCCATGACCAGCGTTTGTAAGCTCTGATAGATTCTCTGCTGTTCAAATGGAGTAAACAGATCAACTTTGTTGAACACTAAGATTAGGGGTTTCTGGGCTTTGCGAAGTTCGCCAAGGGCATCGTATTCTGTTCGCGTTAAGTCCCCAGAGATTACAAACAAAATTAGGTCAGCTTGACGGGTAATTTCCCGGGCCATTTCTCCCCGTACCTCGCCCCCAACTTCGTCCAAGCCTGGAGTATCAATTAATTCCATTTGAAAATTGTCCCCTGCACTCCAAGCCTCTGGGTTCATCTCCCAGCGCACAAATCGAGGCCATTGGGTGACTCCATGTAATGGCCCCGTTTGTAACAATTTTTGCCCCAGTAAGGCATTTAAGACTGCAGATTTTCCCCGACTGACTAAACCAAACGTAGCAATTCGCACTAAATTTTGATCTAGTTTTTCAAGGTTGGCTGAAATGACATCCAGTTGAGTTTTAAGGGTGGCCCGCATCTCCGAATTATTGGTTCGTCGCTGCCGTTGCCACTGAGAATAACGGTTTAAGGATCGACGCAAGCTGGTACGAGCACGCTCAAGATCGGTGTCCTGGGAGTTAGAGGCAATCATAGGAAATCAGGAAATGGGTCAGCCCTCTGAGGTTATAGAGTTGTTAGGATCTGGCCACAATGGTTGAACGTTTTAGTCCTTGACAACTGCAAGTTAAGCTTGACTTCAACTCATCTTGCCTAGCAATTTTAGCAGGGAATTCAGCCTAGCTTTCGGGCAAAATTTCCCTCAACGCTTGTTCCAGTTTAGGATATTGATAATTAAACTGATAGGCTAGAGTCCGTTTGGGTAGTACTTGTTGACCCTCTAGAACAAGCTGGGCTGCATCTCCCAATAGGGCTTCTAGGGCAAAGCTAGGAACAGGCAGCCAAGAGGGACGATTCATCACCTCGCCCAATGTGTGGCAAAACTCGGACATTCGCACAGGATTAGGGGCAGTCGCGTTTAGTACCCCTTCTACTTCTGGATGTTGCAGGCTAAAGAGAATCAAATTAACCACATCATCCCAATGAATCCAAGAGAACCACTGTCGGCCCGTTCCCAATGGCCCGCCAGCAAACAGCCGAAAGGGAGTTAACATTTTGCCTAAAGCCCCCCCCATGCCTAATACAATCCCAAAACGCAGGATAACCAGTCGCGTTCCACTCGGCCTGACCTGCTCTGCTGAGGCTTCCCAGTCCTGACAAACCTGAGCCAGAAAGTCTTCCCCCGAACGACTCGTTTCATCAAACGTAGCGGTTTCGCTTGTGCCATAGTAACCAATGGCCGAGGCATTAACCAATACGCCGGGTCGAGGATTTGCCTGAATGATTGCTTCCACCAACTTTTCTGTTGTTTGAGCCCGACTGTCTAGAATCTCCTGTTTGCGTTGGGGTGTCCAGCGTTCATCTGCAATCGAAGCTCCGGCCAGATTGACCACTCCTGCAGATCCGGCGATCGCCTGTTGCCACTCCCCTGACTGGGTTGGACTGTAGCCAATAACTTGTAAGTTGGGATACACGGAACTCGGAAAAGTTCGCTGTGCTCGTTCTGGGTTACGAGTGAGAACCAGCACTTGATGCCCTTCTAAGTGCAGTCTTTCAACAAGACGACTCCCAACAAATCCAGTTGCTCCGGTAATTGCGACTTTCATGATGCAACTTTGATACACTATAGCAATCCTAAATCAGTTATGAAAAAATCAGGGAGGGTTTAGGATAAAGTCTTCAAGCAGGGGCAACGCGCCTTCATTCCTGGCGAAGAATAGACCTCCGATAAAATTCCGATAAAATTCCGATAAAGTGGGGAGTAGAAAGTAAGGAGTAGCAAAAGGGAGTGGCAAATGAGGGCCAATTAAGCCAGATACGTCCCTCCTGATCACAACGAACCCGATGGATTCTGCAAGGGATTCAGCTTCTTTGGGGAATCAGTACACTAGAGGAGAGTCATCCCGATTCCTTTAGTTCTTACTCGTTAGTTCTGACTCGGAAGTCATAAGAAATAATGCCGCGCAAATACTGGTCAGGAGGCTTGATTGTTGCTGTTGCGATCGCTGGGTTGAGCAGTCTGGTCGTTTTTACCTACTGGCAACAGGTTAGGGTGCGAGCTTACAGTTTATCCAATAGTGCTCAGTTGGTTCCCCAGGAGGCGATCGCTGCTACGTTCATTGCGCCTCATCCAACGGCCTTGGGCTATCTGGAAGACTTTAGTACGCCAGAGTCCCGCGCTTTACTGGGCCAAGCCCTCACTCCTCTGATAGAGCAGGGTTTAGCAGGAACAACCCTCAGCTATGATCGGGATCTCAGACCTTGGATAGGAGGAATTTTAGTGGCGGTTCTCCCCGCAAAAACTACTACCGCTCAACCCAACCTGGTCATGGTGATCGGGATCAAAGATCGGCTGAAAGCTTGGGGTTTTGCCCGGAGTTTGAATCGCCAGACAGACTTGAAACGGCAAGAGAGTCAATATCAGGGCGTTAAGATCACCCAGTACCAGGAACCCGATGGTAAGCAATACTATCTGACAATGCTCAGGGATCACATCGTTGTTGGCGCTCATCGTCAGGCGATCACACAAGTCATTGATAGCGTTCAGTCTGGAATATCCCTGGCAACTCCAAGGGAAATGTCTGAACAATTTCTAGACAGTGCGGGTGTTCCAAACCCGTTGGCTACGGTTTACATTGCCAACTATCCTCAGTTCATTCAGGTAATGGCTAAAGATGCTCAGAAATCTGCCCAACCCTCAGTCCGGATTCTCGCTCAGTTCAAGCCTGTACGATCTGTGGTGTTTGGGGTTGGAGTGGATTCAGAAGGAATGCGACTCAAGCTAGTCACTCGTTTGGCTCCCGCCCAGTCAACTCAGAACCAGCCTGAAGTGAGCACCGTTGAACTGGGCAAAATTCTAGATCGGCTGCCGACAGAGACGATTGCCTTGATGAATACTCAAGGAGTAAACCAGATCTGGTCGCAGATTTCCACTTGGGCCCCGGAAGATTCTCAACCTCAGCGTTGGGTAGACCAAGTTCGACAGGCGTTACAAACGATTAATCTGGATGCCGATCAAGACGTGTTTGGGTGGATGGATGGGGAGTTTGCCCTTGGTGCTGTGCCCTCTGAAGAGGGGATTCTGGCTCCTTTGGGTTTGGGGGGAGTCTTGGTATTAGAAACCAGCGATCGCCCTCAGGCAGAAGCCATGTTTGCCAAACTAGATACGATCATTGCCCAGAGTAATCCCCCGGTCAATGTAGAGCAGCGAACCTTGAGAGGCGTTGAGGTTACAGAATGGAAAGATCCCCGACAAGGAACTCTGTTTGGTCACGGTTGGTTAGATGAAAACCTGGTATTCCTTGCCTTTGGTGGCCCCGTTGTAGAAGCCATGACCACTCCCCCTCAACGGCTCTTGCAGGACAACCCTCGCTTTCAAACGATTCGCCAATCCCTGCCACATCCTGATTACAGCTACATTTACATCGATATGGAACACTTACTCGCTTGGGCAACAGGATATCTCTTGGCAGCCCCAGCAACGGCGTTACAACCGGATGCCCTCACCCTGCTCAATGCCATTCAGGGGATAGGACTCAGTGCGACTCGTCCGACACAGACCCAAGCTGAAGTTGAAATGTTTCTAGAGTTAAAACCCCAACCCAAGTAAGGCAAGGTGATCTTGCTTCAAAAGATCACAATGGTTTCGGAGACAAAGTCCCAAGAAAGAGAATCGTGAACGTTAGTTTGGCATCTTACCTGAGCAGGCTAAAGCCTGCACTACAAACTTCTACAAACCATTTGAGATCGCGATATGACAGCTAATTTCGATGGTTATTATCATATCGAATCCGAGCCCCAGCCCACTGTAATTTTTCCTGGATTGTCTGATAGAATGAATAATTCTCCCGCAAAATAATAAATCTAGCCTGACAGTCCGCCATCCTGACATCGACTCTCTGTCCCGGCCAAACCGAGGTTGCCAAAACACCATCCATCCAAAGCTTCGTCTCATGTTCGGGATCAGCGAGGGGCCAAACGCTGACAACGGAACCCGGTGGCAAGACAATGGGGCGACTCGACAAACTTAGGGGACAAATAGGGGTAACCACTAAGGCTGCCATGCCGGGATGAACAATGGGGCCATTGGCAGAAGCATTATAACAGGTTGATCCCGTTGGTGTTCCCACAATCAACCCATCCCCCTGGTACTGATCAACGACTTCGCCATCCACTTCCATCTCTAGGATCGAAGTTGGCATTCGATAGGCCGAAGCAGGCTTCACACACATTTCGTTGAGAGCGAGGAAGCGATCGCTGGCAGGCTCAAGGTTCGTGCGGTTGCCCTCAAACACGGCTGCTTGCACCATCATCCGTTGTTGAATTGCATAGCGATCCTCAAACAAGCGATCAATCACAGCCTTCGTATTCTCAACCTCTTCAAAAGACTCCGAGAGAAATCCTAAGTGTCCGCCAATATTCGCAGCCAGAATCGGAATTCCCTCGGGGGCAAGATGTCGAGCTGCAGCCAAGGCTGTCCCATCTCCCCCTAACACAACAGCTAAGTCAATGGAGACGCTACTGGATGCCAGGAACACCGGGTAAGGGTTGTCTTTTGGGCCGCTTGGCCCCATGAGCACCTGACACCCCCGTTGCTCAAAATACTTGGAATATTCCTCTGCCCAGTGTTTGCTCTGCCGATCTCTGGCTTTATGAGCAATAATGACCTGCTTGATGTCCACTGCTTTTCCCACTAATTTGCTAACCGCTATTATAGAAGCGGAGGCAAAACTCCCCACATTCGGAGGAGAGTTTTACCAGGGATGAGGGTTTAAGACCTAGGTTGATCCAGGGTTTGTTAACATCTTCTCAAAAACTTACTTTTTGTCATCCCATACAGCTGTTTTTGTTCAGATTTTCGACAGGTTTCATACTCTAATTGCTGCAGGTTTGTGATTATCCTGAAAACATGAAGAGTTTTGTCATTTAGGACGCTATTCTGATGACCAATAGATAATGGGGCAACAACGGTTGAGATCAGCATTTTTACTGCCTTGCTAGGGTTGCTCTCAGCGAACATTCAACTAACACTCGGAACTCATGGGAATCTTAAGTCGGGCTCCTCATTTAGAAACTGAAACCTCAGTTCGAATTCTTCAAGCTGCCCGTAAGTTGTTTGCCCATAAGGGGTATGACGGCACCACGACTCGCGATCTGGCTAAGGCAGCAGGGATTGCTGAGGGTACTGTCTTTCGATACTTTCCCAACAAAAAAGCGATTTTGATTGAAGTAGCAACAGAAGGATGGGTCGAAATTCTGACTGACTTATTAACGGAACTTAGTGAAATGGGCAGCTACAAAGCAGTGGCCCAGGTGATGCGACGACGAATGCTGAACCTCCACCAGAATGCAGAGATGATGCGAGTCTGTTTCCTTGAAGCCCAATTTCATCCAGAGCTGCGCGATCGCATTCAATCTGAAGTCATTGTCAAAATGACAGATGTTGCTGAAGCCTTCTTTGAAACAGCGATTGAAAAAGGGGCTTACCGAAAAATGAACCCTCGGATTGTGGCGCAAGTCTTTCTAGGCATGTTTGCTGTTGCTGGATTCAGCTACAATACCTTGATTGAACCAAAAGCTGGCCCTAGTGACATGCAGGAAATGGCCGAGGGGTTAGCTGATATTTTTCTTAATGGTGTGCTGAGTTCTGATGCTGAGGGAAGTCAATCCACTCCCTAGCTCCCAGCCAAATCCAAGGTCAATCTAAAGGCCCCTAGCTTGCTGAATCCACTGCAAAACTTGATTCAGGGAGGGACAGAGATCTCGTCGTTTTAAAGTAGCGACGTGGAGACGCAGAACCTGTTGGTGCAGGCGATGAACAGGCATCTGGGCTAACTGAGTAACGGAACCGACTCCGGAATGAAGGAGTAACCCACAGTGTTCACAGCCAATACTCGGAACTTGGGCAAGGTCGGCCATCGCAACCCACTTACTCACATCTCGTAGATTCACCTTCAGGAGATTAGCCAGAATCATCTTTTGGGCTTGAGTTCTCCCTTGCTCCAACAATTGTCCAGTGGTTTGAATATCGCAGGTCTTAAGTTGTTGTTGATTTTGGAGGGTTAATCCAGGAAGTTGAGTAATGGGCCAATTGGCCGATGAAAGAAGAGTTTGAGATTGGGGAACGAGCATAGCATCCTGATGTATCTAGTGTGACCGAGAGAGAACTGGCTTTGCCATGTCAATACTAGGCTTTCCAAAGCCATTGGCATCTGGCATCTGGCATTGCCCTAAATCAATAATTCCGTACTTTTTAATAAAAAACTTTTTTATTAAAAAATTGAGGATGATGACAAGAAGCCCTATTGTAGCAACACGTCCCTCCGGATTGATGTACAAATTAGCACAGGATCTGAGGGTCAGGTGGTCTAATTTCAACTTTGTTGGGCCAATAGCGCTTTTGCCTGCTGCCAGAATGCCTCTAACTCTGCTAAGGAGTATTCAGAGAGGGGGCGATCGCACGCCTGCTCCACTTGGGTTAAGCGCTTGACAAATCGGTGATTGGTTTCCCGCAGTGCGGCCTCTGGATCAAGGTCATACCACCGCGCTAAATTGATGATTACAAACAAGATGTCTCCTAGCTCTGCCTGTTGGTGGGCCTTGTCCTCCGTTTGTAAGGCTTCTTCAAACTCAGCTATTTCTTCCTGGAGCTTGTCCCAAACCCCTGCCACGCTCTCCCACTCGAACCCCATGGCAGCAGCTTTCTGAGAAATTTTCATCCCCGCCATCAAGGGAGGCAGTTGACGGGCATAGCGGCTGAGTTTAGCAGAAACCCCAGGAGTTGCATCCGATTTTCCCTGCTCTTGAGCTTTAATGTGTTCCCAAGTCTCCCGAACTTGCTCCACCGTCTCCACCTTAGCGTCACTGAAGACATGGGGATGACGACGAATCAGCTTTTCGGTAATCCCTTGGGCGATCTCTTGTAACGAAAACTGTTGAGATTCACTAGCAATTTCAGCCTGGAGCACAACTTGCAATAATAAATCCCCTAACTCCTCGGCGATCGCATTTTGATCGCCACTGTTGATAGCATCAACCACTTCGTAGGCTTCTTCAATCACGTAGGGGATTAACGTTTGGGGCGTTTGCGCTAAATCCCAAGGACATCCTCCATTGGGCGATCGCAGTTGGGCAACCACTGTAATTAAGTCTTGTAAGGCAGTGAGGGTTGGGGTTAAGCTCCCTCCAGTTGCAGAGGGTATATTCGCTAGATTTTCGCTAGATTTTTCTGGGGATGGTTCCGTAGTTGGTTCTGTGGATTCAAGCATGATCTGGGGATAAAAACGTTTTCAAACTCCATTGTCCCCAGAAATCCATCGAAATCTTAACAGTGACAAAAGTTCTTGCACATCTTGAACATCTTGAACGGCTCAATATCCAGGGTTTCAAGATCATTAGGGGCAAGGTAACCTTGACCCTAATGATTACTACCTGTAAAGGTTAGATCCTCAACGGTTACTGGAGCAGTGACCGTAGGCGGCAGAGATGGGTCTGCAATCGGGGGTAACAAAGGTTGCTGAAGGGCTGGAGGGACTTCTATGGAAAGCTCTCCCGCTGGAACCGACTCAGGAATCATTCGATCAATCTTTTTGGGTTTGCTAGCAGAACGCTTCCGTTTTTTGGGCTGAGTTGGGGTCAATAATCCTGATAGTCCTTCGGTTTGAACCCGTTTGTAAGCTGCATTACTCCAATCCATCAGATAGTGACTCATTGATCCCAGTTCCAGTCCGCAGTAAATTGCAATCCACTTAGTGTCATGGTGATGGAGCGATCGCAGCACCAGTTGGGTACCTTGGAAGATGCTGAATTCTGGCGATCCAAACCATCCCGCCAGAGTGAGGAGAATGCCCCCTAAAACAGCCATCCAGGTGACCAGATAAACCAAGCGAATGGCGGTTCCAATCAGCGGCCCATGGGATAAAAATGAACGATGGCGCAAACTCTTTTGATAAGGAACCCAAATCCAGCGCAACCAGCCCCAACGACGGAACTGATGGGAATAAATATCGAGATCCGGGCCAAACATTAGGCCACTAAAGAGAAAACTCGTTCCCACCAACAGCGGAAAGTATTCGTTGCGAGTCTGAATATACGTCAAGCCCACTACAATAGGCAAACTCCATAAGGTGATGCGATCATGGGTGCGACTACAGGGCATGACAGAGGAATTCCAAGGTGTTCAACAAGAAAGTATTCGAAAAGATTTGAGAATTGCATTTTTATTCTACAGTCTTTGTGCTATTATTCTTATTTATACCCGTTAAGGGCGGTTAACTCAGCGGTAGAGTATCTGCCTTACAAGCAGAGAGTCACTGGTTCGAATCCAGTACTGCCCATTTATTGTTCTTTACAGCTCTATCTAAACCCACGAAACAGGTTTAGGTAGAGCTGTTCTCAATTTCTCCAAAAGTTGTGGAATTGCAGCCTTGAAAGTTGGCCGCAGGGTTTTAGCAACACAGTTCATCACCCTATAGCGCAAGGATCACAACGAAATCAGCCTAGATCCTGAAAGAGTAGTTTGTGCATTGCGATACAGATCTGTAGGTTTCTGCATTTGAAGATGGAGTGATGTAATTTTGGGGGATATAGCAACTTAGTATGACTAGCTCAAGTGGTGAACTCAAGCCAACCCTTGGCTTGGTAGGGATCACGATCAATGCCATGGCCCTGATTGCACCAGGCGCTTTCCTATGGACAACCTACCAACTTCAAGCTCCTCCTACCTCTGCTCGTAACATGTGGGCGGCGATCGCCCTGGCAACAGTGATTGCAATGCTCACGGCCAGTTGTTATGCGACCCTCTCCAAAGCTTACCCGGATGCTGGAGCCGGGAGTTCCTATTATTATGCTGAGGCGGCAATTTTAGCGAAGGAAGAACACAAGCACTTTCGTTTAGCGCGTCTGGCTAAGTTTGTAACGGGATGGGCGGCTCACCTGTATTACTGGGTTTATCCCGGCATCATGATCAGCTTCATGGGAACGCTGATTGTTTACATTGGACAATTGTTTAATCCTGATTTTGCGTCCGGTTGGTTCAGTAAAGCCTTAATTTGCTTTATCTTTGCTGGGCTAGTGGGAAGTATTGCCCTGATTGGGGTGACGGGTTCTACGTTGATTAATATCATCATCAACATTGTTCAGATTACTTCTCTAACCTTTCTGGGACTGTTGATGATTGTCTATCGGTTGGGGCATCCCAATGTCAATTATGAACATGCGAATGCCCTCAGTGTCGTAGTTCCCCATGATTTGTTGGGACTGATTTATCAGGCGACGATTGCGATTCTGTTGCTGGTTGGATTTGAATCTGCGACTGCCATGGCTGGAGAGGCGGTGAATCCTCAGCGCGATATTCCCAGAGGTGTAATTTTATCGTTATTTATTCAGGCGTGCATCTGCTACTTTTTTGAATATTTTGCGGCCAACTTTTTTATTGGAGATCAATATACAGCAACGGTTGATGGTCAAACGGTAACGGGGTTTGCGGCTGCCTTGTCCTCCGGTGCGCCAATTGGTGACATGGCGAAAATATTGGGGGATGAGTTGTTGTTTGGGAATGGATTTTTGTTGCAGATCATCATCGCCGGAACTGTGGTGATGGCACTGATTGGAACGGCCCTGTCATCGCTTTCAACGGGAGTCCGCATCAGCTATGCCATGGGCAATGATCGGGAACTTCCAGCGGTTTTTGGGTTCTTGCATGGTCAATACAACACACCCCATATGGGAATCTATTTTCTGGCGGGACTGTCTGCGTTGATTGGGGCCTATGCGGTGCAAAGTGTGGATAATGTGACGATTGTGACCCTGGTGTCCAACATTGGCACGTTCATGCTTTACGGGATTACCTGTGGAGTCACGTTGATTGCAACCTTAGAGCATCTGTTGGACGATGAGCATAATGTCTTTAAAACCATTGTGATTCCCACCCTCGGCTTAATTACCAATCTCGCGATGGTATGCGGGATTTTTTATTATGGTTTAACGGGGTCAGGAAGCACAAGACTCAATGCTATTACCGCAATTGGGCTGTCCATTGCGTTCTTTGTCGCCGGATTTGCTTACTTGATTGGAGATAGCATGATTAAGGGCAGACCCCTGTTCTTGCCTGCTGATCTCAGTCATCCTCTGCGCGATCAGGTCAGTTCTTCCAAGTATCGTTAGGCATTGAGGAACGGTGGTCTACCAGAAACATCAGCTTTTCCCACGCAAAGCTGTTCTCACATCACTTATCATTAGCCCCAAGACGAGGGAATCGCAATCTTATGCAATTAATTCTTGCCATCATTCAGCCCAATAAATTGGAGGCCGTGAAAGAAGCCTTAGTTAGACTCGGTGTCCAGGGAATGACCGTGACAGGCGCGAAGGGATTTGGCCGACAAAAGGGCCGACCCCTAGCCTTTTTAGGACTACTTGATATGGAGGGTAAACCCTTCACCATTGACTTTATACCGAAAGTTAGAATTGAAGTTGTAGTGAATGACAACGTGGTGGATGATGTCGTCGATACTATTGTGACTACGGCAAAAACAGGAACCATTGGAGATGGTAAGCTGTTTGTGATTCCGGTCAGTCGGGCGATTCGCATTCGGACAGGGGAAGAAAACGAGGCTGCATTGACGATTGAAGAGCCTGCAACCCTGAGTGACCCCTTGAAGAAAAAATGATCAAGTCGTTACTGTTTTTTGTGCTGGCTGGATTGTGTGAAATTGGCGGCGGCTATTTGTTTTGGCTGTGGCTGCGGGAAGGAAAAAGCGTTTGGTTGGCAGTGATTGGTGCTGTGTTTTTAGTCGCTTATGGTGTGATTCCCACCTTGCAGACTGCTAACTTTGGGCGGGTCTATGCAGCTTACGGCGGTGTGTTCATCGTGCTATCAATCCTGTGGGGTTGGGGGATTGATCGGGTGACCCCCGACAAATACGATTGGCTGGGGGGCTGGATTGCCCTGCTGGGTGTTTTAGTGATTATGTATGCACCTCGAACCTAAGAGTTTAGCCCTGAAGATTTAGCTCTAAGAGTCAGCCAAACATAATTCAGCCAGCCACAATGCTTTGTCTTGCTGCGATCGCGGGTTCTCTCCTTCCCGTGATTTTTTTTGTCAATTTTTTTTGCTAATTTTTCTGTCAAACTTTTCTGACATAACTGCTGAGTCTTTGTTTGGTTTTGGGTAAAATAGTATTGAAGGATACAGAAAAAATAAAATTCATCAAGGCCAAGCAATGTTTAATGCTATTCTGACCCAGCACCGACAAGTCATCAGAACGTTTTCAAGTCGTGAGGCCGCAGGACAATCCCTTGATCACCTCGTTTTTTCAGGCTTTCCCATTGCCCAAGTGTTCCTGTTAGGCCATGGATTAACCGAGACTCAACAACAGTCCTTGCCGCTTCTCCCGAGCACCTATGGAACGATCACAGGAACTGCAACTGGACTTAAAAAAGGTATTGTTCTAGGTAATCTTGTGGGTGGCACCACAGGGCTGCTGCTGGGTGCTGGGCTCATGGCACTTCCGGGTCTAGGTCAACTGATGTTGTCTTCTGCGATCGCGTTCACGCTTTTGAGTGGCGGAGTTTGCACGGCTGCAGGGGGACTGATGGGGGGACTCATTGGCCTGGGACTCACCTCGGAGCAAGCCAAAGCCTATAGTCAGCAGATTTCGAGGGGTAGCGTGTTACTGATTGTCGAAGGGACAGAGGGAGATATTGCTCGGGCCGAGTACATACTGAAAAGCTTGCCGCTGTAAAAAATACCTGGGAATATTTTGCGGCCCTTATGCCAACTTATGCCAAAAGCGGTTATCTTTATGAACGCCTTCATAAATGCTTTCATAAATGCTTTCATAGATACTGCATCAAGCAGACATCTGGATTACCCTCTAGACATTTGTCCGGTAAATCTTGTCCGGTAAATCGCATCAGCAACTTGACAGACCTCAACCATTGCCTTCACGTCATGAACTCGGACAATATCAGCAGAACCCGCGATCGCACTCACGCAGGCCGCCGCTGTTCCCCAATCCCTGGCTTGGGGATTGGGTTGATTCAGAATATGACCAATAAAACTTTTGCGGGAAGGGCCAATTAAAATTGGACAGTGCAGTACGTTTAGCTCCGGCAATCTGCGTAGAATTTCTAAGTTTTGTTCATAGGTTTTGGCAAACCCAATACCTGGATCAAGAATGATCTGATCCAGGTTAATCCCAGCCATCTGACAGGCTTGAATTCTGGACTGTAGAAACTGACTAATTTCCCCTATTAAGTCTTGATACTGGGTCAGCGTTTGCATTGTTTTTGGAGTACCCCGAAGATGCATCAACACAATCGGTATTCCTAACGCAGCCACCGTTGCAATCATTTGGGGATCAAAAGCGGCCCCAGAAATATCGTTCACGAGGTCTGCCCCCGCTTTTACGGCTGCTTTGGCTACCATAGAAACCGTGGTATCCACTGAAATCGGGATTTTAGCGAATTCACCGCCCTGGGTTCGCAAAGCCTCTACCACTGGAATTACTCGCCTCAGTTCCTCCTCAAGAGAAATCAGGTTCGATCCCGGTCGAGTAGACTGTCCACCAATATCGATGATATCCACTCCCGCTTCGATCATGCTTTTGGCCTGAGCGATCGCTGTTTCTATTGTATTAAACCGACCCCCATCACTAAAACTATCCGGGGTGACATTCAACACCCCCATTACATAAGTTCGAGAACCCCAATCAAAGACTTGATCTCGAATTTTGAGACTTCTGACCATGGTTGCTTTCCAGTTGACTGACAAGGCAAAGCCTCAGTCTGAATTAGTGAGTGGCAAAGTTAAGACTTGAAGCTGCAAGCTTGAGACCCTGAAATTCAGATTTCAGTGATAATTGACAATCCGGGCAAAGCTGTCCGGTTGTAAACTGGCTCCCCCGACTAAAGTCCCATCAATTTCAGATTGCCCCATGATGTCATCGACATTGTCCGGCTTGACAGAACCGCCGTACTGAATTGGCACATTGGGATGACTCAACTTGCTCCGAATTAACCCAATCACTCGATTGGCTTCTTCACAATCACAGGTTTCCCCAGTGCCAATTGCCCAAATGGGTTCGTAGGCAATCACTAACTTGTGTTGATCGACATTGATCAGATTCTGTTCTAGTTGCGAAAAAATATGGGTTTCTGTCTCTCCAAAATCTCGCTGTTGCTTACTCTCTCCCACACATAGAATAGGAATTAGACCATGACGCTGGGCCGCCTTGAGCCTCAAGTTAACTGTTTTATCCGTTTCTCCAAAATATGCTCGGCGTTCGCTGTGACCCACAATCACATATCGTACCCCCATCTCTATCAACATGGAGCCAGAGATTTCCCCAGTATAGGCTCCTGCATCCTCCCAGTGAAGGTTCTGCGCGCCCAACCGTACCCGACTGCCATGCAAATTCTTGGACATGGCCCACAAGTCTGTAAAAGGCACACACAGCACCACTTCCCGATCTTCTGGAGTGTCATCCAAGTGACCCGCAAAACCCTGCAAAAACTCTTGGGCTTCTGTCTGGGTTTTAAACATCTTCCAGTTTCCTGCGATAATCTTTTTTCTCACCGTTGAATCCGTTCCCCTCAGAACAACTAACTTACACGCCAAAATCCAGTTTATCGCCTCTACTGACCAAACTCCAAACGAGCTTGCTCGACAATTTCATAACAATTTCATAACAGCTTCATTACAGCCGTTTTTACTGATTTAGCTCCTGCTCTACTCCCTGACCCTACTCCCCATCTCGTCGGTGGAGTAAACTTAGAGTGATGAGTATTGACAACAGATCAGAGACCCTGAGGCTTGAACTCTTTCGGGCCACTCTGGGCAACTGATTGAAATTCTCTGAACCCTAGACTTGGACGTTAAACCTTTAACATGACTTTGAATCCAGGTGATTTGGCCCCTGACTTTACCCTTCCCGATGCCGACGGTCAATCGGTGAGTTTAAGTGACTTCCGAGGAAAAACGGTTGTGCTTTATTTTTACCCTCGGGACAATACCCCCGGTTGCACCAAAGAAGCCTGTGGATTTCGCGATCGCCACGAAGATTACCAAGCCCAAAATGTTGTGGTTTTGGGCATTAGTACCGACGATGCTAAATCCCACACCAAGTTTGTGACGAAATATCAATTACCTTTTCCACTCCTGAGTGATGCTGGGGGAAAAGTTGCAGAATCCTATGAAAGTTATGGTTTGAAAAAGTTTATGGGAAAGGAATACATGGGCATCTCCCGGCATACCTTTGTGATTGATTCCCAAGGGAAAATTCAAAAGATTTATCATAAGGTCAAACCTGAACTCCATGCTGATGAAGTGTTGCAGGCTCTGACAGCAGACTCTTGAATCAGTGGGTGAATCCAAATCATGGTGATACAGAGTCTTAGAACAGCTTATTAAAACAGAGCGTTAAAATAGAGCGTTAACTATAGAGTCTTAAATATAGATTCTTAAAACACGATGGTTGAATCGGTAAAGCGACTGTGGCAGTTTGGTCAAGCCGTGCTTGGGATTATCTTTCGTCACCCTGTTACGGGAGTCAGTATTGTCCCTATTCTGTCGGATGGTCAGATTGTACTTGTCCGCAGACGAGATAACGGGAAGTGGGCTTTACCGGGAGGAATGGTGGATTGGGGAGAGGATATTCTGACTACGGCCCGTCGAGAACTGCAAGAAGAAACCGGTTTAGAAGTCGTTGAACTGGATCGCTTGGTTGGGGTTTACTCTGCCCCCGATCGCGATCCAAGGGTACATTCGATCTGTATTCTGATCGCGGCTAAAGTTCAAGGCACAATGAAAGTTCAGGATACTTCAGAAATTACTGAGGTACAGGCATTTAGTCCCAGCCAAATTCCCCTAGACAATCTGAGCTACGATTACTCTCGCCAGGTTCAAGATTATTTGGCAGGAGGCACAACAGTTGCTTAGATGAGTTGCTTAGATTGGTTGCTGAGGTGAGTTACTTAAGTGAGTTACTTAAGTCGGTGGGTTAGTCTAACCCCGTTGACTGCAACTGCATCCAGTCTGTAAGGTAGACTATTCAAATCTCGTTCCTGACAAATTTAGCAGCCAATTTAGCAGCATGTATCAACCGCTCCATTACGCTCACATTCAACTGTCTCAGGGCCATCTATTCTGGCGCGAACTGGGTCAGGGAACGACCATCGTGTTTCTACATGGGATAGGACAGGATGGCAGTGGGTGGTTATCGGTTGCACAGGACTTGTCCGCTCAGTATCACTGTTTGGTGGTGGATTTGCCGGGATGTGGAGAATCTGATGAACTCACAGGGCATTACTCGATTCATGCCGTGACGGAAATCTTGGCTGAATACTTGCGCGCCTTGAAACTACAACGAGTTTATCTAGTCGGCCATTCAGTCGGAGGATGGATCGCAGCCAATTATGCGCTCAAATACCTGGAACAAGTGCAGGGCTTGATTTTACTCTCTCCTGAAGGGGTTCAGGTGCCTGAACTCAAGAAACATCGGCAATGGGTGCGATCGCTGGTTCAGTCTCCTTCTTTCAGTTGTTTGGGGTTGACCCTGATTCATCCTTTGGCCATCCTATTGGGTCAAGGCGGCAAGGTTAATCAATGGTTACAGCTACGACGAGAACTACAAAGATCTGGCGGAACCTGCAAGCTCCTCTACAAGAGGCGTTGGGCAGAATATCAAGCTGAGTTACTGAATGAACGTCTGCCGTGCCTTCATCGCCCGATCCTGATTTTACAGGGGTCTCAGGAACAGGCGATCGCTTGTTCCCAGAGTCAATCCTATGAGACGTTAGCCCCCCTGACCCAGCGTCACATAGTGCAGGTAGAGGGTCAAAATTTACTGATAGAAGCACCCGAGGTAGTGGTGGAGTATATTCGAGAGTTTACCCTGGGCGTTAACGACAGCCAATTGAGGCCGAATCCTGACCTGAATGACTTCACTGTAGAGTAGGCTGCTGCCATGGGCTGCTCAATTCAAGGTCATGCCTGAAGCAGTCCCTCTATCATCATTCTTTTAGGACAATTCTTTTGGGACAATTCTCTCAGAACAATTCCCGGCATACTAATTTTTTGATCAAATAAAACTAACATAAGTTGAATCCAGATTGAGGGGGTCGGTGCCGGTGACAACCGCAATAATTTCTCGCCCGCCCTGGGAGTTAATAAAAATAATTGCAGTTCCCACTAAAGCTTGGACTGGGAAACTAACCAGCAAATCCTCAAACCGGGCCAGTTCGTACTGCAAGATATTACCGGGCAGCAAAATCGTATCTTCGTCTGGATTGAAATCTGTGATCAGAGTGACCCCAGCACCTCGACGGCTAATCCCCGTCAAAGTGTCATCGCCGCGATCGCCCAAAACGATATCACTGCCACTTCCCCCGACAACAATATCGTTACCACTTCCTCCGTAGAGGCTGTCATCCGCCTGATCCCCAAAGATCGTATCAGAATCATTGTTGCCAAAAAGTAAATCCCTGTCTCCGCCGCCATAGAGGCTATCGACTCCAATATCGCCAAATATCGTGTCATTGCCAATATCTCCGATCCCCAGATCATTGCCTTGGCCACTAAACAGCAAGTCACTCCCAAACCCCCCGTTGAGAATATCAGAGCCCGTAAAACTAGAAATCGTGTCGTTGCCTGAGCGACCATAGATCACATCATTCTCCAAGGTTCCCACCAAAGAATCAGCTTGCTGGGTTCCCTGTTGAGTCGGGACAGGAGTGAACAAGGCAATATCAAGCTGGTCGGCATTGTTTCTCAGTGCAAAAGAATCTGCACCCTCTCCACCCAGTAAGGTATCAATCTCCGCTGTAATTAGAATTGGTGGAGTACCAGCAGGAACAGGACTTGCTTGAACGACTTCATCAACCATTGGATTCAAACTCCCCGGATTAGATATAGATGTAGGTATCTTGATGTTCCAAGGTAGCATCTAGGGTACTCCGTAGAATAGCAGGTTGAGACTTCTCCCCTCTTTTCTATCTCCCCTTTTCTCAAAAGGAGATAGAAAAGGGGAGATTCAATAGACCTTATACTGTAGATGCGGAACCGTACCGCTTTATCCGTCTTGGCCAAGTCAAAACAGCCTTATCCACTCGAGTTCGTTGCGGGCAATATTAGCTCTGAAACAGTGCGTCACTTAAATATATTGACTTAAATACATTGACTTAAATACATTGACTTAAATATATTGACTTAAATATGTTGATGCACAGAAAGGCATCACGGCACTTAACAGTGTCTTATTGCCGACATCACCTCAATGAATTAAGCTGTTTTGGCTCTGTTGCTGTCATTAACCCCAACAACAGGGTGCTTGTGGATGATCTGGGAGTAAGGATTTGAGTCTGAAAATACTGTGCTTGAGTAATGGTCATGGGGAAGATGCGATCGCGATTCGGATTTTACAAGAGCTGTACTCCTGTTCTCCCTCGACAGAATTGGTTGCGTTGCCACTAGTGGGCTGGGGGCAAGCTTATGTAGACCA
>JBOFUV010000133.1:0-102321 GCA_051652765.1 Microcoleaceae cyanobacterium | reverse complement strand
GTTCGCTTTCTAGCCATTCTGTAACAATAGCGGGCATCTGGGACGCAACCGCTTCCCTAAGGAGTTCAGCCTGAATTTGATGGCCCAAGGCATCCCGTCCAATGGGTAAAATAGGCAGAACTGGAAAACCCGCTTTCATGAGTCTCAGGGTGTAGTTAATACCACTACCGCCAATCAGAGAGGTAGCTTCTACCAGGTGTTTTTTCCCCAGTTCTAGATCTTGCTCTGGCTTGAGAATATATTCTCCGTTGCCACTGCCGACCACCAAAATGTAAGGCAGATTCTGACTTGAATCATTCATCTTTTTTAATTCACCTTACTTTAATTCCACCTTAGAAACGAGTCATGATACTACAGGCGATCGCGCTGAAAACCGTTGCAAATGCATAGGTTCCAGCATAGCCAATGGTTGGAATTGTACTCCGAGCATCCTCACTCACAGCGGCCATGGCTGGGGTACAGGTAACTGCTCCGGTGACAGCCCCCAGTAACAATGCCGGGTTCATGTGTCCAACCCGTTGACCATAGAGGTAACTCGCAATCACGGGTAGGGTTGCGATTACCAGGCTACAGAGCAAAATGACCACTCCCAAGGACTGCATCGCCTCAACAAATCCCCGACCTGCCTCTACACCGATCCCTGCCAGAAAGAGCAACAGCCCTAACTCTTTAAAAACCCAGAGCGTTGCGGGAGGAACTCGGCCAAAGGTGGGATGGATCGACCGCAGATAACCCAAGAGAATCCCCACTAACAGTAATCCACCCGCCGTTCCTAGCCCGACGTTCACTCCGCCAATATTAAAACTGATCTGCCCAATGAGGAACCCAGCCACTACTCCCGCAGAAAAAGTGACCAAGTCTGTGGCATTGACATTGTGTTCGACATATCCAATCTGACTAGCAACATGACCCAGACGACCCTGGGGGCCTGATAATATCAGGACATCACCCCGAGCAATTTGCAAGTTTGGATTCAGGGGAAGTTCGATTCCAGAACGAGAGACCTTGGTCAAATAACAGGCCGACTGCTGGATCATCTCTAGCTGCCCAATTGTTTTACCAATAACTTCGGGCTGAGTCACCGTTAACTCACTGGTTGAGATTTTGTGGGCTAGTAGGTCATCATCTGCAACTTCTGCGCCAAACAGTTGGTCGAGGAGATCCTGTTGGTCAATTTGCCCCCAAATCGATAAGCGATCGCCCAACTCGAGCTGTGTTTCAGGCTGGAACTCAATCAGCGCCCCATCTCGTTTGTAGCGAAGCACAGAACAATCGGTCTGTTGCTGTAGCGCTTTTACAGTCATACCAACTGCATCAGAATTCTTGACCTGGTAAGCTCGCAAAGTTAAGAATCGAGAGCTTACATTACCCCCATCACCCTCCGTCACATTTTTTTCCTTTGCTGCTTTAGACGCTTCAGCCACCAGATCAAACTTCAACCATCCCGGTAGACTCCTTGCTAACAGAATCACTGACACATCCCCAATTAGGTAAGTAATCGCATAAGTTACGCTAATGTTTTCAGTGATCCTCCCAACCGGAAAATTGGGAAATAGCCGGGGAGCAACTTCCCTAACGGCATCTAAAGCAGCCGCAACTCCAGCAGGGCTAGTCAGCGATCCTGCCAACAAACCTGCAGCGACTCCCGGATCAAACTGGAAGATAGAGTGAAACAGATACGTCAGTACAAATCCAACAGCAGTTGCAAGTGCTGCCATCACAACATAGTTCACTCCGTCTGCTAGAACTACGGAGAAAAAAGCTGGCCCTGCTTGAAAGGCAACGGCATAGAGAAAGAACAGCAGTCCAATGGTTTCTGTGCCGGGAAAGACCTTAAATCCAAAATGTCCAAAAACTAGCCCAGCAATTAGCATTCCTGGAGGTGTTCCTAGATCGAGTTGACCAATCCGAATCCGGCCAATCAGATAGGCCGAGGTCAAAAGCAAAAACAGCACTAACTCCGGATGGTCTTTGAGCAAATCATAGAGGTCAACTTCCATTGCTTCCCCGTAGTTATAAATATTTGTGGGATAGATACAGCCGTTTTTGTTCAAATGTGATGGGAAAGTGATCCCCTAAATTTCCCTACTCTAACGAGAAGCTGCTTCGCATCTAGAAAAGGGAGACTTGAGTGGCTGAGATGTCCCTCACTGATTCAAAAACCGCTGTATTGTAGGATAAATCTCCGTGAAGTGGAGCTTACCAGATGTCTGAGAGAAAAACGTTATGAAACTGATAGAATTTTATTAACTTTTGGTAAATTCTTTATTAAATCCTTTGTTAAATTCTTTGTTAAATCCTTCAAATTCGACCTGAAAGTCTGGAGGTTCTGTAGGGCTTGTTAGAAACTGGAGCCTTGTTCCGCAAAGTCCCATCTTAAAACCCTCCTTGTAGCGTTTTTTACACAATTTTTTTACATAGATGAAGCTGGAGTTCTAAAGGCCGCAGCCCTACTCTGTTAATGACATCATGTGTTAATGACATTAAATGATATTAATAGTGTTGCTCAAGCAATTAGTCAGGGGTTAAAGTTTAAAATGGAGATTCCTGGCATACAGAAGCCATAGCAACCCTATTTAAATGTTGTAGAAGCATGTTGCTTCCCTGACACACTTAGGATAAGTTTTATCCTTTACAAATACCCTCGTTTTGTCCTTGATCTGTTTGGGATTGTTATGGCTTTTTGGTAAGGATTTGGGTGTGAACTCTAAAAGTAGGGCACGAGTCGTTCAGTTTCTCACAGATTGTTCGGGGTTCCCATAGCATCTCAGGTCAAGAACATAAAGGTTTGTCGCAATTACAAAGCGCAATCCCGAATTTACTTTGAAGTTTGGAAAGAAGAATTTAGGGGTTGCCAAATGCAAAGCCGTAAAGCGGTTAATAACTGAGTATGATGAAAAACAGTGTTTTGGTTCAGAGTAATACAGTATCGACTACAGGAAACTGGAAATTATCCCCCATCACGATTGATCCGGTTGAGTTAACGGAAAGACATCGTACTCAACCTATCAGGAAACGAGTTCTTTTAGGGCACGTTTCTTCTGGTCAACATTTAGCCAGTGGGTTTTATTGGAAACTCAACAAGCTAATGTCTTGGGTGGTTGGGTACGTTTTTTCTATCTTTTTGCCGCCGAAGAGAGGATAGTGTTTAGCTGAAACCCAATCAAGAAGGGCGAGTTACCTCGCCCTTAAATTCAAGCTTAACTCAGTATGAGTTACAGTTACTCCTCTTCACCGTAGCCATCATCGATCAGTTCATCATCCACGAATGAAGGTAGCAATCCAGGTTCATCGCTAAGGAAGGTATCTCGACTGGGTTTAGCACCAAAAGCTTGAACAATATCCTCTTGATCTAGCTTTACTGGACTGCCATAGACCCGCGCCGTTTCGTCATCTAAAACAACATCGGTCATCAGTTCGTCATCTTGATCATCTTCGTAATACCCTGCTGCAGTTCCGTCATAGCCTAAATCCCCTCCAGATGCTTCTTCATAAGCATTGAACCCACTCCCAGCAGGAATCAAACGTCCAATAATGACGTTTTCCTTCAAGCCCCGCAACCAGTCAGATTTCCCTTCAATCGCCGCCTCTGTCAAAACACGGGTTGTTTCTTGGAAGCTAGCAGCGGAAATAAAACTATCAGTATTCAAGGAAGCTTTAGTAATTCCTAACAGCACAGGAGTATAGTTCGCTGGGGCAAATCCAGTAATGGACATGGCTTCATTCACCTGTTCTACCTGCCGCAACTCCACCAATTCTCCGGGTAGCATCGTTGTATCTCCGCCATCCTCAATTCTTACCTTAGAGGTCATCTGGCGCACAATCACCTCAATGTGTTTGTCTGAGATGTCAATTCCCTGGGATTGATAGACTGATTGAACCTCATTCACGAGGAAAGTTTGACATTGCTGGAAACTTTTGAGAGAGGCATCATACACTCCGTCTAGCTCAACCAGGTAGTTAAAAAATACCTCTAGAATTTCATGGGGATTGGCAGGGCCATCAGTAACCGCTTGTCCGGCTTCTACGATCTGTCCATCGGAGACAATCACCGTTTGACCGGGTAGCAAGGGATACTCATGAATGGTACCGTCCTGTTCAATAATCCGAATCTCAACGATTTCATCATCTACACTGACTTGAGCTGTTCCAGGACGGCGCGCCAGAATACAGGCTTCTTTGGGCTTTCGGGCTTCCAAGAGTTCCTCGATTCGGGGTAAGCCCTGAATAATATCTCCCGTTTTGGCCCGTTCAAAGACGAGTAGGACGAGATTATCTCCCCGTTGTACCAAGTCACCATCATTGAGGTGGAGAACTGCTCCCGTAGAAACTCGATAGGGCCGTCCAAGTCTCAGAACAACTCTGGTTTTAGACTCTACGAGCTTGGAGTCTGCCCCAGCTTTGGCCGCTGCATCTGCTCCTCCTCGCAACACTGAAACCACCTGACCTGATTCAGGAGTAATCACGCCTTGGGCGAGTGGTGTTCCTTCTACCAGGAGTTGACCCGGTTTTACCAGTGGAGCCTCTGACTCAGGGAGATCAATCACCTTCAGATCGGCATCCCGCACCACAAGCACCCGACGAATCACTTCTACTCCAGACTTAATCCCGCCAATGATGCCACCATCCTTAGACAGAATTTGGGTGCGACTGACAACAGCTCCAGGTTCAATTTCTTGACCATCCTTGACCAACAGTTGAGTTCGAGTGCTTCCCTGAGTTGCATCGGCAATAATATCCCGTCGAATCACAAGAGACTCTAAAATCACCAACTGTAAGCGGAGAATATCGGGGTCTTTCTCATCTGGAACCAGCTCAATATCAGCAGCAAGTTGAGGAGCTTCTGTCCCAATATTGATCACCAATTGAGTTCTCAGGAGTTCAACTCCTTCCACAGAACGTACCCGCTCCCCATCTTTGTAGGAGATCCGTTGAACAGCCTGAAGTGAAATCGACTGATTTAAAGACTCTTGGGAAGGCACAGGCGGAGTTTCTGAAACCTGAAACTCTACCACAGGCCGCAGTAACAGGGCAGGCCCCTCTGGAGTCTCAACATACTCAATGTAGCTCAGATCCTTGGCAACCAAACCCGGAATTGCTTCCTGACCAGAATTGACAATTTGACCATCAATAGCCATGACCATTTCTGGATCATCAACTAGGTGAAGATCACCCGGTTTGATCACAATTTCCCGCAAGATGTCATTTTTTTGGGTGACCTCAACAACCCCGTTCGTCTGGCAAAAGATGTCTTTCACCACTTCGGTTCCGGCTTCGACATACTGACCATCCTCAACGGATAGGAGAGAAATGTCTTTGTTGACCTCATGACACTCCTCTGGAATCCAGAGCAGGGTTCCCCCCTTGACAACCTCGTATCCTTGTTTGGCTTTTCCTCGTTTGGCAACCTCTACGCCCGCATACTTAAGGAGCCCTCCTGTATTCGTCTGGTAGCTATCATCCATCAGTTCAGCAATCACTTCATGGTTTTCGACCTTAGTGCCAGGAGAAACCTTCAAGAGAAAGCGGTGGTTACTATTGGTGTCGATCACATACTGTTCTCGATTTTGGAACTGATGGACTCTCACGGCTGCTTGATGGAGCAACACTGAAGCCGTAATAATCTCAATCTCTCGGGGCAACTCTGAACCCTCTGCAACCGCCAGGGCACTTTCAACTGTTTCCTCCGACGCTTCATCCACGGTGGCGGTTGAGGGATCTGCGACCGTAATCCGAACAATCCCGCCATGTTCAGAGATTAATTTGGTTTGAGCGAGAACACTATTGGGTTCGATGCGATCGCCATTTTTAACCGTTGGTTCTGCCCCTGTGGGAAGATTATAAACCTCTCCAGCCAGTACCCAGAGCAACCCGCCCCGTTGAGCAATCCGAGTCATATTGCCCTGACGGTCAACCTTTTCTTCCGGAACCACATCGGCAAATTTGATCTCTCCTGCCAAATTGGTAGCAACGTCTTTAGTTGCTTTTTCCGTAGTCTTCCGGGCAGTTCGACCACTGGCCGGAATTTCAACTAAGATTTGCCCCTGGGTCACAACCTGCCCCGTCTGAACCACAAGGGTTGCGCCTTGGTTGACGTTGATCTTCTCGACCCGGTCACCCTCGGTCGCCTTAACCTCAAAATTGCCATTGCTCTCAATATAGAAGGCATCATCTCCATGACGAGTCCGGAACGCCCGCAGTTTTAGCTTTTTGGGATTATATTGAATCATCCCATCCATGGGAGCCTTGATGACTTCGGCAGCCTCTGCCGTGAACACCCCTCCGGTGTGGAAGGTTCGCATGGTCAACTGAGTCCCTGGCTCGCCAATAGACTGGGCCGCAATGATCCCGATGGCTTCTCCCAAGTCAGCCATTTTGGCATGGGCTAGACTCCAGCCATAGCAGTGCTGACAGACTGAGCGAGTTGCTTCGCACGTGAGGGGCGATCGCACAAATACGTCCTGCACACCTGCTTTACAAATGGCAGCGGAGAGGTCAGCGGAGATATCTTGGTTGCGAGCGGCAATCAGTTCTCCGGTTTCCGGATGAAAGACATCTTTGCCGATGACTCGACCAAACAGCCGATCCTGGAGGTCAATCAAGATGCGATCGCCATCGGTCATATTTCTCAGCCAAATTCCTCGGTCGGTTCCACAGTCAATTTCCCGCAGGATCACATCTTGAGATACATCAACCAATCGTCGAGTGAGATAACCCGAGTCGGCTGTTCGCAGTGCGGTGTCAACCAGTCCTTTGCGCGCTCCATAGGAAGAAATGATATACTCCGTTACCGTCAAGCCTTCTCGGAAGTTGGTCTTGATCGGCAAGTCAATAATTTCCCCCTGGGGATTGGCCATCAGTCCCCGCATTCCGACCAGTTGTCGAACCTGGGAAATGTTTCCTCGGGCTCCGGAGAAGGCCATCATGTAGACAGAGTTTAACGGGTTGCTCTCTTTGAAGTTCTTGACGACGGCATCTTTTAAGGCTTCAGAGGTACCATTCCAGGTATCTACAACCTTCTGGAACCGTTCGACTTCTGTAATTTCCCCTTTGGTATAACGATGTTCAGTTCGACGGATTTCTTCCTGAGCCGCATCTAGCAACTCCCGCTTGGAAGGAGGGACTTGTAAGTCTTCCACACTGATAGAAACCCCTGCCTTGGTTGCGTAGCGGAAGCCCATATCCTTCAAATGGTCAGCCAGTTGAGCGGTGCGAGCAGTGCCGTAAGTGGTAAATGCCCAAGAGATCAGTTTCTTGAGCTGTTTCTTGTCGATTACTTGATTACGAAAGACCTTCTTCATTTCCGTCATGGGTCAATGTCCAGCTTCAGAGGTTTGCATGTAGACGTGTAATCCGTCCATTGAAAAATTGAAAAATAGTCTTAAGGTGCTGTTTAGATCTCGAGTTAGTTCTGAATCGGCTACTTAACCGCAGTTAAAGGTTGGGCAACCGATCCAGTTCTTCAAACGAGAGAATCCTGCACGGTTTTATTAAAAATCACACGGCCAGGAGTTGTATAAACGTATTGAGATATCAACATTCCCTGCCGATCTTCGCGAACTCGACGGGTTGGCTTACGAGTTTTTTCGCCAACATAGAGCTTGGTGATCACCGTCCCATCTGCCGACTGTTCTTCCTTGTCCAACTGCTCAGATTCATGCTGCCAGATTTCGCCATCGAACCGAACCCAGACGTAGGTATGGAGATGAACCGCTTTCTGTTCATAGGCCATAATCACGTCTTCGGGACCGGAAAAGTACCGTCCTGCATTGTCTTGAACTTTTGGATTCTCAGCCGTCAAATAGTAACAGCCTAAAACCATGTCTTGGCTAGGGGTAACAATTGGAGTCCCCGTTGCTGGGGACAGGATATTGTTGCAAGCTAGCATCAAGAGACGGGCCTCTGCCTGAGCTTCAATCGACAGGGGTACATGCACCGCCATTTGGTCTCCGTCGAAGTCCGCGTTAAAGGCTGGACAAACTAAGGGGTGAAGCTGAATGGCCCTCCCCTCAACCAGTAACGGTTCAAATGATTGAATTCCCAGACGGTGGAGCGTCGGGGCGCGATTTAACATGATGGGGTGTCCGGCAATGACCTCCTCTAAAACATCCCAGACACTGGGGTCTCCCCGCTGAATCAACTTTTTCGCAGCTTTGATGTTGTTGACCAGCCCTTGGCGAATCAAACGGTGAATCACAAAGGGCTGAAAGAGTTCGATCGCCATTTCCCGAGGCAAGCCACACTGATGCATTTTCAGTTTTGGGCCTACTACAATGACAGAACGCCCCGAGTAGTCTACCCGCTTGCCCAAGAGGTTTTGCCGGAAACGACCCTGTTTTCCTTCAATAATGTCTGACAGGGATTTCAGCGGGCGATTATTAGCGCCCACCACCGTGCGGCCCCGGCGGCCATTGTCAATCAGCGCATCAACTGCCTCCTGTAACATCCGCTTTTCGTTTCGGATAATAATCTCTGGAGCCAAAATTTCCTGGAGTCGGGCCAGACGGTTATTGCGGTTAATCACCCGGCGATAGAGATCGTTCAGGTCGCTGGTGGCAAATCGACCCCCATCCAATTGCACCATCGGCCTCAGGTCAGGGGGAATCACCGGAATCATATACAGCACCATCCAATCGGGCCTCGATCCAGTTGCCACAAAGTTATCAATCACCCGAAGACGTTTGATGTACTTGGCTCGTTTCTGACCCTTGGCTGTTGTGATCCCTTCCCGCAGTTTTTCTGCTTCTTCTTCTAGGGGAATATCCTCCAGCAATCGAGTGATCGCCTCCGCCCCAATCCCCACTTCAACCCCAGTCAGAGTGCCATCTTCGCTGTAGATCTGTTCTTCAATTTCGAGCCATTGATCTTCAGTGAGGAGTTGCTTATAGCTGAGATGATCGGCACTGCCGGGATTCAAAACAACGTAGGCATTGAAATAAACGACCTGTTCCACATCTCGCAACGGCATATCCAGTAAGATCGCCATGTAGCTTGGAATTCCCTTGAGATACCAGACATGGGTCACCGGGGCAGCCAATTTAATGAACCCCATGCGATGGCGACGTACCCTGGACTCTGTTACCTCAACACCGCAACGCTCACAGACAATTCCACGATGCCGGACTCGCTTGTACTTCCCACAATGACACTCCCAATCTTTTGCTGGGCCAAATATCCGTTCGCAAAATAGCCCATCCATTTCCGGCTTGAGTGTCCGATAGTTAATCGTTTCTGGTTTGGTGACTTCACCAACAACTTGACCATTTGGTAAAGTTCGCTCTCCCCACTGCCGAATCCGTTCTGGGGAAGCTAGGCCAATTTTGACGTAATCAAAACGTTGTTCTAATTTGGGCATAGTTGAACTGTTGGGTATGGATTGCTAGATTACTAATTAGTCTCAGGGTGAGTCAGGGTCATGGGCGAGGGCAAGGGGAGTAAGTATTAGTTGTCGTCATCGGCCGCAGCATTATGACTCACTTCATAGGTAGGTCTGGACGGCGTTCGGCCTCGCTGAGGATCGTCTGCCATCAAATCCACCTCACTATCCTGGCTGGTGCCATCTTCAGCCGTGTCTACTTTGTGTACGGCAATATCTAGGCACAGAGATTGCAACTCTCGCATCAACACTTTAAAGGATTCTGGGGTTCCCGGACGGGGAATGGCCTTGCCCTTGACAATGGCATTTAACGCTTCATTTCGTCCCTGCATGTCATCAGACTTAACGGTCAGCAATTCTTGCAAGGTGTACGCTGCTCCAAATGCTTCCAAAGCCCATACTTCCATCTCCCCAAAGCGTTGTCCACCTTGCTGGGCTTTGCCGCCGAGAGGCTGCTGTGTCACCAAAGAATAAGGGCCTGTAGAACGAGCGTGAATCTTATCATCTACCAGGTGAACGAGTTTCAGCATGTAGGCAACCCCAACCGTTACGGGCTGATCGAAAGGTTCACCCGTGCGACCATCGTAGACTTGAGTCTTGCCGGGATAATTCGGATTAAAGACCCAATCTCGTTTGGTCTTTTCACTCGCTTCCTTCAACTTGCCATGAACGGTTTCCCGTGACATTTCCAAGCCATGCATTTCATCAAAGGGAATCACTTTAAAGCGCATTTTCAGGTTTTCCCCAGCCCATCCTAAAAGGCACTCAAAAATCTGACCCACGTTCATTCGAGAAGGAACCCCTAAGGGATTTAACACAATGTCAACCGGGCGGCCATCGGGGAGATAGGGCATATCTTCAATCGACAAAATACGAGACACAATGCCTTTGTTGCCATGGCGACCTGCCATTTTGTCCCCAACTTGAATTTTCCGCTTCTGGGCAACATAAACCCGGACAACCATGTTGGCACCCGGAGGCAACTCATCTCCTTGTTCACGGGTAAACACCCGCACATCAACCACGCGGCCTTTTTCGCCATTTGGGACGCGCAAGGAATTGTCTCGAACGTCTCGGGCTTTTTCCCCAAAGATTGCCCGCAGCAACTTCTCTTCCGGAGGCTGATCTGATTCTCCTTTAGGAGTGACTTTGCCTACCAAGATGTCCCCGGACTCAACCCAGGCTCCAACCCGAATAATGCCATTCGAATCGAGTTGTCTGAGGGAATCCTCACCCACGTTGGGAATCTCTCGGGTGATTTCTTCTGGCCCCAACTTGGTCTGACGGGCTTCAATCTCGAACTTCTCGACGTGAATCGACGTGTAAATATCGTTGTAAACAAGGCGCTCACTGATCAGGATCGCGTCTTCGTAGTTGTAGCCCTCCCAAGGCATATATGCTACGACAACGTTGTGCCCTAGAGCCAGCTCGGCCCCCTCAGTGGAGGAACCATCTGCGAGGACTTGACCTGCAACGACTTGATCGCCTTCATACACCAGAGGTCGCTGGTTTAGACAAGTATCTTGGTTTGACCGTTGATATTTCTGCAACTCATATTCATACTCTCGCCCTTGTAGACTCATGACCTTGATCATGGAGCCGTCTACATAGCTAACTTCGCCATCGGTTTGAGACACAATCACCATGCCAGAGTCCCGAGCTGCTTGGGCCTCAAGCCCAGTCCCCACTAGAGGACGTTCAGGGCGCAACAAGGGAACAGCTTGACGCTGCATGTTAGACCCCATCAGGGCACGGTTTGCATCATCATGTTCTAGAAATGGAATCAGCGACGTGGCAACAGAGATAATCTGTACCGGAGAAACAGCAACGTAGTCCACCTGATTTGGAGTAGTGGTCGTGAAATCCTGGCGATACCGCACGGGAACCAAATCTCCTAGAATGTATCCCTCGACATCGGTGCTAATGTCACCTGGAGCAACCCGTAAATCATCCTCTTCGTCTGCTGTCATGTAAATTGGCGTGACATCAAACCGTACCCGACCGTTTTCGACTGGATAATACGGCGTTTCGATGAAGCCATAGGGGTTCACCCGAGCATGGGTCGCAAGGGAACCGATTAATCCAGCGTTCGGCCCTTCTGGAGTCTCAATTGGGCAAATTCGTCCGTAGTGGGAGGGGTGAATATCCCGAACCGCAAATCCGGCCCGTTCACGAGTTAATCCCCCTGGCCCTAATGCTGACAACCGGCGCTTATGGGTCAGCTCAGCGAGAGGATTGGTTTGATCCATGAACTGAGACAGTTGAGAACTGCCAAAGAATTCCTTAATTGCTGCCACTAGGGGTTTTGGGTTCACCAAAGAAGCTGGCGTGAGGGAGTCCGAATCACTCACGGTCATACGCTCCCGAATAATCCGCTCCAAGCGGTTGAGACCCACCCTTACCTGGTTCTGCAAAAGTTCCCCGACGGAGCGAACCCGACGATTTCCCAAGTGGTCAATATCATCCGTTTCTCCAATGTCATACTCTAGGTTGACCAGGTAGTCAATTGCTGATAAAATATCTGTAGGAGTCAGAACCCGCATCGTGTCTGGTACGGTCAAACGCAGCTTCCGGTTGAGCTTGTATCGCCCCACTCGACCCAAATCATAGCGTTTTGGATCAAAAAAGCGATTGTGTAGCAGTTGCTCACCTCCAGCAACCGTTGGAGGCTCCCCAGGGCGGAGTTTTCGATAGAGTTCCATCAAGGCATCTTCTTCACTGAACTCTCCCTCCCGATCGATTGTTTTTTGGAAGTAGTCCGAATGGCGCAGAGCATCGAAGATTTCATTGTTCGATAGTCCTAATGCCTTGAGCAAGACTTGGGCTGATAACTTGCGAGTTTTGTCTATCCGTACCCAGACCAAATCGTTTTTATCCGTTTCAAACTTCAGCCAAGCTCCCCGGTTCGGAATTAGGGATGCACTGTAGGTTCGGCGCTGGTTTTTATCGATCTCAGACTTATAATAGACCCCAGGACTCCGAACGATTTGGTTAACGATGACCCGTTCAGCGCCATTAATAATGAAGGTGCCCCGCTCCGTCATCAGAGGCAAGTCCCCGATGAAAACATCCTGTTCTTTGATCTCTCCCGTTTCTTTGTTAATCAGACGAGTCGGAACATACATTTGAACCGCATAAGTACTATCTCGTCGCTTTGCTTCATCGACATCATACTTGGGTTGCTTCAGTTTGTAGCCTTTGGCAATGAAGTGAAGTTCAAGCTTGCCTGTGTAATCGGTAATTGGAGAAAAGCTCTCCAACTCTTCAATTAGACCTGTTTCTAGAAACCAACGAAAACTTGACCGTTGGATATCGATCAAGTCTGGAAGCAGAAAGTTGGATGTTTCGTAAGTCTGATTAGCCATGGGTTAACTCTGAGTTAGGGCGACTGCTGAATGACAAGAACAATGCAATTTGCAGAACTTGGTGAGCAAAAATCAATCCAGTAAAACGGAAATTTAAAACTACTCTGGGGCAAGATAGACGATATTTCCACAACCTGAAACGAGACCTTTCCGAATCTCGCTTAATATTTTCTGAGTCAGCTTGAGCTATCGAAAGATGAGTTGGGCTGGCACTACTGTCCTCATTCATTTGTCCTCATTCATTAGATCCGTCTAGACAAGATTCGATAGTGTGGGCAGACTAAAGAGTTGGCAGGCATTCCGGGTTGTTTGCTGGCAGAGATCAGAAAATGAGACTTGCCGGAGTTCTGCAACCTTCTGTGCGACATAGCACACGTAGGCAGGTTCATTTCGCTTTCCTCTCCTGGGAACAGGAGCCAAAAACGGACAATCTGTTTCCACTAAAATGCGATCTTCTGGAACAATCTGGGCCGACTCCTGAACTACACTCGCGCTTTTGAAAGTGACTACGCCACTAAAACTAATGTAGAGCCCTAGATCTAAAAACCACTGGGTTTCTGCAGGATTCCCTCCCCAACAATGCATGACTCCCTTGACAGGCCCACAGTTAGCCCAAAATCGCCGTAACTGTTGAGCCATAGCTTCCGATGCCTCTCGACAATGGATAATCACAGGCTTACCCAGAAAGTGAGCAACCTCTAGCTGAGCCTCGAACACTTTCTCCTGATGCTCTCGGTCATCTGCTTTATAAAAGTCCAAACCCATCTCTCCTATAGCAACAACCCTCAAGTCAGACTCAGCAAGGCGCAAAATCTGTGCAGATGAATCAGCAGCCCACTTCTCAGCGTCCAAAGGGTGCAGACCTACCGCAAAAGATAACTCAGGCACTTGGTCAGCAATTGCCTGAATCTGATCAAATTCTCCAGGATGAACACAAGAGTGAACCAAGTGAACAACTCCTGCCTCGCGCCAACGCTGACGTACAGCTTGCAAGTCTGGGGCTAAGGATTCAAAATTAAGATGGACATGAGTATCAACCAGTTGCATTTGTGACAATTCTCACGACCCTCTCTATACAGGGAACTCAGTCGGTAGGCATCCTGACCCTAAATCAAACTGCATTCAACATCAAACTCCAGTCAAACCGAATAGTGTTGAATGGGCTATCCGGCCTCTACAGCGCATAACCCGCCTTTTTTAAAAAATAGCCACACCTTTAACTGGGTCAAAAAATTCTCAAGAAGCTATCGATTGCGACGAGTCGGGATTGGGGAAATGAGCCTTAAGTGCCTTAGCTAGACGAGCTTTTCTCCGAGAGGCAGTGTTTCGATGAAGGACACCTCGCTTAACGGCTTTGTCAATTTTGCTGTAGGCAGCAGATAACTTCTGATTGATTTCCTCCAAGGTTGTTTCACTCTTCGGACTGGCAGCATAGGTATCAAGTGCGGTCAGATAGCGCCGCATCAACGTCTTAACCGATGATTTATAGGACTTATTCCTTAATCGATTTCGTTCCGCGATTTGAACTCGCTTCGCAGCAGATTTATTATTGGTCATAATCGTATTCTAGGAGACGCAAAAAAGACTACAGGCGATAATTGCAGCAAAAATTTTCGGAAATTCCAATATAGCACTAATCTACTGTTGTAAATATAGCATTCCTACGAAAAATTGTGCTTGACTTCTGTCAAGCTGGGATATCAACCTAAAATACACGCTAAACTAAATTTACTCATGTCTTGCAGAAGGATGTTTAGTTTTTCAGACTCGCAACTGGGTTCAGTCTTTAGGCAAAGTTGGTGAAAACCGATGGACATCAAGATTGTGGCTTTTGACACAGAGTTATTGAGACAGGGTTCCTAAGGCTGTTAGGGCAACGTTGCGAAGATAAGGGGGTTGACGGTCAAGAGGCTGAGACTGTTTGAGCAGAGGTGAGCAGTAGAAGTATCCCGAGTTGATGCTAAGGTTCTAGGCCACCTTCTATGCTGAACGTTTTGAAGGTTCTCATCTGATCACTTCCTTCTAGAACTCTGGAGCCAAACTTGGAAAATCTAGCGATTTAGTTACTCCTCCAAAGAGCACCTTTAAAACCATGTTACGAATTATCACTCAGTGGGTTGAAGCACAGGCAGAACTACGACGCATCGCCAGTCGTACCCATGATGACATGATGATCCATAAGGAGGCAACAGTACGAGAGGTGCTGCAAACTGTCAAGCGTCAGGGAGACAAGGCACTTCTACATTACACCGAGGAATTTGACCAGAAAACCCTGAGTCTGGAGGATTTGCGGGTGAGTGGTTTAGAGTTGGATGCTGCCTACCAACAGGTCTCGAAGGAGTTGTTGGACGCAATTCGGCTTGCTGCTCAACAAATCGAAGCCTTTCACCGCCATCGCATTCCGCGCTCTTGGGTTCATTTTGAGGCAGATGATGTTGTTCTGGGGAAACGATATACCCCTGTGGATTGTGCAGGTCTCTATGTTCCGGGAGGGAAGGCGGCCTACCCCAGCACGGTGTTAATGACTGCAATTCCAGCAAAAGTGGCTAAGGTTCCTCGAATTGTAATCACCACTCCGCCGGGACTCGACAACAGGGTGAATCCTGCGGTGCTGGTAGCTGCTCAGGAAGCTGGGGTTCAGGAGATCTACCGAGTTGGTGGTTCCCAGGCGATCGCCGCCCTTGCCTATGGTACCGAAACGATTCCTAAGGTCGATGTAATTACGGGGCCTGGAAACATTTATGTCACCCTGGCCAAGAAATTGGTTTATGGAACGGTTGGAATTGACTCTCTGGCTGGGCCATCAGAGGTGTTAATTATCGCAGATAGTCGGGCCAACCCAGCTCATGTAGCGGCTGACCTTCTTGCCCAGGCTGAACACGATGCCATGGCTGCTGCCATTTTACTCACCCCAGACTCGGTCTTGGCTCGTCAAGTGGTGACTGAAGTCGAGCGTCAACTGATTGAGCATCCGCGCCACACCCTGACCGAAAAGGCGATCGCCCATTATGGCCTAGTTGTAGTTGTAGATTCCCTAGAAGCGGCAGTCAAGCTCTCCAATGAGTTTGCCCCTGAACACTTAGAACTAGAAGTTGAAGATCCCTGGGCCTTACTTGAAGAGATCCGCCATGCCGGAGCAATTTTCTTAGGATACTCAACACCGGAAGCCGTCGGAGATTACCTGGCAGGGCCAAACCACACCCTACCCACCTCTGGGGCCGCTCGTTATGCCTCTGCATTGGGGGTTGAAACCTTTCTCAAACATTCTAGTTTAATTCAGTATTCTCCGACGGCCTTACAAAAAGTGGCCTCTGCCATTCAGACCCTGGCTCAAGCTGAAGGTCTCCCTTCCCATGAAAACTCTGTACGGTTGCGAACGGAGAATTCAGACGGTAGTGAACGGTAAGAGATCGGCAGCCCTAAAATGGGAACGAGGAGAAAGAAGGATTGAAAAAGTTAGTGCTGTCTATTCAGTGATATGAGTTAAAGACAAAGTCGAGTTTGTGTTGAGAACATTTACATTGAAAGCATTGACGTTGAAAACAATACTAGTCGCTGTTGACGGTTCCTTGAATACTGAGCGTGTGTTGCAAGTCCTTGAGCATCTTAGGCTGCAATCAACGACAAAGGTAGTGTTAACCTATGTGATTTCAACCGTCCAGCCTGACTCTGAAGCTGCTGCAGATCGTCCTCATCTGGAAGCAGAAGCGACGGTTGAACAGCGATTACGAACTTATGAAGCCAGCCTTCCCTATCAGGCAGAAGTTGAAATTGTTCGGGGAGATCCGGCTGAAGAAATCGTGCGTTTAGCAAATATCCATCAAGCAGACTTGATTGTTATTGGGAATAGAGGCTTCACCGGACTCAAGCGGATTCTCCAAGGATCTGTAAGCGCTCAAGTGGTTGCAGAGGCTCACTGCTCTGTTTTTGTGGTGAAAGATAGTAAAAGACAGTGATTGGAGGAGGATCAGCTATAAGTGAAGGATCGGCTTTTTAGCTGTTTTGATTACAGTCATTTATTAGGTTATTAAGACTTTAACAAACGATAAAATTCTAGGAGAATAAAGCTCTGATTGACAAAGAATTTGAGCTATGCTAGGTTCTTTGCCAGACTGAGTTGTAGGTTACTGCATCAGCTTAGAACTCCGAAAAGCAAAGATTCACTGGAGTTCCGGTTGAGTTGTGAGTGGAGTAAAGCTTAGTGTAAGTTCTTATCCCTTGCTCCTGTCCAGTTAACCTTTGTAATCCGGTATTGGCTACGGATTGATGTTAACTATTTTGTGATAGCTAATATTCACCTAGCTAGGTAGAAGTAACAATTTAAGCCTCTTGTTAGTGAGGGTTAAATTGTACCTGATCTATCTAGGAATGGCTGCATCAGATAGTACTCTTGTGTGTAGGGCTCTAGTTGCCTACATCTGTCACTCCAAGAGCCTGGAGCATTGCACATACTAACGGTCTCAGCCTAAATCTTGTACATAATGGAGGAATGAAAATGCCAGTTGCAAAACGTTGTATTGCGGAGTTTTTTGGAACATTTTGGTTGGTCTTTGGAGGCTGTGGAAGTGCTGTACTAGCGGCAAACTTCCCTTATGAAAATGCAGGTAATCCTCTGGGAATTGGCTTTGTTGGGGTTTCTTTGGCGTTTGGTCTGACCGTTCTGACCATGGCCCATGCAGTAGGCCATATTTCCGGCGGCCACTTTAATCCAGCGGTTTCCTTTGGTTTGTGGGCTGGAAAGCGCTTCTCTGGCTCTGATTTGCTACCCTACATTGTCTCCCAAGTGGCAGGAGCGATATTGGCTTCTGCGCTGCTGTGGGTCGTTGCTGGAGAGATCACAGATGGCGGTCTAGCCGCGAATGGCTTTGGTGATCACTCCCCTGGTAAATACTCCATGATGTCTGGGCTGGTGATTGAGTTTGTCTTGACCTTTATGTTTTTGTTGATCGTTCTCGGATCAACAGATCGTCGGGCTTCCAGAGGGTTTGATCCTATGTCCATTGGTTTGGCATTGACTCTAATCCACTTGATCAGCATCCCGGTTACGAATACTTCGGTTAACCCGGCTCGGAGCACTGGCCCTGCCATTGTCAGCTTATTCGGAGGTGTGAGTTGGCCAATGGCTCAACTTTGGTTGTTCTGGCTAGCTCCGATTCTGGGGGCGATCGCGGCTGGGTACGTCTACTATTCCGTGTTTGAGGAAGATGTGCCCGAGCGTGACTTTGCTAAAACAACTGAGCCGTAAATTGCTACACCCGTTGTACCCATAGTCTGAATTCTAAAATGCCGGGTAGTTCTTAAAAGCTTAGGTCTTAATTAGATCTTAAAAACCTAAGTCTTAAAAACCTAGATCTTAAAAGCTAATGTAACCCGGCATTTTTATGGGCTTGGATTCAAAAATAGATAAAGCCGCCTCAGCAGGAAAGCAAGGCGGCATTTCAGGGATAAGCTTTTGATCCTACGCTTCCACCATAAGTTTTAATCCTGAAATTAAACTGAGATCAAGCTCAAAATTCCCTGAGTGGCCAAAGCAATCGAGGGGTTTGTTAAGAGGGTTTGTCAAGGTTATAGGTTGTGTTGGTTGGTGTCGAACTTGGAAAACCCAGCGCCAAGCTAAAATTCTCAAAGGCTTGTCGGGTTTCCTTCATACAGATCCGCAGAAACAAACGTGCATTGCCCTCTCCAAAATAATTGCGGCGAAGGGACTTCAGACAAATGTACTGAATTAAAAATTAAAAGCAAAAGCAAAAGCGCCTCTCCCAGAGTGGAAGAGGCGTTAAAGTATAGCTTGCTTGCCGCAGAGTGAACAATTTGAGGTCTGTCAGTCAACCTTGGTCAATCAGGATTACCTCACCCTCAAGCCAGGATTTAGGGGAGCAATGACTAACCCAATGAAATGCTTACAATGCTGCATAGCCAAAGGTAACATCAAATTTGCGACACCAGATTCCTACAGCTTTGAACTCATTCAGGTCAATATTATCGGGTAGAGCATAGCGTTGCGCTCCATCAAAGCTCTTCAAGGCAGCAACTACAACATAGTCTGCTTTTTTCGGCTTCAGAGGGATGGAACCACTCTGGTGTAGAATCACATTCACATCTGGCCCTTGGGCAGTGGTAAATCCTTTGTCAAACTCTAGATAACGTTTCCCTCCTTCACTCACAATCCGGGCTGTCCCTTTCGTGGCATGATCCTGTTCAACAGTCACAAAGCTGCCTGAGGCAAGCACTTGCTGAGACTGGGCTACAGTGATCACAGGTTTTGCTTGAACACCATTTGCTTGAACAACGGTGGAATTTAAGGCAAGGCTGCCAATTGTTCCTAAAACTAGAACAGATGCGATGCTCGTCAGTCTTAAAGAATTAAGGATCATCAGATTTGACTCCCGATTGAATGTTTCTACACTGACTAAAGTAAGGGTTGAGTCTGGGTATAGCCTGATAGAAACCCTAAAGCTTCAATAAAAAGGGATGAATTCAAATTCAGAGAATTCTTAGACAACTCTCAGGATATTTGCTGATGGATTAACTGATATGGATTAACTGATATGGATTAACTGATATCGCAACTGCCACTGTCCAATTGCAACCATCAGAAGCCCTAGCTTGAGGATTTAGGGTCGGTTTGAGCAGAGGTTTGACTAGGAGAACAGGGTGAACAATTCGGGTAAACAGATTGATAGGTGTCTGACCGTTGACCAAACCACTCATAACGATGATCTCGCACCTGTTCATAGAGGCGATCGCCTGTCCATTTCAATCCAGGCAATGCTCGGTAGGCAGCAACAAATAAACTTCCTCCCGGCAAAATACGACCAATTTCCTCTGCTGCTGCGCTGCCCTGCCACCGTTGTGTAGAATTCTCTGGGTCAACAAGCATCATGCCAAGTTTGCAATCCGTTGAAGTAATCCCAAGCTGCTCTAGCCCCTGTAACTGTTGCATGGGGAGATATTTAAACTGCTTGCCCTGATCTAAGAGTTCGAGGAGTTGAATCAGGGTAACACAGAGATTGCAATTTCCGTCATAGATGACTAGCAACGTTATTTTAAAGCTCTATAAAAGCTCTATAAAAGTACTGTTTCAAGCGGTCTTGGATCATCTTACAGCAGTCTTTAAATCAGTCAGGAATCTCTTGCCACTCAAGGCTCCCTTTTCAAGAAATCGCGTCCGAACAAAAATGGCTGTATCCCTTCCCGTAAAACATCTGAACTTAAAATAAGCTTATTCTAAGCAGTTTTGGATTGGCCCAAGTTTATTCGTTTTCGCATGATCAGACAGTTACGTCGATCTTCTGTGCGAGTATAGTGCAACTCATCAGTCAGCTTTGACATAAAAATCAAGCCCCGCTTTCCCTCATGTTGCAGAGGATTGGCATTAAGTTTGATTACATATTTCAACATATCCTCTAGGTTAAACGGCTGACCCTGATCCCAAACCCGCATCTCTATCCACTCTGGAAAAATGGAAATTTCCACGTCAATCGGAGTTTGCTCCGATAAGGTTCGGTGGGCATGGCGAACTGCATTGGTGAACCCCTCCGCTAATGCAACTTTGCAAGTCCAGATCAGGTGCTCTGGTAACAGAGGAGAGACTAAATCCTCAAGCCATTGCAGAATATCATCCAGAGCACTAAGGCTAGTCTGAACCTGAAGGTGCGATCGCTCAACTAAATGATTCCCTACGTTCATTCCCCTACATTGCGCCGCTGCTTTTCTGGAATAACACCATTATAGTTTTGAAAATCAGCTTCATGTCATACATCAAACTCCAGTTTTCTTGATACTTTAAATCGAGTCGAATAATGTCTTCAAAATCCTTAACCTGAGAGCGACCACCAACTTGCCATTCGCCTGTCATTCCAGGTTTGACATCAAGTCGTTGCCACTGTGGAATTTCATACCGTTCGACCTCATCAGGAGTAGGAGGGCGAGTGCCTACAAGGCTCATATCACCTTTTAAGACATTCCAGAATTGAGGCAATTCATCTAAACTGGTGCGTCTTAAGAAGTGGCCTACCTTTGTAATTCGGGGGTCATTATCATTCTTAAAAATTGCTCCTTTTGCTTGGTTGGGAACTTCATTTTTACGAGCTTCTGCATCAGGAATCATGGAGCGAAATTTCCACATCCGGAACCTTTTTCCCATCCAACCACACCGAGTCTGACCGAAGAAAATTGGGCCAGGGCTATCTGAGAAAATTGCAATAGAAATAGGAACCGCTAGTACAGCCGTAATTGACAGTCCAACAATTGAACCGAGAATGTCCATTAGTCGCTTGACCCAGGAACGAACAGAGGGGTGAGTCACCGGAAGCTGACTGTTAGTAACGGAGCGAATTTCTCCGGTTGTTGTTTCACCCGCTGTCGGCTCAATCGTGAGCACTTGATCCAGGGAGGTCAGAGAAAACACGGCCATAACTTGAGAACCAACATTTTGTAAAACAAGCTGAATACCACTGGCATCAGCAGCTTTTAAATTGCTCACAAGTGCACCAACGCCGCTACTGTCGATGAATATGGTTTGTCTAAAATCTAAAATAACCTTTTCAGGAACTGGATCTGAATTGATCAATTCCTGGCACATCGTTTTGAACGATACTGCCTCAAGAATACTCAGACGAGCAGGCAGAACAATCCGAGGATTATCTCCTTGAAAAGTAACTTGAAAGTTGACCTCAGGGGTTTGGCTAACCATCTCCGCCCTCTAGTATGCAAATATATTGGTGTTCCTGCTCTATCCTAGTCTAGAGTTAAGAAGATTGAAAAGAGAAGTGTTCAGTCAGTCACAAGATTTAAGCCAGTAAGTTCAAGCCTTTCCTGTACATCTATTGTGCAATGTATTATGCAATATGTTGTGTAATGTGTTGAGATATACCTCAGCCCAGATGTTCTCCGACCAACAGCCGAGTTCCGTTGGCGAAATCCCATCCTGACTGCGATCGCTTTCCAGCAGGCTTGATTTCCCTGAGCAGGAGAAGCCCTGCCCCCGTCTGCACCACCGGCCCAAATTTTTTAATCACCTGAACGATCTCTCCCGGTTGATAGAGCTGATTAGAGTTTGTAGCCGAGGCAGCACAGTGTTGCTCTAGAATTTGCAGGTCTGAGGGAAGCCGTGGCCCATAGTCTGGCCCTAGGGGAACCGTAGCACTCACCTTGAGATCCTGACCTCGAAACCGAGTGGTACAGTTGGGGAAAAATCCTCGAATTTGGTTGTGAAGAGCGATCGCCGAGTTTGACCAATCCAGTTGATAGTCTTCCGGTTGAATTAACGGCGCATAAGTTGCTTCGGCCTCCACCTGGGGAATCGGGTTCAGTTCTCCTCGGTCAAGCTTGAGCAGGGTTGTAATCAACAACCTGGCGCTGGATACGGCTAGTTTTTCAGCTAGAGTCTCGGCATTTTCCAGCAAGCCCACGGAAAAACACTCTTTCAACAGCATCGCTCCCGTATCCAGGCCCACATCCATCAACATCGTGGTCATGCCAGTTTCTAGTTCTCCATGCCAGAGACACCACTGAATTGGGGCGGCTCCTCGGTATTTGGGTAGGAGGGAGCCATGGCCGTTAATACAGCCCAACCGGGGCAAGGCCAAAATTTCCAGGGAGAGAATTTGCCCATAGGCAACAACCACAAAAGCATCTGCCTGAGCTTGCCGGAGTTGATTCAAGGTCTCCTGAGATTTTTTGACCCGTTTCGGTTGCCAAACTGGAATGTTGTGGGCCATTGCCACCGCTTTCACAGGAGAAGGCGTGACTTGATTGCCTCGCCCTCGACGTTTGTCGGGTTGGGTGACTACAGCTAACACCTCAAACTCCGAATGCTGAATCAACGCTTCTAGGGAAGGGACGGCAAACTGGGGAGTGCCAAAAAAAATTACTTTCATCATGACCTAGGATGACTTAGGGTGGATTGCCACCTCAATCCGTCGGTTGAGCTGTTGATTGGCATCTGATTGGGGCTCAACTGTTTTAGGTTCAACAGCAGGACGGCTGCTGCCATGGCCAATTGCTACCCAGTGATAGCCTTCGCCAACCGTCTGGGACAAGTATTGCACAACAGCCTCCGCTTGCTGGAGGGACAGGGAAAGATTGTCGTTGGGTTGACCGCTGCGGTCTGTATGACCCGCAACCCTGATTGCAGCCTGAGGATAAGCCTCTAAATCGGCAATCAGGTTATCGAGAATAACATTTGCACCCGAACGCAGGGTATTACTCCCGGAGGCAAACAGAATATCACTCGGCAGGGTAACGATCAACCCTCGCGAAGGATCAGGGTTCACTGGGAAGGATGAATTCCGAGATGCCACACCGGGAGAGACATTCCCCGGAGCCTCAACCTGTTGCTCAATGCTCTGGAGCCTTTCCTCAAGGGGATGATCGGGACGACTCATCCCTAACTGGGTTTCCAGGGCTGCGGTGCGACCAATCAGAGTATTGAGATCCTGTTGGACTTGCTGGAGCTGGGTTTGCAAATCCTGGCGCTTTTCTGCCGTCAGGAGAACCGAAGGGCGAATTGAAGGAATTGAGGGACTGAGGGTTGGCGTGGATGTCCTCAGAGCTTGAGTTGACTGCCCCATTTTGGAGGTCTGACTGCGACGGAGAAACTTTTCCAGCACAGGCAGCTCTAAACTGGAACTGGGATAAACCTGGGCGATCGCCATTCCGACCATCCAAGCAATGCCGCTGCCGACGGTGAGTAACAGCAGGTTAAACAGCACCATGAGTAAAGCAACGGCTGAGTTTCCCCGAGGGTTCTGTTTGGGTTGATGTCTAGGCTCTAGGGATTGGGTCATCAGTTTGCTGAAGTCGCTTGCCTTTTTTGCTAATTTCTGAGCTAATTTCTGAGCTAACTTTCGAGCCAGTGCAGCAAAACAAAAGTTTTACAACGGGTGAAGGGGTAAAACCCCTGCTTGGGAGCCCAGCCCCCAAACCCCATATTGCAGAACTTCATGGGTGCAACACTAGTTTTTCTCCTCTGTCCAGGGATTGACCTCGACCTGTCCATTAGGATTGAAGGCAACTTTAAAATCTGCTAGAGGTTCTTCAATCCGAGAACTGGCAGGAGCGCGGTACAGCAATTGAGGCAGGGGAATCAACTTTTCCTCCTGGGTGGTGGCATCGTTAATCGAATCGTACCCAACAATATCTCCGTCTTCAGCGACACTGACTCGATACATCAAGGAACGAGAGAGTTCAGGGGTGACAACCCAACCCTGAATCAATTTTTCATTCAGTCCTGCTTGTAATCGCTTCACTAGGGCTGGATCGGTGATCACTGGGCCAGGAGCCAAGGTAGATTCCAGATTTTGAGGGGATTTGGCTACCGGGGGAAGGGCAGACCCATCAGTTGATCCCTCCGGGGGCGGAGTTGCCCCTGGGGTTTCCGCAAGGGTTTCCTCGGTTTGAGCTTCAGTTTGGGGCTGAGGCAGGAGATCTTTGGGGGGCTTGACCTCGGGAACGGGCAAGGAGAGGAAAGCGATCGCGGCTAAGGCGACACTTGCGAGCCCAACTGCCGCTGGAATAGCTTGTTGAGCTAGGGGTTGATCGGGCTTCACCTCTCGTTTCCCAATGGGTTGTAAATCCAGAGTCAAGCTGGGCAGGGTGCGTGGATCAGCAAAAAACTGGTCAATTGTTTCAACTAAGTCAAACAATTGCACGGTTGTCAAATCCAACTGGGTCACGGGGGAACCCTGGGTGGCAAATTCAACACTCTCGCCAGGGTCTAGCCGCACGGTCAAGCGATGTAAATTGTCGCCCATCCGTTGCAAATGGACTGGACTTGAAGCATTTGCGGGGGACTCTGGGACTGCAACATCACTCAAGATCGTTTGGGTGTAGCGGCTGATCTGAGTCACCAAACTTTCAAAGAACTCTCGTCCCCCGGTTAGGGATTGAGTGAAATCTGTAAACTTACACTCTGCATCCATCAACATGGACATGCAGGGTCGAGACTCCGAGGGGTTGCTTTTCCCATCAATCAATCCTTGCAAGACTAACTGACAACTGGGGGAACTGTATTTTCGCTGAATAGTCATTAAAGCTCTCCATCAAACAAACTACTCCAAAGCCGCTGCATTCCTGCCGTACCCGTACAAAACAGTAACTTTTCTAATAAATCCATGGCTAAAGCATTCAGTTTCTCCGGGGAACTGTAAGCCATGACTCCCGCCCGTCGAGGATTCATCCGACTGCGAAAATGAGTCCGAAATCGTTCTAAATAAGCAGAGAGTTGGACATGATGATCCAGGGGAATTTGCTTGGTCTGAAGTTGGTGATAATCCAGCAAAAACTGTCGAATGGGAACCGTGAGTTGACGGCTTAAATAATGAATAATTGCCACAAATGCCTTGGCCTCAGTCAACGTTAGGGAGCGGCGCTGACTATACCGTCTCAATGGATTGGTACTGCGGAGTTGCCAAAGCACAACTCGATTCTGAATCACACCTTGCAAATCTAGCTTTGGAATCAGGGCCAACATTTGTTCACCTCCACCGCCTCCCAGATATAGCGCTTCAATTGCCAGCAACAACAAGTCAATCTGAGTGCGAGCACGGCGGGGGCATTCCTGACTTGCAACTGAAAAGTCTGGCAGACTTTGTAAAAGAGTTGGGGTTAAATCGATTGGGGAACTTTCTAACTGCATTCTGCTTACGGCATTGGATCAACACGGGGGGAGCAGGGAGATGAAAGAGAAACTTTTTCTTAGATTAAACGCTCTAAGATCAATCCCTCTGAAATACAGGCTCTCTGAAATGATGGACAGTCTATCCTAGAATTATTACAGCCATCATGCCACTCAAATCAGGTTTGATCTCAAATTAGGTTTAACTTTGGTTTGTATCTGTCCCGTTGGGTCAAGTGATTTTAATGGCCAGCTTTAAAACGATCAACTTCAATTTAGCAGCCCAGGCCCCAACTTTTGTCAGCTAAGCATCTCGCGTTCAGGCAAACTTTTGTGAAGTAATCCAGAAAACCACTGGCTAGAGGCCCACGCAAGAAGTTACACGTCCCTACTATAGAGTACTCACATCACAACCGAATATGACAATTATTTTAATGATCCAGTATTAAGTGACTCAGTGTAATTCAGTAGAAGATCAATTTGGGGTGGAGGAGGCGTTGCCTTCTTCCTGGGGCAACGCCCCAGACCCCCTTCTTTCTGACAATTAATTACAACCCCCCTAGTATCTACTAGCTAGGTCTGCCTTCCAGATTAATCTTATAATTCCTCTAGCTAAAGCCTAAGGGGCTGAATCTAGCCAGATCAGTTAACTCAGTAAACTTTATTTTAACGTCGATGGATCTTAAGTCTTTTATTCGTGAAGTCCCAAATTTCCCCAAACCTGGCATTTTGTTCAAGGATATTACCCCGCTGTTGAGCCATCCCGAGGCACTGCGATACACCATTGATTGCTTCTCTGAGTCCTGTGTCCCTTACTCCCCAGACTATATCGTTGGTATGGAGTCTCGGGGATTCCTGTTTGGCGTTCCATTAGCCTATCAATTGGGTCGTGGGTTTGTCCCCGTTCGTAAACCCGGGAAATTGCCTGCCTCCGTTTATTCGGTTTCCTACGACTTGGAATATGGCACAGATTGCCTGGAAATTCACCAAGATGCTATGCCCAAGGGCAGTCGGGTGTTGATTGTGGATGATTTGATTGCCACAGGAGGAACGGCGAGGGCTACGGCCAAACTGATTGAGCAGGCGGGCTGTGAAGTGGTAGGTTTTGGGTTTATCATCGAACTCAAGAGCCTAAATGGCCGCCAAGGATTGCCAGATGTGCCAATTATTACAGTGTTGCAGTACGATTAAAGAATTAGCGAGGGGTCAAGCACAGCAACGTTGGTAAAGAGTTGGGAATAAAAATTCAGGGAATGACCAGTAAAGTGAGTCAATGGATTGTTCAGACGCGAGACAGAGTCTTGCTCTCAGCTTTGTTAGAGGGTGACACCCTACCTTACATTGGCAAGCGATTATTTCAAGCAGCAATTACCCTGTTGTTGGCTTCAGTGCTCTGTTTTGCGATTGTTCAACTCGCACCAGGGAACTATCTGGATGAGTTGAGGCAAAATCCTCAAGTTTCTCCGGAAACCATCACCCAGCTCACCCAACAATTTGGGCTGGATCAGCACCCGATCGCCCAGTATTTCAATTGGTTGAGGCGGATTATCACCCAGGGAGATTTTGGGTTTAGTTTTGCAAATCAACGTCCTGTTTCAGCTCTCCTGTGGGAACGAGTTCCGGCAACTTTGTTACTCTCGATTTCCTCGCTGATTTTGACTTGGGCGATCGCGCTGCCCTTGGGAGTGATTGGGGCTGTGAAACAGAATCAATTTTTGGATCGGTTCTTGCAACTGATTAGTTACACGGGTCAGGGATTTCCGAGCTTTATTACGGCCTTACTGCTGTTGTATCTGGCCCAACATACCTCTCCCCTGTTTCCCGTTGGCGGCATGACTAGTATTGACTATCCAGATCTCTCTCCCTTAGGCAAAGTCTTGGATATTGGGTGGCACATGATTCTACCCACCCTTGCCTTGAGCATTACCAGCTTTGCTGGGTTACAGCGTTTGATGCGGGGACAACTGTTAGATGTTTTGCGACAGGACTATATTCAAACTGCCCGCGCCAAGGGACTCCCGGAAGAACGAGTGATTTATGTTCATGCCCTGCGGAATGCGATTAACCCCCTGATTACCCTACTGGGATTTGAGTTTGCGTCGTTGTTAAGCGGTGCATTTATTACTGAAAACTTCTTCAATTGGCCGGGGTTAGGAGCCTTGATTTTACAAGCCGTTCGGCAACAGGATTTGTATTTAGTGATGGCGAGTTTGATGATGGGGGCTTTGATGTTAATTGTCGGAAACTTATTGGCTGATTTGTTGTTAAAAGTGGTTGATCCTCGAATTAAGTTGGAGGATTTGAGATAGGAAATGTTGTCTCAAGTCTATTACATCCTTCGCTCCAAACAAGACGGTCAATACATCGCTGCCCATCCCAATCCAGATGCAGCGACGAAGTATTTATTGCTGTTTTCAGAACAGTTTGATGCCCTGAGTTATCTGAATAAATATGCTCAGGAATGGGCAGATCGGTTTGCGATAGAAGCGATTACTGGCCCTCAAATCAAGAGCATTTTGCAACGGTGGGGGTTTGTTGGGATTGGCTTAGTTGAAGATCCAATCCTGCCTCAAGTTGAATTTATGCTCCTGGGTTAGTTGCCCTTTGTTCAGGGTGTGAATGCCAGCCAACTCGGCTTTAAGATCAACTGAGTTCACATCTAGTTCATATCATCTAGTTCACACTATTCATTCATTCACTTATCACTTAATTCATTCATTGATTGATTGCGTCTAAAACAGCTTTGGGAGGTAGTTTGTCCTTGAACCAAATGATTTTGGCGGTCACGTTACTGAGTTTAACTCCAGCTTTTTCAAGGTTTAAGCGTTCTGAAATTGCTAAAATCAGGTTGTCGCAATTTGCTTTTTGCACTTGATAGAACTTCTTCTGCAAATATTCGGGTCGCCAATACCCAACGATTTCGAGCAAAAACACGCGACCGTCTGGATGTACCAACCGAAAGTCAGGAATCATAACACTTCCAGGAATCGGAATTAAATCTACTTCCCGTTCCAATGTCCAGTCTGTTTTTAGGGACTGCCAACGGGTGACAAAGGCTTGCTCAAGCAGGCTGTCATAGGGTTTTCCGGGGGGATAGTGCGTGACCAGCCCGCAGTCAGGATTTAATGTAAAGTAACCTGTTTTGCTCACGCCTGTATAGCGATCGCGGTGATGCAGCGTTGCTCGCAAGCTCCACTTCGTTACGTGTAATAGAGCTGGAATCATTTTTGCTAGGGACAGGCCATAGCGAGTGCTAGATTTAAACAAACTTGTAGGCCCATCCAGGGTGAGGGTAAATCCATGATCGGCATCTCCTTCGATATAGGCCATGAGCTGAAATAATTTGAGATAGCGGAATAAGAGTTTATACTCTCCTGGATCATTGCGGTGGGCGTTAATTTGAATCTGACTCGCTTTGTAAAAAATGCCTTGAACCTGGGAGAGATTGTAGCGATGCAGTAAAGCTTCAGGTGTCGGCGCTTCAAACTGAGTTAAGATGCGATTTTCCAGCAAGTCTGCATAGAGACCTGCCTGGATCTCCTCAGGAAAGACCTCTCGACCAAGTTCCTGACTGAATTGTCGGGCCAGGGTTTCTAGGGTTTGTTCAGTAGAATTGAGACTGGGTGGAACGTTGGCAGCTAGGGCAAAAACCCGCTCTCGCAGGTTCACCGGTTCCAGGGGACTAATCACTTCAAAGGTACAGAAGCTGGTTTTGAGTAAATGAGCCAATCCCCGCTTCAATCGATAGTCAGGACTATCCCCTTCAAAGTCCTGCAAGCGCTGATCTAGATCGGCTTGAGTCCCCTTGACAGAGGTTTGAAAGCACTGAATCACCTGAGTGGCAAGGTCTAAATTCTGAGCATTAAGGTTCAGTTTTAAAGGTGTTATCGTTTCTCCTTGATGGCGATAACTGAGTAAGTCTGTTGGCAACATTGACAATATTACGGTTGGATCGGTCTGTTCTAGGCTCTGAGGATATTCCGTTGACTGGCAATCCAGAACTGGATTTAGGATAAGGCGGTTGTTCGCTCGCTCAACATCGACTGACACGGCCCAATCAAGTTGGAAAAACGACTAGGAATTAAGTAGGATTCAAAAAGAGGATTCAAAAAGAGGATTCAAAAAAGGGACTCGAAAAATAGAAATGATCCTAAACAAATTCTAGGTTGATTCTGTTAGCAGCTAGGGTTGCTAGTAGCTGCTCTCCCAATATACTCATAAACGATTATGGACATTACGCCAGCAACCAAGGACTTGAACTATCACGTTCAGACCCTCAAATCAAAATATTCTGATCCAAGCTCAACTTTATTTATTGATTTTTACTGCCAATATCGGCAAGGATGTGATTACCTTTTTCCCGTTGCAGTCCGACAGTCAATTCGGCTGTTCGATATCTTGAATTGCTTTCTAGAATGTATTGAGACTAGCAAACCAACGCTTTTAACCAAGCTGATGTGGCAAGATGTTGTTGGGCCAACTTTAGAGGAATACCAGGAAGACGAACGCACTGAAGAAAAACTGTGGTCAAGTTTTGTCCAAGGAGATTTGAATCAGTTGATTGCACATTGGGATTTAACAAGACGGCGGGATGGGAGTGTGAATCTGATTTTGCGAGAGTTATTGACTGATATTAGTCAACTTGAGCAAGTTCACCTCTCCCAGCTTTTCCCTGACGTTGCTGCCCATTGATCCCCCTAAAATCCCCCTTGTTAAGGGGGACTTCAGACAATCTTGAATTTGAATTTAGTTAGGGTTGAACTACGGCTCGAACTAGAATAACGGTGATATTGTCATGGCCATTATGTTGGTTTGCCAGTTTAACCAGGGTTTCTGCTCCTGCTTTTAAACTCACATCTCGGTTGAGTAGGGGCAGGAGATGGGTTTGAACAGAGTGATCGAGCAGGTTGTTATCTGTTAATCCATCAGAAGCCAGGATGAAGAGGGTATCTTCTGTAAGGTCGATAAATTGCACATCTGGCCGCAGAAAATTGTCATCTCGTGGGCCTAGAGCTTGGGTCAGTTGATAGGCATCAGGGCGGGTGTAGGCGACTTCTGGGGTGACTCCCCGCTGGATTTCTCGTTGTCCGACTTCATGGTCTACCGTGACCTGTTTTAGTCCTTGGGTTGCACTCAAACGGTAGATCCGGCTATCTCCGACATGGGCGATCGCCACTTGACTATCTGCAACTACCAACAAGACCAGAGTTGTCCCCATGCGTCCGGCTCCGGAGCGCACATCCTGCTGATTCAGTTCGTAGATCATGTTATTTGCATGAACAATTGCATCTTTGAGAGTTTCTTCGGTCGGGAGTTCTCCAACCCACTGACCCTGAAAGTATTGACGCAGGGTATCTACTGCGAGTTGGCTAGCAACTTCTCCTGCTGCATGTCCCCCCATGCCATCACAGAGAATGTACAGCCCTTTGGCTTCTAGCACTTGACCAATCGGAGTTTGCTGATAGTTCAACAGGGTTTGCAGACTGAAGAAATCTTCATTACGCTCTCGTTTTTTACCAACGTCCGTTTGACCTGCTGCCTCTAAGCTCACTAGAGCAGGGACTTGCATTGTCACTTCATTGCCATTTTGTTGTCCTTCAGCTTGTCTTGAAAGGTCTCCCTCAATTTGAGTCGAAGTTGAGGCTTGGGGTGTTGCTCTAGGAGAATTGGGTTCAGGGCTCAGTTGTTGCAGGGCGATCGCGAGTTCCTGCTTGAGATAATCGACGGTCTGAATCTCACCTTCGCTCAGCTCTTGTAATAGTTCGGTCAACTTGCCAAACAAAGTCCGTTGAGAGTCTTGGAGGAGACGTTTCCAAAACTGACCTAAATTCGTCAGAGTTGGGGTGACATCTTCTGAATCTGTGTACAACCTGGGCAAACAGAGTTGCTGAGGAGCATCTGGAAAAACTCGTAAATTTGAAGTCTCCAGCAGGCTCCGCTGACAATGCCAGGGTTCCAAAGCACTCCAAAGATCTGCCATGCCCTGGAGAAATCGCACGATTTGGGCAGGAGTTGTATCTTTCTGACTGAGTTGATTGAGCAGCAGTGGAAAGTCTGAGTAGTCTTCCAATAAAACAATGTCATACTCAGCCGTCTGCCAAGCATCCTGAGGATCAGGAAAAAATTGACCATACTGAACCTGCAAAGCGAGGTAGGCTTGGGCAATTGGAATCATAAAAGTCTCTATCTCGGTTTCTGAAGTCTCCGAACTTTGTTGTACTGCTTTGAGAGGAGAGAGTTGTAGGGGCTGGCAATCTAGCACAAGAGTGGCAACCGTCTCCCCTTTAGCCGGAGGGGGAAAGGGTTTCAGCAATTGATAGCGATGTTGAGGATCTAAAAATAAAAACTGTTGAGGAAATTCTGTTGCAATGGCAGATCCTTGACCAGCTTGTTCAGGCTGTTTGAGGGCATCTTTGTCGGGAATTTGTCTAGCATCAAAGGTTTGGGTGCTCCAAACTGCTCCTGCTTCAGCTTCTTGGGAATCTCCTCCTTCTAGCTCAGGGGCAGGAGAATCTCCACCTGCCGAACCCTCTAATTCTGAAGGCTTGATATCATCAGCGGACACTAAGGGTTCATCCGCAGCGTTTGAGCTGAGGACATCCAGGGAAGACTCAGCAGAAGTCTGTACAGTCGTTACAGCCCCAGCTAGATGATCACTTTCTACCTGATTCTGAGTTGTCAATAATTGAGAGCCCAAATCCGCTGTTTGATTGGCAGGCTGACTAGTTTCATCGCGGCCTGTAATGATGGCCAACCAGACTCGTCCCGTTTTTATCCCACACTGAGGACAGTTTAAGTAATCCCAAGTGACCAAGGTTGCACAATTTGGGCAAGGTGCCTGCGTTAGGGATTCGCCACACTGTTGACAAAACTTATTCCCGTCAGGATTGTCAAAGTCACACTGGGGACAAATTAGCATGATTTACCTTTCCACAGATCAGAGAAGTGGAACAGCATTTAAGTTTACAAGTTCCCATCTTAAGACACAATTCCAGACTACGATTTAATCTACAACTCAAACTACAATTAAGCCACACCTTCAGGGCACAACCTCAGGACACAGTTCTAGTACTGAGATGGCAAGCACTACGGACAATGATCGGCATCAGAGGCTAAGCTTAACCAAAGGCATAGTCCATTTCTACCCAATAATGCCAGTCCGCGATCGCCTCAATTGTATTCGCATCAACTTCCACGGGTTGAATCTCAGCTAAACGGGCTGAGAACACATCCTCACTAGACGGATCATGATACAAAACCTGTACGTACATTTCGTGAATACATTCCTCCTCGGGTGACATACTCACAACTTCGACTTCCTTGCCTTCAGGGCTAGAGGGGATCAACCATTTTGCTTTGAAAGGAAACCCCATTTTTTGTTGCAGGTAGTAATACCATCCTAAAACCTGTTCTTCTTCTGTGTAGGCATCTACAATAATTTCTGCATCAATCCGTTCTTCTCTTGCTTGATCGGGTTTGATAGTTGCCATACTCTCTCCAGTTCACAACTCTAGGGTATCTCAAATCGAATCAAACATCGGTAGGTTTAAGGCGACAGCAATTGTTAAATTTGAGATTGCTATAGGTGGTGAGCTGATAGATTGCGAGGGTGAGTTTAAAGTCTACACGGGCTAAAGGACAGACGGTGCTGGCGAGAAGGGCCATGATCTAGGAGAGCTTGCCGATGCTTTTTTGTCCCATATCCCTTGTTCTGAGCCAGATCGTACTCAGGATACCTGGAGGCTAGACGAACTATTAATTCATCCCGCCACACTTTTGCCACAATGCTAGCTGCAGCAATCGGGATGAAATAGCGATCGCCTTGAATAATGGCTTGCTGAGAAATCCCTAGGTCAGGAATGGGCTGATTGCCGTCAATCAAACAGTGTTCAGGCAGGGGGCTGAGCTTTAAAATAGCTCGTTTCATGGCAAGGAGAGTGGCTTGTAGAATATTCAGCCGATCAATTTCTTGGACAGAGGCAAGGCCGATCGTATAGTCAAGGGCAATTGCTCGAATTTGGTTCGCCAACTGCTGGCGAGACCGAGGGGTTAGCAACTTACTATCTCGAACCCCAGCTTGAGCAAGTTGTTCTACCTGGGTTGCTGACAATACCACTGCGGCTGTAACAACTGGCCCAAACAGAGCCCCGCGCCCAACCTCATCAATTCCTGCGACCCGCATGGCAACTTTCAATCCACCTTTTTCAATCCACCTTGGACGAGGGATTAGTCTTGAGTGGCAGAAGATCGACGGCGACGGCGACGACTTGATGACAAGTCTTCTAAGTCATCTCTGTCTTCCTCATCCATGTCCAACGTCTCAAAGCCAGAGGGTTCAGAATCTAAGGGTTCAGAATCTAAAGGCTCAGAGTCCAAGAGTTTAGCATCTAAGGGTTCAGAATCTAAGGGTTCAGTCTCTTCTACTTCAGCAAAGTCTGATAGAAGCAAGTCGTTCTCCAGCTTTTCTGAGTCTAAGTTGGCTAGCTCGTCTGAGTCTGGCACTATTGCTAAGGAAGGTTTGACTGGATCATCTGCTTGTAGCAAGGCAGTCGCGGAGGGCGGCAGTTCTCCAGGCAGTCGAACAGTCACAATTGCATTACGGGGGTTTTTAGCTGATTGATTCGACAGGATTAAAGGGGAAATGCCCATCAAAGCGTACATCTGCTGCTCATCTTCGGTCATTTCGATAGACAGAACCTCTGGCGGTTCTGGAGGAGCTTTGGCAATCTCTGACTTGCCAGAACGACCCCGTTCAGGAGGGGCTCCTCGGTGATTGGGGAGGACTTCTATTCCCCCTGGTTCAGTCCGTGCTTCCGGATAGACAGGATTGATACCTGCCCGAAGATTATTCCGAACGGGCTCATCCTCCCGCACCAGAGAATCCACATCCCCAATCCGACGACGACGACGACGGCGAGCATTGTTATTGCCAGGTTGATAACTGGGATGATTCAGCAAATCCAACTCCTGCAAATTTGCTGAACCATCTAGTTCCAAAACTTCTGGTTCTTCTCTATAGACCGTCACATCTAAGGGGGCAATGCGAGGAGAGCGTTCACGTTCAGTTCCTTCTGGCAAGCTAATGGAGGGAATAATACTGCGCCCCGGCAATATACGTTCTGGCAACTCCTCAATCTGGAGATCCGATTCTCCCGGAAGATGAACGAGATGACCCGATCCACCGCAGGTTTGGCAGGATCGACCAAATAGCTCATAGATGTTTTGACCTTGACGTTTGCGAGTCAGCTCAACTAGCCCGAGTTCTGAGAGTTGGGAAATCTGGGGACGGGCTTTGTCTGCCTTCAAGACCTTCGTAAAGTGTTCTAAGACTTGAAGTTGATCTCGACGGGCATCCATATCAATGAAGTCCACAATGATCACCCCAGCGACATTCCGTAACCGAAGCTGACGGGCAATCTCGGTTGCCGCTTCGCTATTTGTCCAGAGTACTGTCTCCCGTGCCGTTGCTGAACGGGTAAAGGAACCCGAGTTTACATCAATCACCGTTAGCGCCTCTGTGGGTTCGATGACAATGTATCCTCCGGACGGCAGATCTACTCTGGGTTTGAGGGCTTCTCGAATCGCTGCATTGACTCGGAAGTATTCCAAGATGGAGGCTCGCTCTCGATGATGATCAATCAACACTCCCAGAGGTGCCTTTCCCATGCTCCAAGTCACCAAGTGCTGCTTCACTCGCTTGACTCCGGCACTGGAATCTACCACAATCCGATTCACTTCAGTACTGTACATATCCCGCAATACGCGCTGGATAAAGTCATCATCCCGATTGAGAAGGGCGGGAGGACGAGTAGTACTCGCTTCTTGCTGAATAATTTCCCATTGTCGCTGTAGCGATTCCAAATCCTCAATAATGGCATCTTCTGCCATTCCTTCTGCTTCAGTCCGCACCAACAATCCCATCCCAGCAGGCTTAATCAGAATTGCCCAAGCCCGAAGGCGATTCCGTTCACTATCAGATCGAATGCGCCTAGAAAGATTAACGCCTCGACCTGAAGGCATCAAAACCAAGTAACGACCGGGCAATGAAACATTTCCAGTCAACCGAGGCCCCTTTGTGCCAGTGGGTTCTTTCATGACCTGAACTAGAACTTTCTGCTGAGGCGCAAGCAATTCAGTAATTGATCCGGAGTCCCGCTTCAGGCGAAGCGGGCCTAGATCAGAGACATGAATAAATCCATTGCGTTCACTGTCGCCAATATTCACAAACGCAGCATCAATTCCCGGCAACACATTTTCAACCGTTCCAAGATAGATATCCCCAACCTGATGATTTCCAGTTGCAACTACTAGTTCTTGAATCTGATCTTCGGAGAAAACCGCTGCAATTCGATGCTGTTCGGCAATAACAATCTGCTTCGACATCTAAAATCATTCCTTCAAAACTTTTTTTAACTCACAAGTTGCAACTCACAAATCACAACTTACAAGCTGCAAATCACAAGGCAACTCTGCTGCGTGTACCTTGGACGTTGACTTGAACAAACAGGTAAAAAAACGTTCTGCTGAATCGTAATCTAACCGATCAACTTAACCCCACCAATCTCTTTAGTCATCTGTACAATGCTGAGAGCTATGCTTGTACAGAGTAGAAAAATCAAGGTGTCGATAGGTTTTCAAATAAACCTGACGACCGAGTTTGACTCACTAAGCCAGTCACTAAACCGTATCAGAAAGACACAGATTTCGCTAAAATTATCGGCGCTTAATGCTAAAACCTTCCTCCTCACTTGACAATAAGAGTACTACTATAAGCTCGGATAGTCTTCGCCTAAAAGACAACTGCACAGGCTGCAGAACATCAAGGATCTCAATTTACCGGAAGAATCTTAGGACTTAGAGCTTATAACCTGAGAGTTGGCCCCTGTAAACTTGTACAGCTAACCCTGGTGAAAATCATACCTTCGTTAAATTGAAATCAAACAAGTTCTGCAACTTGAGAAACAGTTAAAAAAACTCTGACCACCGAATTCAAAAAGTACTTAGGAACAAGTCAACTTGACTTCCCTGCAAAAACTTGATCACTGATAGCTTAAGTTACCAGAGCATTCACCGAGAGCCTCTAAGTATAGTCACCCTCTGCGCCACTCACAGGTGCAACTTTTCGTCAAAGGTGTCCTAGCCATAATAACCTAAGATAGATCATATAATAGCATTAGTCCCAGGACAAGACGATCCCTAAGCACTAGATCTTCAAAAGATCTTCAAAGAAAGCTAAAAGTACCTAATGAGCTGAGTCATTCAGAGCAAGTTTTCAAGATAAATTGCTGACGATGCACATGCAGTAAACAAATCTCTTGTTGGCTGGATTGCTCTAGCATGTATTTCACCTGTTCAGGCCGTAACTGAGTTCCATCGTTGCGATAGCTACCCACACAGCGCAAGAGAACAACTCCTAACTCTAGGGGTTTTGGCAATTCAGCGGGCCAGCAGGCCGGATCAACAACCTCCAATTCAAAGAGTTGTTCCCGTAAATTGATGACCTTGAGTTTACCAGATTTAGTTGTTTTCTCCCACAACATTTCTGAACAAGCTTTTACCTGATCAACCCAGAGTGACCACTGCTGCAGGGAAAACTCCGCCTGAACTGCTTGAACGTAGAGCAGATGATCGATGCGCTCTATCACCTGAGCCAGAGAAGGGGATTGAAAACCAACCTCTTCTACACGATACAGGGGCACAGTCCCAGGAAGACAGGTGGACAGTTTCTCCAAAAAGTGTCTTGGTTGTAGCCGTTCTGTCAACTCAATGTCCATGATTTCCCCTGAACTAGTTGCACCCAGCGACAGAGCACTCGCAGCCGAGATCCGAGGGCCGGGATGGTAACCCGATGTAAAAGCAACCGGCAACTCTGCCCTGCGAATGGCTCGATCAAACAGTTTCATCAAATCCAAATGACCCACCAAAGCCATATCTCCACTCTTGCCAAACCAAACTCGGAGTCGTTGGGCACGTTCCACATCGGGAGCCCCATGGCCAAGGAATTGTGGAATGGGTGGGGGTTCAACAACAACGTTGTGTCCAAAGTCCAGCCCACACACCCCACAATGAGAACAACTTTCAAAGGAACAGTCTGGCACCGTAGCCGCATCTAGTGCCCGCTGCAAGTCCTCTTTCAGCCAGGTTTTGTCAATTCCCGTATCCAGATGATCCCAAGGCAAGGGGCGATCGAGGGAGGGGGGAATCGGGAAGGGGGAATCGGCAGGTTCTACGGCTACTGCCAATGCTTGACTGATAGCCTCTGGTTGTTGAGTTTCCAGTGGGGTCTCCATCACATTCCACTCGCCATGATCAACTTGACGGTACTTCCAGCTTAGTCCGGCTTCCTCAATCGCTTGTGTCCAGGCAGCAAAGGCCCGATCCTGACTTTCCCACCAGGCATCCATCCCGGCTCCCAATTCCCAAGCTCGTCGAATAACAGGGGCTAAACGGCGATCGCCCCGTCCGACAAAGTCCTCCATGGCTGAAATTCGAACATCAGTAAAGTTCACTTTCACCCCTCGCATCCGGCGAAACTCTACCCGCAACAAGTTTTGCTTGCGTTTAAACTCCGAGGTAGACACGGAGTGCCATTGAAACGGCGTATGGGGCTTGGGGGTAAAGTTGGAAATAGTCAAATTCACCTCTAGACGCTTGCGTTTGGCGGCGCGGCATTCCTGTTGGAGCCAATTCACGGTTTCCACAATGCCAATCACATCAGCATCTGTCTCCCCCGGTAGCCCAATCATAAAGTACAGCTTCACCCTGTCCCATCCTTGGTCGTAAGCCGTTTTGACCCCTCGCAAGAGTTCCGCATTGGTTAAGCCTTTATTGACAATATCCCGCATTCGCTGGGTTCCGGCTTCTGGGGCAAAGGTCAGGGTTCCTGGACGGTTGCCCCCCATGATATTGGCAATATTTTCATCAAAGCGATCAACCCGTTGGCTGGGCAAGGACAGAGAAATATTTTGATCCTTGAGACGGTTTTTTAGCTCAATGCCGACACTGGGCAACGCCAAATAGTCCGAACAACTCAGGGACAGTAAGGAAAATTCATTGTATCCAGTAGCTTTCATGCCCTGCTCAATTGCTGAAATCACCTGTTCAGGTTCCACATCCCGAGCTGGACGAGTCAACATTCCCGGTTGACAAAACCGGCATCCCCTAGTGCAACCTCGCCGCACCTCAATCACTAACCGGTCATGTACCGTTTCAACCAGAGGCACCATGCGGATAGAATAGGTCGGCATTGGGGTTGCAACCCGCCGCAAAATCCGCTCTGGAACATCAAGACGGTTTGGGTGGACGGAGCCATCCTTGGCCATATCGTAAAATTGAGGGACATACACACCGGGCACTTGAGCCAAGTCCAGCAGCAGCGCCTCACGGGTCAGGCCCTGGGCTTTGCCTTCCTCAAGCACAAGGCCAATTTCTGGCAGTAGCTCTTCCCCATCCCCCAACACCACAAAATCAAAGAAGTCAGCGTAGGGTTCTGGATTGGAGGTTGCGGTCTGCCCCCCAGCAAAAATCAGCGGCAACTCTCCCCAAGGGGTTTTGCGATTAGCCTGTTGACGTGCTTGCCAGGTGAGGGGAATTCCTGCCAAATCCAACATTTCTAGAATATTAGTTGCCCCAAGTTCGTAGCTGAGGCTAAATCCCAGGATATCAAACTCACTCAAGGCCCGACGGGACTCAACGGCAAACAAAGGGGTTTGAGTGGCTCGCAGTTTCTCTGCCAAATCTGGAGCCGGAAGATAGGCGCGATCGCAGAGTTGCCGAGGTTGGGTATTGAGGATGTTGTAGAGAATAATGTGCCCCAGGTTAGAGGCCCCAACTTCATAAATTTCAGGATAGGTCAACGCCCAGCGGACTTGAGCCGAGTCCCAAGGTTTGTGTTTAGCCCCGAGTTCGTTGCCTAAATAACGGGCAGGTTGATGAATATCGGGGGTGATTAATTTTTCTACTGCTACTGCCACGGTTAATTTCACCTCGCTTTACGATATTGTTGTACGATAGTTGACGGTCACAACTTCCTCAAATCCAGCCATCACTACAGTTTAACTTGTCCCCAAGCTCAACCATCAGATCAGAAAGGGGTCTACTAAACGTGTTATTGGCTGTCTCAGTTGGTGTCAAGCCTGCAGAACCCAACTTGATTTGATTGTGAACGTGATTTATGTGAATGTGACTTAACTGTGAACTTGATTTGATTGAGAATTGGAGTAGCATCTTGTCTGTACAGGCTTGAGTCTGCACTACTGAGACTCTCACAAATCATTCCGGATTGCTATAGTCTGCTTTCGTTCTTCAAGTGGACTAGGTTAGAACTTGCAGATTAGAACTTGTAGATTAGAACCTGTAAAAAGGATGTGATGTCTAATAAGAAGAGAACCCTCTAGCTATTTGTATCAAAGATTTGCACCAACAAATTTTAAAACGGGATGAAGGATGTTCCCCGTTCTGAGGAACTTTTCCCAAGCTTCTCTTTAGTTTTTCCCCAACTGATTTGGGATAGCTGCAAATCAAGATCGTGAAAAAAAAGTGACTGAAATCACTTTAAATTTTAGGTTTGGATCACAAATCAGACTAGGGACTCGTTAGAGAATTAGATTAAGCGGAGTTGTTCAGATAAAGTATGGTTGCCACCAATATTATTCGAAAGCTGGTTTCAAAAGCGCTCTATGTTAAGCGTCTAACTCCTGAGATTGAAGATGAAATCAACTCAGAACTCACTCGATTGGGTTACATTTCCGACACTGACTATGAAGCACTAGAACTGTTAATGGAGGAAATGGACGCAGGACGGATTAAGCTTGTCCCTAGTTCTTAGGTTTCTTGAGTCAGGGCTACAGTAGTATGATGAGAGAAATTCTACTGTAGCCCTGCAGCATGTTGTATCGATCGCCATGGAGTTTGCAAAGCGCCTTGAGAAAATTCCACCGTATCTATTCACGGAAATTAATCAAAAACGACAGCAGCTACTGGCTCAAGGCGTAGATCTGATTGATATGGCCATTGGTGATCCAGATCAGCCCACGCTACGACCAATTATTGAAGCAATGCAGGCGGCAATTGCGTCTCCTGAAACTCACAATTATCCTCCCCAACGAGGAATTCAGCCGTACCGTCAAGCTGTCGTTGATTGGATGGAGCGTCGCTTTGGGGTCATGGGGCTTGATCCAGAAACAGAGGCAATTTCTTCCATCGGTTCCAAAGAAGCCATTCACAACACGGCTTTAGCCTTTGTTCAGGAAGGGGATTTGGTATTAGTTCCTGATCCGGGTTATCCCGTCTACCGAACGTCAACTTTATTTGCCGGGGGAGAGCCCTATCCGATTCCGTTAACGGCTGAAAACGGTTTTCTCCTGGATCTGACGGTCATTCCAGAAGCCGTTGCTCAGAATGCCAAACTGCTTTGGGTCAACTATCCCAATAACCCGACCGGGGCAGTCGCAACCCTGAAGGATTTTGCTGAAATGGTTGAGTTTTGCAAGACTTACAATATCTTGCTTTGTCATGATCATGCTTACTCTGAAATTACCTATGATGGCTACCGATCGCCCAGTGTGTTGCAAGTTCCGGGCGCTAGAGAGATTGCCCTAGAATTTCACAGCCTATCGAAGTCCTACAATATGACAGGTTGGCGGATTGGCTTTGTTGTGGGGAATGCGATTGGCATTCAAGGCTTGAGTCAGGTGAAAAGCAATGTTGACTCAGGGGTGTTTAAAGCAATTCAACAGGCTGCCATCACTGCATTTTCAACCTCAGCACAGGATTTGGCAGCCCTGACTGGGGTCTACCAACATCGCCGGGATGTTCTCGTCAATGGATTAAAGTCCCTGGGATGGGCCATTGACCCTCCCAAAGCAACGTTGTATCTTTGGGTTCCCGTGCCAGCAGGATATACTTCAATGGAATTTGTGACGCTGTTGCTTGAGACTTGTGGGATTGTTGTGCCTCCTGGAAATGGCTACGGCAAAGCAGGAGAGGGTTTTGTCAGAATGACTTTAACTACTCCTGAAGACAAAATTCAGCAAGCCATTCAACGGATGAAAGCCGCAGGGATTCGTTATAGCTAGGGAAAGCCTTAAGAATTCTTGAATGGCACTTGGGCTTTTTCTGGCTGAATGGGCCAGTCTTGATACCGTTCTGGGGCAGCAAGACCTCGACCCATAGCCTCAACAAACTGCTGAACCCGACTGGGATCAATCGGTTGGTGAATTCGCCCATGACGCTTGAGGGAACTTGAAACGATCACCCCATTCGCAGCTTGAATTAGTTTTGGAATGTTTTCCCAGGTTGCACCACTGCCAATGAAAACTGGAGTACTTCCTGCTGCCGCACAGGCTAGTTCTAGATCTTCTAAACTCGGGGGATGTCCCGTGGCCCAACCGGATAAGATCACCCCATCGGCTAAGGCGCGTTCGGCAGTTTCAACCACGGCGGTAGTGATATTTGGAGTACTTAAGGAGCGACCGTGTTTGACCAATACGTCAGCTAGAATTTTAACATCACACCCCAACTCCCGCCGATACCGGAGCAATTGATGAGCATTGCCCTCAATTAGCCCTTGATCCGTGGCCATGACCCCATTCAGAACGTTGACTCGGATAAATTGGGCCTCTGTACAAGCGGCGATCGCCAACCCGCTATGGGCATCATTGCGGAGAACATTTACACCGATGGGCAGAGTGATCAAGTTCATCAAGCGGTGCACAATCAAGGTCATTGCACTAATCACTGCCGGATTGACCTGATCTTTGGCAAAGGGGGCATCAAAAAAGTTTTCTACAATGATGCCATTCACGCCACCCGAAGCAAGAGCGGTGGCTTCCTGTTCGGCTCGGTCAATCACTTCACGAAGATTCCCTCCCCAACGTGGAGAGGTTGGGAGTGGCAAAAGATGGACGACACCAATAACGGGATGATCAGTTTTAAAGATTTGCTCTAAGTTCACAGGTTTCCCTTCAGCCCACAAAATGCCTGAGCTATTAACCCAACTGAGTGCAAACTCAAATTCAGAGAAAATAGGTTGGTCTTAAAATCAGCCGCTTGAAACTGCATATCAAACGTACACAAAACATACATCTAAAATTTTATCGGTAACTGCTCCCCATGACTGATAACCTTCTGAAGGAAGGTTCATTGAAGGCATTGTAGTGAAAGCTGCCCTAGTGATTGGAATTTTGCTGATTGGATTGGCGATCGCCCTTGAAATAGGCTTGCGGCTGCTGTTTGGCTTTGGCAGTCCCCTATTGTACTTAGCAGATCCAGAGATTGGATACCTATTAGCTCCCTCCCAAAAGACTCGTCGATTTGGCAATCGGATCGCCATTAATGAATATTCTATGCGAAGTGGGAGTATTTCTCCCTCACCTCAGGCTTCCACCCTCAGGGTTTTACTTTTGGGGGATTCGATTGTCAATGGAGCTTGGTGGACTGATCAGTCAGAAACCCTCTCGGCCTTGCTAGAACAGCAGTTAACCTTGAGTTTTGACTTACAACAACACTTGAAACAACACCTACAACAACACTTGAAACCAGGCTTGAAACCAAGCTTAGAACGATTAAATCTTCAAGACCCGTTGCATTTTATAGAAGTCCTCAATGCCTCCGCCAACTCTTGGGGCCCCCCCAACCAACTTGCCTATCTACAACATTTCGGCACATTCCAGGCCCAAGTGATTGTGCTCTTGATTAACACAGATGATTTATTTGCAGGTAGACCTAATCCTGGAATTGTCGGGCGCGATCGCAACTACCCTGATCACAAGCCCGCTTTAGCGGTCATTGAGGTTTTCAAGCGCTACTTTGCTAAATCTCAACCCGTTCCACCTCCGGCAGAACCCCAGCCTCAAGACTTAGTTGGACTCAACCTAGACGCAATTCAACAGATTCGGGCGATCGCCACCCAAAACCGGGCTGAGTTTATCTTAGCCATGACCCCCCTGTTGCGAGAGCTGGGGGAACCCGGCCCCAGGGACTATGAGATCAAAGCTCGCCACCGCTTGAAAGATTTGACCCAAGTAGAACAGATTTTTTATATCGACTTTCTCGATCCACTGAACGCCACAACTCACCCTCAAAGCCTTTACCGAGATCACATCCATCTCAGCCCTGCAGGGAATCAATGGGTTAGCCAAGCCCTCGCTCAGGCCCTACAACGAATCCCTTGAAATTGTGTCCTTAGGATTTGGAATGAGATCTGATTAAGATGGCCATCCCGATTGCTCAAGTCAGACAAGATACCTTATCCCCAAAAGTTCAAGGGTGATTTAATTCCCATGTTCTAATCAGTTGGGGCTCGGGGAAATCACCCGAGGGTAGAGAGATCTTCCACAACCTGAACCCGTCCCCGACTACAGGCTCTCAAGAGTCGATCAACCGAACGGCGCTCCTCCTCAGAAAGAGACTCATCCAAGATTGCTGCTAGTAGCCCATAGCGGTCAGCTCGAGTGAGACAATGGGTATCAGCAACAGATGCCATTAGTTCTGAAATGGCTCCAGGTAGCAGATCAACTTGGTGGGCCATGACTCAATTCCAAACTTCACGGTTTGCTTATTGTATTATGTTATTTTGCTATGGGGTCTGGACTTATGACACTATTCCCGGCAGTACAATGACAAGGAAATTTTCCATCGCAAACCCTCCATGGATGAACGTTAAACCTGCAACTCCTGAGGATATTTCATTGATTCTGTCGGGGTAGCTTGCTGGCTGCAGAGGAGGATCTTACGGGAGATCTGCGGCAAGAATAGGCCAAAGGGAAGGCAGGGGGGATTGTCTAAGTCGTGCCACTGCCAGAATCGGATTGAGGATGACTTGATGTTTGACGATTTGGGCACAGAATAAATAGCCATTCGGGACAATAGGTTGAGCGTAGAATAGATGAAGAGAGTAAATAGCAGATTTTGAACTAACTAGGGTTATGGCAATCTCAAGTGATTGATGAAAGTCTGTGGAGCAGGCTTTTAGTCTGTGCGGACAAAAGGCCATCCACTTTTGCAATTCAAATCAGATCGCTGTGGAAACTAAGATTAGAAATCAAGATTAGGAAATCTGTGAAATATTTTTTTCTTACCAATGGATGGATAGTGGGTCGGGTATGGGGTGTAGGGGGCCCGTGGGATGAAGTAATGGGCCGTCGTCCGCCTAATATTCAACAGCTTGATTTGTGCTTATTGGACACGGGAGAAAAGCTATGGCTATACCGGGTCGAGGATGCCGTGCTGATGATTGAGGTCAAACCGACCGAGCCTCAGCTTGACCCATCTTCTGGTACAGGGATTGGTCAAGTTGTTCTCACTCGGCTAATTACTGCTGACCAAGTTTTAGAACGTTTGTGTGCGGCTTCTGCAGAATGTTCGGTTGGGACGGGAAAATGATAAGAATTGCAGTCTTTAAAGTTAGCCTTCATTTGGCTGATTTTCGTTGCTTCAAGGGATTTTGAGCTAATTAAAGGTAAAATAATGCTGTTCTAACCTAAGGACTGAACTTGCAATTGGCTCTAACTATCGATACACTTCTTTAAATAAGTTTCATATACGCGAAGATCCCGTTAGGAACTTTAATCAGAGCTAGAGTTGATAAATTCTGGATATCGGTTGACCCCAAACGGGGTATCGGATAGCAAAGTTTAACAAAGTAGACCTTACTAAATCGAGGAGGAGCGTAGTCAATGGGACTACCTTGGTATCGTGTACACACAGTAGTTCTGAATGATCCAGGACGGCTAATTTCTGTACACCTCATGCACACTGCTCTTGTAGCAGGTTGGGCGGGTTCAATGGCACTCTATGAACTCGCGATTTACGATCCCTCTGATCCTGTCCTCAATCCAATGTGGCGGCAGGGAATGTTTGTCATGCCTTTCATGGCTCGTTTGGGCGTGACCCAATCCTGGTCAGGCTGGAGTGTTGTCAGTGGTGACACTGTGGTGAATCCAGGATTCTGGTCATTCGAAGGTGTTGCTGCTGCTCATATTATCCTGTCTGGTTTACTGTTCTTAGCAGCAGTTTGGCACTGGGTTTACTGGGATTTGGAACTCTTTACTGATCCCCGTACCGGAGAGCCTGCCCTGGATTTGCCCAAAATGTTTGGGATTCATTTGTTGTTGTCTGGTTTGCTCTGCTTTGGCTTCGGTGCCTTTCACCAAACTGGGCTCTTTGGGCCTGGAATGTGGGTGTCCGATCCCTATGGGCTGACGGGAAGCATTCAAGCTGTCGCGCCTTCTTGGGGGCCTGAGGGCTTTAATCCATTTAACGCCGGGGGAATTGTTGCCCATCACATTGCGGCTGGAATTGTCGGTATTATCGCAGGCTTGTTCCATTTGTCTGTTCGTCCACCCCAGCGTCTTTATAAGGCATTGCGGATGGGGAATATTGAGACAGTGCTGTCTAGCAGTATTGCGGCGGTATTTTTTGCGGCCTTTGTGGTTGCAGGAACAATGTGGTACGGTTCCGCTGCAACCCCAATTGAGTTGTTTGGCCCGACTCGGTATCAGTGGGATCAGGGATATTTCCAAGAGGAAATTCAACGGCGGGTTCAGGCCAACGTTAATTCAGGGGATAGCCTCTCTGAAGCATGGTCTAAAGTTCCTGAGAAGTTGGCCTTTTACGACTATGTCGGCAACAGTCCTGCCAAGGGTGGTTTGTTCCGGGTTGGCCCCATGGACAAGGGAGATGGGATTGCTCAGGGTTGGGTTGGACATCCTGTCTTTAAGGATGCTGATGGCCATAACCTGACGGTTCGTCGTTTGCCCAACTTCTTTGAAACCTTCCCAGTTCTCCTCACAGACGAGGACGGGGTCATTCGGGCAGATATTCCTTTCCGTCGTGCAGAGTCTCGCTATAGCTTTGAACAGGCTGGCGTTAGTGTTTCCTTCCTCGGTGGCGATCTAGATGGTCAAACCTTTAAGGACGCTCCTACGGTCAAAAAGTATGCCCGTTTTGCTCAGAAGGGTGAACCTTTTGAGTTTGATCGGGAAACCTTAGGATCTGATGGCGTATTCCGCACCAGTACCCGAGGTTGGTTTACTTTTGGTCATGCTTGTTTTGCTCTCTTGTTCTTCTTTGGTCACATCTGGCACGGTTCTCGGACTATTTTCCGAGACGTGTTTGCTGGAATTGACCCTGAGATGACAGAAGAGCAGCTTGAATGGGGCTTTTATCAGAAGCTTGGAGACAAATCAACTCCTGCCAAGGAAAGCGTTTAGCTTTTGCGGACTCATTCAGCTTTCCACTCTTGAAAGTCAATATGAGTTGTGCTTTTATCTCTGGAGCCTAACAAGTGAGTTGGGCTTCATTTTTTTTGGACTAGTTCTTTTAGAACTATTATTGGCAACTGATATTGGCAACTGATATTGATAACTGAAATGCCCGTTTAGCCCTTCTCCTGACAAAAAAGCAATGTTGATTTAGCGTTTATGCCATTTTGACTGGTAAACTGATAAGAAATTGCTTTTTAGGAAAAATTGACATGGAAAGTGCAGCTTATATTTTGGTTCTAGCTTTGGGCTTGGGAGTTCTGTTTTTTGCGATCGCCTTTCGTGAACCTCCCCGAATTGGCAAGTAGTCTAGTTATCCTCTAGCTAGAAATCGCACTGAATCAGAGAAGACAACCCAGTCATGCAATGCCCAGTTTGTCAGCATACGAATAGCCGAGTTTTGGAATCCCGTGCAGCCGAGTCTGGTCGGAGTATTCGCCGTCGGCGAGAGTGCCTGAACTGCCAACATCGGTTCACCACTTATGAACGAGTTGAATTTGTTCCAGTTACAGTGATTAAGCGGGATGGAAAGCGGGAATCTTTTGACCGCTCCAAGCTGCTGCGAGGATTAGTTCGAGCCTGTGAAAAGACCGGAATGACTCCAATCCAACTTAACGAGATTATTGATGAAATTGAGCTTGAACTGCAACAGCGTCCCAATCGAGACGTGTCCAGTCAAGAAATCGGGGAGCTGGTTCTAGAGCAACTGAAAGCCGTAAGTGAAGTTGCTTATGTGCGATTTGCTTCAGTTTATCGAAAGTTCACGGGAATTCGAGATTTTGTTGATGCCTTAGCTCAGCTCAAGCACTACCAAGCTCACTTGAAGCAGGGTGAAAATGGTGGATTTACCCCAGATGAGACTGACCTGTCATCGACTCACGCCTCTGAAGGGTCGATTTCCAATCCTTCAGATCCAAATCCTATTTTGAACTCTCAGAAAAGCTCATCGATAAACTGACACAAATTTTGCTAGAGTATGGCATAATATCAGTACTTTAAGTTAAATTAGTCAAGTTGACTCCATAGTTGTTAAGTAGTGAGCTGGTAAGATCTACAGGAGTTTTAGCTTCCTGAACTAGCTAAGGGATGTTTCGTTAGCTAGTTTAACTTGATCGCCGCGACTGTTTGCTTCTAGGAGTTTTCTGTGCTTGCCTTATTGGGAAGCTAGAGTTAAAGTTGATTCTCGAAGTTCCAGCTCTTGATGGTAGTTTTAAAGCCTTCTAAGGTTTGTGGTTGCTATCAAGCTTGGTAGTTCAAGCATTAACCTTGGTGACTGCATAAACGCAACTTAAGGAGAGATATCCCTAGGAAATAAATTGCATGCTCGATCAGACAGTCAAGCCTAAAGACGTGGGCTTTACCCACGAAGATTTTGCAGCCCTACTTGATAAATACGACTATCATTTCAGTCCGGGAGACGTAGTTCCTGGGACTGTTTTTAGTATAGAACCAAGGGGAGCCCTGATTGATATTGGCGCTAAGACTGCAGCCTATATTCCGCTTCAAGAAATGTCCATCAATCGTGTGGAAAGTCCGGATGAAGTCTTGCAGTCTAATGAAACGCGAGAATTTTTCATCTTGACTGATGAGAACGAGGATGGCCAGTTAACCCTTTCAATTCGTCGTATTGAGTACATGCGGGCCTGGGAAAGAGTCCGCCAACTCCAAGCTGAAGATGCGACGGTTCGTTCTCAGGTTTTTGCAACCAATCGCGGGGGTGCTCTAGTCCGAATCGAAGGACTGCGGGGATTTATCCCTGGATCACACATTAGTACCCGCAAGCCGAAGGAAGATCTGGTTGCTGAAGAACTTCCGCTGAAGTTTCTAGAGGTTGATGAAGAAAGAAACCGCCTCGTTCTAAGCCACCGTAGAGCTTTGGTTGAGCGCAAGATGAACCGCCTTGAAGTCGGGGAAGTTGTGATCGGTACGGTGCGGGGAATCAAGCCCTATGGAGCATTTATTGATATTGGTGGTGTTAGTGGCTTGCTCCATATTTCTGAAATTTCCCACGATCACATCGATACTCCCCATAGCGTCTTCAACGTTAATGATGAGGTTAAGGTGATGATCATCGATCTGGATGCGGATCGAGGTCGGATCTCCCTCTCCACGAAGCAGTTGGAGCCAGAACCAGGGGCTATGGTGAAGAACCCTGACTTGGTTTACGAAAAAGCTGAAGAAATGGCAGCTAAATTCCGGGAAAAAATGCTAGCTGAGCAGCAGGGCATTCAAGTTCAACCTGACGTAGAAGCGACCCTAGAGGAGGTCGAGATTCCTTCTGCTATGGAAGAGGATGAGATTCCATTAGCGGTTGAAGACGTTGATGTACCTGAGGCTTCAGAGGACATTGAAGCGGCGCTTGACGAAGCTTCGCCGGAAGAGGTTTCCAGTGATGCCTTAGTTGAGGAAGGAGTTCCCGAAGAAGCTGTACTTGAGGAAGGAGTTCCTGAAGAGGCTGTACTTGAAGAAGCAGTCCTTCAAGAGGTTCCTGAAGAAGCTGTACTTGAGGAAACTGTACTTGAAGAAGCAGTCCTTCAAGAAGTTCCTGAAGAAGCTGTACTTAAAGAGGAGGTTCCTGAAGAAGCTGTACTTGAAGAAGCAGTTCTTCAAGAAGTTCCTGAAGAAGCTGTGCTTGAGGAAGAAGTTTCTGAAGAAGCTGTGCTTGAGGAAGAAGTTTCTGAAGAAACTGAACCGGAAGAGATCTCTGAGGAAGCCTTGGCTGAAGAGGAAGAGCTTGAGGCGATCGCTGAGTCTTGAAGTTCAGCCTGATCTTTAAGTCTTAGCGGCTTCTTGACCGTTTCGTAGCACCTAGTTTCATGACCCATAATGTTTATTAAACAATGTCTATCAAACTATGTTTAATGAAGTATGTTTAATAAACTATGTTTAATAAACTATGTGTCATGAATGTCACTTTGTATTGGCTCTAAGGAGGGATTCACCCTCTTTTTTCATGGCTTTGTTTAACTAGAGTTTCTCCTATGGCTACTCTAAGAGTTGACCAGGTTCTATTCAAAAATATTCAAGCCATCGTGTTTGATAAAGATGGAACCTTAGAAGATTCTCAAGCAATCCTAAAGGACTTGGGACAGGCGCGATCGCGTCTCATTGATCATCAAATTCCAGGGTTGAGGCAACGACTCCTACCAACATTTGGGATTATAGAAGATTGGCTGAACCCAGCAGGATTGATGGCTGTTGGCAGTCGGAGGGAAAACGAGATTGCGGCAGCAGCCTGTATTGCTGAAACTGGGCAGAGCTGGTCAGAATCGCTAAAAATTGCCCGCCAAGCTTTTGAGAAAGCAGACCAAGTTCTTCAAACTTCTTCTCCAGCCCCTCTATTCAGAGAGTGCCTTGGGGTGTTAGAGTTGCTTTCAACTTCTGGCTTGAAGCTGGGAATCCTCTCTGCTGCCTCCTCGAAATCGGTATATAGCTTTGTCAAACGGTATCATTTGGAGCAGTATTTCCAGCTAAAGATGGGAGTAGATGAGGGCCCAGGCAAGCCAGATCCCAAACTGTTTTTGCAGGCATGTCAGGCTTTGGATGTGAATCCTTTGTCCGCAGTAATGATCGGGGATGCAATGGTTGACATGGAGATGGCTAGAGGAGCTAAGGCAGCAGGGTGCATTGGCATCGATCGTCAAGGACAGATTCCTCAACTTTTGCAATCTGCGGATGTTGTCATCCAAAACTTAGATCAAATTCAAGTGATTTCAGTAAGCTGAAAGCTTTGTCCCTCAGATGATTTCAGGGTTGTTATCCTTTGCAATCTCAAGATCTGTTCTGCCCCAGAAACTTTACAGCTATCCGGTTCTGCTGATACAACAGGACTAATGAAAGTTTTCAAGGGTTTGATGAATAACGTTTGAGGGAAAGATTGCCTGAGTCCTCTGATGGCAGTTGAATACTCAGCCCTTGCTTCCATCCTTTGTCAACACGCTTAAATTGAAGGAGGCTCTGCTCTTGTCTCGTCGCTACCTATTTACATCCGAATCAGTGACCGAAGGTCATCCTGACAAACTTTGTGACCAAATCTCAGACACGATTCTGGATGCATTATTAACTCACGATCCAAAAAGTCGTGTTGCTGCTGAGGTTGTTGTCAATACAGGGTTAGTCCTAATTACAGGGGAGATCACGACTCAGGCTCAAGTGAATTTTGTTGACCTCACCCGCAAGAAAATTGCTGAAATCGGCTACACTCATGCCGAAAACGGTTTCTCAGCCGAGAGTTGTGCAGTTTTGCTGGCTCTTGATCGACAATCCCCCGATATTGCTCAAGGCGTTGATCAGGCCCATGAAACCCGAACGGCTCTGAGCGAAGAAGAGTTAGATGCCATTGGAGCAGGAGACCAAGGGTTAATGTTTGGCTATGCCTGTAACGAAACTCCAGAACTGATGCCATTACCCATTAGTTTGGCGCACCGGATTTCTCTACAGCTTTCTGTGGTTCGGAAAGATCACACATTGCCTTATTTACGGCCCGATGGGAAAACCCAAGTTACTGTGATCTATGAGGGCGATCGCCCAGTTGGCATTGATACGATTTTGATCTCAACCCAACATGCCGCTGTCATCAATGGCATCAGTGAATCTGCTGCGATCCAAGCTCAAATCAAACAAGATCTCTGGGCAGCGGTGGTTAAGCCTGTGTTTGAGGATATTGACATCAAACCTGACGCAGAAACTCGGTTTTTGGTGAATCCAACCGGAAAATTTGTCATTGGTGGGCCTCAAGGAGATGCAGGGTTAACCGGGCGCAAGATTATTGTGGATACCTATGGAGGCTATGCCCGTCACGGTGGGGGAGCCTTCTCTGGGAAAGATCCAACCAAAGTCGATCGCACGGCAGCCTATGCTTGTCGTTACATTGCTAAAAATATCGTTGCGGCTGGGCTAGCAGATCGGTGTGAAGTCCAGGTCAGCTATGCGATTGGGGTAGCTCGGCCTATGAGTCTTCATGTTGATACCTTTGGCACGGGCAATGTGGATGAGGAACAATTGATGGATGCTGTCCTCGAAATTTTTGAATTGCGCCCAGCCGGAATGATTCAAGCCTTTGATTTGCAGAATCTTCCGGCCAAACGAGGGGGACGTTTCTTCCAGGATATCGCGTCTTATGGTCACTTTGGCCGACCTGACTTAGATCTTCCTTGGGAAATAACGGATAAGACCGAATTACTCAAGGAAGTTCTGTCAGCTTCAGCAGTGGCCGGATAGAGGTTCAGTAAACGTTCATTAGCGTGAGTTCAGTCTTGAACTCACGTTAACGTCCTGAAGCTTAAAGTCCTGAAGTGACTTACCACGTTGGATCAACATAAAGTTGCACAGTCATTTCTTCCCTTCCACTCGGGATAGAACTGATGCAAGCACAGATAATATCTCCCCCGTCCACTTCAACCTCGCAGGCATGACATGATCCCATCAGACAACCTGTGGGAATTGAAACTCTGGCCCGGTTGGCAACTGCCAACATCGGTTCTCCCGGTTGGGCTTCAACAGCAATATTGTCTGGCAAAAAGCGAATTCTCATTCTAAACCAACTAACAATCCAAGATTAGATCAAGATCTAGAGCTTCTTCCACTATATCTGCCAATACATCCAATAGCATTTCCCGATGTTCTCGATAGTTTGGAACCCCTGTGGGCAAGGTACTCAATCCTCGTGGCGTGCGGAGATGATTCAACCAAGCTCTCCGCCAAGCACTGTTATCAAAGATGCCATGCAAATAATGACCCCAGACAGAATACTGAGTATTCACCACTCCTAAGCCAATGTCATCGAACAGAGGAGTAATGTCTGCTCGATCTAGTACCTGGGTGCGTCCTTGGTGAATTTCATACCCTTCAATCGGAAAACCTGCTTGGGGAGACGCTGAAGTGACCAGTCGTTTGGCTGAGACTTTTGGTCGGTCAATAATAGTTTTCAAAGGCAGTAGTCCCAAACCTTCATAGTCTCCTCGTTTGCCCTCCAAGCCATAGGGATCTGCAACGGTTTGTCCCAGCATTTGGTAGCCTCCACAAATTCCCATGACTTGACCTCCAGCGGCAATATAGCGTTGAATTTCTGCTGCCATGCCGCTCTCTTGCAAGGCCAATAAATCTGGAATGGTTGTTTTAGACCCTGGAATAATGACTGCATCTGGATGGCCCAAAGGCTGATGCAGATCAACGTACTTGACACTGACCGTTGCTTCAGCATCTAACGGGTCAAAGTCGGTAAAGTTGGCAATTCGAGGTAAACGAATCACCGCAATCGTAATCTCTGCTTGAGGCGAAGAACTGTTCCGACGGTCAAACAAACTGAGGGAGTCTTCGGCTGGCAAGTTGAGTTCAACCCAGGGAATCACTCCCACCACTGGAATTCCAGTATATTCCTCCAGCCATTGAATTCCAGAATCCAGGAGCGATCGCTGCCCTCGAAACTTATTGATTACAATGCCTTTGATCAGTTGCCGTTCCTCCGGTTCCAAGAGCTGCAATGTCCCAATCACATGGGCAAAGGCTCCGCCCCGATCAATATCGACAATCAGCAAGGTTTTAGCAGTTAAATACTGGGCCACCCGCATATTAGTCAGGTCGCGATGCTTTAGATTTACCTCTGCTGGGCTACCTGCTCCTTCACAAACGACAAGTTGGTACTCTGACATCAGGGAGTCAAGGGATTCGGTAACAGCCTGCCAGCCAATATCGAAATATTTCTCGTAATACTCTGCCGCCTGAACACAATCAACGGCTTTGCCCTTCAAGATCACCTGGGAGGTCATGTTTCCTTGAGGCTTGAGTAAAATGGGATTCATTTCCACTGAAGGCGTTAACCCTGCGGCCCAAGCTTGAACCACCTGAGCATAGCCGATCTCCGCTCCTGTGGGAGTAACATAGGAGTTGAGGGCCATATTCTGACCTTTGAAGGGAGCAACAAGAACCCCACGACGGCGCAGAATCCGACACAAGGCAGTCACAAGCATGGATTTCCCCGCGTGGGAGGTGGTTCCGACCACCATGATGGCCTTTGCCTTTGTCTGTTTGGTCATTGCAGAATCCTTGTCAGAGGCTTGAATCGATCTCACATAAATCTCAGACTATGTATCTCAGGAGATGTATCTCAGGACATGTATCTCAGAACAGGTATCTGAGGGTCTAGAGGGGAAATCGCAGCCAACGGGTGAGGGCATTCAGCCAGCGATCGCGCCCTGTAGGCATAGCCAAACCTTGACCTAGAGCTTCCCAGTGGTCAACCAGTTGCCGTCCCAAGGGCGTTAGCCGAAAGCTATCTGTAATCCCTTGTCCATCCACCTCGCGGCGAAGAACCCCCACTTGAATCAACCATAGCAAATAATTCTCGGCAGCAAGTTCTGAGAGCTGCCAGCGGGTATACCCCAGACCAACACCAGATTCAGCGGTAATTGCCTTCAATTCCACTCGGTCATAGCGCATTGTCATGAACAATTTGAGTTGGAATGGAGAACAACGAATCGCACGCTCTGCCCGCTCCAGGGTTGCTGGCAGGTATGGGGTCGATTTAGCAACAACGTTAGCAACGTCTGGTGGTGTTGAGGTCATAGCAGCGTAACCGATGAAAACTTGAAGCAAAAAACTTAAAGCAAAAACTTGAGCTTTCTCAAAGAATCGAGCCTACCCCTTTATTTTATGGGTTATACAGATTTATGGGTTGCACGGAAGTTTGATCAGGAACGTTTTGATGGTGCCGATGAGTTAGAAATAAATCTGTCAAACCACCCAACTTTATGCGGCCCCCTCTTCGACCAAGGAGCTGCTCGAAGAATACTCCCAAGCCTGGGGAACCTTCCTTGGAAGTCTAATTCCCCTCAGAATACTCTTCCGAAAATGCTGATGCACATGGGGGCTAGGGGGTGGAATCATGCTGCCATTAAACAACGCCAACTTATCTAGACAGACCACCGGTCAAGTTAGGCGTTCGATCAAGTGATCCCCAACTCGCAGAGCGTTTGCAATCACCGTTAACGCTGGACCCACACCGGAACTCGAAGGAAAGAAACTGCTATCGACCACATACAGATTATCAATCTCGTGGGCTCGACAGTTTTGATCGAGGACAGAAGTCTCTGGATTGTCCCCAAACCGACAGGTTCCACACTGATGGGCTACAACCTGGATCGGCGCTTCACCATGGGGATAAACGGCACTGCGCTGCTCAATCGTTTTATCGACGGCTTTGAGGACTTCTTTCCAACGATAAATCAGACGGTCATGGGCTTCCAAATTATTAGGGGTGTAATCTAGGCAGAGTTTGGCGGGCTCAACCCGGACTCGATTATTGTGATCAGGCAACACTTCTGTTTGTACCCACCACCCAATTGAACGCATCGCCAATTGCTTCAGCCCAAATTCAGGCATCACTTTTGCCAACACTGACAATAACGGTGGCGCTTCAGCAAAAATCACATCCTGTAGCAGACCCCCAGTGTTTTGGACATGGCCCATAGGATAGGGAAAATCAGCATCTCCCCAATAAAAGTCATTCACGCTGATCGATTTTCGGAAGGTTCCAGAATTAGGGGTTCCATCCCGCTGCACGATAGTGGTCATTAGATGCTTCATCAGATTGCGTCCAACCTGATCAGAGCCGTTCGCCAATCCTTTAGGGTGTTTTTCATTAACCGATCGCAGGAGCAACGCCGCTGAATTAATGGCTCCACACGCCAGTACAATCATATCCCCAAGAAAGAGATAGGGATGTCCAGCAATTTCTGCTTCTACTGCTTTCACCATCCGCCCAGAGGAATTGGTGTGCAAGCAAACCACCGTAGCCGAAGTGATCAGGGTAATGTTGGGGGACTTGAGCGCCGGAGCAATGCCAAAGGTCTCGGAATCTCCGGTCGGATCATCCTTCTCACGGGTCAGGGTCAGGGGCAAGGTCGTCGGATGCAAGCCTTGCTGGGCGATCGCTTCTACAATCGGCTGGACACGGGATTCGTGCTCAATCGCCGGATAGGCATACTCAATACTATGGGCAGGCTCTGTGGGGTCTCCAGTCGCAGTTCCGTGAACCTGATACAGTTGCTCTGCTTCGCTGTAGTAAGGCTCAAAGTCACTATATTTGAGACACCATTCTGGAGAAATCCCGTCTTGATGACTGATCTGCTCAAAATCCCGTTCCCGCATCCGTTGCAACACCGCACCATAAACCTTGGTATTTCCTCCAACAGCGTAGTTCGTTTGGGGAGAAAACGGCTCTCCCATACTGTCATACCATTGCTCTGGAGCATGATAACGCTCCCGTTTGAACACATCCACGCTGGTGCGATTCTGCTCTTCCAGGGCCATAAAATCGCCCCGTTCCAGGATCAAGATTTTCTTCCCAGTTGATGCTAGTTTGTGAGCTAGGGTTCCTCCACCGGCCCCAGTGCCAATCACAATCACATCATAGTGTTGGTCGTCGATAATCATTCAACTCCTCCTTAACTGCTGAGTCATATTCAGTCTGGTTGACAACCTTATATTTTTTATAAAAGCAAGGTGACCTTGCCCTCAAGCAAGGGTTCGGTCATCAAGCCCAAATCAAAAGTTAAATCGGTCAAACCCTCGTTACTGCCAGATGTAAATCAGAATAAACAAAATAATCCAAATGACATCCACAAAATGCCAAAACAGAGAAGTTGCAGCCACTCCAACTTCCCCTTTGTCATAATTGCCGGGAACAAAGGATTTAATCAACATCAGCAATTGTAGAAGCACGCCTGTCAAGACGTGCAACCCATGAAATCCCGTCAGTAAATAAAAACTTCCCCCGAACACTCCAGAGGTAAAGCCAAACTCAAGGCTGCGCCACTCTACCGCCTGACCATACAGAAAGTAAGTTCCCATGGCCATTGTAGCCAGCCAAAACAACCGAAATGCCCATAGATTTTTAACATGCAGAAATCGCTCGGCAACATAGATCACAAAACTACTGGATACCAAGACCACTGTATTAATCGCAGGTTCTCGAATGTCTAACCCGGTAACCCCTGCAGGTAGCCAGTCAACCGCTGTAGTCTTATAAACAATATACCCAACAAAAAAACTTAGGAAAATCACACTTTCTGAGAGCAAGAACACAATGAAGCCAAACATGCTGTTGCCTGCTTCATCGTGAACGTGTTCAGCACCGTGAGCTTTTTCCAGATCTGAACTCGGAGACATTTCAAGATTAACGCTACTCATTGGCCACCTCTAAAGCGTCGCGAAGGTTTGCAGTTAAGGGATCTTTTTTGCCGTAACCATAGGGTGCAGCAATCACAATTGGAATTTCCTCAAAGTTCTCAACCGGAGGAGGTGAAGACACCAGCCATTCCAAACCAATAGCTCGCCAAGGATTATCGGGCGCTTTTTTGCCCTGTACCCAGGAACTCACCATATTGAGAATAAACGGCAACGTGGACATCCCTAAAACGAAGCCTCCAATACTCGCAATCACGTTCCAAAAGGCAAACTCTGGATCATAGGAAGCAACCCGGCGCGGCATTCCATGCAATCCCAATGGATGCATCGGCAGAAAGTTGAGATTAGTCCCAATGAAGGCGAGCCAGAAATGCAATTTGCCCAAACTCTCGTAGTACATTTTTCCCGTCATTTTAGGGAACCAATGATAGATGGCGGCAAACAAGCCCATCGTAATCGTCCCATACAGAACGTAATGAAAATGGCCAACAATAAAGTAGGTATTATTGACATGAATATCAATTGGCACCGAAGCCAGCATGATCCCGGTAATGCCAGCAAACAAAAACATTACCAAGCCCCCCATCGCAAACAGCATGGGAGTATCCAAACGGAGTTTGCCACGCCAAATCGTTGCCACCCAGGCAAACACTTTAATTCCTGTGGGCACAGCAATACACATGCTGGTAATCATAAAGAACAACCGCATCCATCCCGGCGTTCCACTGGCGAACATGTGATGTACCCAAACTAGGCCACTCAGCGCAGTAATAATCGCAGATGAGACGGCAACCACTTTGTAGCCAAATAGAGGCTTGCGAGCATAGACTGGAAAAATTTCTGAAAACACCCCAAAGACGGGCAGAACCATCACATAAACTGCCGGATGGGAATAGAACCAGAAAAAATGCTGGAAGAGAACCGGATCTCCTCCCTTCGCAGGGTCAAAAAAGCTAGTGCCAACCGTTAAGTCAGACAAAAGCATCACCGCCCCCGCCGTCAGCGCAGGCAAGCCAAACAACTGAATAATTTGAGCGCTAAGCACGGTCCAAACAAAAACAGGCATTCGAAAAAAGGTCATTCCTGGCGCTCGCATTTTGACAATCGTTGTCACGATATTGACTGCGCCCATAATTGAAGCGACCCCCGAAATCGCCACTGCCACCAGCCAAAGGAACTGACCATTGACTAAGTTCCCTGTGGGATTCTGTAGACTCACTGGAGGATAGGCCCACCAACCAGACTGGGAAGGGCCACCAGGAACAAAGAAACTGGATAGCAGGACAATACTAAAAATTGGCACCATCCAGAACGCCACAGCATTCAAGCGAGGAAAGGCCATATCCCGCGCCCCAATCATCAGGGGAACTAGGTAGTTGGAGATTCCCAGCAACGATGGAAAAGTCCACATGAATAGCATGATCGTTCCATGCATTGTAAACAGGGCATTGTAAACCGTGCGGTCAACTAAATCTGACTCTGGAGTAATCAACTCCCCGCGCATAATCATGGCAAAGATGCCACCAATCAGGAAGAAGAGGAATGACGTAACCAGATACTGGATACCAATCACCTTGTGATCCGTACTAAAGCTAAAGAAGCGTCTCCAGTTCTCAGGAGACCCAGGCTGAGGCTGTTCACGACTAGGAACAACCCCTGGGAAAGGAGTGTCGATCATAAAGAATTTTCCTTGGCACTAGAAAAATTAACAACGGGGGGAGCAGAAGGAGGAACCGTCTTCCAGCCTGCGATCGCGGATTTTTGAGTTTGGTTGTATTCAGTAAAGGCTCGGTTGTAGGCCACCGTAGGAGTCTGAGATGCAGCTTTAGCCAACCACTGCTGATAGTCTTCGCGAGACTCCACGACAACATCGGTTTGCATAGCGGCAAAATAGGTACCACTGTACTGAGAATCGCGCAACCGATACTGACCGATGCGAATTGGCGTGAACTCCAGATCATTCACTCGACCCGGAATAATATCTTGCTTTACCCGAAAGGCAGGAATATAAAAACCATGGATAACATCCTCGGATGTCATGGTTAACCTCACCCGCCGGTCTTGAGGTAAATGTAATTCTGTGCTAGTTATATTCTGATTGGGATAGCGGAACTCCCAAGCCCACTGTCGGGACAACACCTCAATCTCTTCTAGATCTCTGGGGTTGGCTGACACCGCCTTGTTCATTGGATCGGCGTTCATTGGGGCGGCTTGGGCAGCGGCCATGGCTCCGTGATGATGTTCCATAGGGCCACGAATCGCCATTTGGTTATAAACCTGATAGCTATAGCCCGCCAACCAAAATACCAGAACCATCGGGATGGCTGTCCAAACCACCTCTAGAGTCACATTGCCCTCGATATGGGGGCCGTCACTGAAGTCGTACTTGCCAGCCCGATGAAATAGCAAAGAATAGGCTAGGGTTCCCGTTACCCCAAAGAAAATAGAAGTTGAAATCGTAACCAGAAAACTAAATAAATCGTCGCTCAGCTTTGATTCAGCCGAGGCTTGCGGGGGTAGCCAGGTATACGCCTGCTGTCCCATCCACAAACTCACGGCCAAGAGCGCGATCGCTACTACAGATAAGGTCAAAATCAGCCGAAATTTCATGACAACCTACAGAATTACTTCAGGAGCAGATTCGGGTTTTCACCCAATCTCAACAACCGATCAGCCGTAACATGTACCCCAAATTCAGCAGCGAGTTGCGCCCCTAGGGTTCCGTGAACAAACATCAGCGCAAAAATTCCCAGCCCAGCCAGCAGATAGCTCCATTGCACCTGCTGGGATCTGTCCTTGCGCCAGAGAAACCGTTGAAACCCTCGCCAGACTGTCATCACCACAATCAGTCCTAGCAGCACAACCCCACCGACCCCATGCCACAGCATCGTTTCCATCGCCTGTAATCCCCAGGCACTTTTGGTTTCAGGGGAGGGCATCGCCAGGAGAATCTCGTAGAACCCTGCGGCCACTGTAAAAAAGGTAATGATGGCAGCAGCTAGCATGTTGTACCAGCCCACATCAAAGAAGTTTGAACGGGCGGCTGGAATGGACATGAACTTAAATACAGGCTTTTCCAAGGGATAGAGCACGCCCACAATATCGAAGGCGATCGCCACAATAAACAGTCCCAGGGTGAGATGGACTAAGTTCGGATGGATCGGAATTGTATAGGGCAAGCCATTGGCCCCCAGTTGCTCTCCCAACTGTTTAACCAAATCAGAATTCATTACAATACTCCTTCCCGAACTGCTTCGACTACAGGTACAGTATGGAGCCCGTAGACCCAAACCAGCTCATCCCCCAGATAAACTTGGAAAAAAACCAAACCCACCAAGAGAACTTCTAAACCCAAAAACGCTACAGACAACTGCTTCGGGTCGCGAAATCGAATGACATAGCGCCATGCTGTAATCCCAGCAATCACCCCAGACAGTGACCACCCAATCAGGGTATGCAAGTTCAGGGTTGGCTCTGCTGCGGCATAGGGTTGGGCTAGACCCGCCTCAACCTGTCCAAAGATAATTGCAATAAAAATAGAAATAGTAGCAAAAAACAAGTTCCACCAACTCACTTCATACAGGCGAGAATTGCGGGTTAAGTAGCCAACGACATCACAAAAAAACGCAAACAATACCATTGCAATCACAAAGTGAACTACAATGGGATGCATTGTGTCCGGATAGGGTAAATTGTGATCATTTAGCGGCGGAAGATAATTGAACACAGTGCTCTCCTACTAACTCTTCTGAGTCATAGTCATCCTAACAAATTGATAGAGAAACTGCTTGGTAATAGTCTAATGTAAAGGTTAAGTTTCTGAGTCAAGTTTATAAGGTTGAAGCTTAAGGTTAAATCTCAACATTAAATCTCAGGGTTAAGTCTAAAGATTTAAGGTGAATTTTAATCTGTAGGGCAGTCGTTTCGGCTTTCTCAGTCAGGCACGATGCCTAACCCACAAATTTTAATCAAAAATTTAATCAGTAGTTTAATCAGTAACTTTAATCAATCACAAAAATTATCGCCCTCAACCTGATCGTTTCTTGTCAGGTTGAGGGCGAGATACTTTAAGGCAGGTTAAAGGTTGATTCTAAATCCTAAACCCTTAGGGCGAACAATCTCAGCCCTAGAGACGGTCGAGGGCCTTAGTAAGAACTGGAAATTCCTCCCCCTGCAGGAATGCCCGATTCGGCTCCACCCATGCTGGTCGGGCCAGATTCTTTGACGAAACCGCTGTAGGCTTCCATGCCATGTTCGGAAATATCCAAACCCATCAATTCCTGCTCCGAGTGAACCCGCAGCCCTACAGTCGCTTTGATCGCCAGCCAGAAGATTGTACTCAGGAGAACGGTAAATCCACCGATGGAAAGAATTCCTAACACTTGAACACCAAAATTTGCACCCGTTGCAAAGAGTCCCGTTGCCAAGGTTCCCCAAACACCACAAACCAAGTGAACCGAGGTTGCTCCAACGGGATCGTCAATTTTGATCTGATCAAAAAAGCCAACCGCAAAAACCACCAAAGCCCCGGCAATCGCACCAATCACTATAGCTTCCCAGTAGGTAATCAGATTGCAGCTTGCAGTCACGGCGACCAATCCAGCCAGAATGCCGTTGATAATCATGGATAAATCCGGCTTGCCATCCTTGACCCAGGACGTAATGGTTGAAACTACTCCCCCAGTCGCACCGCCCAAACAGGTGGTTACTGCTACGAAGGGAACAAGTTCATTCACCGCCAGGACTGAACCAGCGTTAAATCCAAACCAGCAGACCCAGAGAATCAAGCATCCCAGAGTTGCAATACTCATATTGTGACCTGGGATTGCCCGAGGGGAGCCATCCTCAGCATACTTGCCTATTCTAGGCCCCAGAAATGCTGCTCCCATCAGTGCTGCCCAACCCCCAACGGAATGAACCACGGTTGACCCCGCAAAATCAATAAAGCCCATCTTGCCAAGCCAACCTGTGGCTTCACCGTTGGCAAAGTCATAGCCCCAAATCCAGTGACCTGTGATCGGATAGGCGATCGCCACCAACAGGAAACTGAAAATCAAAAAAGCAACGAACTCAATTCGTTCTGCAACGGCTCCCGAAACAATCGTTGCGGCTGTCCCAGCAAACGCAACTTGGAAGAGGAAAAACACACTCGGTGGTAATCCCTCAGGGAAGGGAGCCAAGTTATAAACTTCTGGACTACCAGACAGAAAATAACCCCCACCCCCAATAAACGGATTATCTCCACCAAACATCAGGGAGAATCCAATCACCCAAAAACTCAAAGTGGAAACCGCAAACACGATTAGGTTTTTGGCCAAAACATTAACTGCATTTTTATGACGGCAAAACCCTGTTTCTAGCATGGCAAAGCCCGCATTCATAAAAATCACAAGAATTGCAGCAATCAGAACCCAGATCATATTTAGGGCTCCCTGGACTGCTTCAGGGGTCAGAGGCTCAGCATCTTGAGCAGAAGCCGCCAAATTCCAAGTGACTACAATAATTGCAGTTAGAGGAATGCAACTCAGAAGACTAGGGGAGAGCCACCTAGTCCATCCTCGTTTTTTGATTCTCTGGCTTTTCATGCTTTGGAAACTGTGGCTGGCAGGAAGCGTAAGACGATCCACGTTTAGCTGTTTTCTGTTGTACATTGCCTTCAACATTGGAGATTGAGGTAAAAGATATGAAACTTAAAGTTTATGAACCTTAAGTTTATGAAACTTAAGTTTTGGAAAATCAAGTTTTGGATTCTGGAAAAATTTAAGCCTTAGGTTGATTCAGGAACCTGAGAACTGCTAGCTCAACAGCGCAACTCGGTAACAGAATACAGTTGCCAAACTGCCCTGAGATTGTCTCAGGACAATTAATCTGCGCTAGCTAAAGTACTCTAGCAACTCAAATTTCAGCGCTAATGCCGATTTTGCATCAAGAATTACTAATTGTGTATACCAGATAGCAATGGGTTCTGTATCAGAATTTACATTTGCTCATCCTAACAACACTTACACGCTAGATTCTACAAACTCAATCTCTAGGCTTAAGTTTTGTAACACCCCTGATCAACACTAGTAACCCTCTGCAATTTCAACTAGATACTGAGCGTAGCCCAACTGTTCTAGGCGATTTTGTTTATCAAGAACAGAATCTCGTAGGGATTGACGGTATTCCTGCACCTGCTGAAGCAGATCCGGGTGGTGGGCTGCCAAGATCTGAACCGCCAGCAACCCTGCATTTTTTGCATTGCCAATTGCCACCGCTGCCACCGGAATTCCTCCCGGCATTTGCACAATGGAGTAAAGGGAGTCAACCCCTTGGAGATGACGAGTGGCCACTGGAACTCCAATCACAGGTAAAGGGGTTAAGGCCGCTACCATGCCAGGTAAATGGGCGGCCCCCCCAGCTCCAGCAATAATCACCTTCAGTCCGCGCTCGTGGGCTGTTTTTGCATAGTTCACCATGTGATCAGGTGTGCGGTGGGCAGAAACAATGGCCACTTCATGGGATACGGCAAACTCTTCACAGATGGCGATCGCCCCTTGCATCGTAGACAGATCAGAATCACTCCCCATGATAATACTAACTTGTGGGGATTCAAGGTGAAAGGAAGAAGACATAGCTAACATTGGTGATAGTCGTCAGTTAACAGTTGACCGCATTCAAGCACCAATGACAAATAATCTGCCAAAAATCAATCAGCCGAGACCGGAGTACCTCCACTTAGAAATTGGCTGAGTAGAATGGAGGGGTAAACTTAAGCCTAGGCTTTGACCCTCAGTAAATTACAGGTTCAGTGTTCTTCCTAGAACGGAAACTCAAACGATACAATCTAGGAGTCCAGACTGATGAGAGCATCTATTTCAGTATTGCTGGTATTTTACGCACTCTCACTTTGATACACTTCTTCCTAGTCTATGGATTTTTTATCATTATCCCCCTTGCAATTGTTCTGATTGCCTGTGGAGTTGCGATCGCACTTTATCAAAAGTCGCAAGTTCTACGGCGGCGAAACTCAGTCCTAGAAGGGTTGCTCAATCAAAAAATAGAGCAATTACAGGGCGAAAAAATTAAGTTGAAACAAGCCCTGAAGGATGCCTGTGAAAACTATCGCAAGATAGAAGCCCATAACTCAACTCTACACAATATTAACCACTACAAAGATGAGTTTTTGCGGCAAATTTCCCATGAACTCAGAACCCCAATGAATGGCATTATTGGCTCTCTTCAGCTCCTCTTAGATGATTTGTATGATAGTCAAGAAGAAAAAATGGAGTTATTGCAACAGGCTTATCAATCTTCAGTCCATTCGTTAACCTTGATCAATCGAGTTTTAGACTTAGCCAAGATTGAATCCGGTTATGTCATGTGTGATTTGAGGTCTGTCGATCTCCATGCTTGTCTGTCCGCCGCCGCCTATTTACAGTTAGCCAATATTCGCCAGAAGGGGTTACAGTTTAATTTGGAACATGATCCAAACTTGATTCAGGTTATTGCTGATCCAACTTACCTGAAGCAAGTTTTTATTAACATTATTGGAAATGCAGTCAAGTTTACGGAGCAAGGTGGCATTACGATCCAGACGACTATCCCCGCCGCTATTGATTTGAACGGGGGCACATTCCCGAAAGCAGCCGTGATAACCGTTCGAGACACTGGAATTGGAATTGAACCTCAGGCCCAGAATAAACTTTTTCAGCCCTTTCAAGTTGAAAACGAGAGGGTTGTCCATCCTCAAGGGAGCACGGGACTGGGGTTAACAATCTCCAAACAGTTGATTGAAATGATGGGGGGGCAGATCCGTCTCTTAAGTCTAGGGAGAGATCAGGGCACAACCGTAGAGATCGTTTTACCCTTAGCCATGACAACAAGTCAGGCCGCTGAAGAGTCGGAACTTTCGGCATCTTGAGCGGGAAGTCTAGGAGGCAGGAAACGAAAATCAGAGATAGAAACCTGTTCAGGAAAAACATTATTTAATACTCCGATAATTTCTCCAGTTTGCTTCACTGAAATTAATGTGCCTCCCACAGTAAATTGGTTAATGGTTGGGAACAAATTCTGCACGGATAAGCCGGTCAATGGGAAGAAATCCAAGTCCCCAAAAGAATTAGCCCCAGTAATCAAGACTTGATCTTGACCGGGCACAAAATCATCAACGAAGGCCGCATCCAGTTGACCGCGATCGCCCACAATGAATAAATCATGACCGGGCCCCCCAATTAACAAGTCCATGCCTTTATCACCCGACAAGATATCATCTCCGATATCTCCCACCAAGGTATCGTTCCCCTGGCCACCATAAGCTTCATCGTTTGCGGCTCCCCCGGACAACAGATCGACCCCAGTGTTGCCAAATAAAACATCTGCCCCATTCAATCCATCAAGTCGGTCATCCCCGGTATTCCCTGATATCAAATCATTCCCAGCGCCTCCGATCAGGGTATCAGACCCCTGAAGTCCAGAGAGATTAAAGTCAAAGGGTTCAATATTGGGGTCAACTTGAATATAGTCAGGGCTGGTTGTTCCTGAAAACTCTCCTTCCTCTGTATCATCGGGAAGAATGGTGGTAATTGGAGTACCTAGAATAATTTCAGGATCGGGGGAAAGATTGGTTGCCATGATTGACGTTGAGGAGATTTAGGATTGAAGATTTAGGATTGAACACCTAGGGTTGAACACTTAGGATTGAACACCTAGGGTTGAAAACCTTATACCGACTAGAATACTACGACGATCTAAAAAATACGATCAAAAATAGCAAGGGCGAGTGACCTTGCTCCTGCCTAGACATTGCAGTTCAGCATCGTATAACTGCCGAAAATTTTCAGGGTTTCTGTATAGGCTCGCAACTCGGTTAGGGCTCCTTGAACAGATTCCTCTTGAGCATTAGCATCAATATCAATAAAGAACAGATAAGTACCAAAGGATTGTTTTGTGGGGCGAGACTCAATCCTACTGAGGTTGATTTCCCGTTGGGCAAACGCTTGTAACGGTTTCACTAAAACTCCTGGAACATTGGCAGGGAGACTAAACGCGAGAGACGTATGACTCCCACCCGGTGAATCCTTCAGGCTCATCACCCAAAAGCGGGTGCAATTCTCTGGATAATCACTAATGGGATGGGCCAGAATCGGCAATTCATAAAGTTGTGCGGCTCGTTGGGAGGCGATCGCCCCTGCCGTTCCTTCTGGATCAAGATGTTGCAAGGCTTCTGTTGTAGAGTTTGTTGCGATCCGTTTCACTTGTGGCAACTGCTGATCCAACCATCTTTGACATTGAGCTAGGGCTTGAGGGTGGGAGTACACCCGTTTAATCTGATCTAGGTTCCGGGCCAAAGATAAAAAAGCATGGGAAATGGGGAGTTCCAGGGCTTTTTGAATTCTCAGCGTATCGACTTGCCAAAGGGTATCTAGGGTAATTGTTACGCTGCCTTCAATAGAATTTTCAACCGGGACAACTGCCACATCCACTTCTCCGCGAGCCACGGCCCATAGAGTTTGGGCGATACTGGGATAGGGGCATAACTGAATCTCCACAGGGGAATCTTGCTGAAGGTACTGGGCATAGACGAGGGCTGCCGCTTCTGCATTGGTTCCTGTGGGGCCGAGATGGGCAATTGAGAGGGTCATCGTTTGACACCAAAAGTATTTTACAGCGCGTTATATTTCTTTATCCAACTCTCATCCATCAACTCAGTATGATGGAACAACGACTGGGCTCAGGTTAGGCTTCAGCATAACTCTGAATTGCGCTTAACCCCAAATGAAGCCAGAGGCAGCAATATTAATTTTTGTTAAACAGTTTTTGTTAAAATAAACTTACAAAGTTAAGGTTTTCACGAATCCATGCAGGTGCAATTTACCGGATTTCAATCGATTGAGCTGAGGGTTCCTGACGAACACATTCCCATCCAACACTACTTGCGTCAGCCCCATCGTTTGATCAGCGCCTTAGTTGATCCGCGACGGTTGGAACAGCTTAGTGAAGATTGTTTTCGGCTGAAGATGCGTCCTCTCTCTTTTCTATCGCTGATGATTCAACCGACTGTCGATATGAAGGTTTGGGCCCTGTCTGATGGCACGATTCGGCTCAAATCTGTCGGCTGTGAAATTCTGGGGGTGGAGTACATCAACCAACGATTTGCCCTGCATTTGTTTGGGCGTTTATCACCGCAACAGATTGATGGAGTCACTTACCTAAAGGGGTTGGCAGACCTCACAGTTGAAGTTGAACTCCCCCCTGCCCTTTGGCTGACCCCAAAATCTCTGTTGGAAGCGACAGGAAACCATCTCCTGAAAAGTACTCTGGCGAGCGTGAAACAGCGGCTCGTTTATCACTTGGTTTTAGACTATCATCGTTGGGCCAGTGAACAACTTGAGCAATCTCAGACCTCGACCCACTCCGAGTCTAGTCTGCCTGCTTAGCCCAGCCTTGCGACCCTACTCACTCTCAACAGGACTGACTAAAGGACTAACTGACGTTTGATCGGCGATCGCCTGAATGGTTTCAATCGGAACTTCACAGAAATATCGGCGACGGAAGTGTTCCTCTTGAACGGCGGAGAGAAATTTCTGCATCAGTTGAGATTGTCGATCCTTGGTTTCTTCTAAGGGAGTTTGGGTGATCTGAAAGGCCCGATCCATCGGTTCGATTTTGAAACCCCAGGTTTTTAAACAGTCAAATCCAAGCTGAAGAGAGCTCTCTCCAATTGTTAATTTCTCTAGCAATTGTTGACGGGTCACGAGTTGCTGAGTGCGACTTAAATACTTGGCAATCCCCACAAGATTTTCTAAAACCTCAACGGCAGAAAAGTCTAGAGGAAGGGTGTAGGCGATCGCCAAAGGTCGCTGTTGAGTCAAGGCGTTGTAAAACCAAGCCTGAAGCACTGACCAACTATTGGGGCAATCTTTGAGAACTAGGGGTGAAATTAAAGGTGGACTCAAAGGTTGAGACTGTTGAAACTCGCTTGCAGCAGTTGGAAGGGTTGAGGTTAAATGCCTCCAGTCTAGAATCTGATCAATAGAGCGTTGCGGCAATTGCACGGGGGGGGCTGAAACCGTAGAACGAATCTCCAGTAAGCGCACTTCGTAACGTTTTTTCAGCGAGTTAAAGTCAAGTTCTACTAAAATATCGCACCGTTCCGCCGGAATCTCATCCGTGTAGTGCCCCCACCAAACCCCAGGAAATCCCATTGCCGTTGAGTCATCCCAGAGATTAAATGTAGTCTTAATATAGCTCACTTTGGCCCCGCGAATATCTTGTTGATTGGCATTGTGTAAGTCTGTAAACCAACAATTATTAATTAAGATTTTGGGAGCAGGGTTACCCATGCCACAAGGTTCTAACAGTTTTAATTCTTGAAATAATTCCTTGCTCAATTCTGCAACGGTACAGACTAAATCAACAGTAATGTGGGGTTCGATCAAGGCTCCAGAATGATTAAACGTTGCCCGCAATTGACGATTGATGCCATCAGTAAACAAGGGTAAATTTTCAACGTTTAAACTCAATCCTGCTGCAAATGGGTGTCCGCCAAACCGATGGAGCAAATGGGCTTGACTACTGACCAGTTCATAGAGATCAATTCCTCCCACAGAGCGAGCTGAGCCCCTAGCCAGCTTCACTGCTTGTGTTCCTTCCTCAATGCTCAACAAAATCGTCGGTCGTCCATATTGCTGGGCAACCTGACTCGCCACTAAACCCAAAATTCCCGTAGGCCATTGGGAGTCAGTAAGAATAATCACTCCCGTGGTGGATAGATCAAGCTGCTCCAGTTTGCGTTCCACATCCCGCACAACTTCTTTTTGTAGAGCCTTGCGGCGACTGTTGGCGATTTCTGTATCGAGGGCTAGCTTCATGCAGCGGGTACGATCCCGACTGGTTAACAGCTCCACACAGAACTTCGCATCCCCATAGATTCGGCTCACCGCATTAATTCGGGGGCCAATCCCAAAGGAAATATCCGTGGGGCGATCGCCACTCCGTTTGCAGAGTTCCAACAACTTTGCCACTCCTGGGCGAGTGGGGGTATTGAGTTGAGCCTGTAGCCGTTGCAGGCCCCGTTGTGCCAGATAGCGGCAATCCCCTGTGAGCTGGACTAAATCTGCAATTAACCCGATGGCGACCAAGTCCAACAAATTCTCCAGGGTGTGTTGAGGCAACTCTGGAGTGGCTTGGTACAGGGCTTCTACCAGTTTATAAGCCACTGCAACTCCAGAGAGATGACGTAGAGGGTGTTCAAGCGGAAAGGTGCGGGGATTGATCATGGCGACAACGGGGGGACGTTCCTGGGGCAACGTATGATGATCGGTTACGATCACATCAATTCCCAAATGATTGGCGGCTTTGATTTCTTCTAGGTTCGTGCTGCCTGTATCACAGGTTACGATTAGCGTACAGCCTTGTGCTGCAAGGGTTTGAATCCCCGCCAAATTTAAGCCGTGGGATTCCGTCAAGCGATTGGGAATGTAATAAGAAAGCTGGGTGGATTCTGGGGTGAGATTCTGTTGAAGGTTTGGCTGAAAGTTTAGCTGAGGGTTTAGCTGAAGGTTTGGCTGAAAAAATTGACTCAAGCCTTCCCACAATACTGAAGTTGAGGTCACGCCATCAGCATCGAAATCTCCCCAAATTGTGACGGTTTCCTGGCGATCGCGCGCTTGCTGCAACCGTTCAACCGCCCAGGTCATTTCCAAGCCAAATTCCTGAGGACTCCCAGGTTGGTATGCGTCTGGATCGAGAAATGCTGTTACCTGTTCAGGAGTTTGAATGCCTCGGGCCAACAGGAGTTGCGCTGCATATTTTCCAGATAAGTGAGGTGCATGTTGATGAAGGGTCGGCAGCATCCAACTGGGAAGCTGTATCGAAGGCTGAATTTGCCACATCATGGGTTTCTAAAAAAAGTTCCTTTCCTGCTAAATTGGAACTTCTTTAATCCTAGCGAAATCGGGCAAGGAATTGAGAGAACTAGGGGTTAAGTCCTCAGATTCACTCGTTCGTTGACAGCGAGATGCAAACTGACAAGACTGACAGAGTCCTTGAGTTAAACTGACTTGAGGGAAGGCTTGACCGCGTTCATAATCTGCAAGATATTGCTCTAGGCGTTGGAGTAGTTCTACTAAGTCTTCATGAGTCTTCTGATGGTGTTGAACGGTGTAGAAAAACTTTAGAGATTCAGGAAAATAGTTTGGTTTTGGGGGAATAAACCAGTACGTCATAGAAATCTGTTCAGGAGAATAATCACTGGTTTCTACTAGTGTGTAAAGATACAAACGAGTTTGCCAGTTCTGCGCCAAATATTTTTGATCTTGAGGGGTTCGAGGGCGAGGATAGGTCTTCCAATCAAAAATCTTGGCTTGATCAACTTCGGCAATTAATAAATCATAAATAACTGTTAGCAGGTAATTTTGAAATTTGAGCGATCGCTGATGTTCAGGTTCTCGAAAAATTTGGGTTTGCCACTGAGTTTCAGACTCAAAATCAGCATTAAAAATCTCTGGAGCGGCCTTAATAAATTGATTCAAACACTGTTGTAACTCTGGGTTGGTTTCTAATATTAAATCAATGGGCAAGCCCAATTCTCGCTGTTGGATTAATAGGTGAAACTGACTACCCCAATTTAAACGCGCCTCCTCTTCAGGGGGGAGCGGAGAAGTCAATTGCTCTAAATAAGTCTGCTGAAATTTTCGCGGACAAGTCGCCAATAAATTAAGCTGTTGCTGCGAAATTCTCAGTAGTGTCATGAAGTTAGTGCCATGAAGTTAAATCAATTGGTTGAATTCATAGAAACAAAACAAATCAAACTTCGCATCAATCTGCCGAAGATATGGGAAAGCAAAGATTTTGGCCATTCCTGAACCTCAGCAAAACGGCACAGCTAAAGCCGATAAACCAGTAACAGCTAATAAGAGGTCTGTCGTGGGAGTTGCTGGCAGGATTGTAAGATACTGGCTGTTGTGGCTAGACGTAACGTCACACAATATTTGATGTATTCAGAACTGTGTTCAGAACTGTATTTAAAGTTGTTTTTCTAGGTCTGCCTTCATTCGTTCTAGGGTTGAATTCATTTGGCTAAACATCTGTTCAGGAGTGATACCAAACTGACCCAACTGAGTCTTAAGCTGCTCTATTGTCATCTGAGCCATAAAGTCTTCTGATAACTCAAACCGCTTCATAAAAATGCGGTAGCGCTCCATCATAGATTCCATTTGGTCGATGTAAAGTTTTTTTCCCTCTCGATCAAACTTGCCATAGTCACTTCCTAACTGCACCAAAGATTGATAGTTCTCAAACAATTGCTTGGCTTCGTGTTGAACAATTTCTGAGTCAAAGAATCCCATAGCTAACCTTTCTTAAAGTACTACAAATAGGACATTACAGTTTTTAAAAACGCTACAATCAAATTAAAGTTGCACGTTACTCCTAATTTTGCCTTATTCTAACAGTTTGTTCAGGTAGCACTTCTCACCCAGATGGGTCGCAATTTCCGTACAGTGACCTGACAAGCTACTTCACAAACCCAAACCGCTCTAGGGGCCAAAATCTAAATATAGCCCGACCAATAATGTTTTGACTGGGAAGAAACCCCCAAACATGGGAGTCATTACTATCGTTGCGATTGTCTCCCATCACAAAGTACTCATCCGTCGGAACCTGGAGCGAACCTAACTGATAGTCGGGAGGCTCGGCAATGTAGGATTCAACTAACGGTTCATTATCCAGATAAACCCTGCCCTCTCTGACTTCAAGCTGTTGCCCAGGCTGACCAATAACCCGCTTGATAAACGCTTGATCAGAGCTGTATCCGGCGGCTTGAAGTTGCTGAGGCGGAGCAAATACAATGACATCTCCCTGCTGGGGTGAATGCCAGTGGTAAGACACTTTCTCAACGAGGAGGCGATCGCCAATCTCTAGCGTTGGAACCATGGAGTCTGAAGGAATATAGCGAGGTTCAGCGATAAATAACCGAATAAGCAGAGAGAGCCCCAATGCGGCAATCAGAATGAAGAAATTCTCTTGCTGACTTTTCCAAAAGGATTTCTGTATCTGATCGACTTTACTCGGGCTCTGCTGTTGATTTTCCACTGGCATTCTTAAAAATAGCGAAAATAGCGCTTTCAGGGTTTAGTGGCTTGTCTAGAAAAACGTTGTAGTTTAGGGTGAACCAGCGCAAACTTCAACATACCTTTAAACATTTTGAACATGTTGGGTTTCACAAGCTCGACTTACCCTACATAACCCATATCAAACTTGAATCAAACTTGACACACCATTGGTTCCCCTTAAATCTACTTTAACCTTCATCGGACTGCTTGCGAGGATGGAAACGAATTCCTAAGAAAACATCATAGAGAAATCCCCAAAAATCCTTACCTTGCCAAATTCCCAAGGTTTGAGGAGATCCCTTTTCATCGAGTAAGGGCTTCATGACCTCGTAGGCAGGCTTGTAGCTGTACCAGGGAATTGAAGGCCACAAATGATGAATTAAATGGTAATTCTGGCCAAGGATCAACAGATTTAGCACTGAACTCGGATAAACTCTAGCGTTTTTCCAGCGATCGCGGTCATGAAAGGGGCGATGGGGCAAGTAATCAAAAAACAATCCAAGGGCCAAACCCACCACCAAAGCCGGAGAAAACCAGTAGTTCAGAATGTACCCAATAAAGCCGTACTGAATCGCAATCCAAACAATCAAAATCACAAACAAACGGCTCAAAGCCCATTCCAGTAACTCGTACTTTCGCCACAGTCGTCGTTTGAAGAAAAAGATTTCATGGTAAAAGAACCGAGCCGCAATCAACCAAAGCGGGCCACCTGTGGAAACAAAATGGTCAGGATCATTGTCTGGATCATTAACATGAGCGTGATGCTGCATATGTACCCTTGTAAACACTGGGAAGGCAAATCCCAGCATCAGGGCACTACCATGGCCAAGGATTGCGTTCAAGATGCGATTGCGATGGGCTGAATGATGAGAAGCATCATGAATCACAGTTCCCGAAAGATGCAGTGCCAGAACATTGATACAAAAACAGCCCCACCCTGGCCAATCCCAACGCCAGTAACCCACAGTCGAAAGAAAAATCAGTGCCAATGCCCCCAGGAACATTAGTAGGGTCACATTCAGACCCCCTGCTGGGAGTAACAACTCCCTTGGAACAGTCAGTGGTGCTACGACCTCGGGCATTACCGCTCACACTCCATCCAAGTTCTCAACTGTTTAGTCTCAACTGTGTATTTTATGAAACAAATCACAGACTGTAAAGTTTCGTGAAAAAAATGAGCTAAAGCTTCATAACTTCAGAGACCACACTCAATTTACCCGAATCAGGAGCAAAATTCCATGCAAGTTCCATTAAACTCTATCGGCAATCATTCTTTCTCCCCTTTAAACGTTCTCAGTTTTGCTCTCAGCCTTCCCATTTTACTCACTGCGGGCAGTGCCAACGCCCAGTTTATGCCTGAAAGTTCCGGAGCACGCTCGCCTCAGTGGTTTCCTGGCTTTGAAATCAATGGCCAAGAAATCAATGAGCAAGCTCAGACTCCAGCAGAAGAGGTTTGGGAGATTGAGGAAATTCCCGTCCCCGAACCGTCCCAACCTGAAGTTGAAACTCTTCCTGCACCTCAAAGAGAGGGAACCGCTGATCCCACCAATGATTCAACCAGCGATGCTCGATTCATCTGTGAGATGGTCAACAATCAACCCACAGTAATGTACTATCCACCCAGCCAACCTAGTGAAAGCTACCCTTGGGCAGTTCCTGGCCTGATGGGAGGAGGTTGGACACCGGAACGTCGATGCGGCGAGATTGCCCGCCGTTTGGAATCCTATCGACCTGACGGATTAGTGGAATTGCGTACCAGCGTGGAAAATGGCTACAACACAATCTGTGCAACCACCGAAGACGTGCCCAACTGCCGCATTGTTTTAACCGTTCCTCAGGGAGAAAATCCAGTAGCCGTCCGCGATCGCATCTTCCAAAACCTAGTCGTCGCCGATAGTGGCAATTCCACTCAAGGCGTTTACACCTTCACGAATGATGAATCAACCGGAATTCTGCGAGGACTGTTTGGGCGACCCGCCAACCGTTCAAACGGCATCAATTTAAAACCTTTCCTAGATCCAATCGACGGAGGTTCTGGATCAAATCTGCGGTAACGTCCGTAAGTAGGCACGATTCAGGAGAAGACCTGCTGTAGTCCCCCTTGACAAAGAAGGGGGACAGCAATCCCCGGAAGTTAGGACTGTAAAAGTTGCTATAGGTTTTAAGTTTATTGTGTAGCAATCCTAAATGAATTATGAAAATTTGTAGCTGGGGCTTTAGACTGCTCAGGTAAAGGGCCTGACCTAACGTTCACGATTTCAATAGGATTGCTATATGGATTTAATTTTTGGTGCGATCACTTTTCTTTCATTATTAATTTGGATTGTCCTCATGTTCTTTCGAGGGCAGTTTTGGCGATGCGATCAGAAGTTGGGACTGAATTCATTTCATCCTGATCCATTTAATCTTGATCAAAACTCAATTCAAAAATCGATTCAAAAATCGATTCAAGACTCAATTCAAAATAACGCTCAGTTCAATCAGAAAGCCTATCCTTCAATCTGTGCTGTTATTCCGGCTCGCAACGAAGCTGAACTGTTACCGATTACGTTGAAATCGCTGCTTAGCCAAACTTATCCAGGTGATTTCTCAATAGTTCTTGTGGATGACAACAGCACCGATCAAACCAGTGAAATTGCCCAAAACTTGGCTCAATCGGTTCAGACTCCTCATCAACTCACCGTCATCTCAGCAAAGCCCTTGCAACCGGGATGGTCTGGCAAGCTCTGGGCAATTCATCAAGGGATTGAGTTTATCAAACAATCCCCTCAGCAGCCAGATTATTTGCTATTAACTGATGCTGATATTGAACATGATTTAGACAACATTTCCCAACTGGTGACTAAAGCTGAGCGTGATAACTTAGACTTAGTTTCTTTAATGGTGCTGCTCAGATGTAAAAGTATCTGGGAAAAGCTTCTCATCCCCGCCTTTGTCTTTTTCTTCCAAAAACTTTATCCGTTTCCTTGGGTGAATGATCTTCAACAAAAAACTGCGGCTGCGGCTGGAGGATGTATTCTAATTCGTCATCAAGCGTTGGAAGAAATTGGGGGAATTGCCTCAGTTAAGCAAGCTTTAATTGATGATTGTACCCTAGCTCAAGCTGTTAAATCTCGTCCGAATCCTTCAGGAATTTGGCTGGGCTTGACTCAGTCAACTCACAGCTTGAGAGCCTATCCTTCCCTAGAAAGTATTTGGGATATGGTTGCTAGAACAGCTTTTACTCAGTTAAATTATTCTCCTATCTTGTTGTTAGGAACAGTTCTAGGAATGGCAGTCATTTATCTAATGCCCGTACTTGGGTTGATCTTGGGAGTTGCGACTGGAAATACGATTATACTTTTCATCTCTACAGTAACTTTGGGGTTAATGATAGTTGCCTATTTGCCTACCCTAAAACTTTACCAATGCTCTCCGTTTTTAGCAGTTTGTTTGCCATTAATTGCCTTACTCTATCTGCTCATGACCCTTGATTCTGCTATTCGTCATTGGCAAGGAAAAGGAGGATTATGGAAAGGGAGAATTTATTCATCTTCCCCTTCATAGTCATCTCAGTAAGGGAACGATTTGCTAGATGGCAATGAAGGTTCAGATACTCTGCTTGGAGACTAGCGTTGTCAGCATTGGTTGATTGAATATTTAGAGCTTCTCCCACAGCAACCGATAAAGCTGTAAAGGTTCATTTTTTCCTTTGACCGTCACAAGGGGAAGCTTATCAAACGGAAGACTGCGATCGCTCAATTGTTCAAACGTAGATTCGGCAATTAAAATTTCGTTAGCCTCTGCCACATTGCAAATCCGACTCGCGACGTTCATCGTATCTCCAATATGAGCATACTGAACCAGTTTTTCAGAGCCAATATTGCCTGTGGCAACGGGGCCTGAATTCAACCCAATGTGAATATGGATTGGCTCCTTATAACGACTGATCCACTCTTGATTCATGCGGGCAACGGCTTGTTGCATTTCAATGGCTGCCTGGACGGCTCGATCAACATCCCCAGACTGAGGATAGGGGGCTCCCCAAACGGCAACTAGGGCATCTCCAATATACTTCTCTAGCGTGCCTTCGTGGGGGAAGACAATATCTTCTACCATCACCCTAAAATATTCATTCAACATCGAAATCACTTGCCGTGGCCCCATGCGGGCAGACATCTGGGTAAATCGAGTGATATCCGAGAACAAGGCCGTTACATCTGCCTCAAAAATTCCTAGCTTGCCTTCCTCTCGCAACTTACGACTCACCGCAGGGGGGAAAAAGCGCTCTAAGGTACAGCGGGCAACCGCTTCCTCCCGCATTTTCTTGGAGAGTTCGGCATTATCAATGGCGATCGCCGCCTGACTCGTCAAGGCCGCCAAGAATTCCACATCTTCATCGGAGTAAACATTCGACATGGATAAATTGTCCATATACAGTACCCCGATCACTTCATCTCTGGGTTTCAGAGGAACACAAACCGACGCATGAATCGCCTGAGCTAAAATCGATTCAGAATCCTGAAACCGTTCGTCTACCAGAGCATCAGCAGTCAGGATTGTATTGCCCTGTTCCCGTACCAGGCTGATAATTCGGGTACTGTAAAACTGCTCTTCGGCAAAAATCTCATTGCGGAATTTAACGGCTTTTTGATCCAACTCTCCGGTGTCCGAGTTCACCAACAGAATAGCGGCACGATCGACACTCACAATCTTGAACAGCAAGGTCAAAATTTTCTCGATCAGTTGTTGGGTTTCATGGGGAGAGGAGAGTTCTTGACAGACCTCTAGCAAAATTTTGAGTTTATTAATTGCCCGTTGACCCGCATCTTGCTGCTGTTTGAGCTTGATCACAGAATCATTTCGAGACCCACCCTGGAGTAATTCCTGAGACAGACTGGTTAGGCTAAGAGCAGGAGAAAATTGCCGAACAATCGAGGTCGAATTGCCTGAAATGGTTTGAGTTTGCTCGCAAGAGAAACTGATTAAATTGAGAAACGTGAATACTACTGCTCCACAGCGAACCAAATCCCCCGTTTTGAGCTGACATTGAACGATCTTGGTCTCGTTAACGAAGGTGTGGTTACTGCTGTTGAGATCAGTTAAGGTTACTCCTTGCTCTGTCACGTCAATCGTAGCGTGCTGGCGAGAAAGACTCACATCCGTCAGGCAAATGTTATTGCTTTTGCTCCGACCAATCGTGTTGGAACCCAACTGTAGTTCATAGGTAACCGCGTGGGAGGTATCCGGATTGTGAATTAAGTAGGGCACGTTTTGCTCAGCACACTTTTCTCTAAGTTTATAGTGAGCCACAGCGATCGCCAACAACCGATTGGTTCAAAGCAATCAAGATTTGGGGTGGAAATCTAGCTCAATCTCAGCTCATCCAAGTCAGGCAAGATGCCCAACCCACAGAATAATCTACGTTCTCGGGGTTACTCAACTTTCATTCCTAAGCTTCATGCCTAAGTTTTATTCCTAAGTTTTATTCCTAAGCTTCATTCCCAAGCTTCATGCCCAAGGAACCTTCCAAAGCTGCTCCCACAACTCGATGATCTTCGTCTTTCCTCAGATAGTTCAGTGCGGCTTGAGCCCTAGGATCGTCAAATTTTCCTAACACCTTAGCAACGCGAGCCCGAATGCGCCATCCTTCAGTGCTGACTAATGCCAGCAGTTGATCTAAGGCATCGGTTTGTCTCTCCGAACCTGCCAATGCCCCTAACCCATCAACGACTTCCTCCCGCACAACCTGATCGTTTCCAGCCAACCCCTCAAGACAAATGTCATAGAGCGCTTCCGGATAGGGCATGTCGATCAAAGGCGCTAGAATACTGCGCCGGACTAACCAACTCTCATCTTGCTGAAATGCCTGAACGAGATGCTGAATAGAGACCTCTCCATACTTCGATAGGGAATTCGCAGCCTCCGCCCGAACATTATGGTCAGAGTCAGCCGTGAGCAGCGTGACTAAAGCATCAAAGGATTCTGGAGACTGTTTATGACCCAAACCCATTGCGACAAATGATCGCACTAAAAATTCGGGATCGTGCAGCCGACTCACCAACATCGGCACTGCAACGGCACTGTCATAATTCCTCAACTCCACAAGAGCTTTTAGGCGTTCTTGAGCATCATCACTATTGAGGTAGAGTTCAATCTGTGGGATTTCCATGGTCTTTCTCCTGATCAAAATGTCCTTGAACTCAGCCCTGGTGGTCTGTCTAGATCATTTGCCTAGATCTCGATCTCGTTGGTTGGGTTTCCTAGCGTCAACGTCGATTATAGCAACAGAGCCAAACCACCTTAAATTCTGAGACTGTGAATTGCAGCAATCAATCCGGAGTTGGCTTCCTAGGAACTGTATCGAGTACAATAGAGCACACAAGCCTAACTTTGATGTTTCATCCCATCACTCAATGCTCTGTACTTCCTCCCCTTAAACCATCATGCTGCTTGTCAAATTACTCCGATCGCTGGTTCGTCAAGACTGGGTTCTAATTTTGCCAGCCGTTCTGGCGAGTGCTGTGCTAGTAGAAATTGGGATGAATCTCTCTCCAAGCTACGCTCAGAATGCTGTAAAACAGCCGGAGACTGCTATGACTGTTCGCTCTGATATTCAAGAAGCAGATGCAAACACGGGCATCGTTACAGCTCGAGGCAATGTTCAGATTAACTATCCCGCCCGAAACATTCAGGCCACTTCAGCTCAAGCTCAGTACTTTAGCCGGGAACGTCGCATTATTTTGAGCGGGGATGTTTTTATTTTGCAGGAAGGCAACAGTATTCGGGGAGAAACGGTAACTTACCTGATTGACGAAGGCCGATTTATCGCTCTGCCGGGGGGAGGACAACAGGTGGAATCGATTTATCTGGTTCCCGACGATGCAGCCGGATCTAAAACAGTTGCGTCCCCCTTCAACCCAAAACCCGAGTTTAAGGCCCCACTTAGCTCTCCCCCTGCTCCACCGGTACAACTCAGATAGAATTTAAGCTGATAGTATCTAATCAGATCACCTGCAAGGGCTTAACTTCAGGAATTTACAATATCCAAGCTGTAGAATATTCAAGCTATTGGACTATGAGTGTTTGCCTGAATTCAACTGTTTCTGTTCTTTCCTGAGTCCTGTATTCTTAGAGTTTCTATCTGCATTACAAAACGTTCTGTCCAAAACCTTCCGTGATTCTACTCAGCCTATGAAAATTGCGCTGGAAAATATTCACAAATCCTACGGGAAGCGGCCTGTTGTTAGCCGAGTGAACTTATCCTTTGCCCAGGGGGAAATTGTCGGGTTGTTAGGCCCCAATGGTGCAGGCAAAACAACTACGTTTTACATTGTCACAGGCTTGGAGAAGCCCAATCAGGGAAATGTTTACCTGAATGACCAGGATATTACGGCTTTACCTATTCACAAACGGGCTCAGCTTGGGATTGGTTATCTCCCCCAAGAACCCAGTATTTTTCGCCATTTGAGTGTCCAAGATAATATTCTGTTGGTTTTGCAGCAAACCCAAGTTCCCCAACAACTGTGGCAACGACGGATGGAAACTCTTTTACGGGAATTCCGTCTAGAAAAGGTCTCTCATACTTTGGGAAATCAGGTGTCTGGTGGAGAGCGCCGACGGACAGAAATGGCCAGAGCTTTAGCCTCTGGGGTGAATAGTCCTCGATTTTTACTACTGGATGAACCCTTTGCTGGAGTTGACCCGATTGCAGTTGCAGAGATGCAGGAGATTGTGGCAAAGTTGCGATCGCGAGGAATTGGCATTCTCATCACGGATCACAATGTGAGGGAGACATTGGAAATCACAGATCGGGCCTATATTATGCGAGAGGGACAGATTTTTGCTTCCGGCTCGACCGAAGAACTTTACAATAATCCTCTAGTGCGGCGGTATTATCTGGGTGACAGCTTTCAGCTATGAAAATTTCCATTGCTAGTCCGTTGAAGTCTCACAAGTTTGCTCTACCCATACTGTCGATTCTGGATCGCTACATTATCCAGGAACTCGTGCCGACGTTTTTGTTTGGGATTGGGCTATTCACGTCCATTGCTCTAACCGTGGATACTGTCTTTGATTTAGTCCGCCAGGTAACGGAGTCGGGGTTGGCGATTGGGGTTGCCGCCCAGGTGTTTCTGCTACGAATGCCAGAATTTATTGTCCTAGCGTTCCCCATGTCCATGGTGTTGGCAACTTTGATGGTTTATGGTCGGTTGTCAAGTGATAGCGAACTAGTTGCCCTGCGGAGTTGTGGCATCAGCATCTATCGCCTGGTTGTGCCGACTTTAATCTTCAGTGTTTTAGTGACTGCCTTGACCTTTGCCTTTAACGAGCTGATTGTCCCGGCCACCAATTACCAAGCCACCATGACCCTGGAACGGGCCTTAAACCGCGATCGCCTGCCATTCCGAGAAGATAATATTTTTTATCCAGAATACGAAAAAGTTGAGGTTGAAGGCTCAGAGGATGAGATTACTGTTTTGTCTCGGTTGTTCTATGCCGATCATTTTGATGGCCGTCAAATGCAAGGCGTAACCATCTTGGATCGGTCTCAAACAGGCATTACTCAGATTATTTCTTCAGAGTCTGCAACCTGGAATGGCGCAGAAAATATGTGGGACTTCTTCGATGGCACCCTCTATGCGATTGATCCCGAAGGTTCCTACCGAAATATTCTGCGGTTTGACCACAAAGCCATTCAGCTCTCCCGTACTCCCTTGGACTTGGCGACGAAAAAGCGGGGCTATGACGAAATGAACATTGCTCAAGCCCAGGAATATTTACAACTGATGCGGCTCAGCGGCGATGAACGGCGGGTACTCAAAACAAGAGTTCGGATTCAACAGAAATATGCCTTGCCCTTTGTCTGCATTTTGTTTGGGCTCTTGGGAGCCGCCCTTGGATCTCGCCCTCACAAGGCCAGCAAAGCCACCAGTTTTGGGATCAGTATTATTGTGATCTTTTCTTATTACCTGCTCTCGTTTGTCACAGGAGCGATGGGTCAAAAAGCCGTTTTAACTCCCTTTGTTGCCGCTTGGCTTCCTACGGCTCTAGGCTTGGGAGTGGCAGGATTTTTATTGTCTCGCGCGTCCCGCTAGGCATGAACAGCCTAGGGATTGGCAAAGGTGTTAATTTCTCCGCCACCAATGGTTCGTCCAGGGACAGAACGGGGAATAGAGAAGGGCTGGGGTCGAACTAAGGGGTTAGTCTGAACGGTCGGGGTTGTGAAAACATTTGGATTGACCTGAACAGGTTGGGCAACCGGAATTGAGAACGAGGAGTTATATCCAGGATTGGTTAACTCTAGGGCTGAATTTCCATTCAAGCCGGGATAAAAGCGAGAGTAACTGGGAGAGCTTGGAGTCAGGGTTGAAGCAGTGACCGGGATATTGGACTGCACAGGAGCAATCGCCTGAGGAATCGAGCGATCTGTTTGAAAGGCATTGGGAACTGCTGGCGATATACTGGGAATCCCTGGATTTACCGTTGCCCTGGGAACAGTCCAGGTTGGCGGAGGAACCATTGAAGGCGGTTGCGGAACCGTTGAAGGTTGAAGTTGACCCACAGCTATCGGATTGACGGCAGCATTGTTCGAAGTTTCAGGGGCCGTTGTTGGGGACTGAGAGGAATTGATGGCGTTCACCCCAGAATTTGCAGATGAATTTGCAGAATTCACTCCACCTCTCTGTTCTCCCTGGGACTCTTCTGAGCCAGTTGTACGATTCTGGGCCGAAGATTGGGCTTCTCGATCCATCGCGGCTTGCAACGGATTGCCCGGTTGAGCTGGCCCTGGTTCTGCTTCAAAACCAGAGGTCTGTGATGGATTAGCAGAATTTGAAGCCCTAGAGGAACTAGAAGACTGCCGCAAAGCTCCAAAGTTTAGCAGATCGTAACCGGATGAAGCCGAGGCGGCTGGGTCAGAACCTTCAGGGCCTCCCAGGAACTGAGGCAAAAGTGGGTTTTGAGCTTGGGCTCCTGAGGGGATTGAAGTTGACCCTTGGGGAAGGTCAAGGGCCTGTTCCTTGACCAAGATGGGATTATTGATCAAATCTGTTGACATGGGTTCAAATTCCTGAAGCTCCTGAATGAGTAACCCCGAACTGTCAATGTCAGCGGCGATCGCCTTGTCTTCATCCGTTAAGCGCTGACCCAGATTACCGTCTATTGGGGGGGAAGACGAGTTGCCGGACACCTGAAACCGTTCTGGGTTTTCGGCCAACTCCCAAAAAACCCCACCTAGAATCAATAGAATCCCAATTGGCCCCCAAAAACGAGGTCGCATCAACGGATGAACTTGAGGCTTGAGGGCAGCAATAGATTTAGGGGCCAGTTTTTTAAGCATGGAGAATCTCAGATCAGGGATGAATGTACAGAGACAGAACTTGAGGATATTATGAAACAGCCATTAAAAAAATCAGTAAAACAATCAGCAAAGAATACTCTTATTCTAGCGCTGAATCCCCAGTCGGCATTAAGGTTTTGTTAACCTCAATCTAGATAAATTAACGGGTAATCCTTCGCCTGAGAATGACTTATGCAGAAAAATATTGAAGTTTTGGCTAATCTAGCGCAAATTGTCCAGCGATCGCAGGAAATTTTCCTCGGCAAACTGGCGACAGCAATTCAGGAGCGGGATCAATTTACAATGGCTTTAGCGGGGGGTAGCACGCCGAAGCCATTGTATGAAGCGCTGGCAGCCCAAGACTTACCCTTGGAAAAAATCCATGTGTTTTGGGGAGATGAACGTTACGTGGCTCCGGATCATCCAGACAGCAATCAACTGATGGCCCGTCAAGCCTGGTTTGACGCGGTGCAATTTCCAGCCAGCAATATTCATCCAATGCCTACAGGAGCAAGTGATCCCGCCGCCGATGCCCGTCAGCATGAAGCGGAACTGCAGGATTTTTTCCACCTCGCGCCAGGAGAATTTCCCCGCTTCGATTTGATTTTGCTGGGCATCGGGGATGATGCTCACACGGCATCCTTGTTTCCAGGGACTGATGCCTTAACCGTAAGCGATCGCCTGATTACAGTTGGGAACAAATCGGGTCAGCCCCGCCTCACCTTCACTGTCCCCCTGATTAACCACGGGCGCTGTGTGATGTTCCTGGTCACCGGAGCCAATAAACAGTCAGCTCTGGCCCAAATCTTTGCCCCTATGGCTGATGAATTAACCTATCCTGCCCGCCTGATTCAACCCCAGGGAGAACTCTGGTGGCTACTGGACGAGGCTGCGGGCCAGGGGCTAACCGCTTAACCGTTAGGCATCCTTCATCAGGTTCAGATCCACACACGCTGCAAATCAAATTGTCATAGTTTATGCCGCTTCCCGGCTCCCTACTTTTTACTCCCCATTCGATTAAGCCAGAGGTAATTTTATACGAGATGATTCTTGAGATAGGATTGAAGAGAAAGAATAACGTTAAACAAGCTAACCATTAACCGTTAGAACTTGCTCCAGCCTGAAGAGGAGAAGCCGATGATTGTTTGCCCGAATTGCAGCCACCAAAATCCAGAAGGGGCTACACAATGTGAAGCTTGCTACACTCCCCTGCCCACAACAACAACTTGTCCGAACTGTGGAGCAACGGTTCAGAGTGATGCTGCATTCTGTGGTCAATGTGGGTATAGCCTACAACCCAGTGGAGTCAGTGAAGCCAGTGCCGAATCTACGCCTCTAGCCAGTGTTGCAGAAGAAATTCCCTCCCTGCCTCAGAACATCACTCCAGATCCTTTAATGGAGGTTGAACCGATTCAAGCTGGGGGATTGACCCTGGAGAAAACAGCCGAGGAGCCACTTCCCCTAGTTATCTCAGAAGAAGAGCCAATTCTACTCGCCCCCGAAGGCGGAGAAATAGCAGGACATTCGACCACTCAACTGCAACAGTCTTCTGCTCGTCTTGTCCATGTCCAAACTAATACTGTCGTTGAACTGCCTCAAAACCTGCCGGTCATTCATGTCGGCAAGCCCAATCAGATGATTCCCCCAGATATAGATGTCTCCAGTTTTCCCAACTCAGAGATTGTTTCACGCACCCATGCTGACATTCGGACTGAGGGAGATACCTACTATATCGAGGATATTGGCAGTTCGAATGGGACATACATTAACAATATTCCCTTACAGAAGGGAAACCGTCATCGTCTCAGACCCGGCGATCGCATCTCCCTAGGAAAAGGAGATCTCGTCTCCTTTATTTTTCAACTCTCTTAGACAAAGCTTCAGTTCTCTAGCAATCCCAAATCAGTGACCCAAGCATCAAAGTGGGATTTGGGGACGAAGTCTTCAAGCATGAACAATGCCCCTTCACCCCATTGCACAAATCCTTTCACAAATCCTTTGGGATTGCCATAACGGAGATTTAGGGTTCTTCGATTCCCAGAATAATTTGAATGCATGATAACAATGTGATTACATTAATATTACTCCACCCTTACCAGTTAACCCCGGTCAGAAGTTGGATGTTTGAACAGGAAGACGTGATTCGGATTGGTCGTTCGGTAAAGAATCACGTTGTGCTTTACAGTGCTGTAGTGTCTCGCCATCATTTGGAGCTTAGGCTAGACAGGGAGGGGTGGAGAGTCGTTAATCTTGGTACTAATGGCACCTATGTTGACGGGGATCTGGTAACGGAATGTAGGGTCAAGGATGGACAAATTATCCACATTGCACTCTCAGGCCCTAAAATACAGCTTAGAATCCAAGCGGAATCAAAATCCGAACCCTCGGACGAAAGTGTGGGAACTCCATCAAAAGCTGCAGGGATAGCCGCCTCTTCTGAGACTCCTACAGCCAATCCCTCAATTCAGGACGGGGATAATTCTGAGATTTATGAGGATACAACAGTGGTAGATTCAGCTAGATTAGATGACCCTTCAGCGAAGCCGTAATCCAGAACATCTCGAATCTGTACAAAGATTTTTGCAGGGATTTTTGTAAGGATTTTTGCAAGGTGCTTTACAACGTTTTCACAGGAGAGCCATAGGAATAATGCCAATTATTCCAGGTTCAAGTAGCGTTCTTGGCCAGCTAGAGCTTCTGTGTACCAAATTTGCTCTAGATTGCCTGTTTCATCAAAGGGAACTTCAGGACAAGAGCTGTCAGGAGAAACCAAGAAGGTTGGCTCAGGGATACTCGGTTGATTCCGGTTGAGTTGATTCAGGGTAGGTTTGTTAAAGTGCGGTAGTTTTTGCAGTAATTCATCCGCCGCTTCTAACTGATTTAATTGAATGAGCGCATCAGCCAGACCCAAATAGGCATAAATCGAGTGAGGATTTAACTGTAAAGCATACTCAAAAGTAGCTTTTGCCTGAACTGGATGTTGCATATCGAGATAAAGTCGCCCCAAGCGAATGTAGGCCATCATCAGTTGGGGTTGAACCTCCAGAACAGCTTGAAATTCTCTCAGAGCTTGAGGGAAATGCTTTTGCTTACGATAAATCTCTCCCAGTAATAAGTGAGCCAAAAACACATCTGAATTTAAGTTGAGAGCCTGCTGAAAATGGGCGATCGCGCAGTCATATTCTTCTCGGCGCATCATCACTTGACCGCGACTGAGATAGGCTTGAGGGGATTGAGCATCCAAATTGAGGACGGTATCAAAATACTCCAGGGCATCTTCTAAACACTCCAACCGTAAACAAACTTGCCCCAGCTTTAAGTATCCTTCACTCATCAGAGGATTCAAGTGAGTCAGCGTTTGAAAGTGATGAAAGGCTTCACCATATCGTCTTTGCAGATAACAAATATTGCCAATGGCGAGATGAGCATAGACTGAACGAGGATTGTGATCCAAGACGATGTTCAGCTCACTCAATGCCTGATCAAACTGCCTCACTTTTGAGAGGGCATAACTGAGCCGGATTCGTTCAGCATTAGTCGTTTCTAACCGTTTAACTTGGGGTTTGAAGTTCATGGTGATGGTTCAACGTAATGGATTATTCTCCGGTAAACGTTCCTGGGCGATTCGTTTGGGGATATCGATAAGAACCCGATTCTCGCAAGGGTTGCGGTGTAGGATTAACAATGAGTCGCTTCACTTCAACCCCATTTGGCCATGTTCCCATGTAGGTTTGTTGATCGCTCCCGTCGCCCAGAGCAACGGCTTTTCCGCCTGGACTACCCTGGAACGTATAGTCAGCCAATGCGTCAAACAGCCGATAGACCCCATAGTAATCTAGGCCGTTGACTTCAAGAGTAGTCCACAAGCCAGAACTGGCAGGTGTTTCGTGATTGGCTATTAACGTGCAGTCTGCATTCTGATCCGAACGAACCACAACATAGTCTTTCTCTGAAGCCGCGAGGTTGAACTGATTAAACAGGGCGATCGCAATCCGATGATCATTAATCTGCTCTTCTTCATAGACCTGCATCAACAGTTTGGTTTGAGCCGGGAGGCGCTGAAGCTGTTCTGGTTGAATTTCAAAAGAGTAGTAGGGAGCCATAATGAACAAAAATGACCCCTGGGTTCCCCACCCCCGTTCAACTAAGGCCCGATAGGCCATTGCTGGGACTGCGCCTCCCCCATAGGAATGGCCCATAAACCCCACTCGATTCAGGTCTAAACGATCTGGGTATTTTTGAACCGCCGCTTCAAACCCAGCCCACAACATTTGATAACGAGTGCTGTGATCAGCACCGCGTCCTTGATAGGGAGAAAAGACCACGGCATATCCCTGGCTGACAATATGTTGAATCAGGGCACCATAAAACTTAGGATAAATGGCTCCATAGGCATGGGCAAAAAAGACCACGGGAACTGGAGCAGTGGCTTCTTGGGGAAAATAAACATGAACTTGATTGAGTTTCCAGAGGGGACTCTCAAATGTTGTTTGCGTGGCTGTATAGGGGCCAAAAGAGCCATAGCCGCTTGGAATGGGGGGAATCATCGTTGTGCAATCTTGAGCACTGAGGGCAACCTTGGAGGAAGCTGGGAGGGAAGTTGACCTTGATAAACCTGAAGACTCATGACTGACAACGTTGGCAGTACAAGCCAGAGCCAATGCCGGAGTTAGGATCAGGCATAACAGACTAGAAATATTACGGTAGATGTGAATTCTATAGTGCTTTTTCATGATTCAATGTCCCTCTAATTGAATGATTACTTTGAATGATTACTGTGGATAATTGTTTCAGGTCAAAGCTTGTCAAACAATCACTCATATCCCAAGGTTTGTGCGAGTTGAATCACATCTGGAATGAAACCTTTCCCATCAGAACGCCAGGGTAAATCTCCTGCTAATTGACTGGATGGAATCTCTCGTTGCTTAAATTTAGCGGACTGCATAAAGTTTGGGTCATTTCCAGCATGGGAACCATAGGGGCCAAAACAGGCATAGGGAGAGTCCTGAGGATTTAACATGGCTGCAAACGCTTCATCATTCCAGTCCAAATTCAACCAACCACAAATTTTTTCAAAGTAAGATTTTGGATCACTCAAGAGATCTTCCCCTTTTAAGCGCATTTGTTGTTCTGAGGGAACTGTATCTAGAAAATCTAAAATATTGCATTGCATGGTATACCACCAATACTGCGGATCAACCGTTGGGGGATGTGTGGAATAGTCCACAGAATTTCCAAAAATCGTCAGATTCCCGTCAGCAAAATTCATCATAGATTGCCCTTGAGTTCTGGGATGACGAACCAAATGCAAATAATAAGCATCGGGAAAATTTCGATAAATTCGGTTCATGATTTCCCGTTTTGTCGAATAGATTGGGCTCTTATCAATAATGCGTCTGGAGGCAACTTTTTGGCAGAGTTCTTGATAGACTTCGCCCGTAGTGCGATCGCCGCGAGTTGCAACCCAACGGCGAGCCATTTCAAGAGAAGCTAACGTTTGTTCCCCAGCATAAAGTTGCATCACCACTCGAAGTAAACCATGCATATTGTATTGAAATAAGCCCTGCATTCGATCCGTAAACTCTTGCAAGGTTTCGGAAGCAAAGATGCTCAATTCTGCTACCCCGTAGGCTTGGGGATGCTGGCCCAACATGCCACACAGCACAGAGGTAAACGAACGCGGAGAAGCCAGGATAAATAGGGGTTGAGCAAAGTCAGTGTTCATCTCAGTTCCTCTGCTAGATTTAACGTTCGAGGGGTTAACGTTCTGGGTTAACGTTCGTTGATCCCAACCAAACCTCCAATCCCCCTTGAGGATTATCAACATAGTGCCAAGCTTCTCCCTGCGGAACAGCAACCTTGGGGCCGAAGGGATTGGTGGTTCCTAAAAACACTCCATGGGGGGTAGAAATGATGTTGCGAACCCCATAGTTGTAGGGATTCCCAAACCCTCGACAATCTACAGGAACCCAATTTTCTCCATCGGCTGTACGCCACAACTCAAATCCGGCTTGATTGTGCATAATCGTTTCTAAACCTACCCGTTGCAACAGCCGCATTGTTCGAGGGGGCTTGTTCGCTAGATTGACATAGCGCAGAAAAATACTCCAGTCCATGGTGGCGGCATACAACCAACCCTCATGAACGCCCATCCGCCATAGATAGCCGTTACACAAATTCCCAAATCCAGGCGGATAACCACTGATTGGACGTTTTCCATTGGGGCGGATGTTCCCCATGATCACATCCCAACTCCCGTCGGCCTGAATCCGCAGAATTTCGACTCCGGCTGGCCCAATCTGATTCAAGCGATCATAGCCGCCATTTTGAATGCCGCTGCCCACGTAGAGGGCATCGTTAAACACCATCATGCTGGTGGCGATTTGATTGAGGCAGCCGCGATCGCCCCCTCGATCCATCACCCGTTCCCAATGATAGGGCAGGGAACCTTCGGCCCGAGTTCGCCAAATTTGAAATCCCTGAATGTTAAAGGTGCCTGCATAGAGATAATCCCCAAACCCCTTCATTTCAAAGACAGTCGAGTTGTCAGGGTCACCGAAGTTGGGTTCGTTGATTGGTCGCCACTGGCCCTGGGCTGGATCATCACTTTCGTAAATCATCGTCACCCCCGCCGTGTTGGGATTGCCTTTAGCTGCACCACTGGGTGCGGTAAACAAGCGTCCCTTAAACGGAACTAAGGTTCGGAAGCTTGTGACTGGAAGACCGACTAATCCAGGTTTAGAGACCGTATCAAAAGTTTTGCCGTCTTCAGACCGCAGAATTAAAGGGCCATCTCCGCGAGACCTTGACCAGGTGCTAATATAGAGGGCCGGTTCCGGATCGGATTTTCCCTGGAAGACGACCATGCCGCGATACCCAAGATCTCGACTCATCTCTTCCCCCGTATTGCCAAACACCATTGGAGCTTGAAAGACCCGTTCCCAACTGTCCAACACTAGACTATAGCGCCAGATTTCGGCGCGGGCTTGGATCTGCTCAAACTCTGAAGAGTAAACTGGGTAAGGGCATTCCACGGGCCAGGTATCGATGGTGATTTTTTTCATGGAATGGCGCAGCAGGCAAAGGTTGGCCCGAGTTGTCCCGACATACAAATGATCTTTGAACCAGGCCATGGAGTGGGCATAGGCATTGTTCCCATCTCCAAACCCATTGATACAAATTTTGCGAAAATTGGCACGGTGGAGTCCAGGTTGGGTCAGCATCTTTACGAGGGGTTTAATCAATCGGTTTGACACTCAGGATTTACTCAGGATTTACTTTGTCGAGATGGAAACAGCAGAATGACTGTACTTCTCTAACGCATCGCTCTGAAGGTAGGCTTTAGAGTCTGGATTGTGCTTTAAATAAGTATCCCAAAAGGCCAAACTGGAGATTTGAATATAGGCTGCGATCGCCTGCTGTTGGGGGGCAGTCTCTAACTCCCTGGGGGCTCGTCCCAGGTTGCCCCTACGGGAGGGTTCTGACAGGGGCGCACTAAAGGAAAAATGGTGTGCCCCTTCGATCCACACCAGATATTTATCTCCCGGCGGGGAAAGCTTGAATGCTTCCTGTTTCCAGTCTGGGCCCTGTCCTTGAGCGCCTTGATCCCGAGACCCGGTCATGACCATCATGGGCAATTTCTGCTGTTCCCAGGAGGTCGCCGTCAAACCCTGTTGCCCCGATCCTTGGGGAGACAAGAGCAAAGTAGCCTGTATCCGAGGATCAGCAAAGCTTTTGCCCGGTTGCTCACCCGGCAAGTCAATCCTAGCTCCCCCTAACAATTGAGTTGTGTAAGCCCCATAGGAGTGACCACCGACCCCAATGTTTTGCAGATCAAATTGACCCTGAAATTGCGGCAGTTGGTGTTCTAGCTCCTCCAAGGCATCCAGAATGGACACCACATCTTGCACCCGCTGTTGCCAGCCTTCGACATCCTGGAGCATGGTTCGCACGAGAGCCTGCAAATTCTCCGGTGTTGGGGCCTTGCCTTGGAGAACTAAGGCATCGGCATGGGTTGGATGAATACAAACATAGCCATAACTAGCCCAGAATTGACTCAAAAGAGAATATCCTGCTTTTGAAGCTCCCAAGCCATGGGAGAACACAATCACCGGAAATTTTCCTGATCCTTCAGGGTAGTAGAGTCTCAGGGGTAGGGTACGACCGCTGCGACCGGGCAAAACCAGATGATCAACCGTCTTGACTCCATAGGGCCCCAGTGTCGGTTGGTAGTTTAACTGAGGAGACACTAATGTTGAACTCATAGAACGTACAGGTGTTGAGAGAAATGGATGAGACATGAGGTTAGAGAAAGTGATCGAGCAAGCAGTTAACGTTGGGAAGAGTAGAAATGCTGAAAACAGAAATAGTTGGAAAAGATAATTGATTTGCGGTCGGGGCCTTGGGTAAAGACGCATTGAAATTATCAGTAAAAATGATCAGAATGGACACTATTAATGATTAGGATGAACCCGAATCGATCATGCACTACTGGTCACAAGTGTTGCGGCTTTTACATCACGATGAACTTGCTGTAATAAGCGATTCAACCAAACACGATGATAGAGTAACTTTTGATAACGTTCTTGTAATTCAGCCAGCGTCTTACGCTCTTTTTGAGATTCTATAGTTTCTTGGGACATGCTATCTAAAAATTCTAGAAATGAACCCTGAGGAATTTCCCACGGCTCTTCTGGTATGAGAGTCATCTCTGGAATCCTAGATAACTGTTCTAGCTCAAACTTTGTCTCTTCAAATAGGGCTTGAATCCAAGTTTCTTGATAGTTTCTCAGCCTTAAATGTTCTTCAAATTCTAAGGGCATTGTTGAACATTGAAAATCGAGCATTGCTGTTTCTCCAAACTAAAAATCCTATGAACTTGATGAGAAATAACTTAAGGAATCCAAGACCACACTTCAATTTGAAAGAAGCGCACTAAAGGACGAGTAAAAGAGAACATAACTGGTTTAACTCCACCTGAAATTTTGGCATGACCTGTCATTCCTGGCTTGAGCATCTGTTCAGTGTTGGGGATTTCAACAATCGCTTTAATAAACTGCCCGCTAGAACTTTCTGTTGCGTTTGGTTCAATAGAAACTATCTCTCCCGTAATCACCTGGTTTGGATAAGACGATAACTTAATCTCAACGGGAGCACCCACAGAAAATTCTCCAATGTCAGACTCTGGAATTTCGATTTCTCCACGAATTTTTCGATCATCTTCTGCGATCGCAAATACTTGACCTTGGTCTAAGTAACTCCCCACTTTTTGAGTTAAATAAGGCGTAGTTAAACGACCATCAAAGGGCATCACTAAAGTTCGGCGCTCCAGTTGAGTTTGAGTGTAGGTGATATCTTGTTCTAATTGCTTCAATTGCAGTTGAGCAGCTTCGACATCTTTACGAGCCGCAGCAATTTCATCTGGATGAGAGCCACTCATAATTAGACTCAAATCAGCTCGTTTAACTTCTATATTTTTTTGTTGAGCCTGAACGTTATTTTGACGTTCTTCAACTTGCTTTTGTTTAACCAAAATATTTTGTTTTTCTTCTTCAATATTATTCCGTTGCACCTGGACTTCATGCTGCCGTTCATCAACTTGCTTGAGCTTACTTTGAATATTACTTTTTTCTCGATCTACTTCTGCTTGAGCAAGTTCCGTTAGCCGTTGAGCATCTTCAAGATCCTGCAAGGGAATTGCTCCTTCTTGATATAAAACCTGTAAACGATTGGCCTCTCGGCTTTGAAATTCTAATCTAATCTGGGCAGCTTCTAAATCTTTTTGGGCAACTTTAACCTCTTCTTGAACGGTCTCCACTCGACTTTGAACTGCTGCCAATTCCTCCGTTTGAACTGCAACTTGCCGCTGGGCTAAATTGAGTTCTTCCCGAGCTACAGCAAGCTGACTTTGAACTGAGGCTAACTCTTGCTGTTCTACTTCTATTTTTCGCTGAGAAACATCAACTTCTTCCTGGCGAGGTGTAGACAATAGACGATTAAGATTCGCTTTGACTTTCTCAATTTCAGCTCTTTGGCGATTAATTTGTTCTCGTTTGATCAAGAGATCATTTTCAGTTGGTGTTTGATAATGAACCTGGCTAGACGGTTCAATTTCAGCAATAGTAGTTCCTGCATTAATCCATGCCCCATCCCCACCATCAAATTTAACTTGTGCAATTCGGCCAGAAATATCCACCTGAATTTCTTTTTGCTGATGAGTCAATAATTCAATTCCACCGCCAGGACGGTAGCGATAAGGTAAACATAGTAAAATTCCAACCCCAATCACAGCTCCAATTTTAAGAGTTGTGCTTAAAAAGGTGACGATTCGGGGAGGATGATTTAAAGCAATTGAGCCATTAGCATTAGCAGGATGTGCAACAGTTGACAACTCTTGAATCATTCTTGAATTTAATTCTCGAATCATTCTTGAATTAGATTTTGAATTAGAATGAGCACCAGACGAAGATTTTCCATTCATTGTGAGCCACCATTTAATTGTAAGAATAACTGCTGTGACTGAGATCAAAAATCCAATTCCTTGATAGTAATCTGTGAGTATCATGCCTCCCAAAACTATTGCGATCAGCAGTAAGATCCAAGACAAGATCACAACTACACCATAAATTTGCAGCGCCAATATTTTATGAGGAGACAAATTTAAAGGCATTGGACGACGCTTTATCCTCAGATTAATGAGCAGATGAGCCTGCTCTAACAATTGCGGCGATCGCAAATAAGTTGATAACCAAAGATGGCCATGAGATTTCCAAATAGGGTTAACGTGAAGGGCAAAACTAAGGAGTGAAATCTGAGATAACATGAGAAAAAAGATGGACAGTTGAGGTTGAGTCAATCGCAACCAAAACCATAGTAAAGTTGTCCCTGAAAAAGCAAATATTCGGAATAGTAGTGGAGTCGCAAAAATCCAAAGGAGCTGCTGGCGGCGGAATTGCCATAAATTCGAGGTTTGGAGATAAAATAAGGGAAAAAATCCAAATATGAACTGGATTCCTGCTGTTGAACTACGGCCCCCATAATATGTGTAGACTACGCCATAAGCGACCTTTCCTAAGATGTTAATGCTGAGCAGGTTAAACCCGAGCTTACTGAGTAAAGGAATAGGGGTAATTTCAGTTGTTAAGTCTTGCCAAAAAAGAGGCTGATTATTGAGGATAGTCAGAATTGCCAATCCTAACAAGGGAATAATCCCGTAAGTCAAGTGACGCAAAGGATGACATAAAGTAGCTAGACCTCTTAGCCCAAAATTGGGATTGAATAACGCCCAGTGATATGGAGGATTAACCTTGATTGGATTGTAACTTTTGGATTCAGGGATGTCATAACTATGAGTAAACTCTAATTCAATTTCAGGCTCAATTTCAGGCTCAATTTCAGAGATATTATGAGGAGGATCTAGTAATAAATTTGGCTCGGGTTCTTCCAAGACTGAAAATGCATGATGATAAGGCTCTAACAATCCTAACGCATCAATTCTTTGGGAAAATGATTTAAAGTTACGGGTCGTAATCACTCGCCCAAACCTTTCGCAAAATCGATTACAAATTTCCGCGTCAGTCAATTCTCCATTCATTAACCAGCAGAGATAATAGTCTTCTTCTCCTAACTCAAAAAAATCTTCCGACTCCGGTAGTTTGATGAGGTAATGATATCTAGCATTTTTAAGAATTGCACTTTTAACAATTGTCAAGTCTTGCCGCAGCCGATTTTGAGCAGTTTGGTACATTTTGAGTCCCCCCACTGGTGCATGTCGCTTAAAAATGTAGGCTGTGTAGGTTGGTATCGAGCTAGCGAGACCCAACATTCTCAAAGGATTATTAGGGCTCACTTCATATCATTATGCAAAGTCAAGCTATAGGAATCAGGAATAATTTTTGGAAAAGGGGTAAAGAGAAGTTGCTCTTTCTTAGAACAAAATCCCCAAACCTCTTTTCAGGTTTTTATAATTAATAAAGGATTGCCATATTATTCGACGAACAAACGTATCAACACCTTTACCGACAACTTTGCTGACAAATTTGTTGATACATTTACGGATAAATTCACGGGTAAGTTTACAGGCAAAACTTACCTAGATAAATGACTCATCAACTCGTAGAACATTCATCTTGATCTTCAGGAAAACTTTCCCCAACAAAATTGGCAAGCTGCTCAATGCTAATGTCTTCAACATAGTGACCATCCTGCATAAGGAGTCGGGAGTAATCTAAGGTCTTGCGATATTTTTTCTCCAAAGCAACAACCAAATTAATAATCTCAATGGATTCAAAATTCAAATCGGATGTCAATCGACTTTTCGGGTTAATATCGTTAAATTCCATCCGCCACTCTTGCAACAGAGAACGAATAAGATTGACAACAGCAACCTGAATTTCTAACTTACGGAGCTGCCGACTGACACTAATTAGAGCAGACTGAATCGATGTGTTCATAGGATTGAACTTTAAACAGGTGAACGATGAATTAACAGGGCTAGGAAATTAATGATGGTAGATGCTTAATCAGTTGATCTCTAGTGATGAGATCCCAATTCCTTGAGGAACAATTTGGCAGATGGCGATCGCCTCCTCTGGGGTTAGCTCCACTTGAATCAGCAACTGGCGATCGCCATATCGCAGCGCCACTTCACTAGTTTCCCTGGAATAGTGGGTAATCTGCCAATCGTGGGGCTGATGAAGACCCACTCCCATTGCCTTACTGGCTGCTTCTTTGGCACACCACAGCCCGATAATCTCTTGACCGGTGAGATCTGGCAAGCGTTGCCATTCTGCCCCTGAAAAGGCTATAGGGATAATATCGTCAGCCTTGACCCCCTGAAATGGTTGGACATCTACTCCAATCTGCTGACCCACCGGGGCGATCGCTGCTACGGCCCAACCTTGACTGTGGCTGATGGACAAATCAGGGAGGGATGTAAAGGCTTGCAACATTGGGCAGGAAACCTGAGGCTTTCCTGTTGCCGAGGAAAGAATCGTAATGTCTACTGGAGCTAGGGCCAACTGAAACTGTTCCTGAGCCCACTGACGAATTCCATCCTTGGCAGCAATTCTGCCAAGCAACCAATCTAACCGGCGAGAGCTGCCTTCCGGCAAGCTGTACCAAACATCCCGTTCTTCAGCGCTTAATACTAAATGGGCCAGCGCCCGCTGTAATAACCCGCCTGAGTCCTGTAAAAACCCTTGAGGAAAGGGATCAACTCGGCGACTGATCACCCTGTCAGTTAAGGTAGTCAAGGGTTTCCAGGGGCGAGACAGAAATGCCGTCTGCGGAAAAACTCGGCACTCACAAAACCGTTGAGGAACCGTAAAAAACACATCCTGCCATCCCTCAATTCGAGTGATGATAGCTCCTGTTGAATCCCGGAGTTCTAACTGAGCATCGACTTGGCGTTCATGTGCGAATCCAATCTGCCCCCGACAGCCCACGATTGCTTCAGCAGGCAACACGTCGGCGTAGAACCGAAAAGCCTGGACTCGAAACGGAAACGCATGGAAATCCATATTTGACTGTTCCGAAATCCAATACGCCACCAACTGCCCCGCTGCATCCAGTAACCCCGCATCCAGTTGAAACTGTGGCCGAGGTAGAGATTGGAAAAAGGGATCAGTGGGAATTTGCCTCAATTCTGCCTCAATTCCTTGACCATTCCATCCGCACAAGTGTTTCACCCCCTGAAAACTAGGGCCATGAAACATTCCTGAAGTGTACAACTCCCCATCTAACCAGCGGGAAGGCCGAAGATGAGTAAGTGGTGCAATTGAGGGAGCAGGCGGCGGCGGATAGTCAGTCGCCAAAATTACCCGCCCTTCAAACACCAGGATCGGGTCTGCCTGCTGATCCGGTTCAAGCTGGAACAACTTCACCTGAACCTGAGGACTAGAAGCAGCGGGATCAGACTGCAGCTCAGCTTCAATACCAAGCCGCACCTGTCCTTGGTCTAACGTAATCCAGCGATACCCTCGCACGGCCTCAATCGCAGTCACTCGAAACGCACAGGCCGTTAAGTAAACCGCCGCTTCTGCCAGAATCTCCAAACTGATCGTGAAGGGAATCACCGCCAAGGGACAGATCTCCGGGTTCCAGTTTGAGAGTTGGCCACCCAAGGTATGGTCTTGCAAAAACCGATCAGACTGCAAATCAAAGACCCGTTCACTGTAAAACCGTGAGGCTGTGCATTCCTGCACTTGACCCAGAAATGGCCAAGGAGTTGTGGCAACATCTGGTGAGTTGGAGAATACTGCCGCTGTAATCCGTTGCTGATGCTCCAGAAAGGTCTTCATCAAATCAAAATGAGAGCATAGCAGCGAAAACTCAGGCTGTTGAGACGGTAGTTGAGGAGGTAGCGGAATTGTAGAAGCGACAGGTTCTAGCTGAACCGGAGGCGGGATTAAAACTGGAGCCATTGGTCTGGAATTATCTGGTTCTATGATGCCCCTGGCAATTTCTGAATTGCTGCTAGAAGCTTGCACCTGCTCTGGAGCAACTACCCATTCCACCGTATCTTCAGTCACACTTACCGGGTGTTGAAGAACTATCGAGGGCTGTTCAGGAGCATCATGCGGGTCGGTCTGATCAGATCCGGAAAGACCTATTTTTGGAAGACTTATTTCTGGAAGACCTATTTCTGGAAGAACCGATGGGAACTTTTGCAACTGCCCTTGAATCTCCTGAACCAACTCCGGATCTAGACGAAGAATTGGCATCTTCAAATCCAGCAACATCTTCGGTTTTGGCGGAACAATTGGGGTTGCTAAGTTAGCAGGTTGCAATTCCCGCACACTGTAGAGATAGTCCAGGTTGAGGGGACTTCCCTGAACCCACAAATGGCCTAATAGATGGTGCAATTGGGTTAAGCCAGATTGACGTTGGACATTACTGGCGAGGGCAAGATGGTTGCGATCGCGGAAAACATCTCGAACAAATCCAGTGAGATTCCGACTCGGCCCAACTTCGACAAAGGTGCGAATCCCCCGTTGGTAGCACGTCTCCATCGTGTCCCAAAAGCGAACCTGGCGAGACCACTGTTGCGCCGCCAACTCCCGAATTGCTTCCGGCTCAGTCGGGAACTGATCCGCTGTTGCACAGCTATACAAGGAAGTCTGCCCAGGGCCTACGTCTAGGTGATCATAGAAGGCTTTGAATGCAGTACTGATTGGTTCAAATCGAGAGGTATGATAGGCTCGATCAAACGGAAGCCGTGTGCAAATCCCCCCCAATTGCTGAAGTTGGGCTTGGGCTTGAACAACCACTGCCTCATCGCCAAAAAGAATTGCTTGGTTGCGACAATTGTTCATCGCTAAGTGCAACTGACCTTGAAATTGAGCAATTACTCTGTGGAGAACCTCCTGATCCACCGCACCCACATTCAGTAACACCCCTTTTGGAATTCGATCCTCCGCAACTAACCCCTGATAGATACGGTTGAGGTGACGCATATTCTTTCCTAGTTGTTCGCGGCTACTCAAGCGCACGGTTCCTGAAGCAATCAAGGCAGAATTTTCTCCCGTGCTATGCCCCACCATGACGGCTGCTTTTAGACCCAACTGCTTAAGAAGTTCGTACAGGGCTAAATTAGCGGTAAACACCGTTTCTGAAGCCAAGTCCATATTGAAGAGTTGAGCTTGAGCTATCCGCTGCTCTTCCGCAGTTAAGCTAGTGGGAGGGGGAAAAATGAAATGGCTCGGGGGAATCTCTCGCTGGGCTCCAAACGTTTGATCCAGAAAGTCAAACCAGGAGCGCACCACTGGAAAATACAAACACAAATCCGCCAGCATATTCGGATATTGCGATCCTTCTCCCGGAAACAGCAAGGCCAACCGCTCCGGTTCAGCCAAATCTCCCCCAGCAGCATAGTAAATCCCATTACGAGTTTGCAGGGTTTGGGGTTGCGATCGCAATTTGCTCAAGGTTTGAGTTAATTTTTGCTGTAAGTCGGGTAAATCCTCCGCCACAATGGCCAGACGTTCTCGGCCTTGAAGGGGTTGAGAGTTCAGGATATAGGCAAGGGAAGCCAGGGAAAACTGGGATGCTGCCTCGACGAGTTGGGTCTCTATCTGCTGGTGCAACTGTTGAATTTTAACAATCAGAGTGCTTGGATCATCTGCAGTTAACACCACCAATTCCGTCGGCCATTGCGTGTGGAGCGCAGTAGAGGATAAAGAACGGGTTGACGGCTGATATTCTTCTAAAACGGCATGACCATTTACCCCACCAAACCCAAAGGAATTGACTCCAGCCCGCCGCAGCCCATCCCCTTGAATCCAGGGTCGTGTTTCCGTGTTGATATAAAAGGGAGTTTGTTCAATTTCCAAATCTGGATTAACCTGATCACACAAAGTTGGGGGCAGAACTTTGTGATAGAGAGCAAGGGCCATTTTGATTAAACTGGCAGCCCCAGCCGCAGGCAAGCAATGGCCAATCATTGATTTCACAGAACCCAAGGCACAGCGAGGGAAATGCTGTCGAGCCCCAAAGACTTGGGTTAAGGATTGAATTTCTGTGCGATCGCCCAGCGGAATTCCCGTGCCGTGGGCTTCAATTAAACTGATTGTCTGGGGGTCAACTCCACTATTCGCGTAGGCTCGTTGCAGAGCTAAGACCTCTCCTTCAGGTCGAGGAGCTAACAATCCCAAAGCTTTTCCGTCGCTGGAGGTACCCACCCCTTTAATCACAGCATAGATGCGATCGCCATCCCGTTCGGCATCGGCCAACCGCTTCAGAACTAACAGTCCTAGCCCTTCTGACAACAGCGTTCCTACCGATCCCTGGGCAAATGGCTTGATATCAGACCGCGACAGGGCCCCCAGTTGGCAGAAAATCATGTGAATTTGCGGTGGAGTTGAGGCTTGTGTGCCTCCCGTTAATACCAGGTCACAGCGACCACTCTGCAATTCTGTAATGGCCAGCTCTACCGCAATTAAGGTTGAGGCACAGGCAGCATCAACAATATAATTTGGCCCTTTGAGGTCAAATCGGTTGGCGATCCGACCCGTTAACACATTGGGAGACAAGCCTGGAGCCATCTCTGCGGTAAAAGGTGGCAAGCTTTGCTTCAGGTTCTGACGAATTTGCTGGACGGTAGACTTGGTTAACTGAGGCAAAAGCTGACGAATTAAGTCCAGGGTTTGATCAATCACCAATCCATGCTGCATCAGAGAGTTATAGGCTCGGTTCACATAGGTGCCCCGTCCCAGAATCACTCCGGTTTTGTCCCGATTGAACGGTCGATCCAAATATCCTGCATCGGCTAGGGCCGCTCGTGCTAATTTCAGGGCCAGAAAATGAACAGGCTCACCTCCATCCACGGAGTTTGGCATGATGCCAAACTCCAAAGGATTGAATTCTGCTAAATCCCCGATAAACCCTCCTTTGCGGTTGTAAATCCGGTCATTTTCAGTAGAGTCAGGGTCAAAATAAGGGCCAAGCCAGTCTTCTGGGGCCTCTCGAATGGCACTGGTACCATTGACAATGTTCTGCCAGTAGGTCTTTAAGTCCGGGGCTCCAGGAAAAAGAGCCGACATGCCAATAATCGCAATATCCGTGGATTTCAGTTGAGGATTTGTCATGATTTCACTAAACCTGCGCTAAACGGTTGAGTTGGGAGTTGCAAGTGCCTTCCATATCCTGAAGTTGGAAATGGATATTTCCATGAGCATCAAAGAACAAAGCATCGTAGCTGAGACTGTACTCATTCGCCTGGGTGACTCGAAGTGCCACCTGGAGCGGTTGAGGGGAACGGGAAGCCGCGTAACGGGTGACACAGCCAAACCGAGCAGGCAACACAGTGGTATCACGCTGCATTCGCGCCCAAATAATTGCCAATTGGGGGGCCGTGTCAATCATGCCGGGATCGAATAGCCAGTAACCTCCAGGGGTTTGATCGGTTAACCAGGTCGTCGGATAACTGGGCTGGACTTGGGCATCTATCCCTTCGGCCTCACAGCCTGCGATCGCCGTGATCAACTGAAAGCGTTTGCCATGAAATAAATAGTTGCGATATGCTTCCTCTGGCGGGAGAGACTGTCCACCAATTGGGTTCAGGTCGAGCAAGGGAGGTGAGGGATGCAGTTGGGGCTGTAATCGGGCCGTTGCCCGGTAGTAAAGAGTACGCCGTACTGGGTCAAGGATTTCAGCGGTGACCGTTAAGCTCTCTGCATCGGCATGGGTCGAAGCCTTGGCTTGGAGCCGCACCGAACATCCCTCAGCCTGAGGTAACACTAAGCCCCGTAGCACTCGCAAATTCTGGATCTGGGCCAATTCCCACTCTGGCCAAGCGGCCTGGATAAATTCCGCCAACCATTCCAACGCCACAGCAGCAGGAACAACAGGCTGTCCGTCCAAGCAGTGATCCGCTAAGTAGGGATCGTGCCCCAGGGAAAAGGTGTGATCCAGGGTAACTGTTCCATCCGGCTGAAGTTGGGGAGCGGTTTTGCCGAGGAAGGCAAGGGTGGCAACGCTAGGACAGTGAGCCATTTTTTGTTCATGGGCATCCCAAGGGCCCATTCCCGCGATCATTTCCACGTCCCCTTTCTGCCCCCATAGCAGTTCTTCCAAGAAGAATTCACAGCCTGAGTCCAACGGAATCGGAATCACTCCCTGTTCCCGGAATTGACGTTTTACGTCTTCAGAGGCCATGCCAGTGGTATCCCAAGGGCCCCAATTGATCGCTACCACTCGGGTTTGAGGCCAACGTTGATCCAGTTGCCATGCCAAGCGATTAACTACTTCGTTGGCGGCTGCGTAGTCACTTTGACCTTTGTTACCATAACGTCCGGCCACAGAACTAAACAAAACGAGCAGTTTCAAAGACTCTGGGCGCAGACATTGACTCAGGATAAAGGTACTGTCTACTTTGGTATCGAAGACTCGCTCAAAAGAATCCAAGGTTTTATCCTGAATCAGCTTATCTTCAATGATGCCTGCGCCATGAATCACCGCATCCAGCCGACCATAACGGCTGTAAATATCGTTCACTAAGTGCTGAAACTCAATTGGATTTTTGACATCTCCCGGAAGGTATTCCACCGTTGCTCCGGCCTGTTGAAAGCGCTTGAGGTTGGCCCGGATGGCGCGATCGCCCAAAATCTGTTTGATCTGTCCCTCGACTTGTACCGGAGTTGGCAACACCCCTTGAGCCTTGGCCCGGTCTAACAAAACTCGCCTTAACGCGGCAATATCTTCAATTCCCTGGGTTTGAATCGCGTCCTCCTCCGGGCAGGCGGAACGGCCTACAATCACCAGGGTGAGTCCAACGGTTGCCAGAGTTAAGACCGTTTCTGCGGTAATTCCTTTTGCGCCCCCTGTGACTAGAACCACCCAGTCCGGTTCTGGAGAGAGGGTTACAGTCGTCTCAGGCGTAATCGGTTCAGGTGTAATCGGTGCAGACACAGTTCTGAAAACGGTGCGATCGCCCTGAGGGTAACCCACCTCAATCCGCCCTCCAGGTAAGAACAACTCTTGCACAATATGCTGGGCCATGGCTTCCCCAGACAGGGTTTGATCAAAGTCAACGGCCTTGACCTGAACCTCTGGTTGCTCCAAGCTCAAGGTTTTGAGTAAGCCTACCGCTGCTCCTCCCGTTGCTAGCCCTCCCTGGGCCAGATCTTGACTGTGATTCGGGGAGCTAGAATCACTGGGGCGACCCAAATACCCCCCTAGCAAAGAGGCAGACAAAACATAACTGAGAGTCTTGGCAGAATTCCGCTCCTGACTGCATAAATGCAAGAGCTGAAACAAACTCTTGGCTTGAATTGTGGTGTAGGTTCGCCATTGCGGGAACGAGTTCGGCAGGGAGAGGGGAGCTAGGGCGGCCAGATGGACAATTCCAGTAACAGGCCCCCAAGTTTCACGCAGTTGATCAACTTCGTGGGCAAGGCGTTTAGGATTCAGCAGGATATCTGGGCTGAGAATGACGGGAGTTGCACCCGCTTGTTGTAAGGCTGTAGCTACATAAGGAGCCACACCTAACTGATCCTCAGTAATCAGAAACAGACCTTGAGGAGATTTCAATATCTGAGAAAACGGCTGTTGGGGGAGCGGTTCACCTTCAGGCTGCATTCGGTAACGCGGTAAGGATGC
>JBOFUV010000132.1:0-5818 GCA_051652765.1 Microcoleaceae cyanobacterium | reverse complement strand
CGTTAGACTTACTTCAGCGTTCAGATTTAGAGATTCCTACAGAAATTTTCTAGTACTGGGACTGAGGCTCCTAAAATTTTGTCTATACCTAGCAGCAATACGGCTCCTCCAATTGCAACTATTGTGTAGTTCAATCTCTTTCCCTTTTTACTTCCCAGCTCATTAAGATCTAAAAGCGTCTCCTTCTCTAAATACTGAATTATAGCAATCATATATTTTTCCTCTTCTGCTTTATTCCATTCATCTGTAAGTAGTTGCTCCGGTAACACGATTTTTCCAGCTTTAGTAGGTAGTAATCCCCACAAGCTCGTTACAATAGCAAGAGTCATAAGAATATATGCAATTAATTGAAGTAGATAACAGGTGATACAAGGATATTGAGACGTTTGGCATTTGATATATGTAGAATAGCCAGGTAAATCCTTTCCAAAATTAATGAGGATACCGCTAAGAGTCAGAACTACTGTGAGTTTTGTATTGAGCTTATCAATACTTTCACTAGCTGCTTTAATTGAACTTAAAGTATATTCGTAAGTGAGTTTGATATTAGTCATCACTGGAGTTTCTTAAATGTCAGATCAGCCCAAGAATGAGAACCAGCAGCAGTCTCCACCACCGCCACCGCCACCGTCCAATTTGCCGTCAGTTGATCCAGTCAAGACTATGAGCTACAGGCAGGACAGCAAAGACAAGGAGAGCTAAATCGAGAAAATCTTTGGGATACTATCCTAAGTCTTTGGCAAGGTTGCATACTTCTCTAAGTCTAACAACCCCGTTGGAGCGGACGGGCAGAGTCTTCACGCTTCGTTTCAGGTTTCCTCGTCGCCGCTGATTGGGAACGTTAGGCGTACTCCCGTAAATTTCTCTCAAGCTTCGGAGAGCTAGGATTAGAGTAATATTGATAAGCAGTAAAATCTGCTCAAACTTTGATAACCCGGTACTTGAGCTAGTGTGGATGGTGAGTATGTCCGTAGCACTTGATGTTTTTCAAAAATGCGTTGAAGCCGTCCAGCAGGGAGAACTAATTGAGTCAGTCAGTGCAAAGGATAAAGAGTTTCATTTCCAAAACTGGTTTCAGAAACGATTGGAGTCACTAAGTTTATTTTTTGAAGCCCCAGGCCGAAATACTTACCCTGATTTTCGGATGGTAAATTCTGCCGATGGTTTTGAAGTCAAGGGCTTAGTGTGGCCAGGACGCGAACGAGATTATGACTGTAACAGCCAAGTTCCCTCTGGTTTCCATAATGGAAGACAAGTTTTTTATGTGTTTGGTCGTTACCCTGCCGATCTCTCGCAATATTCTACTCAAGTTGGAGGCCGTCGTTGTTACCCAGTAATCGATTTAATGATCTGTCATGGTGACTTTCTCAATGCAGATCGCGAGTACGTTCACAAAAACAAGAGCATTAAGGGATTCGGAAGCTACGGCGACATCATGATTCGAGATCGAAAAATGTATGTTGCTCCGACTCCATTTGCGCTAACAGAAGGGACAACGGGGCTGATGACCCTAATTCTGCCTGAAAGCATTGAAATCGATGGACGTTTTCAGGAAGTCGGTCAATTGGTTCGAGTTGAAACAGGTGAACTTGTTGTTGGCTACAAGTTCGACTTATGTACTAATGAGCTTAGTGCCGAGAAAGTGCCTAACCCAACGGTTGGGAATCCTCATCGATTTAAAGCCTATCGTTTGACAGGTCAGACAAGCAAGGCTGTATCAATGACGATCACCCCTGTCGGATTAATAGATCAGGGGGAGGATGAAGAATGAAAGCTATTAAACGCCAAGAATTGACTAATAATGCTCTTGATAAGAAGGCAATTGAATCTGACTTTCCAATTCTCGAAGTCAGTCAACTTGCAGAAAAAGAAAGCTGGCGAAAGGAGATTAATCGTCCTATCTACCACATTCATAAATGGTGGGCAAAGCGGCTGGGGTCGGTTTTTCGGGCAATTTCACTCGCTGCACTTTCTCCAGAAAAATTTCATACATGGAAAAACTTCTATATACGACAAGATTTTCGAGGAAAAGTCGTTCTCGATCCATTTATGGGTAGTGGTACTACACTTGGAGAATCGCTGAAATTGGGTTGTAAAGTAGTGGGTTGCGATATTAACCCAATCAGCACTTTTCTGGTTCGACAAGCTTTGACAAGAGTCAATGAGTGTGAGCTAAGGTTAACTTTTGCTCAATTGGAACAAGAAGTCGCAACGGAAATCCGGCAATATTACCAGACCCGTGATCCAGAAACAGGTGAATGGATTCCTGTTTTGTATTATTTTTGGGTGAAGACTATTACTACGCCAGACGGTGAATCTATTCCTTTGTTTTCAAATTATGTGTTTGCTAAGAATGCCTATCCGAAAAAGAAACCAAAGTCTCAAATCATCTGCCCTAACTGTTGGAACATCATTGAAGATCGTTTTGATGCAACTCATCTCCCATGCCCTCATTGCCAAGCTGAGTTCAATCCTCAACAGGGATCTACCAAAGGTCAGTATGTGAACTCTAGATCGGGCAAACGCTACAAGATCAAAGACCTGATTCAAGCGCAGAAGAATCCACCAGAACATCGTATGTATGCAATGTTAGCCTTACGTGCCAATGGTGAGAAGATCTACCTGCCAGCAAAGGATGAAGATTTAGCGCTTTTTCGCGATGCAATTAAACGATTAGCAGTAGAAGATCTACCAATTCCAACCATGCCTGTCCGTCCCGGTCATAATACCGATCAAGCAAGAGGATACAATTATCTTCAGTGGCGAGACTTCTTCAATGCTCGGCAGCTTTTGTGTCTTGGGTTGCTTCTGCGTGCGATTCTCAATATCGAGAACAAAACAATCCAGGAACAGTTTATCTGTTTGTTTTCGAGCACTTTAGAATTCAACAACCTATTTTGCAGTTTCAAGGGCGAAGGGACAGGAGCTGTAAGACATATGTTTTCGCACCACATTTTGAAACCAGAACGCGCACCCCTTGAAAACTCTGTCTGGGGAACCGATAAAAGCAGCGGAACCTTTGCAACACTTTTTAAATCTCGATTGATTCCGGCAAAACGCTATCTCGATGATCCTTTTGAAATCTCTATAGATGTTGATCTATTTGGGAACAGCATCGGTAGTAATAAGATTACAGCTAGCCAAGCAATCAACGCCTCTTTAGTCGAATCATGGGAAGCCTTTTCTGAACAGGAGCAGGCAGCACTTGTTCTTAACGGAAGCAGCGATAATCTTCCAATCCCCAGCGAAGTAATTGATGTTGTTATCACTGATCCACCCTACTTTGATTTTGTTCATTACAGTGAGTTGAGTGACTTCTTCTTTGCTTGGATCTCACCAGTTTTGAAGGAGCGATACTCATTTTTTCGACGCGATAATTCCTCACATTTTGGTGAGGTTCAACACAACGATCCACGCCTCTTTACACAGCAACTCAGTCGAGTGTTTACCGAGTGCCATAGGACTTTAAAATATGATGGATTACTGATCTTTAGTTTTCACCACTCACGCTCTGAGGGATGGGCTGCAATTTGCGAGGCTGTTCGGAGTTCCGGGTTTAAAGTGGTAGCTGCACATCCAGTTTATGCGGAGCTAAAAGTAGCGAGTCCAAAGACCTCTGTAACAGAACCTATTAGCCTTGATGCGATTCTGGTCTGTTGTAAAAGTGAAGAAGATTTAAACTCTTATGTAGACATCATTTCGTCAAGAATAAAAGCAGATAGACTGGAAAAAGTGTTGGAGTCTGGTGGAATTAGCCTATCTGAGGCTGATAGATTTGTTATCTTAGCATCCCAGTTGCTAGTGGAAATGTCTAAAAAGTCCATGTCTTTTAAAAGCATGAATTATCTACTTCAGCAACAGTCAATAACGCCTAACAAGCCCGTTGCAGCGGAACGAATATAAGTAATGTTGAGTCGCAAAGATTTTCTGCGTCCGCTGAACGGGAACGTTAGCTAGCTTGGATTTTTCGGTGGAGGCGGTGCTGTTTGAAATTCTTGGGTAACCAAGGAAAGCTTTATGTACTGAATCTTTCCTGTTGTGCTGCTTCAAATGCCTTAACTATACTGCTTGCCCATTCCCCAGTAAGTGGATCTTTATCACCCCATCTTGGGTGAGGATCGGGTGGAACATAAAAGCTAGTCCCTCCATATTCGTCTTTCCAACAAAGCCAAATCACTCTTTCATCTTTACGATCTTGAGCAAATTCTAATGGAGTCCAAGTGAATCCAGGAGAATCATCTTCGTTATTCTCTTCGTTGTTCTTATCTTCTAGTTGACTTGAGATCTCTGGTTCAAATAGGAAAACTGTGTATTCATCGATCCACGATTGTCCCGCGATCAATAAGACTTTATAACCTGTCAAAGTGCTTAGACTTTGGCATTTGTCCATCTGTTCTTGAGTTGGCCATTGCGGTTTGATCTCCAAAAATGTTTTCCAGTCAGGCACTCAGAAATCTGGTAGATACCAAACCCCATCAAGATCATACCCATCTGGCTCATAGACAAATTTGAAATTCAGTGCGTCAAGAAATACTGCCCATCTTGCCTCTAGACGAGAACGAAATCGAATGCCTTTATATACTGTTTCGATGGGATTGATCATGGCTAAGTTTTTTGCTGGACTAGCGTTGCTACATTACGAATAACACCTTTTCAGATTATTAGGTTATTCGCCACCTAACGTACACTATGAGGTAGTTCGGTCGTCTATCGGGCTAAAATGTAAAGAGAATAATTGTGCCTGCTTCAACCCATACTCAATTCTATGCAAATTACCCTTAACCTTGATGAAGCTCTTCTCAACGAAGCTTTCCAACTCACCGACCTCACAACCCAAGAAGAACTAATGAATCTTGCTCTGCAAGAATTCGTGCGATCGCGCCGCAAGAAAAACCTTCTCGACCTCGCGGGACAAATTCAGTTTGCCCCAGGTTTCGACTACAAAGCCCTGCGCGAAACTCGTCATGTTGCTGATTGATACATCTGTTTGGATCAGCGTTTTCCGCGATCGCGGCGGTCAAGTTCGCCAACAGCTTGAAACTCTGATCGCTGATCGTGAAGTTTTACTCACCCGATTCACTCAGCTTGAACTGCTTCAAGGTAGTCTCAACGAGCAGGAGTGGGATCTTCTCTCCACTTACCTTGAAACACAAAATTACGTTGAACTTACAGATCAGTCTTGGCAAGCAGCAGCCCGCATTTACTATGACCTGCGCCGTCAAGGGCTTACTGTTCGTAGCCCAATCGATTGCTGTATTGCTCAAGCCGCACTGGAAAACGATTTGCTTTTGGTTCATAACGATCGTGACTTTGAAACCATTGCCCAAGTGCGATCGCTGCAACATCTTCGCTTTCAACCTTGAACTGAAGGATAGGTACTGATCAAAGAGTGCCAAGAGGCAATTTATCAGGAGGAATTTGGTGGTGATCGGTGAAGAAAGCCAGCTAACAAGTCGTTGGAGCGGCGATTTGAAGGTTTTCTGCTTCATTCCAGTTTTCTTGTCGCCGCTCAACTTGGTCGTTATACGGCTTGATTCCTTGGTGGGGACACAGTTGCAAGGCTATCTGTTGGACTTCAGAATCATGTTGGCGTTCGACGAGCGTTGAAGGCAGTGTTAGATTCGGAGTAAAGTTTCTCCACACTAGGTAAAAAAGATGGCGAACTCTGAAGGGCTGGCTAGCAAGAGTGTTCAATCACTGAGTACTGAGCAAACAGAGTTGTATGAGCGAATTCAAGTATTTTCGCTAGACGAGTCAAGTGCTCAGCTATCCTTTAGCAAACGACTGGCGAGAGATAATGGTTGGACATTGCAGTATG